>DBZK01000004.1:0-33972 GCA_002311135.1 Dehalococcoidia bacterium UBA1162
TGCAGTATTCGTCCGATGAAATCTTAGGACATAACACCACTATGATCGTCCCTGAGGAAGATCATACGATGGCGCTGGAAAAATTTCTGGAGGTCTTCCAGACAGGCAAGCCCTGTATCGGACTCGTACACAGGGTAAGGCGTAAAGATGGAGTTGTGGGATGGACCGAGCAGTCTGTTTCCCTGTTGAGAAATCAGCGCGGCAAACCTACCGGCTTTCTTTGTGTTGCGCACAATACAACCCAGCGCAAAATGCTCGAGGACGCGCTGGCCGCTTCGGAAGAACGCTACCGGACCATCCTGGAACAGATGCACGACGGCTGCTACGGCCTCGACCTGGATGGCAACTACATTTTCGTCAATGAGGGCGTGTGCCGCGACCTGGGCTACACCCGTGATGAGCTTATCGGCAAGAACGCCAGCATGTTTCTTCCCGAAGAAAACCGCAAGGCACGTAAAAAGGAATTCATACAGGTCTTACGGACGGGCAAATCTAAAACCAATGCCGTCAGTCAGGTTACCCGTAAAAACGGCGAGGTCTTCTACATGGAATCCTCTATATCCCTGCTCAAAGGCCCGGGCGGTGAACCTGCCGGTTACCTGTGCGTGGGCCGCGATATAACCCAGCGCAAGGCGCTGGAAGAGGCGCTGACTGCTTCGGAAGAGCGATACCGAAACATGCTGGACCGTATGCTCGACTCCTATTACGAGGTTGATCTGGCCGGCAATTTTACCTTCCTGAATGCAGCTACCTGCCATAACCTGGGTTACGAGAAGGGAGAGCTGGATGGCAAGAATTACCGGGTTATCATGCCTGAAGACGAGATCGACAAAGTTTTCAGCGCCTTCCACAGAGTATATGAAACCGGGGAGCCGAATTTAGGTTTCTCCCACAGGATCATACGCAAGGACCGCTCCATCGGATTTGCTGAATCCTCCATCGGCCTGCTACAGGATAAGCAGGGCTACCCCATGGGGTTCTCCTGTCTGGGCCGCGATGTCTCCGAACGCAAAAAGCTGGAAGATAATCTCCGTCGTTCGGAGGAAAGATACAGGAGCGTGCTGGAGCAGATGCCCGATATGTACTATGAGGTGGATCTCAAGGGAAGCTATGTCTACGTCAATAAGGCCTACTGCGAGTTCGGCGGATACTCGGAGGAAGAGCTCCTAAAGAGCAATTTCCGCCGGATCGTCGATCCGGCGCTGCAGGATTCTATCTATAAAAAATTCAACGAGGTTTTCAGAACGGGGCAGATCAACAGAGGCTTTTCCTACAGGTTTATTGCCAAGGACGGCACCGAAAAATATATCGAAACATCGATACGTTTGCTTAAGGACGAAAACGGAAAGGCCAGAGGATTCAGCTGTTTCTCCCGTGACGTCACTGAACGCACCCGGCTGGAACAGGAGCTGCAGCGCTCAGAGGAAAAATACCGCACCATGCTCGAGCAAATGCAGGACGGCTACTACGAAGTGGACCTGAAGGGCAACTACACCTTTGCCAATACCGCAGCAGCAAATTTCATCGGCGTCCCGAAAGAACAATTGATCGGGACAAATTTCCGTGCGGTTACACCGCCGGACGGGACCGACCCGGTTTTCCAGGCCTACAACCAGGTGTTCAAAAGCGGGATACCCAATCCTGCCTTTGCCCATCAGATCGTAAAAGATGGGCAGATAAGGTATAGAGAAAGTTCCATTGATCTGCGTAAAGACGAGCGCGGCAAGATCATAGGCTTTAGGTCGGTAGTCCGGGATGTGACCGAGCGTAAGATGCTTGAAGCGGCGCTGAGTCTATCCGAGGAAAAGTACAGGTCCATACTTGAGGAGATGGAAGACTCCTACTACGAAGTTGACCTTTCGGGCAATTTTAAATTCGTTAATGAAGCCACCGCCCGCCATACCGGCTATACCATGGACGAGCTCATCCAGATGAGCTTCCGTCAGGTTACCTACGAGGAGGATATCAACCCGGTGTTTACCGCTTTTAATAATGTATATAGGTCGGGGGAACCCAATAAAGGCTACGCGCACCGTATGGTAAGAAAGGACGGAACTGTAGGCTACGTCGAGGCAGCTATATCGGTTTTGAAAGATAAACAGGGCACAATAGTAGGTTTCCGCTGTGTCAGCAGGGATGTCACGGAGCGCAAACAACTGGAGCAAAAGCTGGCCGATATGGCGACCCATGATTTCCTGACCGGGTTGCCCAACAGGGTACTGCTTAACGACCGTTTTCAAGTGGCGCTGGCGCAGGCCAACCGCAACAACTATAAGCTGGGGATTATGTCGCTGGACCTGGACCACTTCAAGGAAGTCAACGATACTATGGGGCACGCCGTGGGGGATGAATTTCTCAAAGCTGTGGGAAGCAGGTTATCCAATATACTCCGCTCCAGTGACACCGTTGGGCGCCTGGGCGGCGATGAATTCCTGCTTTTGCTGCAGGAGATCCATTATCCTGAGGACGCCATCCTGATAGCAGAGAAAATCATCGATTCCTGCAAGGAGCCGCTGCGCATAACCGGCTTTGAACTGCATATATCGACCAGCATTGGCATCGCCATTTATCCCGACAACGGCGAAGATATGGACACCCTGATGCGCAAATCAGACGCCGCCATGTATTTTTCCAAGAGGCACGGGGGCATGCAATACAAAGTCTTTACCACCAGCGATCAAATGGATATCAGCCAGTCCTGATATAACAGGCCAGGCGCATCACTACGTCAGCCCCAGTCTGCGATAAAATATGCGCTTGGCTATTTCCGCCGACCCCGCATAGACGATAACAATCAGGCCCACGAACGCTAGAAAATACACGGGCAGCGGAGCAAACCCGAATAACAGGCCCAGCCCGGTATAGGGCAGGATCAAAACGGCCAAAACCACCAGCAAGGTTGTGATCAATAGCGCCCTGCCGGGCGTGCTTTTCAGGAAAAACCTGCGGGTCCTGACCACCATCACTATCAGCGCAGCCGATACGACCGATTCAATAAACCAGCCGGCACGGAATTGTTCGGGTGTGGCATTCAGAAGGAGCAATAATACGCCGAACGTGGCAAAATCGAATACCGAGCTGAGCAGCCCGAAGGTGATCATGAAATTGCGGATAAACCTCAGGTCCCATCTCCTCGGCTTCTCAATCTGCTCCACATCGACGTTGTCGTTGGCGATGGTCATCTCAGGCAAATCGGTGAGGAAGTTGGTCAGCAATATCTGCTTGGGCAGCAGCGGTAGAAAGGGCATTATCAATGAGGCGCCGGCCATGCTGAACATATTGCCAAAGTTGGCGCTGGTGGCCATGAAAACATATTTCAGCGTGTTGGCAAAGGTCATCCTGCCCTCTTTTACTCCATCCTTGAGCACGCTCAGGTCTTTTTCCATAAGGACGATATCAGCGGCCTGCTTGGCCACATCCACGGCGCCTTCCACCGAGATGCTGACGTCGGCTGCGTGCAGGGCCGGGGCATCATTGATACCGTCCCCAATAAAACCCACAACATTTCCCGCTTTTTTCAGAGAAGAGACTATACGTTCTTTCTGGCTGGGTTCAATCTGGGCAAAGATATCAATGTCGTTGACCCTCCTGATTAGCGCTTCGGGGCTCATGCGGGAGATCTCAGGCCCGGTCAGCAGGCATGAGGCCGAGAAACCGACCTGCTGGCCGACATGGGCGGCCACATAACGGTTATCGCCCGTTATAATTTTGAGCGTCACCCCCACCCGCTTCAATTCGTCCACAGTTTGGGCAATAGATTCCTTTAATGGATCATGGAAAACCAGGAAGCCGAGGAAGGTCATGTCTTTCTCATTGCTCTGGTTGATAACTGTGCCTCCATCAGCCGGCTTGTAAGCCAGGCCGAGTGTCCTGTAGCCGGTCGTGCTAAGCTCTTGATAGCGGCGCTTGATATCATTCAGCGCCGGCCCGATATCCTGCACTTCACCTTTTACATTCTCGACGGTAGAGCAGACATCCAGGATGTTCTCGACCGCGCCTTTAGTTATAATGGTAGAAACGCCTGATTTGCTCACCAGTATGGATAGGCGTTTACGGTTGAAATCATAGGGCACTTCATCAAGCTTGCTATACCCCGCAATATCCTGGTTGTGGACGGAGCGTATCGCTTCGTCTATGGGGTTGCTAAAGCCCGCTTCAAATACCGAGTTTAGATACGCCAGCAGCAACACCTTGGCGCTATCTTTGCCGCTTACATCGATAGCTCCATGCAAGTGGATAGTGCCTTCCGTCAGGGTACCTGTCTTATCCGCGCAAAGGATGTTCATGCTGCCGAAGTTTTCTATGGAGGCCAGCCGCTTAACGATGACTTTCTTTCGAGCCATCCTGCTGGCGCCGTGCGAAAGATTGATGCTGATGATGGCCGGCAACAATTGCGGCGTAAGGCCCACCGCCAGCGCCAGGGCAAACAGAAGTGCTTCCAGAACCGGCCGTTTGAAAAAGACGTTTATGGCGAAGATGGCAATGACAAGTATTAGTGTCACTTCCATCAGCAAATAGCCGAAGTGTCTGACGCCCTGTTCGAACTCGGTCTCAGGTGGCCGCAGCTTCAGCCTGTCCGATATCTTCCCGAACTCAGTAGAAGTCCCGGTTTTCACTACAGCAGCCATAGCAGTGCCGCTTACGACATGTGTCCCCATATATAATGAATTAGCGCGCTGGCTCAAGGGCGTTTCAGCAGGGAGTATTCCTTCCTTTTTTTCCACGGGAAATGTCTCGCCCGTGAGTGACGCCTCGTCGACGAACAGGTCCCTCGAGTCCAGCGCCAGGCAGTCGCCGGGAATCACATCACCCGCATTTAACTGCACGATATCGCCCGGGACGATATCTTCCACCCTCACATTGATTGCCTGGCCGTCGCGCAGCACCGTGGATCTAATTTGAACGATAGCCAGTAGCTTGGCCACAGCGTTGGTTGCGCCCCTTTCCTGCCAGAACCCCAGCAATCCGCTGGCAAGGATGATCACCAGGATGATGGCGGCATCTACAGCATCGCCCAGAAAAAAGGCCAGCACAGTGGCAAACATGAGGATGATAGTGATGGGGCTCTTGAACTGCCCCAGCAAAAGCGACAGAGATGTAAAACGCTTTGTCGGTCTCAGGGAGTTGGGACCGAAACGCGCCAGCCTGGCCTGCGCCTCAACGGATGTCAGCCCCTTCTCAGTAGTCTCCAATCCGCTCAGCAGGTCCGCGGCCGGCACCGCCCAGAATGATTCTAACTCCTCTTTCACAACTTTAATTAACCACAATGCGACGGGCAGATGCGCCCATAATCATTTAGATTAAGTTTAATAGGTCGACTGAAACCATGCAAAATCTCATATTTTGTAATTTGGGCCCAACAGGTAAATTATAAAGTATTGTTCCGTTATCCGCAGTAATCAAGTATACTTGACTTCTGACTTTTATATTTTTCCTTCTCGCTAGATGATCACAATTAATTGGGGGGTAAAGGGCAAATGACAAGCCTAAAAAACATAGACGTCCATGCATTGAATTTTAGGCAGACTATAGAAGGCATGCCGCTGGTCTTCAACGCTACGGCCGCCGGAGATATAAGGGCTAATATACAGTTCGATGCCAGTGGCCCGGAGCCCGGACAGTACCATCTATGCATAGATCATGGTAATTGCAGCTTTCACAAAGGGCCTGCCAAAGATCCGGCTCTCACCATCCGCACGCCCTCGGACGTCTGGCTAAAAATCAACAGCGGGGAGCTTTCGGGCCTCGATGCCCTGGTCCAAGGCCTTTACACCGTAGACGGCGACGCCAATCTGCTGGCCCAAATGCAAGAGCTTTTCAAGAGGCCGGAAAATTTCACTGTTGAAGCGAGCGGCCAGCATCCCGCCGGTCCGCTTCCTTTGAGCGGCATGGCCTGGATGACCATCCTCTTCGCATCCTGGACCTGGCTGTTCTTCCTATACGATCTACTTCCTCTGGACTACAGGATCACCTTTGCCCCTCCCACCATTGTTATCTTATTTGTAGTTATTTACCGCCTAATCTTCAACCGCCCCTTGTGGACCGAGATAGCCAGCCTGGCCTTTTTCGTCGCTCTGGGCATACTGAGTTCGTTTATGGAGGTCGATCTAGTTATAAAATGGGGTTCGACCATCGCACTGCTGTTTATGGGATTGATGTGGCTGGGATCGATGGTGCCACCCTTTAAGCTGCCTTTAACAGCGGAATACTCCAAATGGCGCTACGTCCAGGGGTTGTGGAGAAACAGTATGTTTTTACAGCCCAATATGGCCATTTGCCTGGTATGGGGCTGGCAGTTCGTTATATCGGCAGCCCTGGCTATAGTTGGCAAAACCGTAATATCACTGTTCCTGCCCCTGCTCGGCGTACGCTTGCTGACCCTTATACCCGCCTTCGTATTTACCTCTGTGTATCAAAAGGGTGCGGCCATACGCCGTTTTACCGATATAGACAAGACGCTGCGCTCGATGCAGGTCTGGGCTTATATCGGCCTGGCACTGGCAGTAGTGATGCTGATCGTTATATTTGCCGGCCTAACTTCGGCCTGATATCTCCCTGATGGTGCGGTAAAAAGGTTTTAGCCTGTCGTACATCTTGAGGTAGACCTCGTGGTATAGCCTGTCGTAAGTTTGCCGTGTCTCGGGATGGGGATTAAAGCTTTGGCCGGTATGCGTCATCTCTTTTACGGCTGACTTGAAATCAGGATGCAGCCTGGCTCCAACAGCAGCGTCCATGGCTGCTCCCAGCCCCGAAGCCTCGTATACGTGCGGTCGCGAAGCGGGCAGGCCGAAAATATCGGCCGTCAACTGCATGGCAGCATCGCTCTGGCTTCCGCCCCCGGCAATGCGCAGGTCGGTGATTTTAACTCCGCTACGCTTCTCGGTGCGATCCTTGCCTTCCCGCAGCGCATAGGCCAGTCCCTCAAGTATGGCGCGATAAATATGCGCCCTGGTATGCACATCACCGAACCCAATGATGGCGCCGCGTGCCTCGGGTCCCGGAAAGCGCAGTCCGGGAGACCAGTAGGGCTGTAATACCAGTCCTTGAGAACCAGGCGGCACTGACTTGACCAGGTCATCGAAAAGCACCTCCGGCTCAATACCCTTCTCGGCTGATAAGCGCTGTTCACGCAGGCCGAACTCATTCTTGAACCAGCTTACCATCCAGTAGCCGCGAAATATCTGTATTTCGAAGTTATAGAGCATGGATACCGCTGCCGGGTAGGGGGGCAGTAGCGGGACGACCTCCACATATTTAGCGTGTGTGGTATTGATGGTAGCCGTGGTGCCGTAGCTCAGGCAGGCGACGTGTGGGTCCAGCGCCCCCGAGCCCAGCACTTCGCAGGCTTTATCGGCCGCTGCTGCGATCAGAGGCAGGCCTGCGGGTATACCCGTGGCTTGCGCCGCCCCGGCAGTTATCTCTCCCAGCGGCTGGGCCTGCTGGACAAGCTCAGGCAGTAAGCCGGGTTCCACGGGTATGGCCTGCCACTTCCAGCCCCATTTAGGTTCCCAGTTCTGACTTTTATAGTCGAAAGGTATATAGCCCACCTGGCATCCCACCGAATCAACAAAACGGCCGGTCAACAGATGAGTAAGGTAGCCCGAGAGCAGCAGGTATTTATGCGTTTTTTTCCAGATCTCGGGCTGATTTTTGATTATCCAGTTGGCCTCCGCTTCCGCCCTGAGGTAAGCCACCGTTTCGCTGGCGCCTGCCAGGGCAAAAAGGGCACCCCACATACCACCCAGCGCCGGCAGCCCTTCCGTGCGCCGCTGGTCCAGCCAAACGATCGCGGGCCGCAGCGGCTCGCCCGCTTCATCCACATTGACCACCGTGCCTCTCTGTGTAGTAAGTGCGACGGCGGCGATGCTCTCTTTTTTCGCATCTGCCTTTTGCCACAACCCGCGGCAGGCCTGGCATATAGCATCCCAGTATACCTGCGGCTTCTGCTCCGCCAGCCCCGGTGCATCCGAATAGTAGGGTTCGTAGGGCACGCGCTGTTTGGCGATAAGGGCGCCCCGCGGGTCGAAGATCAGGGCGCGTACGCTCTGTGTACCGACATCGATGGAAAGCAGGTTCTCAGCCATGGCAGGCCTCCTCTATTTTACTTCTGGAATCCCCAGCGCTTTGCCTTCTGCTCCTCTGACATATCCAGCCCCAGCGTGCCGCCGGGATTCATAACGTGATGCGGGTCGAAATGGTCGCGCAGTACGCGTATAACGTCCATCTGTTGCTGCCCTATCTGCTGCACGAGCCACGGCCCTGTTTGCTTGCCGATGCCGTGGTGGTGGCTCATGGCTGCGCCGGCCTTCAAAACGGCGTCTAGAATGCCGTACTGCAGCTCCAGGTACTCATTAATATCCTTCATTTTGGCTGTGAAAATGAAATACAGATTGCCCCCCTGCGGATAGGCGTGCGACAGGTGCGTCATGCAGATGGTCTTCGGCCGGGACTTAATAAACGCCCTCACCTGCTCGTGCACTTTTGGAAGGTTCTCCCAGTTGACGGCGCATTCCAGCGTATCGATAAGGATGCCGAAATCCATCAGGTCCTCACGCATAAAGGGATCGGTGTAGCGGCTCTTTTCCCAGGCCCGGGTTACGCCCGCCGGGCTCAGGTTGAAAGGCCGGTATCTCTTAAAGACCCGCTTGATCTTTTTCTGGACCAGGCTGGTGAACGAGCCGTCGCCATCCACCGTGCCCAGCAGGATGCAGCGCTTCATGGGCAGGTAGCCCATAGCGCGCAGCAGGGTGTCGGCTATCGTGCCGTGCACATGGTACATGCGCATGGCCACATCCGTCTCCTCAGGATCGGAGAGCCGGAAGACAGAGGGAAGGCCGAATTCACCCTGCATTACTTCACGGTAGGCAGCGAGCGCATCCTCCCAGGTCCTGAACAGGTAAGAGAACCGGCGGGTATTCTCTGGCATATAGCGGCACAGCCGCAGGGTAACGCTGGTTAGTATACCGAAGGTGCCCTCGCTGCCGATCATGATCTGGTCGAAATCCGGCCCGGTGGCTGAGCGCGGGACCTCCATTGTCTTGAAATTGCCGATAGGCGTGACGTATTCCTGGGCTATCACCATGTCCTCGATCTTGCCGTAATAGGTGGAGTTTTGCCCTGCGCCCCGCGTTACCACCCAGCCACCTACACACGAATGCTCGAAAGATTGCGGGAAATGGCCGACGGTATAGCCCCGCTTGGCCTTAAGCGTGCTCGGGGCGTTATTTAAAATCCTTTCCAGCTCAGGGCCCATGATTCCGGGCTGAACGGTCACGGTCTGGTTGGTCTCATTGAGCGACAGCACCTTGTTCATATGGACGCACATGTCGAGGCAGACGCCGCCTTTGACCGCCTCCTTGCCGCGCGTCACGCTGGAGTTGCCCGCTGCTGCGTACAGCGGGATGCGGTTATCATCGCAATATTTCACGATGGCCTCGATGTCTTTTTGATCGCGTGGATCGAGGATGACGTCGGGCAAGTTTTCCACTACCCGGTGGCGCAGGCGAAGAGCGTCGATCATGCCCGCCCCGTAGGAGACGCGTGTGCGGTTATAGGCGTCGGTGTGGACGTTTTCCAGGCCAATTATGTTCTTGAGGGCGTCTACCTGTGCCTGCGGCATTTTGGAGGGTATCTCAATATTGAAGTCCTCCATCGACAGCTCCGGCTGCTTGAAGTCCTCGTCCGTCATGCCGAAGGTCTCTTTCAGCAGGTGAAACATGCCGGCATTGGGATGTTTGAAACCGGCTGGATCGCCGTATTTGATAAGGCTGCGGAAGGAATGCACAGGCGCTACCTGTTCGCACCATGCCGGGATGAATTCATCTTTGGCCGCCATAATAGACCTCCTCCGGAAAAGTCAACAAGTGCCCTTAAATTTTACCATCAGCCGGGCGTGGGACTGTAATATTTCTGCCAGGTATTTAAATAATTGCCGGCTTCCTGCTGCCAGCGTTCGTCGCTCCAGCCCAACTCCGCCTGAGTAAGCGTCCGTATGTGCTCCATGTGCTCTTTGGCTCCGCCAGGCAGCAGCATGCCCAGCCTCACACGCCTCAGCAAAATATCGTCAAGGTGGACGGCGCCTTCTTCCCTTGCGGCCCAGCGCAGCTCGGCCCATACGTTGGGCAGGTTGCCGATGCGCTCGAGCTCACCTGCTCCCGCCGCCGAGATCAGTCCTGCGGTATCGCCGCCGTGCCGTCCCGCCAGGTAGCCCAGCGTGGCCGGATCTATATTACGGGCCTGTACCTCCGGCTGCTTAGTAAAAACGCGCTTTAACTTTATAGTTGGGGATTTTCCCAGCTTCTGAAGCACAGCCGCCAGGGTCTGGCGCGCCATGATGCGGAAGGTGGTGTATTTCCCGCCAGTAATGGTTATCATGCCGTCCTCCTCCCACATGGAGTGCGCCCGCGACTCCTTGGAAGCCGAGTCAGCGCCGCCGCGCACTATGGGGCGCAGACCCGAAAAGGATGAGACAATGTCTGCAGCAGTGATGCCCAGTTCGGGGAAGAGGTAGGCCGCCGAGTCCAGAATATAGGCGATCTCCTCTTGGCTGGCGAAGGGTTCGGTATATTTCATATCCAGGGCAGGGTCCTGATCTACCTCGGTTGTACCAAGGATTATCGTGCCTTCCCAGGGAATGACGAAGGTAGCGCGGTTATCCTTGGGATGCAGCAATGTGATGGCCTCATCCAGCGGTATCCTGTTTCGCGGGAGAATCAGGTGGCTGCCGCGCACTCGGCGCAGCCGGGGCGTCCCCGCGATTTGCATGCGTATCTGGTCGGCCCATGGCCCCGCGGCGTTTACCACCACTTTCCCCTTTATCTCCACGGTTTTACTATTATTAGATGAGGCGTTATCTTTCAGGACAATGCCGCAGACCTGCTGGTTTTTATCTCGCAGCAGGCTTTCCACCCTGGCATAGTTCAAGGCAGTGCCTCCGTCCCTCACAGCTTCCCTCAACACGCGGATGACGATGCGGCAGTCGTCCATGGCGGCATCGTAATACAGGTAGCCGCCCAGCAGGCCGTCTTTATTTAAATAAGAGCAGTCTTTGAGCATCCTCTCCCGGCTGAAATTGCGGTGGTCCCACTTGGGAGCCAGCAGGTCGTAGATGGCGATTAACTCGCCGATTTGCCTGGTTTTGATGTGGTAGCGCTCATAATTGGGGAATAAAAAGCCCAGCTTGGTGACCAGGTGGGGGGCCTCCCTCATCATGCGCTCCCTTTCCCTGACCGATTCCTGGGTTACCTTGAACTGCTTGTTGAGGATATAGCGCAGCCCGCCGTGGATTAGCTTGGACGAACGGCTGGACGTCCCCGAAGAGAAGTCGCCGGCTTCGACCAGCAGCGTTTTAAGCCCGGTGGCCACCGCATGACGCAAAATCCCGGCCCCGGTTATGCCTCCGCCTATTATAATCAAGTCCCATTCTTGATCGATTCCGGACCAGACCTTTTCGCGCCATCCTTTTTGCCACATGAGATATCTCCTTTAAACCGCTTAAGCCGGTTGTTTAATCGGATGTCCTGACCAGCCGTATTAACCCAATTGTATATGATGAAGGGCCATTTGGAAATAATCGGGTGCGGCTTTTTTTAAGAAGCGTTGAAGAGGCAATCCGTTTCCGCTTAGAAAAAAAGGAATCGCCTCCGTGTAATTAAGTGAGGAAGACGTTGAAGAGGGAACCTGTTCCCTCTTCGAAGAAAGGAATCCCCTCTCTTGGGAGAGGGGCAGGGGTGAGGGATATCTAGCTTTGAGCTTAGTATTTAGAATTTCAAGATTTGTCAGGCCGTAGGATTCAATACCCTCCCTATGAACAGCACCGTCCCAGTCTGAATATCCCGTATAACGAAAATGAAAGGGTGATCGACTTTGACCTCGGTGGGCGACAGCGGCATGGAGGTAGCGCGCATTATCACAGCGGTGGCGGCGGCTGCCTCGGTGCCCGACTCGTCGACTGAGACGAAGGCCTTGTGGATAACATCGGAGATGGAAAGATCGCGATTTCCGGTCATGCCCGAGAAATCGGCCTGGTCGGTGAAGGCCAGCGGCATCCCCATAGTCGACAGCGCCTGATTCAGGCTGAAGGATGAATCGAATTTGAAGCGCGGCAGGCTGAGGGCAATTCGCTTTGCGGCCAGGCCCTGAATTATGCTGCCGTATTTGTCGGCAGTCAGGGCGTTTTCAAATTGGGTGAAGGTACCACTGTCGGGAAGTAAAATCACCATCGACAGCTCATTACCATCGTAGGGCAATTCGACCGCTTTGTAGCCGCTGCCCTCTGCATATCCCAGGCTCTCAGATTCATGCATCATGGGCACGGTGACACTGCTGCCGTCGTTCAAATAGAATTTATCATCCTGGGTGGCGCCCTTATCGAAAGCAGTCGCCCAGGCCGCGTTGAAATAGATGGCATTGGTGAGCACCAGCCGGGTCATAGTATCAATGGCGCCGGGAGGGATCAGGTCCTGGATTTTATCTTTGGTCTGGTCGGCGACCCATTTATTGATGGTAAGGCGGGAGGCATCAGGCGCATTTCGGAAGTCCAGCAGCCTCATGCCGGCCCCGTAGTTCTGTGCCAGCAGGTCGAGGTACTGGGAAAGGAACTGGTAACCTTTCTGACCCCAGAGGGCATTGACTATATTGAGCTTGAAGCTTTGCCCTTCCTTATCTTTGGCGCCCTGTCCCCGGCTGGCCAACTGCTGGTCGAGCCCGTTGAACGTAGTATGCAGACTGTCCTGAGACAGCGTGAAATGCAGCGTATCTGCCATCTGCTGAGCCGTAGTCCCCTTTGCGCCGGCGTAGGTCATAGCCAGAGCCATGGATATGCTGTAGGGGGAGTAGAAAAGGTTACCCTCACCGCTCTTTAACGTCTGGTAAAGCCCGACGGCGAATTTATTGTTGCCGTCTACCAGCGCTGAGAGGTCGGCCTGGTTGACCGTTGCCACGGTCTCCCTCGGCTTGTCGGATGTCGCTACATCTCCGGATGCTGCCGGAGGCTGGCATGCGGGCAGCCCTGCCAGCAGGATAATGCATAGGCCTATAACAGAAAGCAACTTTGTTTTCATAGCCCCACTCCTGTAAGCTTCATTCACAATATAGATAACGGATGCTCCGATTAAAGGTTTATTTGTTTTAAATCCAAGGCCATCTCTTCACACCCTTGCGCCAATCATAACACACCCCCGTCAATATATATCTCAATGGCCGTTAATTAAGCCCCATTTACCGTTTATTACGCATCCCACTATAATTAAACCAGGAGGCATGAAATGAGTGTGAAATTGCGGGTTTCCGGCATTATTTTAATCCTTCTTGCCGTGGCCGCCCTTTCGATGAGTGCGGCATTCCTGTATGAAGGTTTCAGCAAGCAGATGTTCATCGAGGGGGCCATGCGCACGGAGAATATCACCCTTTCATCGCTGGGCGTCAAGGGTCCCAATTCCGGCCTGGTCATACAGAACGCCGAGACGGCCCAGATCGCGGCCGATAAGGTGCGAGCCGACCGGCACTTGATATCCCCCTCTTACGGCGCCCTGATGGCAGGAGGGAAATACGATCCCACCAACCCCGAGCACCTCGCGTACGCCCAGGCCTTAAACCTTGAAAACTATCTGTATATGGCGGTGCTGGGACTGGGCGTGACTACCTTAGCCGAGGCTATCGGCGGCGGCTTTCTGGTAATCGCGCTGGCGCTGGGCGTTACCGGATACTCCTTCCTTGTCCTTGCGAAAAAATAAATAGCTCCCGTATCTAAGCCGTCAGGCTGCCCGGATGAGTATCGCGTATCCAGAAAGCCATGGTGAAGGATATCAGCAGCAATACCACCAGCATGACCAGCGGCAAAGTAAACTGGCCGGTGGCAGAGTCCAACCCCTCCATAACAGGCACCAGAATGACGGCGGCTACATTTCCCAGAAGCTGCAGGTAGCCAACCGATACGCCGGCGTACTTGGGACCTGTGATCTCGGCCGACATGGTGAGCATGATAGGCAGCTGCGCGCATTTGAATCGAGCTATCATAATACTTTTTTGGTGGAAAAATATATAATTAACCTCCGGAAATATGCATTGGTTTCGATAGCCGCCTGATGGATTTACACCTGATTTTCATTGGCTTCATCATCCTTGTGGCCCTCTTTTTTGATTTCACCAACGGCATGCACGATGCAGCCAACTCCATTGCCACCGTCGTCTCGACCCGTGTCCTCCCTCCCCGGTTCGCCGTCCTATGGGCGGCTTTTTTCAATTTTGCCGCCTTCCTGATATTCGGCACCGCCGTGGCCGAGACCATCGGCAAGGGCATGATCAACATTTCTTCAATCAACGAGACTGTGATTCTGGCGGCATTGATCGGCGCTATCTGCTGGAATTTAATCACCTGGTACCTGGGGCTGCCCAGCAGCTCATCCCACGCCCTGATCGGCGGCTATGCCGGAGCGGCCATCGTGAAAAGCGGCTTCGGCGTCATCATCCCAACGGGCTGGTACCTGACCCTGGCGTTTATTATCCTGGCACCGGCCATCGGCCTTGCGCTCGGATATATATTGAAAGTCCTGACATCGTGGATCTTTTACAGGCAAAGCCCGGGCAACGTCAACAAATGGTCACGCGTGATGCAGCTTTTTTCGGCCGCACTCTACAGCCTTGGCCACGGCGGCAATGACGCACAGAAAACTATGGGGGTTATTACCAGCCTCCTGCTTACGGCAGGTTTCATCCCTACGTTCCATATCCCCATATGGGTGGTCCTGCTGGCCTATACCGCCATAGCCATAGGGACCCTGACGGGCGGCTGGCGCATCGTCAAGACCATGGGGCAGAAGATAACCCGGCTGAGGCCGATCGATGGTTTCTGCGCCGAGACCGGCGGTGCGGCGGCCATTTTCCTGGCAACCCACCTGGGCGTCCCGGTCAGCACCACGCACGTAATCACAGGGGCAGTATCGGGTGTAGGCACTGCCAACCGCTGGACGGCCGTCAATTGGGGCGTGACCCTGCGCATAGTCTGGGCCTGGCTTCTTACCATCCCCGGGGCCGCCATCATTGCCGGCACCATCTATTTTCTTATCAGCATAATTCACTTTTAGTGCGTGTTTATGGCTATAATATGGAATGGAGGTATGAGGCATGAAACTACCCTATATTAAGAAGCTCGATGAGCGCGGCGATCTTGTAGTCTGGTCGGTGGACGGCGCATATATACGCGGCCATATGGACGAAGAGTTCACCAATTTCGGCCAGCATTACCGCTTTAAGTACATTCCGGTGAATGAGCTGTGGATAGACCGGGAAGCCAAGGAGGACGAGACCCAGTTTTACATTGACCACCTGCTGGTCGAGCACCGGCTGATGGCCAAAGGCATGTCCTACGACGATGCCATCACCAAGGCCGACCTGGTTGAGAGGGCCGAACGCCGCAAGGCGGGCGACCTGTCGCGCTTTACGAACAAAGGACAGAAGCTGCCGGACGGCGCCAAGGCGCACGTGGAGCTGTGGAAGAAGCTGGAGGACGGCATTAGCGTCTGGATAGTGGACGGCCGCATGGTGCGCAGCGTCTTCGATATCGACTTCACCGAGGGTGGCCACGATCACGTTTACGAGTTTGTGCCGGACAATGAGGTCTGGATCGACGACGATATCGAGGAGAAGGAGCGCGGCTATGTGCTTCTGCACGAGCTTCACGAACGCAACCGCATGGCTCAGGGGTTGCCCTACTCAAAGGCACATGCCGAGTCCAGCCGCCTGGAATACCACTGCCGCCATCACCCGGATGAGCTTCATGACTACCTCTCCGCCGAGGGGTGGGCCTGAACGCCTGCAATCCCGTTAAATCCGCAGGTTGAAGACTAAAAAGGCATAGGCCACGAAGAAGACCAGACCCAGGCACAGCCCCCACCAGGGCATTTTCTGCCTGGCTATAAAGTACAGCAATATCAAAGATATTACGGTGGTCGCCAGCACGCTTATATAAGCGTGAATATCCAGCTCCCAGTTGGTGACCAGCAGGGCCAGCCCGGTATAAACGGTGCAGTAAAGGACCTTCTCACCCACCAGCGATCCGATACTGAAGGTGTCCTTGCCTTTGAAGCTCCAGATGAGCGCACTGGCCGTCTCGGGTATGGCAGTGGCGGCGGGTATTATGATCAGCGCCACGCCCATGGTGCTGGCCCCGATGCTCTTTGCCAACACATCAACGGACCCCACCAGTTGCTTGGAGCCGAAATACAGCACTGCGGTAGCTACCACAAGCTGTAAAATCGCCATAATCACCCCGTTGCGCGGCGATTCGGGAAGGAGTTTGGCAAAATAGGGTATTTCGGCGTCCTCGATCAACTCTGCCATGCGCCTGCGCTGCATCAGCCAGATATAAAAAACGAAGGCCGCCAGGAAAACCAGCCCGCAGAGGTGCTTTATAACGGGATCGCTAAAGGCCGCCGGCAGAAGGGCCAGGGGGAATAGCACCAGGATAAATATGTAAGGTATCATCAGGGTGCGGTCTATGGTCATGGAAAGGGTTTTGCGCTGCTTGAACCAGAATCCCAGCAATATGGAGATGCCTACCAGGCCGTAGGACAGGCTGGAGGCCATGAAGGGCTGCCCGAAGATCGTGCCGATGCCTATCTCCTGGCCCGATTTGCCGGCATAAGCAAATACCGCCACCAGGAACACGATCATCTCCGGCAACGACGTGAACAGCGGGGATAGGATGGCAGATACAAAGGAGCCTCCCAGGTGCAGCCTGTACCCAACGTACTCGATGGCGTTGACGAATATAAGCGCCGATATCAGCACCAGTGCTCCCGATCCCAGCAATGACACCTGTACGGGAATATTTTCCATTCTCTATCTTTACCCGGCTCCCACCGCAGAAATATTCCAACCTGACACAGTCCACGAATTATACCAGATCGAGATGTGATTAGAGGTTGCCGGATATGTATAATTAACTAGCGGGGCAATGAAACAGGGAGGACATTCAAGATGCAAGATATCAGCAACGATCTCAACAAAACCGTAGAAACCTTTTATAAGAAATATAAAAATACCGACGATAAAAAAGCTTCTATCAGGCCGGAAGCCAACGAATGGTCTTTGAAGGAGATCATGGGACACCTGATAAACTCGGCCTCCAATAACCACCAGCGCTTCATCGGGCTGCAGTTCGTGACCGAAATGACCTTACCCGAATACCAGAAATACCAAATCGACTGGATCGGCGTGGAAAAGATGAACGACCTGCGCATCTCGGATCTGCTGCTGCTGTGGAAGCAGTATAATATCCTGATCGCACATATCATCGAAACGGTCAATAAGGAAAAGCTGGGCAACTACCTGCTGTCGGGGGACAAGAAAATGGCGCTGGAGTTCCTGATCACCGATTACTTCAGGCACCTCAAGGACCACCTCGTGCAATTCGAACAGACGCTGGCAAAAGTTAAAAAATAGATTCAGGTTCCCGATATAAGAAGCAATTGTCATATCGCCGGTAAGGAGGTAATAGATGACCAAAGATGATAATGCATTGGCTACTTTCAAAAGCCGTTTCAACTGTTCGCAGGCTGTCTTATCCGCCTTTTGCGACGAGCTTGGGTTTGACAGGCCGACGGCACTCAAGATCGCTGCCGGGTTCGGTGGCGGCATAGGCCGCAGCGGGGAAACGTGCGGTGCGGTAACGGGCGCCATCATGGTCATCGGGCTTAAAAAGGGCATGTCCTCACCCGACCCCCTTCAGGCCAACGAGATAACCTATGCACTATCGGCTGAATTTTTAAAAAGATTCCGGGAGCTCCGCGGGTCGACCCTCTGCCGCGACCTGCTGGGCTGCGATATCAGCAACAATGAAGCACTGATGGAAGCACGCAAAAAAAAGCTTTTTCAGACCCTCTGCCCCAAATATATCG
Organism: Dehalococcoidia bacterium UBA1162; assembly: GCA_002311135.1. Lineage (GTDB taxonomy): Bacteria > Chloroflexota > Dehalococcoidia > GIF9 > UBA5629 > UBA1162. The sequence continues at coordinate 17,898 of DBZK01000004.1, forward strand.
AGGATGCCGTCGATATCCTGGAGGCTGTTATCAAATAGCCATCCCTGTGGCATGTCAGCCTGATTACATGATGTGCGTATAATGACCTGAATGAAGCTGTTTTTTGACAGCCTTTGTTTTCTATGTTAATCTTCTAGCGACATGGTTAATTGCATAGCTTCTCAAAGCTTTTACGCCTATTACTGGTTTTTTACGCCCGGCGATTCGCTTGGGGGGCGGTGCAGTGCACCCGGTTCCGTTAAGTAAAGTAAAGTAGTAAGCAAAACAAAAGGAGCCCTCCAAGCGGAGGGCTCCTCTCTTTTTATAGTTTAAAAATAGCAGGAGGTACTAGAGCAATGATGATCATGAAACACAACGCAACCGAAGAGGATATCAAGCGTATCGTCAAGGAGATACGGCATTACGGCCTGAAGGCCGACGTGTCCCGCGGCGAATTCCGCACGGTCATCGGGCTGGTCGGAAACGAGACCAACGTGCCATTTGACCACATGGCCATACTGCCGGGAGTGAAGGAAGTACTTAAAATCGACACCCCTTACAAACTCATCAGCCGCGAGTACGGCCGCGCCACAGGCGAGAACGGCGAAGCCCGCAAACCTGTGATGATAGGCAATATCCAGATTGGCAACGGCGAACCCGTCATCATGGCCGGGCCCTGCGCCGTGGAAAACAAGAAGCAGTTGTTCATGATCGCCGAGGCTGTGAAGAAGGCCGGCGCCCATATTTTAAGGGGCGGCATCTTCAAGCCCCGAAGCTCTGTACATTCCTTCCAGGGATTGGGCAGCATCGACCGCAAGAGTGCGGAACAGGCCTTGAAATGGATGCGCGACGCCGGCAGGGAATTCGGCCTGCCGGTTATCACCGAGGTCAGGGGCGAGGACCATGTAGACCTGGCTGCCGAATATGTCGACATCCTTCAAATAGGATCACGCAATATGTACAACCAGGACCTGCTGGCCAAGGTCGGCAGAAAGGACAAGCCTGTGCTGCTCAAAAGGCATTTCGGCGCCGGCATCGAGGAGTTCCTCTCCTTCGCCGAGTATATTGCAGCTGAGGGCAATAAGAACATCATCCTGTGCGAACGCGGCATCGTTCCCGTAGGAAAGGGCAGGGAATTCACCCGCTACACGCTGGACCTGGGCGCCGTACCCGCCATGAAAAAGGAGACCTATTTGCCGGTCATCGTCGATCCCAGCCACGCTACAGGCCGCCGCGACCTGGTATTCAACATGAGCTGTGCGGCCATCGCCGCCGGCGCCGATGGACTGATGATCGAGGCCCATTACAATCCGGCTGAGGCCATCGTAGACGGCCGTCAAACTATCACGCCCCAGGAGCTACAGGATATAATAAAGGCCTGCCGGGAAATACATCAGCTGGTTGCAGGCAGGGCAGGCAACCAGTAAGGTGGTTTTAGCAGGTTGAGGATAGTCAAAGTAAGGCTTGGCAGACGAGGCTATGATATCCGCATCGGCCGGGAGCTGCTCGGGCAGGTAGGAGCGTGGCTGAGGGAAAAGCTGCCCTGCGATAAGGCCGTCATCATCACCAACCCCGTTATCGACAGGCTGTACGGCGATATCCTTAAACAGGGCCTGGACAGGCAGGGTTATAAGCCCCTGCTGTTGCTGGTCCCTGAAGGCGAAGAGCAGAAATCGCTGGATACCGCCGCCAAGCTGTACGGGGGAATGCAGGCGGCGCGTGCCGACCGTTCGACCCCTGTTCTGGCGCTGGGCGGAGGTGTGATCGGCGACCTGGCAGGCTTCGTAGCCGCCACCTATATGCGCGGCCTGCCGCTGGTTCTTCTTCCTACCACCCTGCTGGCGCAGGTGGACAGCAGCATAGGCGGCAAGACCGCCGTTGACCACGGCCCCATTAAGAACAATATAGGTGTGTTCCATCAGCCGGCTTTGGTGGCAGCGGATATACTTACGCTGGCCAGCCTGCCGCCCACCGAAGTGAGCAACGGCCTGGCCGAGGTCATCAAGTATGCCGTCATCAGGGACAGACCGTTCTTCAGCCTGATCGAGAGGAACCTGGATAAAATTCGTTCCTTCGATAATGTGGTGCTGGAGGAGATCATAGTCAGGTCAGCTGCCATCAAGGCCGCCATCGTTGAAAAGGACGAGAAGGACTCCGGTTTGCGCAACATCCTCAACTTCGGCCATACCATCGGACATGCCATCGAATCCGCCTCCGATTTCAGGATAAAGCACGGCCAGGCGGTTTCCATCGGCATGGTATCCGCTTCGGTCATCGCCAATAAAATGGGCATATTTAAGGCCAAAGACCTGGCGCGCCTCAAAAAACTGCTGCTGGCAGTGGGGCTGCCGGTCGCCGTTCCGCGCCTGGATATGGCCAGGATCATCAAGGCCATGGAACATGACAAGAAGGTACGCAACGGCAGGATCCGCTTCATCCTGCCCCGCTCAATAGGCAAGGTCTTCATCGCCGACGATGTGAGCTTTGCACTGGCAATCAACGTCCTGGAAAGGAATAATGAAGAGGCTTAGGATCTGCACGGTCATAACGGACAAAGACGTCCCCTCCATACGGCGCGCCGCGGAGTTGGCCGACCTCTTCGAGGTGCGCATAGATATGATCGGGGCCGGCTGGAATGAGATCGTGCCTGAGCTGCATAAGCCCTGGATTGCTGCCAACCGCAGCGTGAACGAGCACGGAAAATGGGATGGTGGAGAGGAAGGCAGGATCAAAGAGCTGCTGTCTGCCGCCGGCCTGGGCGCCGCCCTTATCGATATTGAGCTTAATGCCGAAGGGCTGAAGGACATCGTGCCGCAGATAAAAAAGAAAAAGGTGGGATGCCTAATCTCTTACCACGACTGGCAGGGCACGCCCTCAACGGATGAACTGGCGGCCATAGCGCGGCGGCAGATCAAGGCCGGCGCCGACATTTGCAAGCTCGTGACAACAGCCGTGAAAATCGAAGATAATATCCCCGTGCTCGAGGTGATCCGCATGTTCCCCAGCGCCAGGATAGTTTCCTTCGCCATGGGCGCAGAGGGGAGGCTCAGCCGCGTGCTGTCGCCGCGGGCGGGCAGCTATTTTACTTACGCTTCCACCGGGAGTGGCAAAGAGTCCGCACCAGGCCAGGTGCCGGCCGAGGTTATGCGCAGGCTGCTGGGGTTGGTCCGATGAATACATCCCCCGAAATAACCGGCAAGACCACGGTCTGCGGGGTCATCGGCGACCCCGTCGAACATACGGTATCGCCCGCCATGCACAATGCCGCCTTCAAAGCGCTGGGGTTGGATTATATCTACCTGCCTTTCAGGGTTCCCCCCAGGCACCTGGCGGCCGCCGTGCAGGGCATGCGCGCCCTCAGTATCCGGGGGCTCAACGTCACCATCCCCTACAAGGTAAAAGTCATACCTCTGCTGGATGAGATAGACCCTCCGGCACGCTCCATCGGCGCAGTGAACGTGATTGTCAACGATAGCAGCGTGCTCAAGGGCCATAACACGGATGCCGAAGGTTTCATGCGAGCCCTGAAAGAACATAGCGTCGAGGTCAGGGGTAAGACTGCGGTTATCCTTGGCTCGGGCGGCGCAGCCAGGGCAGTCTGCTTCGCATTATCCGCCGCAGGAGCGGGGCTCATCATATTGAACAGGACGTCGGGCAGGGCCGCCCGCCTGGTGGGGGATATTATGAAAACCGCCGGGCACCCGGCTGAGGCCATGCCGTTAGACAGGCAGAACATTACAATCGCCCTGAAAAAGGCACATATTCTGGTTAATACCACCAGCGTGGGCATGTCGCCCGAACCGGGTGAGACCCTGGTGAAAGGCGATCTCATCGGGCCGCAGCATACCGTGGTGGACATAGTTTACAACCCCGTTGAAACGCGGCTTCTGAAGGAGGCGGCCAAAGCCGGTGCCGCGACAGTCAACGGGCTGGACATGCTGGTCTGGCAGGGCGCACTGGCCTTCGAGAAATGGACCGGCCAAAAAGCACCCATCGAAGTTATGCGTAAGGAAGCCCTGAGGACACTAAACGGACATGAAAAATAACATAGCCCTGATAGGATTTATGGGTGCAGGCAAATCGGCCGTAGGCAGGGCGCTGGCTGAGAGGCTGAATATGGAGTTCGTCGAGATGGACGCCCTGGTTACGGAGAGGTGCAATAAATCCATAGCCGAGATTTTCCAGCAGGACGGCGAGCCGGCCTTCCGCAGAATCGAGGCGGAAGTAGCCCGCGACGTTGCCGGCAAGAAGGGTGCGGTCATAGCTTGCGGGGGCGGCATTGTGCTCAAACCCGCCAATATGGATACTCTCAAAGAAACCTGCGAGATAGTCTACCTCAAGGTTCTGCCGTCAGTAGTGCTGGCACGCGTGTCCTGGAGCGGCCAGAAGCGTCCCCTGCTCGAGGTACCCGACCCGGCATCCGCCGTGCACGAGCTCCTCAAATTCCGCAGACCTTTATATGAGAAAGCAGCCGATATTACCATAGATACGTCCGATCTGGCCGTGCAGGATGTCGTTGACCGGATTGCAGCATGGTGGCATAAAAAATGAGGGCCTTCATCTCGAAAAGCGCTATCCACGGGGCCGTGAAGGCGCCTTCATCCAAAAGCTACACGCTGCGCGGCCTGATATGCGCCGCCCTGGCTGAGGGGACGAGCGAGATTTTGGGCCCTCTGCCGGCGGACGATACCGAAGCTGCCCGGGAAGTACTGGGCAAGATCGGCGTGCTAATCGAGGACGGAAAAGACGCCTGGCTGGTCTCGGGCGGACGGTTTAAAACGCCAAACTCCGACCTTTATTGCGGCGACTCGGCGGGTACCTTGCGCTTCATGACGGCAGTCTGTTCGCTGGTGCCGGGCACCTGCCGCCTGACGGCCGGGCCGTCCCTGTCCAAAAGGCCCATCGGCCCTCTGGTGGAGGCTTTAAAACAGGTGGGCGTGAATTGTAAGTCTGATTCGGGCTTTGCCCCGGTTACGGTTGAAGGCAAAAGTCTAAAAGGGGGCGTGACTGTGCTGCCGGGTAATATCAGCTCGCAGTTCGTATCGGCCCTACTTTTTATCGCCCCGCTGGCGCCTCGTGAGATGGCCATTAAATTGAGCACGCCGCCGGAGTCGAAGCCCTATGTTATGATGACGCTGGACTGCATGCAGAGCTTCGGAGTTAAGGTCAAGGCTAGCGCCGGCCTGCGCAGTTTCAAGGTGGCGCGCCAAAGCTATAAACCGGCCAAATACAATGTGGAAGGGGACTGGTCGTCAGCGTCCTACCCGTTGGCGCTGGGCGCCGCCGGCGGCGAGGTGCAGGTAAATAATTTGAATCTCCACAGCCGCCAGGCCGACCGGGCCATAGTATATTTATTAAAAAAGATGGGGGCCCACATACAAACTGACCATGATGCAGTCAGTGTGAAAATGTCGCCGCTCAAGCCCCTGAGGACCGACCTTTCCGACTGTATCGACCTGCTGCCCACCGTAGCAGTTCTGGCGGCGGCGGCCGGGGGCGTAAGTGAGTTCAGCGGCATCAGCCGCGCCCGTCTGAAAGAATCCGACCGGGTGGCCGCGGTCAAAGAGGGGCTGGAACGCATGGGAATCCATGTAAGTGAGGGAAGGGACAGACTTTTCATCATGGGCGGCAGGCCGCGCGGCGCGGCTGTCGACTCCAAAAACGACCACAGGATCGCCATGGCCTTCAGCATCCTGGGCGTACTGGCCGGCGATACAATAATAGAAGGCGCAGAATGCGTTTCCAAGACCTACCCCGAATTCTGGGACGTCCTAAAAAGCATGGGAGGTGAAGTTACTTTAGATGGGAAATAGCCTGGGTAAATTATTCGTTGTAACCAGCTTCGGCGAGAGCCACGGCGATTGCATCGGCGTGGTAGTCGACGGCTGTCCGGCCGGCCTGGCGCTGACCGCGGCTGAAATACAGAAAGAGGTGGACCGTAGGAAGCCGGTCTCGGCCGCCGGAGGTACCACCCGCAAAGAAAAAGATACGGTGGAGGTGCTTTCCGGCGTATTCAACGGCAAGACCACCGGAGCGCCCATTTGCTTGCTGGTTTGGAACCGTGATATAAATTCCAGCGCTTACGAGCAGGTCCGCTCCGTCCCGCGGCCGGGCCATGCCGATTATACGGCCTGGTTCAAATACGGCGGCTATAACGATTTCCGCGGCGGCGGCCGTTTCTCCGGCAGGATCACAGCCGGATTCGTAATGGCCGGAGCGGTGGCCGGCAAGCTGCTCAAGACCTGCGGGATCGAGGTCCTGGCACATACGGTGCAGATCGGAGATATCAAGGCTGCACCGCAGACCGCGATCCAGATTAAAAAGAACGTTGATAAGAATCCAATTAAGTGCGCCGACTCCGCAGCGGCCGCCAAAATGGCGTCCCTGATCGAAAAAATTAGAAAACGGGGCGACAGCATCGGGGGCATTATCGAGGTCATGGCCCTGAACGTGCCCGTGGGGCTGGGCGAGCCGGTTTTCGATACGCTGGAGGGCGCCTTGGCCAAAGCCTTCTTTGCCATACCCGCCGTCAAGGGCGTGGAATTCGGGTCCGGCTTTTCTTCGGCGACTATGAAAGGTTCGCAGCATAATGATATATTTATGCTGAAAAACGGCAAGGTGGTCACGCTGACCAATAATGCCGGAGGAATAGCAGGCGGCATCAGCAACGGTATGCCCATATTGGCCCGGATTGCCGTCAAGCCCACGCCTTCCATAAGCGTGAAGCAAAGGTCGGTCGATCTCAAAGCGGGCAAAAATGTCGATCTATCGATCAAAGGCAGGCACGATAGCTGTATCGTACCCAGGGCCGTGCCCGTGGCTGAGGCTATGATGAAGGTCACCCTGTGCGATTTTGCCATGAGGGCAGGTTTAATAAAAGAGGTACTCAAATGAATATACACGAGTCCAGAAAAATGATCGACGATATCGATGTCAAAATCATCGAGCTGCTGTCGCAGCGGCTAAAGATCTCTGACGAGATCGGCCGCGAGAAGAAGGAGAGCAAGCGTCCCGTCGAGGACAAACAGCGTGAGGAACAGGTGCTGAAGAACGTCAGGGAGCTGGCTAAAAAAGAAGCCCTCAACCCGGAGGATGTTGAACGCATTTACAAGCTGGTCATCAAGGCTTCCAAGAATATACAGGGCATGGAGGTGGCCTTCCAGGGGGAGCCCGGCGCTTATAGCCAGGAGGCTGCCATGGGGTTCTTCGGTCCCTCGGTTGAGACGGGTCCCTTTGATACGCTGGAAGAGGTCTTCGCTGCAGTGCAGGAAGGCACGCTTCCCTACGGCATAATCCCCGTCGAGAACTCGCAGGTCGGCAGCATCAGCCGTTCATACGACCTGCTGCTCGATTCCGATGTCATGGTGCGTGGCGAGACCCAGATCAAGGTGTCGCACTGCCTGATAGCCAATAAAGGCGCTACTCTGGAGTCGGTCAAGAAGGTCTATTCCCATCCCCAGGCGCTGGGCCAATCCCAGGGCTTCCTCAAACGCATGGGGTACGAGGTGATACCAACCTACGATACGGCGGGCAGCGTGAAGATGATCAAGGATGAGAAGATCCTGGACGGCGCGGCCATTGCCAGTGCTACGGCAGCGCAGATTTACGATATGAAAGTTCTGGCCAGTGAAATAGAGGACAACCCCAACAATACCACCAGGTTCTTTATCCTGAGCGGCAAGGACTCGCCACCCACCGGCAACGATAAAACTTCGGTGGTCTTCCTGCTGCAACACAAGCCCGGCACTTTGTACGAGGTGATACGCATATTTGCCGACCGCGGCATCAACCTGACCAAGATCGAGTCGCGTCCCACCCGGCAAAAACCCTGGGAATATCATTTCTACCTGGACTTCGAAGGGCACCGCAAGGACACAAATGTCCAGGAGGCCCTGGAAGCCCTCAAGGAACATTCCACATTTTTGAAGGTGCTTGGCTCGTATCCGAGGGCCAAGCCGCAGTAATCGAAAAGAACTAAATATGAAAGTAGCCATCATAGGCGGATACGGCAAGATGGGGGTGTGGCTGGCACGCTTCCTGCTCAAGGAAGGCAAGCAGGTGATAATCTCCGGCCGCGACCAGGGCAAGCTGCGGGAAGCGGCGGGGAGGTTGGGGGTTGAATCCGCCTCCAACCAGGATGCCGTTAAAGGGTCCGATGCGGTAATACTTTCGCTGCCTATCGACAAATTCGAGCAGATAGTCAGCGATATTGCGCCTTATACATCCCCGCAGCAGCTTATCTTCGATGTCACCTCTATCAAGGCCGGGCCGGTTGAAATCATGCACAAATACATCAAAAAGGGGAAGGTGCTGGGCATGCATCCCATGTTCGGCCCGGGCGCCGACGGCATAGCCGGACAATGCTTCGTGCTAACTCCCACCGGCAAAGCCGAGGATGAGACGGCCGCAAGGGTGAGGAAGTACCTGGAGGGGAAGGGTGCCAGGGTGGCGGTCATGTCCCCGGCCGAGCATGACGAGCTCATGGCCATCGTGCTGGGCCTGTCGCATTTCATAGCGCTGGTTACGGGCGACACGCTGACCGGGCTGGGAAAACTCAAGCAGGCCCGTGAGGTGAGCGGCACCACCTACAGGCTGCTGCTGACCATCGCCGAGAGCGTTGCCTCGGAGGACCCCGAGTTCTATTCTTCCCTGCAGATGAACCTGCCGGGCCTGGATAAAATCGAGCGCCTCTTTGCAGAAAAGGCAGGCCAGTGGCTCGACCTGGTCAACAAGAAAGAAGGCAAACAGTTTGCACACAAGATGCAGGATATGAAGAAACGCCTGGCCGAAGCCGACCCCGGCTTCAAAGAGGCCTATCGCGATCTGTACGGGCTAACCGGTAAATAACGAGCAGGGACAGGTCCCGGAGAATGGCTGGAGCTGGCAACAATTTGACAGGTATTAGACAGCATGTTATATTCATCTCTAATAGATACTTCATTTCAGTTGTAATACTATATGAGGCTTACGGCGAATAGGATAGCGGGGATTCTCAGGGAGAATGGATATAAGCTTACCCCTCAACGCCATATAGTGCTGAAAGTAATCGCTTCGAGCAACGACCTTCTAACTCCGGATTCCATACTCGAGAAATCCAGGCAGGAGGATCCAAGTCTGGGCCGGGTCACCGTTTACCGCACGCTTGAAGTGCTGAATAAACTCAGCCTGGTATGCAAGGTCCATTCGGAGGGCAGGTGCGGGAGCTACATGATGAAGAGGCCCACGGAACATCACCATCACCTGGTATGCTCAGGTTGCGGCAAAGCCGTAGATATTACAAACTGCAGCCTTATCGATATAGAGAAGAAGCTGTCTCAGGAAAGCGGATTTGAGATCAAAGGCCATTTGCTGGAGTTCTATGGACTCTGCCATGATTGCGTCGAGAACACCCCCACAATCCACTCAAATAAAGGCGGTACATCAAGATGAAGAGGAAATATATAATCACGGCCTCACTCGTTCTGCTAATTCTTTTCAGTATGTTGGCCTGTCAGCCATCAATCAGCAGCTCGAAGAAATCCATAGTCGTCACTTATTCCATTCTTGGATCTGTTGTAAAAGAACTGGTCGGAGATAAAGCAACAGTCATTGTCTCCATCCCGAATGGCCTGGACCCGCACGAATGGGAACCATCAGCCAGAGATATTGAGGCGATAAACAAGGCCGACCTGGTTATCGAAAACGGGCTGGGGCTTGAAGGCGGCATGCAAAAGACACTTGCAGCGGCCAAAAGTAACGGCGTCAGGTTCTTCACGGCTTCAGATTATATTACCGTCCGTCATGTGGGCTCCGGGGAAGGAATTCCCTCCGGCGACCCCGACCAGGCTCTAGGCGCGGCTGACCCCCATCTGTGGATGGATCCGGTAGGTATGAAGAGTGTAGTCAGCGGTCTAGCCCCTGTCCTGATGAAAGACCTGAATCTGGACGTCGCTGCCCAGGCCCAGAGCCTGGAAGATCGGCTGGACGCATTGAATAACGAGGTTTCCAATACGGTGGCTTCTTTACCTCAGGACAACCGCAAGCTGGTTACCGGCCATGAATCAATGGGGTACTTCGCCCAGCGCTACGGTTTCAAGCTCGTCGGAGTAATTGTACCCAGCCTGTCGTCGGAAGCAGAGGTCTCTGCAGCAGACCTGGCCACGCTCAAACAGGCCATCGACGATAACCACGTTAAGGCCATATTCACTGAGCTTGGCACATCACCGGCTGTGGCCAAAGCCATCGGTGATGAAACCGGGGTAAAGGTTATTGAGTTAACGACGCATGCCTTGCCGGCCGACGGTTCCTATTTCACATTTATGAGTGACCTAGCCACCGTTATTACCAATGCATTAAAATAGAGGCAGCTATGGACCTGTTAGTGGCTCCCTTCTCAACCAATACTTTTATGCTTCAGGCCCTCATTGCCGGCGTCCTGATCTCCATCGCCTGTGCCATTGCCGGCACTTTTATTATCCTGCGCGGATTGGCTTTCATCGGCGATGCGCTTGGTCATGGTGTACTGCCGGGCATTGCCGTGGCGCTTCTGATCGGCTTTCCGGGAATACTCGGAGCAGCTATCGGCGCCGGGATCATGATCGGGGGCATCACCCTGATAACGCAGCGGTCGCGATTGTCTTCCGATACTGCCATCGGCCTTTTGTTTGTCGGCATGCTCTCCCTGGGCGTGGTGATCGTATCGCGTTCCAGTTCTTTCAGCGGCGACCTCACTCGCATACTTTTTGGCGAGATTTTGGGCATCAGCATCCAGTCCATCCTGATCCAACTGGTGGCCACGGTCCTAATTATCGCCATAGCGCTTGTTTGCGCTCGCCCATTCCTGTTGCTTAGCTTCGATCCCGAACAGGCTGAAGTGGCCGGTTTCCCGGTCCGCTTGTACCATAACATCATGCTCTTAATGATTGCGATTACGGTTGTGGTGTCCTTCCAGACTGTGGGCACTTTGCTGGTCTTCGGCTTGCTCATTGCGCCGGCCGGCGCCGGCGCACTCCTTGCCAAACGCATAGAGGTGATGATGGCATGGGCCACGCTCTTTGGAGCGCTGTCAATGTATTCAGGTTTGTTGATCAGTTATTACTTTAACCTCGCCGCGGGCGCATCTATAATACTGGTAACTATAGTAATCTTTTTTATCGTATTCGCTTTACAGAATCTGCGTCATCCCCGAATTGCGCCTCCTCAGGAGGTGAGACATGGCTAGTCAGAGGGAACCGGTGCTGCTATGCTGACCACTAACGGTGCCTCTTATATCAAGGCAGAGAATCTCAATGTCGGTTATGACAACGAAGTTGTCGTAGCCGATGCCAGCTTTGAATTGAGTCCCGGAGAGGCTTTCGCTCTCATTGGCACCAACGGTTCGGGTAAGTCCACTCTCCTCAAGACGATTGTAGGACTGTTGCCACCTCTGGGGGGCCGATTATCAGTATTCGGAATGCCTCCTGGTAAAAATCACGCCAGGATAGCCTACCTTGGCCAGTTCCACCACTCAGGATTTGTGCTGCCGCTTCGCGCTATTGATATCGTGCGCATGGGACGCTTTCCTTTGCGCGGGCTATGGAGACCGATGAGCCGGCTGGATGATGAAATCGTTATTTCTGCTATGCGCGCAATGGGCATCGAGAATCTGGCCGACTCTCCTCTCCGGTCACTTTCCGGCGGTCAACAACAGCGGACTTATCTGGCCCAGGTGCTGGCTCACCAGGCGGACCTGCTGGTGCTGGACGAGCCCACGTCAGGCCTGGATGCCGGCGGCAGAGAGCTCTTCTTGCATGCCATCAATGACGAGCTGTACCGTGGAGCTTCCGTTATTACAGCTACCCATGACATCCAGGAAGAGGCAGCCTTGTGTCAACAGGTGATGCTACTGGCCCGCCGGGTGGTGGCTATCGGCGCGCCGCAGGAAGTGTTAACACCGGAGGCTTTGCTAAAGACCTTCGGTATCGTCGTTACCGGTGATAAATATCTTCAAGTGCTTGAGACCAAGCACGGGCACGGCAGCACCGGGCGGCAGGGTCTGAATAAAGAAGGGCGCTAAGATATTTCTTAGGGCGCCTTCGAGTATGAACTGATGGTAGTTATTAATATCAATCCCGTAGCTTTTTCCATCGGGACCCTATCCATACACTGGTATGGCTTAATGTATGCGGTAGGCATTGCGGCCGGCCTGTTGGTGGCATGGCCGTATGCCAGGTCCAAAGGCTTGACCCAGAGTCAAATGGAAACAGTTGTCTACTGGGCCGTCCCGGCCGGGCTGGTCGGCGCCAGGCTCTATTATGTCGTTCAACAACCTCTGGGGCCCTATCTGGCGCAGCCGTGGCGCATCCTGGCATTCTGGGAAGGCGGGATGGCTTTTTATGGGGCCCTCTTCGCCGTCATCATTGTACTGCTGGTAGCGGGCTGGCGTTTAAAAATTTCAATCTTGAAGCTCCTGGATTTCGCAGCGCTCTTTGCGGCAGTCGGCCAGTTCTTCGGCCGTATCGGTAACTTTATCAACGGGGACGTGATCGGCTATCCGACCAACCTTCCATGGGGAGTGGTATACGCTAATCCCAATTCATTTGCGCCTCGCAACGATATAGCCTATCAGCCGTCCGCTGCCTATGAGGCCATAACAAACATATTGCTTTTCGGCCTTCTCTGGTGGCTACGCAACAAAGTGAAGCCGGGCGTACTATTTTTCATCTACGTCCTCGGCTATTCCCTGGGTCAAATAATCGTCTTTACATGGCGGGACAACGAAGTGGTATTCCTGGGCCTCAAACAGGCGCAATTGACCGCTATAGCAGTCATAATAGCCGCCGTGATCATTTTCATGGCCGTGTTCAAGTATCAGCGTAGATCCGCGGCCAAAATAAAACAGTAATACTTCCCCAGCCGGTCCGCCTTCAAAAAAAATGACCTCTGGAGTAGTACCGCCCCATAACTAAGAGTTTGCCTGTGTTGTTGACAGCAGGGACTCATTATCTAAGGGACTAATGCCAGACAAAAATAATCCTAAAGCAAGCTGGCTAAAAGGCACTAACCGCGCTTGATTTTTATTTTACCAACACTGAGGGTCAGGCCTGCTTGAAATCGATAAAACCTTTCTCCACATCGATGCTGATCAACTGCACTTTCAACCGTGCGCCTACGTCCACGCCCTGAAAGCCGCTAACCAACCGTCCTTCAATGGGCGGCTTGAAAATGCGCACCCATGTCCCCTTGTCTGCAGCGCCAGTGCAGATTGCATCAAACTGGTCGCCTATTCTTGAAGAGAGGAGCATGGCCGCTGCCGATTTGGCAACCTGCCGTTCCACCTTTTTGGCATCATCTTCTTTTTGAGTACAATGTGCGGCCAGCTCCACCAGCTCGTCCTGGTTATATGGCATAGGTGACCCTCCCAGGGTAGCCTTAAGGATACGCTGGGTGATAAGGTCGGGAAACCGGCGGTTGGGGGCCGTGGAATGCGTGTAGTCCTGGACGGCGAGGCCGAAGTGGCCCGGCACAGTCTCGTTGGGTAGCTCGACGACGTATTCGCCTGATCCCAGCAGCTTGATAATAGAGAGTGACAGGTCGGGAAAAGCCACCGGGTTGGCTGCTTTCTGTGCGGTCAGAAAGAGATTAAGCGCCTTCGAATCGGGTTCTGCGGGAAGTTGGTAATTAAGCTGAGCGGCGATCTCCACGATCCTGTCCCAACGTTTGGGAACGCGGACTACACGTCTTAGTGAAGGGACCTGCTTATCGCCGAGAAAACGCGCTGTGACGTCATTTGCCGCTATCATAAAATCCTCGATCAGCTCCGTGGCCCTGGTCTTCGCCTCCGCCTGCAGGTCTTTGATCACGTCTCCCTCAAAGACCGGGCGGGCTTCCAGTGTCTGCAAGTCCAGGGCGCCGTGTTCATGCCTCCTGGCCTTTAATGTCTGGGCCACTCTGTCCTGAATCCGGAGATTATCGGCAAGTGCGGTGACCGCTGTAATTGCGTCCGGAACAGGCCCTGTGCCTTCCAACCAGGCCCCAACGCTACTGTAGGCCAGCTTGGCATAGTTATGCACCACGGCAAGGTAAATATCCGGGCTTTGTATCTCGCCGGCGCCGTCAACCACCATATCGATCACGATGGCCGGGCGGTCTTCCTGAAAATTGAGGGAGGTGAGACCGGTAGACAGTCTCTCCGGGAGCATAGGAAAAGTCTTGCCCGCCGTATAGATCGAAGTCGTGTTCTGGCGGGCATGCTCATCGATGGCCGTGTCCTTTTTTACCAGTATGTCTACATCAGCGACTGCCACGCGGATCCTCACTGCATTATCCGGCAGGGACTCCGCCACCGTCAGTTGGTCCAGGTCAAGGGAATCGTCGTTATCGATCGATGCCCAGGGCAGGTTGCGCAAATCCTTTGCGGCAGATCCCGTTTCCCCGTGAACCTCCTGCATCTTCGCAAGCTGATCAAGGGCTTCCGCTGAAAAATCGGGCAGAAAACCGCGCTCCGCCATCACACGCCGGGCGATCCGCTCCAGAGTATCTCTTCCTTTTCCATCAATATTAATCAACATAGGTAGATTATATTACGTTTTTGAATAATCGGTAACTCGCTTTTGAGTAGCTTTTCGGTACGGGAAAAACCATTGACTTATTTTCTTAGCGCCACTATGCTTGAGCGGCGCAGAATGTTATTTTAGGGAAATGGGTTATGGTGAAATCGGGATTATTCCTTGGTATTGCACTGATAAGCATATTAACCATGTTTTCGGGCGCCTGCGTTCAGCAACCCTCGCCTGCTCCGACGCCGACAGTCACGTACTCGCTGCCCGAGCTAAAATACATCCTGCTCTCAAATTTCAGTAATGTGTTCTATGTAGACCCCGATTTTTACCCGGTTGCGCGAGTGGGACAAGAGGAAAAGAACGCCCTTGAACAATTCCCCGTCATCAGTGCAGACGGCGCCGAATTCCCGGCGATCCTGAAACACCTGGGGCTCCCGGAGAAATCCGAGTACAGCGACGCAGAAAAATTGCTTATCTACCGGGAGCATAAGAAACTCACCCTGGCAGTACAGACCACTCCCGCCGGGAATACTTACCAATTTGTTCTGCGGGTGGGAGAAAACCAGGGGGAGCGCATAACAGGGACCATCACTCCATCCGGCATAATTACCGTAATAAAACGGGAACCAAGCTTCAATACGTATCCCATTTGCCTGGTGAAGGGTACACTTATCGATACACCCGGTGGGCCGGTGCCGGTGGAGCAGATAAACAAAGGTACGACCGTGTGGACACTCGACAACTCGGAAAGACGCGTCCAGGCCGATGTGGTTGAAATCACGAGCATCCCGGTAGCATCTCCCTTCCAGGTGGTAAGGATCAGCCTGAGCGACGGGCGCACCGTGTCCGCTTCGCCTGGCCACCCGTCAGCCGAGGGGCGAGCACTGGGCGATTATCACACGGGCAATACCCTGGATGGTGCACTCGTGGTCACGGTGGAGTATGTGACCTACGATGGCGGTGCGACATACGATTTTCTGCCTGACGGCCCGACAGGCCTGTATTGGGCCAATGGGATCTTATTGAGGAGCACGCTGGCTGCTAAATGAGAATTCAAAATGTGTGGTCTAATTAATGGTTAAATACACTCTGTTTCTCTCCCTACTGTTAATATTGACCATTTCATCCGGTTGTCAGACTGGTGAAGGTACGATCAAAGCATCTCTCAATAATGAGTTCTCCCTGGCTATAGGCCAAACCGCCGGGATACAAGAGGAACAACTTATTATAAAGTTTGATGGTATCCAGGAGGACAGCCGGTGTCCCAGGGGTGCGACCTGTATCTGGCAGGGCAGGGTGAGCTGTGTCTTGCAGGTTAGCGACGGCAATGATTCAACGAAAATAGTGCTGACCCAACCGGGTTTGAGCAGCCAGTACGGCGAGGGCACTTATAATAAGTACGATTTCACTTCACACGTGCAGCCATACCCGGAGTTGGGTAAGAAAATCTCAAGCGAAGACTACCGGGTGCTTTTGACCATAAAGAAGATATCGTCTGGAGCAAATCAGTAGAAATAAATCTTGACCGAGGACAAACTCTCAAAATACACCCTCAAACCACAATGTGGGGGCTCCCC
>DBZK01000004.1:34026-62233 GCA_002311135.1 Dehalococcoidia bacterium UBA1162
GGGGAGCCCCCACATTGTGGTTTCACCTGGCTTTATTTCGCGTTCACTAAAATTGTCTTGTCTTCTATCACAGCTTCAGCCGCGTTCTGTTTAACGGATTCGATGCCGTTGAGCGCGTTATCTTTGGTCGTATAGCCCTGAGATACCGCGATGGTCTGTCCGTTTATAGCAACCAGCTTAAACCTGAATTCCCCCGCCACATCCTTGTTTATTTCAAACTTGGCATCAACCTTATGCTTGCCCCTTTTGGTAATTGATTTTTGAACTATTCCCAAGTATGACTCATAGCCATGGCTGGAATAATAGCGGTCAAGCAACTCCAGGTCTTTCTCTTTCTGCCATTTTTCAATTTCTGCCACCCACTTATCCTTGTGCATGCCCGGGGCATTCTTGAGAACTTCTTCCGGCAGATCCAAGATAAACTTCATTGTCTCCGGGTGCCACTTCAACGCTCCCCATGGAATGGCAAACCATTTGTCGGTGATGCCCAGAAAGCCGCCAAATGCGACCAGCGCGAATGCGATCAGACCTTCGTGCATATCCACTACAAAGGTCTGCACCTGCCCCATATCCTGGCCCTTTTTGTTGACTATCCCGTACTCTGTCAACCTGATGGTTGGTACAAATCTTACTGGTTTACTCATAGTATTACTCCTTACTACGTAACATTAAATACTTTAACCTGAACCTGGGAAAATCTTATCATGCAAGAAATTGAGAAGTAATATAATAATAAGTCAGAAAGTTAAATAGTTATGATATTTTGACGAGGGAACAGGTCAACCGCAACCCCACCGGTAACCCAGCTATACTCCAACATTATAATCGTATACAGAAAGGCAATCTTGATGTATATTGAATATATATGGGAAAGAGGGTAAAGCCATGAAGATGTTTAGAATATTCGGAATATCGCTGCTGGCCGCGGCAGCATGTTTAACGGCAATTGCCGCCTTCGATGTGGCACCGTCCGCTGCCGCCGGCTCCGACAACTGGACTAAGCCGTATAACCAGTACTGGGGCGACAGCTCTGCAGGTCAAAGGAATAATTTCGTTAGTTGTTCCACCCGCTGGGGCAATAGCTCATGCTACATAGACGAGAATGTAACGGCAATCAAAAGCTTGGGCGGTTGCGTAAGTGCCTGGGGCGACAGCCGCTGCATAGCACCCGGCAGGTAGGTTTATATGTGTTTTCCCGGCCAATCTATAAAACAATAACCCTTCTAATACATTCTTTGGCAGTATCTTAAAGGTATATTGAGCACGCATTGTTATATATTTGCTATCTTTTAGACCGCGATTTTGCAACTATTCAATATGCCGGATGCTATACTTCCTAAAAGGAAGGCAAACTTAATGCATATTAAGATATATATGGGAAACAGGTAAAGCCATGAAGATGTTTAAAATATTCGGAATATCGCTGCTGGCCGCGGTGGCATGTCTGACTACGATTGCTGCCTTTGAAGTGACGCCGTCCGCCGCTGCCGGCTCTGACAACTGGACCTTGCCGTACAGCCAGTCCTGGGGCAAATGCTCATGCACCCTATCCGGGAACCTGACCAGGGGCAACAGCTCCAGCATATGCGCGGGAGCATGGGGCAACAGCCGCTGCATCGCACCCGGCAGGTAGTTTTTTCTCTATTTTCCGGCAGGCCTGCATTGGGCCTGGATGCAACAGAAGATGACCTCCGATGGCTGCTCATGCTGTGCCAAACTGAAGTCATTTATTGGAGCCTATTCCCGGTAACGTAAGCATCAGCTCTCCAGCCATTTAGCGAAATTCTGTGTTTACTTGAGATGGTTAGACTCAAGTATAATTACCTCATGAAAATAAAAGGTATCGAAAAATTCAGGGGAAAAGTCCCGATATTGTCGGGGAATAAGATCTATCTATTACCTTTGTATGCGCTTTGCATCCTGGCATTGTGCATTTGGGCGATGATAGGGTTCTATTCAATACCGGGCATGGCTAAATCCGGCGGCATGAATCCCATCTTGCTTTCGCTTTTCCCTCTCATTGGAGAGGTATTGATTTGCACCATTGGACTGGTCCTCGTATATCAGATGTGGTTTTGGAAAGATAGACTGAGAGCCAGATATGGCCGGCTTTCTTACCAGCATATTTTCCTGGTGGGTTTTGCCGGCGTGTCCTGCTTGCTTTCTTCATCGCTTGTGCTGTTTATTCACTATTGGTCATTTTCGCCATCATTCTGGACAAACTCGCCTTTAGGATTCCTCGCAACTCCACTTGAAGGCTATGTTGGCGCCTGGGGAGTTGCAGTATTTTGGTTAAAAATAGCTCTTGCAATTTTTTTCTCAATTTTGGGCATCGGGATGATGGCAAGGTCTCTTCAAGCGTTTGGAATTGACTATATGACAGTGACTTATCTCTATTTTCCTGAAGAAAGTAAAATACAAAATCATGAAATTTATTCCGTGCTGCGACATCCAATGTACGCAGGAGCCCTACTACTTGGTTTAGGTGGAATGTTTTCCACGCTTACCCTATATTCGGTTGTTTTTTTATTGTTTATCTTGCAGCGTTCTATATTCATATTCATTTCGTAGAAGAGAAAGAACTTATTATGCGATTTGGGCCATCATATCAAGAATACATGAAGAAAGTGCCGGCCTTTTTTGTCAATCCCAATAAACTAGGACCACTCTTGTATTTCCTTTTCAGAAAACCCCAGCTATAAAGTAGCAGACGGGAGACTCTGGCCGAAGAGCTCCCTACCCTCACTCGATATCACCCAACCCTTATGTTATTGAAACTATCAGTTTCGATAAATGTCATCTTTTTATAAGCATTTTATCAGGAGAACATCAAGCGAAACCCGGGGGAGAATAATAAAATGCCTCTATGCTAAAGAGGAGGAGAAATAAATGATAAAGTGGTTATTAATACTTCCCCTGGGATTTTTAGTTCTGGCTTCATCTGCCTGCGGCTACCGGCAGCAGCAACAGCAGCAGCAGATCATCGTGATGCCTCAATATCAGTACAGCCCGCCCCCCACATACACTATTCAAGCTCCGGCGCCGCAGCCGCATTACATTTCACACCGTCCGATCACGTATCCAGTCCCCTATCCTGTACCCCATCCTCGTCCTCCTATGTCTTCTCCGCCTTACCGCTGATTAGCCGGGGAGGAGCAAACAAGGACATTGATACATGACCTGTTCCTCCCTTTTTCCTTCCTAATTGCGATTTGATATAAGAGAAGTTATTTCAATCCGTGACCGGTCTGCCCGGTGTTTTAGTCGACGCCTATCATGACGCTGCTGGCCTTAATGATTGCATAGACCTTCTTGTTTTTGACCAGCTTCAAGCTCTTGCTCGATGCTTTGGTGATTATGGCGACTACCTCTTCGCCGCCGGTTAGTTTCACGACAACCTCGTCGTTAACCGTTCCCGGCTTGATTGCCTTGACCTTGCCGCTTAACACATTGCGTGCGCTGATTTTCACGATACACCCCCTGTCCGAATTGTCTTATTAATAATTGTTAACACCAGCCGTCGTCTTCGTCAAGCAGCTCGGTAACGATCCATTTCCCGCGTTCTGTGCTGCCCCAGAAAGCCTGGGTGGTACGCGGGGCATGATATTTCTTTATCAACGCCCTCACCGCATTGCGGAATGCCCCTTCTTCTTTGGCGGATACCGTAACCGCCGTCTGGGTGATGTCCTCAAGAGTGCTGTCCATGGTATCTTCCCTTATCACAGCCCCTTCCACTTTGAGGTTCTTACCTTTCACTTCCTCCAGTGAGATATCCACCCCATATTTTTTGGCTATATTGTCCAGGTCGCTTTTTTTGATAGGCACTGCCGGGCCGCAGGTAGGGCCGAGAGGTAACCATCTGAGCTTGGCCATTATCTCTCCCATGCTATTACCTCCTCTCATCCGGCATCGACTGCGCCCGTTCGATCTTAAGATAGTCTTTGTACTTCCTCCGCTTTTCCTTGATAACCGGCCAGGTCCTTACAAAGTAGTCTTTCGATGGTTTTATTTCATATGTCACGTGGCGATATGCAGTCTCCTTATCAAAACGGGCCCATTTGAGGTCCTCTTCGGCGAAATGGACCTTGATCTTGCCATCCTCGATGCTGAGCTTGCCGCGAATGCCGCAGGTGGGGCACTCCACATCCTCGTTATTTTTAAAAATGCGGATGATACGCTCATGGCAGACGGGGCATATGCCGGGCTCGCCCAGGTATTTATTGTTTCCGGTCTTAACCGCCGTGGCTACTTCCACGCCGATTTTACGTGCTTTATCCAGCGCTCTCTGGTCGTTGGAAGCCTCGGCCATGGCCTGCATATGAATGAGTGCCTGGTCGACCGTTTGCATTCCCAAAAACTTGAGCACTATGGTCGGCTGAAGAAAAGCATAGGGCGTCCAACCCCGCGTGGCGTAGGGTATAATGATGCCGGCCGGCTTTCCCCACATTTGACTGGGTTGGCTCGACAGCACAAAACAGCGGTCGATGAATTGCTTTACTATGGCCGCAACCTCCAAGATATAGCAGGGAGCGCCGAAGATAACGCCGTCGAACTGGTACATCTTTTTCAGCAGGAAATCGAAGTCATCCTTGAGTTCGTTTTTACACCCCTTCCCCATGAACATGCAGGTTGCATCGCCCTCGCAGGGGAGTATTTTGTAGTCCGTCCACCTTATGATATCCACCTCGGCCCCAAGTTCCTCAGCGCCCATCAAAGCTTCCTTGACCAGTATTTCCGTATTACCCAGCCGCCTGTAGCTCGCTACAATGCCTAAAATCTTCATGAACGTCTCGCTCCTTTCCTGTTAGTCACTCAATCTCTATATCTCTAACGCGATGTTCAGTTCCACCTATAGTTTGAATATCTTCCTCACAGCGCCCGGGACATACATAGCCGGCGCTTTCCAACCTCCCGTTACTTGCCTGCCTTATTTTAGCATACCTGCCTGCAAGGCAACCATAGAAATGGACTGGTGAAGAAAGGTAAAAAGTAGCCTCACCCGGCATTGCATATGGTCTGTCACTATGTAATAATGCGATACGGGTCATCGAGACCAATCATAGTCAAGTCGCAGGGTTTGGGGCGGCGTGCAGGGAACTAGGGGAATCTAAAAGCAAAACAAAGGGAAGGTAAAGGGTAAAGGAGGTAGAAATCATGATTTTCGCATCGAAAGCCAGCATTCGTGAGTGGACGGAGAAAGGGGTCTGGGGAAAGAGGACTTTGATCGACTATTTCAAGGAGAACGTCGCAAAAACGCCGGGCGCGCTGGGCCTTGTCGATCCACCCAATAAGGAAGCATTGGTAGGTTTGAAACCGGAGAGGTTGACATTTCGAGAAATAGACAGGGCCGTTGATGCCACTGCCGAGGCCTTGATCGCTAAGGGTATCAGGAAAGACGACATCATCCTGGTACAACTACCCAACTGCTGGGAGCTTGCCATGCTTTATCTTGCCATCACCCGGGCCGGGGCCTTGATCTCTCCCATGCCCATGCAGTGGCGTCAGTCGGAGATCGAGTACATTGCAGGCATGACGGAGGCACGGGCCTTTATCACCGTCGAGGAATTTTCCAAATTCAAACATAAAGAAATGATTGAAAAGCTCCAACCCAGGTTCCCTTCAATTAAATATATTTTTACCCTGGCTGAAGTCCGTGAGATGGCCAAAGGAGAGGTCACGGGAAAGCTTGACCGGATCAGTATCGATGCCAACGATGCTTTCACCCTGTGCTGGTCGTCAGGAACTGAGGCCCAGCCAAAGGGTTGTCCCTTGAGCCATAATAACTGGATTTGCCTGATGAATTTCCAATATGAAACAGCGCCGATTAAGCCAGGCTACAACCTGATTACGGCCGGGCCTCTGGTAAATATGGCTTCCATAGGAACGGTTTTTATTCCCTGGTTGCTTAGCGGAGGAACATTCCATCTGCACCACCCCTTTGATGGCGCTACCTTTATCATGCAACTCATGTTCGAAGATATCCAGTATACGCTCCTTGTTCCGGCCATTGTGAATGCCCTTCTGAAGCATCCCAAGGTGGATGAGTTCAATTTAAGCAAAATGAAAGCGATCACTATAGGTGCTGCACCTCCATCCCTGTGGTCTGTGCTGGAGTTGAAAAGAAGATGGGGGATCGAGTTTGCCAACATATGGGGGCAGAATGAGGGCACGGGAAACGTGGCCGGCCCCTTCAACATCCCGGACCTCGAGATGCGTATCGATCATTTTCCGCAATATGGAAAAGCGGGTTCAAAATGGGCTGACCAGCGCAAAGCATTTAGCAATAATTTCCAACTCAAAGTGATAAATCCTTTTACTAAAGAGGAAATCACGGGGGTAGGCGATGTCGGAGAGCTCTGGTACAAAGGACCCAGTGTGATACCGGGTTACTTCAAACGGCCGGACCTCACGGCCAAGGCCTTCGATAAGAATGGTTACTTCAACACGGGAGATCTTTTCCAGATCAAGGATAACGACTGCATCGGGTTCTTCGATCGGACCAAGGACATCATCATCCGGGGCGGATTCAATATCAGCGCTCAAGAGGTGGAAGGCATGCTCCTCGGCAATCCTAAGATCCTTGATGTGGCAGCCATTGCCATGCCGGATGAGGCTATGGGGGAAAAGGTCTGCGTTTACGTTGTTCCAAAGGGCGACGATAAAGTGAATCTGGAAGAGATCAGGGCCTTCATGAAAGAGAAAGGCATTGCTGCCTACAAAATACCGGAACGCCTGGAGTTTATAAGTGCCATTCCCAGGAACCCAGTAGGGAAAATAATGAAGAATACGCTCCGGGAGGACATCAGGGAGAAATTGAAAACATAGCACCTGTCTCGTCCTTTTTGTAGCATGAGATGGAAGTCCGAACCGATTTTGCATGTGATCATTGCTGTCTTTGGAATACTTGTACTAAAATAACCACATATATGATCATATACTTCATATAAACGTTAGATATTAACAAATATGTCTTCCGTCGAATTGATCAAAGTATTTATGGGTTCCCCCGGCGATTTGTCGGAGGAAAGAAATAGGTTTCCCCATATTATTGACGAAGTAAACCAGATATCAGCTCATTCTCATAACATCCATTTAGAAGCGATTGGATGGGAAGATACGCTACGAGGATCGGGACGTCCGCAATCAATAATCAATGAGGAATTAAAAACATGCGATATCGTTATTCTTAATCTTTGGAAACGATGGGGAAGTCCGACCCCATCATTCTCATCTGGTTTTGAAGAAGAATACGACCTTGCTAGCAAGCTCAATGCATCATTGGGAAGACCTGAGGTTATTATTTACTTTCGCGGCAATGAGGATGATCTAAAAAGTGATGAAGCCGAGCAGATCGAAAAGGTAATTAACTTCCGGGAAAACATAAGGCGCGAAAAGAAACAATTTTTTCAGATATACGACGATGCTGAACAATGGGAGAGGTTTTTAAGATTACATCTTTGTAAGTGGATTATTCAATATTCAGATTCTTTTATAATCGCAAAACGCGATGGCGTCCCTTTTGAGAAAATCAAACCGGAGGAACAGGAGTCACAGCCCCGCCAGGATGCCTTAAACTATTTTGATTATTGGAATATTTTAGGGACGCCGGACTCGACGCCAAATTCAATCAAAGAGATTTTTAATCCTGGTAATTGTGGTTCTTCAATAAATAAAATCTTAGTATCACCGGACAGCATGACCTTATGGGCAATTATACGAAATGGAAGCCGCAATGGTATTTCCCGAGGTGGGGCGCAGACGATGCTCCTGCAATCGACAGGTATGGGTTACAGTTGGAATGACATAGCCTATAGTAACCTTGTTCAAGTACAATCCTCGATACAAAATGGAACACATATCTGGGATGTTGCCATTGCACCAGATGACCCCAATATTATTTCCGTTGTCTGCGCAAATATCGTTAGAAGCCCGCTGATCCAAGAAGTGTGGTTATCCAAGGACAGGGGAAAAACATGGCAAAATACATATTGGCCACCTAGCGGCATCACACAAGGGCATGATTTTATTAGCGCCATTGATATCTCAGATGGTCATAGTAAGCGTGCTATTATTGTGGGAACTAGGGATGGCACTGGTTTAGATTGTAATAATATTCATATTAATAAATTAGATTCCGGTACTGGTTGGCTTTCTTCTGACAATCTTATGTCCTCTCAAAAAGGGACGAAAATAAACGGGGACATAATAACTGCTAGATTCTCTCCAAATTTTGCCTCCGATTCCAGTATAGTAGTGATATATTGTGACGGAATACCAAATCATGCCGGAACATGGTTAGCTACAGGGATATACGATGAAAAGAATAATTTATTGCTATGGCAAAAGCAAAGCAAGCATATTAAGTTGTGTAATAGGAAGAGGAAGATCGGGGATTCTCCAAAGTGTGATGAGGTAATTGCCGCACAAATTGAACTTCCACCAGATTACTTTCATTTGGACAATAAATTCCGACGCTTCTATATTTGTATAGATGCTATTAATCCAACAGGTAAAAAGGTACCACACAGAGGAATATATAGGATCCTTAATGATAAGTTAGAAACATTGATGGATACAACTGAAGCCGAACTAATTAGTGATGTGAAGCGAGCTAGGCGTATTTCGAGTATCGCCTATGCGCCAGGCAAATTAATAGCTGGAGAGACCATGGGTTTCGGAGACTCAGCAACTGTTCACACATGGTATATGGATGTATCAAATACTAGAAGAATATCTTGCTGGCTTCCAACTCTTAAACCTACTAGTGGTGCCGGTTTGCACGAAATATTTGCATCAAAGGAACTTAAATATGGATATGGAAACGCTAGAGTCGCATGGTCCCCCGATACTACTTTAGCTTTTGTGGCTACTGGTGCTGCAAGTCTTGGGAATTATTCCCCGCCTGAAATTGACCAATATAATGCAATTATCCCGAACAATTCGTGGCCTGCGGGTTATGTGAGAGTCGTCCCGTGCGACGAGTCCGCATTGGCAATAACACGCAATAATGGCGAAACGTGGAATCAGATTAGTCTTATTAATACCATAATAACAAAGCTTACAGATTTCGCCTGTGGGACCAATAATACTACAGCATTTATTTGCACAAACAATATCCATACGGGCAATTCACACGTACATAGCATTTGGCGGAGTACCATAAATCCCAATGTCGCAGCTCCACTACCAGCTTTGCCACCCATAGGCTCTCTCTGGGAACGAGTATTCCATTTCAGAGACGTTATCAATAATGGCTCTAATGCTAGTGCGTCAATCCTTCGTACTATATGGTCACGCAGCGACAAACCGGGTGGCGAAATGGTTGGGTGGGCTTTACCCAATACAAAAGTGATGTACTGGACCCCTGACTATGGAGATTATTGGGCACCTATCAAAATAACAAATGATATGGTCGATTTTGTGTTCGAAGGTAGCACAACTATTTATGCGCTCTATACTAATGGATACGTCCAGAGAATCCCTTATACTGGTACTGGGTGGGCGACACATTTACCCATAGTTAATTCGCGCGCAGGTGAAGGCCACTGTATTGCGGCAACTGAGGACTATGTATTCGTTGGCACGGCGGAACGTTCAAGTACATTTGCTTTATCTTTTTCCTTCGATAGGGGAAAAACATGGAACGCAATACCAAGAGATACTAATATTACTGGCAATGTACATCTAACGATGGACTCGGATTTTATAAATAATCACTATTTGTATGTGCTTGACGATTCAAGCAGCAGCAAATGTTACCGAATAAACATAGACTTATTTGAAGATTGGCATAAATGTGATATGGGATGCCCTAATGAAAAAAGATTCTATGGATCAATAATGGCTTTTACAGGAAATCCCGAACCTGCCTTATATGTCATCCACATAGAAGAAGCTGCTGCAGCAGATAGGGGAAGCGGCGTATTGCGTGCTCTCACACCGCGTTCTGTTGGACAAATTAAGTGGGACTGTTTCAATCAATTCTCAACGACAAGCAAGTCAAAAAACCATTTTTGTTTAGAGCCGTCCTCCTTGAAAGCAGGGGGTTGTTGCACTTTGGATACAAGCACAACTTTGTACGCGATTGATGATAACTATTATGCTGGTAATCATAACGTTTCTAATCATCTGTTCAATTTGGAGGCAATTGGGCAACAAGGAATGTTATGGAGATTCATAGATCAAAATGGTAAAAACTATACAAGCAGGAGGCCTTAACCCATTGGCAACTGACTTTGCTCTGTTAAATTATCCTGCACTTTTATATTAGAATGGAATAAGAACCTATGGCAAAGAGGATTCCGTGAAGAATAACTTCAGCCACGGTGGCTTTTTTATTGATTTTTTAACAATAGCGCCAAATTAAACTAATCGCCGTACTAGTGTCCGCGCTTTCTTCACCATTTCCTGCGCCTCATCCCCGCCCATGGAAAAGCGGCCGTCGTACATGTCGTCGTGCCTTCTTCTCTCGGCTTCCTCGAAGGCATCGAGTATGCGGACGTATTTTTCATCCAGCGTAAGCCGGCAGAAAGCAAGCACGATGCGGTGGCTTGGTTCGCCCGCCATCCAGTAACCCTGATGCTTCATGAAAGCGCAGCATGCCTCGTAAATTGCATCATAAGCCTGCGCAAAGGAACGGACGGGGTTATCCTTCAGACTCTGCCGTGCGGCGGTAAGACAGCTGTCGGCCGCTGCCAGCAGCCCTTGAATTTCGTCCGGGTCCGGTACGATTTTTTCGATCAGCCCTTTTTCGGCAAGCTGTTCGATGCCCGTTTTCACAGCCATATCTCACAGGTTCGTAATGGAGTCTTCGAATCAAAGGATTGCCACGTCGGCCTGCTGGCCTCCTCGCAATGACATCGCGAACATCTCCCTCAGCTTGGCCACGTCGGCCTGACGGCCTCCTCGCAATGACGTATAAACAAAAAACCCCATTACAGGTAGCTTATCCAGCCGCATCTTTCCTTGACCAGCGGGGACATCTCCCTCAGCTTGGCTACGATGCGGGGAAGGGCTTCAATGACCTTGTCGACCTCTTCGTGCATGGTCCACTTTCCCATGGTCAGGCGCAATGACCCGCGCGCCCTCTCCACCGGTATGCCCATGGCCGTCAGCACGTGCGAGGGCTCGGAGCTGGCGGAACTGCAGGCTGAGCCCGTGGAAGCGCAGATGCCCTCGGCATCCAGGTACATGAGTATGGACTCGCCTTCGATGAAGTCGAAACTGAAATTAACGTTGTTGGGCAGGCGTTTTGTAGGGTGGCCGTTCAAATAAGTATCGCCCACCTGTCCCAGAATAGCCTCGATCAGCCTGTCACGGAAGCCGGTCAGCATCTCGGCCTCTTTTTTCATGCCAAGCTGCGCCATTTCAATAGCTTTACCGAAGCCCACGATGCCGGGCACGTTCTCAGTCCCGGCGCGCCTCTCCTCCTCCTGCTCGCCGCCGTGCAAAAGGGGCACTATGCGGGTATCCGGCCTGATATACAGCAGGCCCACACCTTTGGGACCGTACAGCTTGTGTCCCGATGCAGCCAGAAGGTCGATGCCCAGTTTATCCACATCGATAGGCAGATGGCCGAAGGTCTGTACTGCATCAACGTGGAAATATACCCCGGCCTCCCGCGTGATCTTGCCTATTTCCTCGATGGGCTGAATTGTGCCGACCTCATTATTGGCGTGCATGACCGAGACCAGCAAAGTCTTTTTAGTGATAGCCTTTTTAATGTCTGCCGGGTCGACCATGCCGTATTTATCGACCGGCACGAACGTGACATCAAAGCCCATGGTCTTCAGGAACTGGCAGGTATACAGCACCGCATGGTGTTCGATGGTGGTGGCAATGATATGATTGCCCCTCTCGCGGTTGGCAATGGCGACGCCCTTGATGGCGTGGTTGTCGGCTTCCGTGCCGCAGCCGGTGAAGACCACGTTGGAAGGCTCGCAACGGATGAGCGAGGCAACCTGCACACGCGCTGCTTCCACAGCATCCCGGCCCTCCTGCCCCATGGAATGGATGCTGGAAGGGTTGCCCGGTTTATCATGGAAATAGGGCATCATGGCCTCGATAACTTCGGGCGCCGCCGGTGTGGTAGCGGCATAGTCCATGTATATGTGCTTCATGTCAGGTTCTCCCTACTCTCAGGTTTCTAACCCGCCGTCAGACTTTGCGCCTTATCTGGAATAAGGCGGATTCTGCAAGCAGGTTAGGCCAGAAGTATAGCAGGTGTTTTTCCCCAAGAAAAGCCTGTTTCTCGATTTCCAGGCCGTTCTTAGCGCAGTAATTTATAAAGTCCTTGATGCTCAGGAAATGCAGGTTGGGGGTGTCGTACCACTGGTAGGGAAGCGCCGGCGTGACCGGCGCTATGCCCCGGATAGCAAGCTGAAACCGCGCGTCGTAACCCGCGAAGTTGGCAAAGCCGATGATGGCCCTCTTGCCCACCCGCACCGCCTCGCTCAGGGCGATATGCGGCTTGCGCACCTCCTGCAGGCACTGGTTTAAGACTACATAGTCAAAGGCCCGGTCGGCATATTCCGAGAGGCCGTCGTCGATATCCTGGTGGGAAACGCTCAAGCCACGCGAGACGCAGGTAAAAATGGCGCGCTCGTCTATCTCGATGCCGCTGACGGATGCGTTGCGGTATTTGGACAGCAGCGCCATAAGGTCGCCCTGGCCGCAGCCCGGCTCGAGCACAGACGACCCCTCGGCCACCCAGTCCAGTATGACGCGGTGGTCCAACCTGGCCCCTTTCAAGTCGCCGTTATTCATGCTTTACCGTTCCAGTTGTTTTCGCTGACGCTGTTGAGGAAATGCTTGACCAGGTATGACTGCTCCTCTATCTCCAGCAAGAAGGCGTCGTGCCCGTATTGCGAGTTAAGTTCGCAGTAGGTGGCATCCACCCCGGCCAGCTTGCAGGCCTTTACGATCTCGAGGGACTGGTAGGCCGGGTAAAGCCAGTCGGACTTGAAGGCCATGACCAGGAACCTAGCCGTAACCCCTTTCAATACCTGGTCCAGGCCCTTGCCGTTGTGCAGGTCGAAATAGTCAAGCGCCTTGGTTATATACAGGTAGGAGTTGGCGTCGAACCTTTTCACGAAGTTGTCCCCCCGGTACTGCAGGTAGCCTTCGACCTCGAAATCGGGCTCGAATTTCTCGTTCTCCAGGCGGTCCTTGAAGCGACGGCCGAACTTTTCGCCCATGGACGCATCGCTCATATAGGTGATATGTCCGACCATGCGGGCCACCGACAGGCCCCTGGTGGGGAGCGTGCCGTCGTAGTAGTCGCCGTTATTCCAATTGGGATCGGCCATGATGGCCTGCCGGCCGACCTCGTTGAAGGCGATCTGCTGCGGGGAATGCCCGGCCGTAGTGGCAATGGGGATGGCCGAAAGCACACGCGACGGATACGCGACCGCCCATTGCAGCGCCTGCATTCCTCCCATCGACCCGCCCGCCACACTCAGCAGCTTGTCTATGCCCAGTGAGTCTATCAGTTTTTTCTGGGCCTCGACCATGTCCTTAATGGTTATGATGGGAAAATCAAGGCCGTAAGGCCGGCCGGTCCTCGGGTTTCCACTCGAAGGTCCGGTCGACCCCTTGCAGCCGCCTATTACATTGGAACAGATGATGAAGTACTTATCAGTGTCGAAAGCTTTGCCGGGGCCTATCATGCCGTCCCACCAGCCGGGACTGTCGTCGCCTTCATGGTAACCGGCCGCGTGGGCATCGCCCGACAGGGCATGGAAGACCAGGATGGCGTTGGTACGGCCGGAGTTCAGGCTGCCGTAGGTCTCATAGGCCAGCGTCAACGGACCCAGCTTTTCGCCGGATTCGAGCACCAGCTCGCCCGGCAGCCGGAGGTATTGTGTTTCCACTATTCCTATATTCCCTTTTGTTTCCAGCATAATGTCCACCTGCTATCCGCCCCTTGCGGCGGCCTTCAAGGCCTGATCGATGTCAGCTTCGATATCTTCCACGGCCTCCAGGCCGATCGAAAGCCGGATGAAGTCGTCCGTTACTCCCGTCTCGAGGCGTTCGGCCGGAGTTAGCTGCGCATGCGTGGTGGTCGCCGGGTGGATGACCAAAGTCTTGGCATCTCCGATATTGGCCAGGTGCGAGAGCAGCTTGACCGAGTTGATGAATTTCCTGCCCGCTTCCAGCCCGCCCTTAATGCCGAACCCGACCAGCGCGCCATAGCTGCCGTTAAAGTATTTATTCGCCAGTTTATGCGACGGATGGTCCTCCAGGCCGGGATAATTGACCCATGACACCTGGGGCTGCGCTTTTAAAAATTTAGCCACGGCCAGCGCATTCTCGGAATGCTTCTTCTGCCTTAAGGGCAGCGTTTCCAGCCCCTGCAGGAACAGCCATGAATTGAAGGGGCTGACTACAAAGCCCACGTCCCTCATCCACTGCACACGCGCCTTGAAGGTGAAGGCTACATTGCCCAACCCGGGGAAGTTGCCGAAGGCATCCCAGAACTTCAGGCCGTGGTAGCTGGGGTCCGGCTCGGTAAAGCCGGGGAACTTGCCGTTGTTCCAGGCGAAATTGCCTGAATCGACGATGGCGCCGCCCACTGAAGTGCCGTGCCCGCCGACGAACTTGGTGGCGGATAATACCACGATGTCGGCGCCATACTTGATGGGCTGCACCAGCCCCGTCCCCACCGTGTTGTCTATGATCAGGGGGATGCCGGCGTCATGCGCAATTTTGGCCAGCGCCTCGAAATCGGGCACGTCCAGCTTGGGATTGCCGATAGCTTCGGCGTAGATGGCCCTGGTTTTATTAGTGATGGCCTTGCGGAACTCTTCGGGCTTGGCCGAGTTGACGAATTTCACGCTCCTGCCCAGCTTGGGGAAGGTGTAATGGAAAAGCTGATAGGTACCTCCGTAAAGGTTATCGGCGGAAAGTATCTCGTCGCCGACCTCGGTTATATTCAAGATAGCGAAGGTCTCGGCCGCCTGCCCGGATGAAGTAGCCAGCGCGCTCCTGCCGCCCTCGATGGCGGCGATGCGCCGCTCGAAAACGTCATTGGTTGGGTTCGTCATTCTGCTATAGATATTGCCCGGCTCTTTGAGTGCAAATAAATTGGCTGCCTGCTCGGTATCCTTGAATACGTAAGAGGTGGTCTGGTAGATCGGCACGGCGCGTGCCCCGGTGGCCGGGTCGGCGCTCTCCTGCCCCGTATGTAAAGCTATAGTATCCAGTCTATAATCAGACATCTAATTCTCCATAAATTTTATTTTTAGTGGTTGAGATGACCGGTCATTGCGAGCGAAGCGTGGCAATTTCTTGGAAACACCGTCATTGCGAGTGAAACGAAGCAATCTTTAAAATCAAGGGGTATAGTCTTCGCTTATAAGGATTGCCGCACCCCTACGGGGTTCGCAATGACAGGCGATATGATTGCTGTACCCCTTGCGGGGCTTGCAACGACCGTTCAGGTCAGAGCATTGTGCAGGGAACGCGCTGGTCTCTCGTGGAGGGGCGTTCCCTGTCACTCCCGTGTCTTGCGGTTATATGATCAACTGCGACGTGCATCGTACTTTCACAATCCTATGGCGTTATTATATCACTCCCGGCGTAGGCAGGTCCTGAAAAAGCCAGGTCGAGAGATAGCGTTCACCCGTATCGGGCAGTATTACCACGATCAATTTGCCTGCGTATTCAGGCCTTTTGGCAATCTGGATGGCCGCCCAGGCCGCCGCACCGGAAGAGATGCCGACCAGTATGCCCTCCTCCCTGGCCAGCCGCCGGGCCGTGATGCCGGCATTCTCGGCAGATACCTGGACTATCTCGTCCAGCAGGTCGGTCCGCAACACCTGGGGTATGAAGCCCGCCCCGATCCCCTGTATCTTATTGAGGCCCGGCTTTCCGCCGGAAAGAACCGGCGAAGATTCGGGCTCTACCGCTATGGCCTTGAACCCGGGCTTGCGTGCTTTGAGGACCTCGGCAATGCCGGTGATGGTCCCGCCCGTGCCAACGCCCGCTACCACGGCGTCCACCCTGCCATCCGTATCTCGCCAGATCTCGTCGGCGGTGGTCACCTTGTGTATGGCCGGGTTGGCCTCGTTCTTAAACTGCTGCAATAAAAGATAATTCCTATTTTTGGCCGCCAGCTCCTCGGCTTTGGCCACGGCAGCCGGCATGCCCTGTGCGCCGGGCGTTAGAACCAGCTCGGCCCCGAAGATGGCCAGCAGTTGCCTGCGTTCTAATGAAACGGAATCGGGCATGGTAAGAACAAGCTTATAGCCGCGTGCAGCGGCTACGAACGCCAGGCCGATGCCGGTGTTGCCGCTGGTCGGCTCCACCAGAACGGTATCCTCTTTGATGGCGCCTTTCTCCTCGGCTGCCACGATCATGGCCACGCCGATGCGGTCCTTGACGCTGCTGACGGGGTTGAACGATTCCAGCTTGGCCACCACCTCACCCTTTGCGCCGTCCGTAATCTTATTCAGCCGCACCAGCGGGGTATTGCCGATCAACTCCAGGGAATCGTTGGCAATGCCGCGCGTTAACCTGGGCATTTCAACTGTCTTAAATTTAACCTTATCTATTTTTGATTGTGTAGCCAATCTATTTCTCCTGCCTCTTTAAATTTGATAGAGCAATTCCTTGCCGGGTTCCTTTTCCCTCTGCCTTTCCACCAGGTCCTGAAGGGTGGTGGAGTCCAGCACCCCGTGCATGGCCCTGGCCAGGTCGGTCCAGACATCACGGGCCGCGCATGATGGTGCGCGCGTACAGACGCCGGGATTTTCCACACATTCAACCGGGGCCACGGGGCCTTCCAGTACCTGGATGATGTCCAGGAGCTTAATCTTGCGCGGCGGTTTGGCCAGGGCTATGCCTCCCCTGGGCCCGCGCGTGCTCTTGATCAACTTGGCAGCAATCAACGGAGAGATGATCTGCTCAAGGTAGCGCAATGATATATCCTGCCTGGCTGATATGTCCTTTAACAGGACCGGCGTCTTGCCGTAATGCAGCGCCAGGTCAAGCATGGCTCTGGTGGCATACCTTCCTTTGGTCGATATTTTCATTCAAATCTCCGTCTCTATTGTCCACTAATTTTATAGACAATATAAAGAATAACGTAGATCCACAAGTCTGTCAACACCCTAAAAATTAACAGGCCATTGCGAGCGACATCACTCACCACACGTCATTGCGAGCGAAGCGTGGCAATCCTTTGTCCGAAGGTTGATATTCCTCGCAATGACGTATTTGGAATTTGTTTAGTATGTAGAGTTTAGGCGTTTAGAGCTTACCAAACCGCTCCTGCATAATTATTAAGTAATCTTACGTATATACTTTTGTATAATTATCCAGTAAAATTATGAAGGTAAACAAATTAGTAATTAAGGGAGGTATTTATGGTCAAAACATGGGGATGGATCAGTTTCATATTATTCTGTCTTGGCGTCATACTGGCTGTTATCGGGGGTATAGTAGCTTCAGGGAACGTAGCCATTGCAGCCATACTTGTTATTTTCGGTTTTATAATCGGCCTGATACATGTCTTGATTGACAAAGAAGGGAAGGGGCTGGTTATCCTTCTCCTGGCCACCATAGCAATACTGGCAATGACAGCTGCCTTTGCTCCCATAACAGTTCTGGGCATCGGCACCTATGCGGCCGGCATACTGGTGAATTTTGCCGCACTAATGGCGCCTGTGGCCCTTATCGCCGCCATAAAGGCATTGCTGAAACTATTCCTCGAACCACAAGTGAAAATCTAGCCCATCCTAAATCAATAAGGCTAAATAGGCATCTGACTAAGAAAGGCCGCCTTTTACGTAAGGGTAAAAGGCGGCCTGTTTTAGCTCCGTTTACAGGCAAATATACCTTGATAGAATAGAACCCGCCGAGCGTTCCAAATTTGAGTTTTGAACTTGAATTTGTTTAGGGCTTAGAATTTATGATCTGGAGTTTAAGGAATTCTTGTAGCTTGGAATTTGGAATTCAGGCTCTGGAGTTAAACAGGAATTTACGCCGGATAATGACTTCCACTATGATGTCGAATATTCCTGCTACAAGAAACAGGGCGGGAACACCGCTCATAATGATTTTAAGGATATCCGTGGAAGTTGTAAGGCCGGGATGAAGGACCAAATAAGCAAATCTGCCAAAGTCGACTATGTGGGATAGCCCGAGGATCACAAATATTATAGAAACTAAAACACTAACGACGACAGCCCATTTCATATCAACTATCATACAGATAAGAAAAATTAATATCAACCATAGCCGGTCAGAAACTCAACACCTGTCTGAAATTTTTTTAAACTCTAAATACTAAACTCCAAACTCTAAACAAGTTCAAAGCTCAGAACCCAAATCATTTGGATTTTGGGTTTGTTTAGGATTTAGTGTTTAGAGTTTAGGGTTTCCCCCAAGGGGTTTGTAACTTGGAATTTATTCAGCTATTCCCCCGCCCAAAATCATATCCCCATCATAAAAAACGATGGCCTGGCCGCGCGCCGCTCCTATCTGCGGCTCCCGATAGGCCACGCGCACTCTGCCGCCGTCTAAAGGAGAGATCACTGCATCGTATCCTGCATGCGAGCTGCGGATTCTGGCCTTTACCTCCAGCGTCTTTTCCAACGATTCGATGGCGATCCAGTTCAATTCTTTAACCTCCTGCCCGCCAGTGAAAAGGTCATCCCTGGGTCCGACTATCACGGCGTTCAGGTCGGGCTTGATATCGGTGACGAAAAGCGGTTCTTTTGAGGCCACGGACAGTCCCTTACGCTGCCCGATAGTATAGTGGACGATCCCCTTATGCCGTCCCAGTATGTTTCCCTGCCTGTCCATCACCGGGCCAGGCTCCGGCTGTTTCTCGAACAGGGAGGTATAGCTGCCACAGACGAAGTTCTGGCTTTCTTGCTTGTTCTCCACGCCCAGTTGCAGCTCGACGGCCACCCTGCGCACCTCCTGCTTCAAATGGCCGCCCAGGGGAAAGAGGGCATATGATAGCTGCTCCTGCGACAGGCCATAAAGGAAATAAGACTGGTCCTTTTTCAGGTCCCTGCCTTTTTTCAGCATCCAGCGGCCTGATTCGATATCTTTTTCTGCCCTTGCATAGTGTCCTGTAGCGAAATAATCGAAGTCAATTCCCAGGGTGGATGCTTTGGCGATGAGGGCACCGAACTTGATGCGCCGGTTACAGCGTATGCAGGGGTTGGGAGTCCTCCCCTCTAAGTATTCGTGGCAAAAATAGTCCAGCACCTCATCTTTGTATTCCCGGGTAAGGTCGATAACGTGTAAGGGGATATCCAGCTTTGCGGCTACTTTACGGGCATCCTCGATATCCTCCTCCTCTTCCGGCCCGTAGCAGCCATGCTTGCCCTTGCCCGCCATGGCCCCTCCGCCCCATATCTTCATAATCACGCCGGTCACCCGGTAGCCCTGCTTCTTAAGCAGTGCCGCGGCCACGGAGGAATCTATGCCTCCGCTCATGCCAACGATGACTTTTTTATCCTTCTCGCTCATATTTTTTATAGCTCTGAGCCTTTACACGATGTAAAAGAATAGCATATATTATGTTAACGTTTTAAGCGGGATTTGAAGAGCAAGAATATGTGGAAAATGCTAGGCAGCGGCAAAGGACTTCAAAAGAGGGAGCCCGGCCCGGTCGGCGGCCCTCGCCAGACCAGTCTGCAGACAGGCGCGGCCAAAGAGCTGGCCAAAAGCCAGGCCCTCACCGGCTATGTCTACCTGCTGGTCGATCGCTCCGCCAGCATGAAGAAGGGCAACAAGATCAAGCAGGCGCAGAAAGGTGCCATCAAATTTGCTAAAAACGCGCTGGAACAGGGCTATTATACCGGCCTGATACAGTTCGATGACCTGCCCACGCTGGTCTGCGAGCCTGAGAAGAACCTGGCCACGCTGGAAAAGGCCATCTCAACTTTGACCACAGGTAAGTACACGCACATGGCCAAGGCCATCAGGCTGGCGCACAGCCTGCTTAAAAACCAGAAGGGCATGCGCGTTATGGTTATCGTGACCGACGGGCTGCCCAACGGCGAAGGGGATCCCCAGGCCAGCCTCAAGGCCGCCGAGGAGGCCCGTAAGGACGACATCTACATCATCGCCATCGGCACGGACGATGCCAATAGCGAATTCTTAAAGCATCTTGCCACGCGCTTCGACCTGGGTGTTAAAATTGAAAGGAACCAGCTTGCCAGCGCCATTATAGATTCTTCACGCCTGCTGCCGCCTCCGCAGAACAAGCTGACAAAAACCAGCTAGCGTAGAGGCTTGGTTATACCTATCGGGGCCAATTATAGCACCGCAAAGTCTATGCGATAGAAACCGGGGAGCGGATCAATACTTCTGCCAGCCCAAACCTTCATGCAGCCCACGGACATAGCCCGCCTGTCCCGCATGCTGGAAGCTGTCAGCCATTATCATGATGAGGAATGACCCCAGCGTCGTAAGCGGCGGCAGCCACTTCATATTCAAAACGCGGTCAAGGTCTTCAGCGGTGAGTGTATTGAAGTATTGTTTGGAACGCTCAAGCACGGCACGGTGATAGCCGATCAGAGTTTCGACGTCAGGCGCCTCAAAAGCGGCCACATCCTCGGGAGTATGGCCTGTGCCCATATCCCTGGGGTCGGCCGGGCGGTTGAACCTGGAATGCCAGCCATCCTTGATCCAGAGCTGCTCCTGCCGCATGGCAATGGACAGGGCGGCATCCTGGCTACGTGTGAGGTGCCAGGCCAGCCAGCCGATGCTGTTGCAGTCCGGCCTGGGCTGCCAGTTAAGGTCTTCCGGCTTTAAACCCTCCAGAACGTGTTCAAGCTCGGCCAGGGCCCGGTCGTAACCGTCCGACAGTAAGTTCTGGTAGTCCATACTCCTATCCTCCTTTATCAATCTTAATCTATGACTGGTGCACCGGTATTTGATTGATTTACAGTCCCTATCCTATACAATAGCAAAAAAGGGGCTCCTGTGCAGTATGGTGGAAGAACCTCGATAACAGGCCTTTGTGTCGGTAAACATACCTAATTTTCCGCATCCTGAAAGGTTTGGACAACCGGTGGCTGCTGTGATAACCTAATTACACAGGAGGCGGATAATGATGAGATTTTGGGTCATTGTATTAGCTCTACTATTGATTACCTCGGGTTGTATCTATGTTCCGGCAGGCACTTTCGGCGGCGGGGGAGGAGGATCACCAACTATCAGCTCATTCAGCGCCAGCCCCACCAGCCTATCCCCGGGTGACGTAGCCACACTAAACTGGAGCGTAACTGGTGCTACAACAGTCACCATCGACCAGGGTATCGGTAACGTAGCCATCAGCGGCAGCCGGGCGGTCTCACCCTCGGCCAATACTATCTACACCCTGACCGCCGGCAACGGGACAACCAGTACAACAGCCACTACGTCCGTGTTTGTTAGCGGGTCCGGCACACCTCCACCTGCAGGCTCGGGGCTGCCTACTATAACCAGCTTCATTGCCAGCCCGCCCATAGTCACCGCCGGCGGATCGTCAACGCTTAGCTGGGATGTATCCAATGCCACTGCGGTCATTCTCAGTCCTGGCATCGGGCATGTCAACATGTCGGGCAGCATGCCTGTGGTTCCCGGTACATCCATGGCCTATACCCTCACGGCAACTAACTCGGCAGGGACTGCAACGGCCACGACCACAGTTCTGGTACAAAGCAGCTCAGCCGTTCCTCCACCCATTGTATTATCGTTCACAGCCAACCCGGCCGGTATAATTTCGGGCACCACCTCAACTCTCACGTGGAATGTTTACGGCGCCACCTCAGTTTCGATAGACCAGGGCATCGGCAGTGTCGGTGCATCCGGCTCCACAACTATACATCCGGGAACGACCACCACTTATACGCTTACAGCTTCCAACTCGGCAGGCGGTATGACAGCCACCACCGATGTAAACGTTTTGACGTTACCTCAGCTGCCTGTTATTCAGTATTTCACAGCCAACCCGGCCTCGTTCTTTAAAGGCGGCTCCTCCACGCTATCCTGGCAGACCAGCGGGGCTACGCAGGTGTTGTTGAACGGCTCTCTCGTATCCACCAACGGAGCCATGGTAGTATCACCTACTGCAACTCAAACCTACACGCTGGCCGCCATAAACGGATTCGGGAATAGCAATAAGACCATATCTGTGACTGTTTTGATCTTGAACCCAAACCTGTTTAAACAGTTGCAGGTAATACCTCTGGGACCATAAATTTATTCACTGGTTTGCTTCAGGCCAGGCCGGCACTGTTATTCTGTGCCGGCCTGGCCGCTATCTATATATGCTTTGCCCAGGTAGTACTAGTAACTGTACCCCTGAAGCGCCAAATATCATAAATATTTTATATATTCCGACCCGATTATATAACTATTCTAGGTTCATATTGCTATTATTTTCTTGAGTGACTATCTCCATGAAAATAAGCTGGGCTGTATTGGCCTTTATGACAATACTGGCGGTCTGTATCGTCCCGGGCTACGGATCGTACTCAGCTATCTCATCATCCATGGCCGACGCTAATTTCAATGTTAATCCGGGCACCTACGGCGACAACATCATAACAGCTTCAGGGGCCATCAATTCGCCGGTCAAAGTTCCCGTGGTATTAACCTTTTCTGCTGCTACACCCCCACCTCCACCCCCTCCCGCAGTCATAAATCCAGCCGAGTGGGGCTATGGTAAGCAATTCAGCATCGCCGGATCAGCTTTAGGCATACTGTCCAACTACCAGGTTAAATTGATCGTCAATAAAGGCACCGGGACCGATTCAGCAGGCAACGTCTACCTCAATAATCATTGCCGTGATGACTTTGGCGATATCAGGTTCACCGGAGCCGACGGCGTCACCCTGCTGGACTACTGGGTTGAGAGCAGCGTACCAGGCGTTTCAGCTGTTGTCTGGGTTGAACTGGATGCAATTCCCGCCCGCCCCGGTATAGCCAGTTTTTATTGCTACTACGGCAACAGCGGCGCCGCAACCGCCTCGAACATCCAGAATACCTTCGTCTTTGGAGATGACTTCAATGACACAACCCTGGATACAGCCGGCAGGTGGACTGTCACATCGAGTAGTGGCTCCTACAGCGAATCCGGCGGAACGCTTACCGTCACAGGCGGCAAAGAGGTCATCCGCAGCAAAGCCACCTACGATAACCAGTATGCCCTGCACGCCAGGGTCAGGTTGGACCAGGTGGTCGGCTCAAACTACAGGATAGTCGGTTTCAACGATACTTACCCCGATTATAATAAATACTACACCAGCGCATTTTGCTACTATCCCGGAGACACGTCCTTCACCGCCATCACAGGCGACGGCACAAGCGGATCAACCCAGACCTTGCCTGTTAACGTGGACACCAATTTCCACATGACCGAGTGCAGGCGATATAGCTCGGAAGGGGTGAACTATAGCCAGCTCATCATCGACGGCAAGCCCGAGCTTAACGGCATATACCCTACCGACAAAAGCAGGTCCTTGACCATTACCGCCGAAGCTGGCTCCAACTCCATCATACTGGACTGGCTTTTCCTGCGTAAATTCGTATCCCCCGAACCTGCATGGGGCGCCTGGGGAGCTGAACAGCCGGGAGGCGCGACAATCGTCCTGCCCGTAACTAACTACTTGACCAGATCGCGCAGCCACTGCGGATGCCGTGGTCACTAGAGACCGAGGTAGGCAATGAAGCTGGGAATAGTGGGCAGCCCCAAGCCTGTAGTTGAAGGTGTGCTAGCCGCGTCGCTACTTTAATATGCTTTTATCAAGCAGTAGTCATAACTGTACCTCGCTCAACCTTCATCATCGGTTAAGATTAAAGTTGAATGTTAGCCGCCTAAATCATATAGTAATAGCATCATGAAAATAAGATTGCTGGCTCTGACCGTTATAACGATTCTGGCAATTTGCATCGCCCCGGGTTGCGCATCTCCTTCTCCAACAACGTCATCATCTATGGCCATCTCCAATTTCGCCGTAAATCCCGCCGACATAACTTCGGGACAGTCAACAACCTTAAGCTGGACGGTAACAGGGGCCACCACAGTGACCATCGACCAGGGCGTAGGACCTGTAGCTCCCAGCGGCACAAAGACTGTATCGCCGCTGGCGACCACTCCCTACACTCTCACAGCCAGCGACGGCACAAACAGCAGTAAAGCAACAGTAAATGTTACAGTCAAACCCGGTTCAGGGTCATCCGACGGCCAAGCCGCGCCCGGCGGAGCCACTGCTGGAGCGTCCTTGCCCAATTCACCTGTTATCAATACCTTCACAGCAAATCCCGCCATTATCGACATTGGGGGCCGCTCCACCCTGCAGTGGAACATATCCGGCGCCTCTTCGGTTAGCATAAATCCGGTAATAGGTGCAGTAGACCCGATAGGCACCATACCCGTGACGCCCACAACATCGACGGCCTATACGCTGACCGCGACCAATGCCAGCGGCTCCTCAACAGGTACCGTCAGGGTGATGGTGCCAACCGACAACTCCACGCTACCGCCCATCATATGGGGTTTTTCCGCACAGCCACCGGTCATAACCGAAAATGAAACCACGAACATGTCGTGGTCGGTTTACAAAGCCAATACCATCACTGTGTCCCCCGATATCGGCTATTCAAGTTCAGGCGAAAATCTAACTTATCAGCGCACAGCGATCGGCAATACGAGGGTTTCGCCGGATGACAATCAAACATATACGCTCACGGCGACCAACTGGTACGGCACGACCACAGCGACGCTGGATGTAACTATCTGGAGGACGGTAACCATGCCTGTCCAGGGAAGGCCTATCTGGGTGGAAAATATGTCAGTTCTTGCAGCCAGCGTGATGCCGATGGCCACCTGGTTCTCAATAGAACCCGACACCATCATTCAGGGCAATACCAGTACAATCAATTGGAAAACCAATCATGCAACCAGGGTACTCCTCAACGGGCAACTGGTGCCCGCCGAGGGCAGTAAGGTTATTTCACCCTCTGCCGGCCGTGCTGATTCGATGTCGACTACTTACACGCTCAGTGTCTACAATACCTATGGGTCTTATTCAGTGTCAAAAACTTTTAACGTCCTGAACTACAAGCCGGAATGGTTCACGCCTTTGGTATCAAATTAGCGGAATTTATCCCTCACGGCAAAAAAGGAGATACTTATTTATGGCTCAGGCACCTGAAATCATCCGCGACGTCTTCTTCGCCCTCCAATTGGTCGTTTGGATTGCCGCCGCAATCCTGGCAATCCGCATGGTGCGAAGCTCCAATACCAAAGCGGACCGGCTGTTCCTCGCCGGAGTTGCGTTGGCAATTTTCGACCTCTTTATCATGGTATTGACCTGGATCTCCGTTTCACAGCCGGTGTTGAACTGGATGACCGGGATCAAATGGATCGCAGGCCCGGATGACCTGACACCGGTGCTGCTGG
The DNA here is from genome assembly GCA_002311135.1 of Dehalococcoidia bacterium UBA1162. Taxonomy (GTDB): domain Bacteria; phylum Chloroflexota; class Dehalococcoidia; order GIF9; family UBA5629; genus UBA1162. The sequence goes on from DBZK01000004.1 coordinate 59,438, forward strand.
GGATTAACGTCATCAGAAACTGCGCTTATGTGGCAGGCATCATTTTGATTGTTTACGCTTTCTGGTTAAAATTCAAAGCCAGATCGTGATTTCGGGCCTTGCTTGGGGCGTCAGCCCTTAAATATATTAAATTGACATCTTTTTTCATCCCGTGTTATTATCTTGCCCACATGGTTAAGGCATATTCGAATATAACTCCCGTCCGCAACACCAACAACTGGTGGTGGCGCAACATGCTTTTGCATGTCCGGGAGGACATTGCCTGAAACCATAAGCTGATTCGCTAGCAGTTACGCTAAACACTTAACCCTCCTGGATATCAGGAGGGTTTTTTTATTTCCACAAAATTCAACAGGAGGTGCATATATGAATAGATATAAGAGAAATAAAACCGGAGCCGAAGCCGGATTCCAAGGAGGTACAAGGTGTTTTACCCTTCCTTAGAAGAAGTGAAAAAGCTTGCCAGGGACTGCAACCTGATTCCCGTTTACAAGGAGGTTTTGGCCGACCTGGAAACGCCTGTCTCTGCCTATCTAAAGGTAAGCCGTGGCAACCATTCCTTTCTGCTGGAAAGCGTGGAAGGGGGCCAGCGCATGGCACGCTATAGTTTCATCGGCACAGAACCTGAAAAGGTTATTATAACCAGCCGGGATGACAAAGCAGGTACACTACAGACAGTCCAGAAAGAGTTGCGCAAGTATAAACAGGCGCCCGTCTTCGGCCTGCCCCTGCTGAGCGGCGGGGCAGTAGGCTACCTTGCCTATGAGACAGCCGCACGCTTCGAGAAGCTGCCCTCACCTGAACCCGACCCCCTGGGCCTGCCCGAGGCCGTCTTTATGCTGGCCAATACCATGCTGATCTTCGATCACGTGACGCATAAGGTCATCATTCTTAGCCACGCCTGCATCGATGGCGATGTAGAGCAGGCCTATTACAAGGCTACCGAGAGGATCAATGAGCTGGCCGAACGGCTGAAAGGCCCTCTCCCCGAACAGCAGCTACCCGACCAGGGCAAGATCAACGCAAAAGTCCAATCCAATTTCAAGAAAGAGGATTTCGAAGATGGTGTAAAAAAGATCAAAGAGTACATCACGGCCGGAGAGGCAATCCAGGTAGTGCTCTCGCAGCGGCTGGCAGTACCCACGGCAGCCGCTCCTTTCGATATCTACAGGGCATTGCGCTCGATAAATCCCTCGCCCTACATGTTCTTCCTGCACATGGGCGATTTCCACATACTGGGCGCCTCCCCGGAGATCCTGGTCCGGGTGGAGGGCGACCAGGTTATGACCAGGCCCCTGGCCGGCACCCGCCCGCGCGGATCTGACGAGATCGAGGATGAGGCATTGGCTCAGGAGTTACTCCTGGACGAAAAAGAACGAGCCGAACACATCATGCTGGTGGACCTGGGCAGGAACGATATCGGGCGCATCAGTGAACCGGGCACGGTCGAGGTCAGCGACCTGATGAATATAGAGCGCTATTCACATGTTATGCATATGGTAACCCACGTGCAGGGCACGCTGAAAAAAGGATGCAACTGCTTCGATGCGCTGCAGGCCTGTTTCCCGGCGGGCACCGTCTCGGGAGCGCCCAAGATCCGCGCCATGCAGATCATCGCCGAGATTGAGCCGGAGAAGCGCGGGCCTTATGCCGGGGCGGCGGGCTATTTCTCCCATAACGGCAATATGGATATGGCCATAGCCATCAGGACCATGGTCGTGAAGGACGGCATTGCTTACATTCAGGCCGGCTGCGGCGTGGTCTACGACAGCGTGCCGGAACGGGAGTACGAGGAGACTTTAAATAAAGCGAAGGCACTGCTTAAAGCCATAGAGCAGGCCGAGGGCGCCGCGCCTGAAAGGAGGCAGCATGCTGGTATTAATCGATAACTATGACAGCTTCACCTACAACCTTTTCCAGTACCTGAGCGAGATGGGCGAAAACGTCATCGTGGTGCGCAACGACAGGACAACCCTGAAGAAAATTGCCCGCATGGAGCCGGATAAGATCGTGATCTCGCCTGGCCCATCCACCCCACTTCAGGCCGGCATCTCCAACGAGGTCATCAAGCAGTTGGGCGCCAGCCTGCCTATCCTGGGCGTATGCCTGGGGCACCAGTGCATCGGCTACAGCTACGGCGGGATCGTGTGCCGGGCCGGCAAGATCATGCACGGCAAATCATCGCTCGTCCATCACAACAACCGGGGACTTTTTGCCGGACTGCCCGACCCCTTCTATGCGATCCGCTACCACTCGCTGATCGTTAACCGGGACACTCTTCCCGATTGCCTGGAAGTAACGGCCTGGACTGATGACGGCACCATAATGGGTCTAAAGCACCGTGAATACCCGGTGGAAGGCGTGCAGTTCCATCCGGAATCATTCATGACCCAGTGCGGCAAGGATATTCTGAGAAATTTTTTAAGCTTGAGGAGGAATTGAGATGATTAAAGAGGCTATAGGCAACCTGGTATCGGGCAACTCGCTCACTATGGAGGAGGCGTCCTCCGTTATGAGGGAGATTATGGCCGGGGAAGCTACCCAGGCGCAGCTCGGCGCATTTTTAGTGGCGCTCAGGCTGAAGGGGGAAACGCCCGAAGAAGTAGCCGGCTTCGCCAGCGTAATGCGCGAAAAGTCGTTAAGGGTATCGCTCTCCGGCCCTTTGATAGATATAGTGGGCACAGGCGGCGACGGCTGCAACACCTTTAACATCTCGACTACTTCAGCCTTCGTAGCAGCAGGAGCGGGCCTTAAAGTGGCCAAGCACGGCAACCGCGCCGTCACCTCGCGCTGCGG
>DBZK01000004.1:62301-75151 GCA_002311135.1 Dehalococcoidia bacterium UBA1162
TGCGGCAGCGCGGATGTGCTGGAGGAGCTTGGTGTCAGGATCGACCTGACCCCACAGCAGGTGCAGCAGTGCGTGGAAAACGTGGGTATCGGCTTCATGTTCGCCCAGTCCTTCCACCCGGCCATGAAATACGCTGCCAGCCCCAGGCGGGAGATCGGCATCCGCACTGTATTCAACATCCTGGGACCGCTCACCAACCCGGCAGGAGCGCAATACCAGGTGATAGGAGTCCCCAACGAAGAGATCGGAGATAAAATCGCCCTGGCCCTCTGCCATCTCAATATCAAACGCGCACTGGTTGTACACGGCTTGAACGGGATCGACGAGCTATCCATCTCCGGTGCATCGTCCGTGTGGGAGGTCAATTCCAATTCGGCTGTCTCTCATTATTTTATAGCCCCTGAAGACGTGGGACTTGAGAGCGCACCTCCGGAAACCGTCAAAGGTGGCGCACCTGCGCAAAACGCTGATATACTGCGTTCTATACTGAGTGGGGCAAAATCGCCCGCACGCGATGTTGTATTGCTTAACGCCGCAGCCGGAATTTATGTGGGGGGACTGGCGACCAATCTTAAACAGGCGGTCGGCCTGGCAAGGCAATCGATAGACAATGGGCGTGCCGCCGAAAAGCTGGACCGCCTGGTAAATTTCAGCCGGGCTGTGACATAAATCCACAGGAGGAGCAGCATGATACTGCACGATATACTTGCTTATAAAAAAGCAGAGCTGGCCGAGAACAAGAAGAGATGCGGGCTCGAGGAGATGATAAATCTGGCGGAACACGAAGCCGTTGCCGTAGACCTGTCTGCCGCACTGGCAGGCCACAGCGTTAAATTGATCGCTGAGATCAAGAAGGCCTCGCCCTCCCGCGGCGTCATTCGCCGGGACTTTGACCCGGTCGGGATAGCCGAAATTTATGCCGCTAACAAGGTAGCCGCTATCTCCATCCTGACCGACTCTCATTTTTTCCAGGGCAGCCTTAACTGCATGAACGATATACGCGACGCGTTGGGCAGCAACAGGCCGCCCTTACTGCGAAAGGACTTCATCCTGGACCCCTACCAGGTTTATGAATCGCGCCTGTACGGGGCTGACAGCCTGCTGCTGATCGCCTGCATCGTCACGCCTCCCGAGCTGGAAGAACTTATCAATCTCAGCCGCTTCCTGCATATGGAGCCGCTGGTAGAAGTGCACGATGAGGAAGATATGGATGCCGCATTGACCTGCGGCGCAAAGATAATTGGCATAAACAACCGAGACCTCAACACGTTTACGGTCGACCTTGGTATAACGGCACGGCTCAGGCCGCTGGTCCCGGAAGACAGGCTGGTGGTCAGCGAGAGCGGCATCAGCACACGCCGGCATATAGATATGATGAGGGATTTGCATGTCAACGCGGTGCTGGTGGGGGAAGCCTTCATGTCAACCCCGCACATTGAGGACAGGTTGAGGGAGCTGTTATGACATTTATTAAAATCTGCGGTATTACCAGCGCGCAGGATGCCCTGGAGGTTGCAAGCCTCGGGGCTGATATGATCGGCTTGGTCTTAGGGCAGAGCAGCCGCCGCATCTCCCGGGAGATGGCCTGCGAGATAACAGCAGCCTTAAGGGGACTGAACTCACACCCGGCCGTAGCCGGAGTCTTCGTGAACGAAGACCCTCAGACTATCAATGAAATAGCGCTCGGTTGCAGGTTGGATATGGTACAGCTCAGCGGCGATGAAAGCTGGGACTTCTGCAGTGAGATCGCGTACCCCGTTATCAAAGCGGTGCACGTCACGCCATCGATGCCGTCCGGGGAAATTATCGGGAATATAAAGCGGGGCTTGGAGCAGGCAAAAAGACCGGTATTGTGCCTGCTGGATTCAAAAGACGATGACAGGTACGGCGGCACCGGACGCAGCTTCAGCCGGGAGATCGCCAGGGAAGTCTCCGCAGCCTTCCCGGTGATAATCGCCGGCGGCCTTTCTCCCGATAACGTTGGCCGGTTGATCAGTAGTGTGCGGCCGCTAGGCGTGGACGTATCGTCAGGGGTCGAGACCGGCGGGCGCAAGGATATGGCCAAAATTCGCGCCTTCGCGAAAATCGTCAGGTCGCTGGAAGACCCTGCCGATGAGAACAGAGATTTTATTGAAAAATACTTATTGAAAGGTGAGCAGAATGTTACCCGATGAAAAAGGATACTACGGCCCCTACGGCGGCAGGTTCGTGCCCGAAACACTTATCCCGGCGCTGGACGAACTTACAGCCGCCTATCGCGGGATACAGGATGACAAGGATTTCTGGTCCCGGCTGGAAACTCTGGCACACGACTATTCAGGAAGGCCTACGCCCCTCTATTTTGCCGAGATGCTCACACGGCACTGCGGCGGTGCGCAGATTTACCTCAAGCGGGAGGACCTGGCTCACACCGGCGCGCATAAGATCAATAATGCGCTGGGGCAGGGCTTGCTTGCTCAAAGGATGGGCAAACAGCGGATCATCGCCGAAACGGGCGCAGGACAGCACGGAGTGGCCACAGCGGCCGTCTGCGCCATGCTGGGGTTGAAATGCGTTATATACATGGGGGAGGAAGATGTCAGACGCCAGTCGCTCAATGTGTTCCGCATGAAATTAATGGGGGCGGAAGTGCATTCCGTTTCGTCAGGCAGCCGGACGCTGAAGGACGCCATCAACGAGGCCATCAGGGACTGGGTGACTAACGTTGGTGATAGCTACTACCTCATAGGTTCGGTGGTCGGTCCGCACCCCTATCCTCTAATGGTGCGTGACTTTCAGGCGGTGATCGGCCGTGAAACACGGCGGCAGGTGCTGGAAAAATGCTCGAGACTTCCCGATTATATCGTGGCCTGCGTGGGCGGAGGCAGCAACGCCATCGGCATTTTCCATCCATTTATCAGTGAGACTGAGATAAAGCTGATCGGCGTTGAAGCAGCAGGCGACGGCATAGATACGGGCAGGCATGCGGCATCGCTGGCCAGGGGTAAACCGGGCGTGCTGCACGGGGCCATGTCCTATCTTCTGCAGGACTCCGACGGCCAAATTATGGAGACGCACAGCATATCGGCCGGCCTGGACTATCCCGGCGTGGGACCCGAGCATAGCTATTATAAGGACGGCCACAGGGCGGAATATATGACTGTGGACGATCGTGAGTGTCTTGAGGCCTTCCAGTTGCTGTGTAAGCTGGAAGGCATAATGCCGGCGCTGGAATCGGCGCACGCCGTGGCCCATGCTGTAAAGCTGGCACGGACGCTGGACAAAGATAGGATCATAGTGATCAACCTTTCTGGGCGGGGAGATAAAGATACGGGCATCGTGGCCGATGCGCTGGGGGTGACCCTGTGAACCGTATTTCGAACGTATTTCAAAAAGACGGGCGCAAAGCATTAATAGCCTATATAACAACCGGATACCCCTCCCTTGAGGCGACCATAGATGTAGCGTCACTGCTGGCCGAATCCGGCTGTGATATCATCGAGCTCGGCATACCCTTCTCCGACCCGCTGGCCGATGGAGTCACCATCCAGAATGCCACCCATCAGGCGCTCCTTAACGGCATTACCGTAAAGAAATGCCTCGCGTCGGCAGCGAAAATCCGCCGCAAAGTCAGCATACCGCTGGTCTTCATGGGCTATCTCAACCCCATCCTGCATTACGGTCCGGAAAAATTCTGCGCCGACTGTTCAAAGGCCGGGATAGACGGCCTGATAATCCCCGACCTTCCTCCCGGCGAGCTTCCTGCGCTAGATGAAAGCGCAGGCTGGCACGGCATCGATATCATCTCTTTCCTGGCTCCCAACAGCTCGGATGCACGTATAAAAGAGGTGGCAGGGAAGGCGCACGGATTTATTTACCTGGTCTCGGTGACTGGTGTGACCGGGGTGAGGAAATGCTTTGCCGCCGACCTCAAGGGATTTATCGCCCGGGTAAGGCAGGTGACAAACCTGCCGCTGTGCATCGGATTCGGCATCTCCAGTGCAGAGCAGGCCGCACAGGCCGCAGAACTGGCCGATGGCGTTATCATCGGCAGCCGCATCATCCAGCTCATGGAAGACAACGATAAATCATACAAAAAATTGCGTGATTTTTTAGGGGAGATACGGCACAGCATAGACGGGTGAAGCTGACTGGATTTTATCCCCGGCGCGGGCCTATAATGGTTTTTAAGGATGTGCTTGCAATTGGACCAGCAGGTCCCGCCCGGCACACTTCTGCGCCAGGCAAGGTTCGAAGTCATCCCAATGCGTGGCGTAGTTGAAGAAGTGGTCTTTCTGCCTCCCTCCAGTATTGTCACCGTTACCGGATCGCCCCGCAAAGGTATCGAATCCACCCTTGATCTTTCGGAGCAGTTGGCCGCGCACGGTTTTAAGGTTGTGCCTCATTTGATGGCTAGGCTGGTACGCAGCCGGGACCATTTACATCAGATACTCGAACGCCTTGCAGACCATTGCATGGAGGAGGTTTTTGTCATCGGAGGAGATGTGCCCGTGCCGGCCGGCCCCTATGATTCCGCCGGGTCCCTCATAGCCCACATGTTTGAAATGACCAACCGTCCCAAACGCATAGGCATTGCCGCCTATCCCGAGGGACACCCGCTCATCAGCAGCAGCAAGCTGATGGAGGCGCTGCGGGAAAAACAGCGCTTGGCGGACTATATGGTCACCCAGATATGCTTCGATCCGGCGACTATCATGAGGTGGCTGGCCGGCATGAGGGAACAGGGCATAAACTTGCCCGTCTACCTGGGGATACCGGGCGTACTCAAGCGCAAGAAGCTTCTGGAAATATCGTTGCGCGTGGGTGTGGGCGATTCCACCCGTTTCTTAACCAACCATGTGGGTATGGTTGCACGGCTGCTCAGAAGTCCCATCTACAGTCCTGACTCACTGGTTACCAGGATTATTGCACTAGCCCGGGATAGTGACCTTGCTATAAACGGGTTTCATATTTACACGTTCAATCAGTGCCAGGCCACCGAACGCTGGCGTCAGAAAGCCATAAATTTCTACTGCTGAACCCGGTTTATGGTCTGCTAGCATACCTGTGTTAAAATCTGCCTTATTGCAGCACGCATCGATGCACTAAGCGCTGCAAGGAGATCTAAGTCATGCCGGCCAGAAAAGAAGCTGCCCATCCTTTTATCGCCCGGGTATCGGACAGGACGTTGAAGAAAGACCTGGAATCCCTGCGTCAAAAGGCCCTGGATTTGGGAGCCTCCGGGGCTGAGATCATCCAGGCCGGACAGGTTGTAGTCGACGAGCGCGTCAGGCTCAAATGCCTTATACCCCGCTGCCTGCGCGCCGGGGAAACACCCAACTGCCCGCCCAACGCGCCCGACTTGGACCTGGTTCGCAAAGCCTTTGCCAGGTATACCCATGCCATACTGATCAAAACCAACGTCGCGCCGATCGAAAATTACTCGCCAAAAAGCGGCAAGGACAGCTCCGGCGTGGACAAAACCCTGCTCTTCCACCAGAAGTCGGCCAAAATCGTCTCTGCGATAGAGCGCCTGGCCTACAAACAGGGCTATTACCTGGCTATGGGGCTGGGTGGAGGTTCGTGCAAGGATTACCTCTGCCAGGGGCTGGTCTGTCAGTTCAAGGATAGCGGCAGGTGCCGCTTCCCCCTGCAGTCCAGGCCGGCCATGGAAGCGCTGGGCATAGATGTCTTCGACCTGATAAACAAGGTGGGCTGGGACATGTATCCGCTGTTCGACGGGCCGGAGAAAATCCCCTGCGCCATTTCTGTCGGGCTGGTTTTCGTACACTAAGGAGGGCAATATGACAGCCAATGTTATCGATATGGTCGAACCTTTCCTCTCTGAGGACCAGAGAAAATGGGGCAAGCTGGCCAGCGATATAAACTACAGGCGCCTGCACCTGCTCCTGCTCAGGGAGATATTGCTTGAGCTAAAAAAGCAGAACCGTCAGGGCAAAATATAGGTTTCAGCCCGATTTCCGCTTCTGAGCTTCAATTGACTTCCTGATATTGGGGTCCAGATTCATCAGGTCCTGCAGTTTTTTGCACACATAGTCCGGGCAGAGCGCGCAAGTATCAATGCCCTTTTCAACAGCGCACTTCCTGACCCCGCATGAATTACAGAAAAAGAACAGCCTGCCGCCCGCCTTGCATCCGTCACAATTAATCTGTTCCGGCCTGATAGTAATTTTGGCCCATTCGCTCCACCGTTGAGCGCAGTCGGAGCGCAATTTGTTATCATCGGCCTGTGTGGCCAGGTAGGCAGGGCATTTCAAACATTGCAGTCCACAGTATGCAAGCATCTTATTCACCCCCTTCTTTTTGTCTATTTCTTGCGGTCTTCCATCCTGACTTCCATAACGATATGTCCCCACCCTCCGCAGTGCACACCCACGTCGGGACAGCCGAAGCGCTTAAACTTTATTTCATTGGGATCGACATCGGCATAGTAGAGCTCGGTCATGGCCGGCATTGCCATGGTAAGTGCATGCACGGCAAAGACGCAGACCTTGCCCGGGCACAGTTTAGTTAAAAGGCTCAGCCCGCGTCCGTCGATGTAGAACTTATCCCCCGGTTTATGCCCGCTATCACAGCCGTGCGCTTCCACCACCTCGGCCACGATGGTTTTATTCATCATACCCATCCCCTTGGAGATGACTTCCTCATTACGCGGTTCAGCGCGGAATATTTTCATCTCTTCATCGCTGTAACGAAGGTGATTTTGTATGAATTTCCACGTTTCTTCACTGACTGACATCTCATTGCCCTCCAGCTTTAATTATTTATCAAAGAAAAACCGGTAGTCCCTGTAACATTTGCCGTCAGTATGCATCATGCAGCCGGTTATCACCGGCGTCACTTCATATTTGATTCCCACGGTGTCCAGCCAAGTATTGATACGCAACATGATCCCGCACTCGTAGCGGTCTATCGTGCCCAGCGCTTTCATTCCATCGTAAGCAAAGCAGGAGTGCCACTCCGCATGCACGAGGTTCTGCGCTGTGTAATTGTACGAGTATTTCATAAAGTCACCGGTGGCCAGGGACATGGCAGAGTCAAAAAAATGCTTGTATTCATCGAAGGTCTCGATTTTTTCTATGCCCAGAGCTTTTTTCATACGCTTGATTTCAATGGCGGCCATTCCTTTGATAGCTGCCTTATTTATCTCGTTGGTTTTTTCGATGCCGCACTCCTGAAGACAGTTGTAAAACCACATGGCGTCATGCGTCATCCAATTCTTGTTGATAAGTTCCCTCAGCTCCCTTTTTTCGAGCGGGATCTTCTCAGATCTCATTTTTTCACTCCCTTCGAACTATTTCTCTTCATCCCGGGAAGCCTCAAACCATAACCGGCATTGATATTATCGGATCCTGTTTATGTACGAGTGACAAAATCATACCAACCTCCTTAATGACAGAACGTCATACATACCTTGTATGATAGATATAACAAATTGTTGTACCATTTGTCAAGACAATTTGTTATATTTTATCCGCGACCTTGGGATTAATCACGAATTGTGATAACATCTCTGCCATGAAGTTCCGCGAGGTTGGAAAAAGAATACAAAAGGCCAGGGAGGAAAAGGGGCTAACCCAGGCCGAACTGGCAGCCAGGTTGGGCTGTACACAATCGGCTTTATCGAACTACGAGCTGGGCAAGAGGAAGCCTAATCTTGATCTCCTAAACGAGATCGCAGAGGTTTTGAACAAGCCGCTGGACTATTTCTTTGAAGCGGTGGCGGCAAATAAAGACGACTCCGCCGATAGTTTGAGGTTTCCCAGGCTGTGATTAGTAGCCGTGTTTTTTATTCACGACGTTAAGCAGCTTTCTTTTATTTAGATAACGTTCCATGTTCTCGCAAAACACTCCGTTTGTCCGCTCGATATAGTTCTCCATGCCGCCTGCCACGTGGGGACTGAAAATCACGTTGGGAAGCTGCCAGAGCGGGCTGTCGGAAGGCAGAGGTTCCTGCGTAAACACATCCAACCCTGCACCTGCTATCCATTTCTTTTTTAGCGCTCGGACCAGTGCCTTCTCGTCGATGATATTGCCCCGGGCTATATTGATCAGGTATGCAGTGGGCTTCATGCTGCGTAACTGGGCTTCCCCTATAATATGACGCGTTTGAGCGGTTAGAGGCAAAGTAAGTACCACAAAATCGCTGCAGGCAAGTAATTCCTTCATATTTTCACGTGCAATTAGCTTATCAACATTTCTGCACTTTTGCCCTTCACGAGCAGACCTGCGCGTGGCCAGCACATTCATGCCGAAGGCCTTCGAAAGGCGGGCAGCCTCTCGGCCGATATTGCCCAGGCCGATTATGCCCACCGTCTTACCTCTCAATATACCCGGATTGAACGGCTGCCAGCGTTTTTGCTGCTTTAGTTGGAAGCACAAGTCGGACCGCTTGACAAACATCAACATCAATCCCAGGATGAATTCGCCGATGGTAGTTGCATGGATTCCGCTGACACTGGTCACGGTTACACGGCTCCGTAATATATCGTCGGTCAAATATCGGTCGACCCCGGCGGCCATAACCTGGATCCATTTTAAATGGGGAGCCCGGGCTATCACGTTCCCGGGAACCCTGAACCCATAAATCACTTCTGCGTCGCCTAAAATAGCATCCATCTGTCGGCGGGCAGCAGTATCGCCTTCCTGTTCGCGTTGCGCCGGACCGGCTGCGGCGATCAACTTGATCCTTTTGCTGATATCGGTTATCTGCCGTGCTGCCCTGGCATCCAGCTTAATAGTAGCAACTACTTTAACCTGTTTCATGTATGGTAGATCCCTCTTCTGCCGCTGACAGATAGGAATAAACTGTCGAAAATGCACAGCTACGATAACGATGTGACTGGGAGGCTATTAGCATTATAATACTTTTAATATCTGTCTTTTGACAACACCACGTAAATTAGTCCATTGTTAACAATACGGCTGGTACAGGAAAGGTGGTGTCCTCAGGAAACTTTAAGTTGCGGCGCGCGGATACAGGTATGTGCAAATTATAATCAAGATGGTTGTGCACAGAAACAGTACCGCAAAATCCATTCCCAGGCCATATACGCTGGTCCCATTCTTGAGCATCAAAGCGCGCAGCGCATCCACTTCATAGGTCAGAGGATTACCGCGGGAAACGACCTGCAACCAGGGCGGCATGATGGCGATGGGATAGATGGCATTACTGGCAAAGAAAAATGGCATGGTCAGCACCTGGCCTATTCCCATGAAGCGCTCCCGTGTTCTGACCAAGAACGCTATGATTAATGAGAACGCGGAGAATAATGTGGCGGCCAGGACTACCATGACGATTACACCAAGCAGTGCCAGGGGATTCCAATTCATTTTAACGCCGATCAGTAGCGCTAATATATAGACAACCACAGCCTGTGTGAGGGCTCGCGCCCCACCGGACATTGCCTTACCCAGAGCAAGAGCGCCCCGTGGTGTTGGCGAGGCAAGGAATTTGTGGATAATTCCCAGGTCTCGCTCCCAGATGACGGACATTCCTCCGAAGATAGCTATAAACAGTACACTTTGCGCAAGGATTCCGGGAGCAAGGAAGTCCAAGTAACCTATGTTCCCCGTGGGGATTGCACGTGTCTGAGCAAATACCTCACCGAAAAGCAGCAGCCATAATACCGGCTGCACAGCGCGCATGATGAGTTCGGTCGGATCATGGCGCATTTTGCGTATTTCCAGCTCAACTATGACCAGCGTTTTCCGGCAAAAGCTTAGAACGGTGCTAAATGCGGACTTCAACCCAATCTCCTTGCCGTACGTCTCGTACGCTGTGTCTCCCGGTAGTCGCGGTAGTCGCCTTCAGATTCCAGCTTACTTCCGGCGAAATGTACAAAGACGTCCTCCAGAGTGGTGCCCTCCTTGCCGATGGCTGATTTGAGCTCAGCGGGTGAACCCAGGGCGGCCACCTTTCCCAGGTGCATGATCGCAACCCTGTCGCAGAGCAGATCAGCCTCCTCCATGAGATGCGTGGTCATAAATATGGTGGCACCATAGTTGTCACGCAGATCGGTGATGAGATCTCCAACGGCCCTGCGGGCCAGGGGATCCAGCCCTATGGTAGGTTCATCCAGGAACAGGACTCTTGGCCTGTTCAGCATCGATTGGGCGATTTCCAGCCGCCGTATCATGCCGCCGGAGTAATTGCGTACAAGCCTGTTTGATTCATCCTCCAAATCCATGAAGGACAGTACCTCGTGAATGCGCTGTTTGCGTTCACGATGGGGAATATCGTACAGTTTGGCAAAGATCAGCAGGTTTTCGTATCCGGTGAGCGTGCCGTCTGCAGAGAGCAACTGCGGGACATAGCCTATGACCCTCCGCACATCGGAGGCATGGTGTACGATGTCGTAACCTGCCACGCTGGCGTTGCCTGAAGTTGGCGGCAATAAAGTTGTAAGCATCTTGATCACCGTTGTTTTACCTGCCCCGTTTGGCCCCAGCAGACCGAAGATTTCACCCTGCTCAACAGCAATAGTAAGGTTGTTACAGGCAATCAGATCGCCGAATCGTCTTGTAAGCGCGTTAGTCTCTATAATTTTCATGGATGTATTATTTGACGTTAAATTTGTAGGACTGAATGTAATTAGAACATAACATGAACATATATTAAATTTATATTGACATTATAATGAATATAGATTACATTATCAATATAAGCTTCACTATCAAGGTAGTATTGCATAATGGAAAAAGAGGAATTGATAGGGGAGATTATTGCCCTTCAAAGGAAGGTTGATCGAGTCCGCAGGCAGTATCAGCTTGATATCTGGATGTCCCTGCCGCTTACCATTGCTCAACTTAAATGCCTGTTCTTTATCAGCAATCATGGGAGCACTAACTCAAGCAAGCTTGCGGAAGCGCTACGGGTTACGCCAACCAATATTACGGGAATAGTAGACCGGCTTGTGAAGCAGGGTTTGGTAAGCCGCTCCGTGGATGCCCAGGACCGTCGCATGTTAGTACTGAAAGCTACAATTAAAGGCGAGGGACTAGTGGCTAACCTGAGAGAGCGGAAAAGAAGTCGTTTTTCTAAAGCATTGGCTTATATTAGCACGGATGATCTTGCCATCCTACATCAAGGGCTTACCTCTCTGGCCAAGGCGGTTGAAGCTCGTAAAGAAGAAGCCAACGCTGACAACGATTAGGGAAATATATCTATGGTTGAAAGGAGGATAAGATATGGATCGTGAGGAAGAAATTAGACTAATCGCTTATCAGATTTGGGAGGAGGAAGGGAATGTTCACGGACTGGACGCGGATCACTGGCAAAAAGCTGAATTAATTTGGGAAAATCGAGTGAAGCAGCGTGATTCCAGTATGGGGAAGAAGCCAGCTGTGGGAAAAGTTGCCAAACGTAAGAAAAAGAATACTAAATAAAGGAGTCTGGATGAAGTTGTAGTGAACTATGCCTTAACCGAATAGAACCAATTTGGAGGTGGGCCAATGAAACAGCGATTGATATGGGCAGCAACCTTGCTCGTGGTCTTGTTGCTTGTGGTGGTGGCTTCTTGCGTACCTGCGGCAACGCCCACTCCCATTCCTGCCCCTGAGGCTAACCCGGCTCCTGAGCCTAACTCTGCTCCGGCTACACCCCCGACGTCGACGCCCACTCCAACATTGCCGCTAACCTCTACGCAACGCCAGCGCACTAACGGCACCCTCACCAAGATTAACGGCAACATCTTAACCTTGACCACTGCACAAGGGCCAGTGACGGTGATCTGTTCTGATAATACCACTATTCAGAATGTCACGACTGGCACCCTTTCGGACCTTCATGCGGGTGGATACCTGATTGCCATTGGTCCCCAAGATGCAAGCGGCAGCATCACTGCAACCTCTATTATGATCCGGTCTCAGGGCGCTCCACCAACCCCATCTAACGGAGCAACCCCCGCGAACCCCAGGTCCCCACGCACTGGCGCACGGCGCGGCGCTAGCGGCATCATCACACAGATTAATGGCAACATCTTAACCTTGACGACTGCACAAGGGCCAGTGACGGTGAACATCAGCTCTGATAATACTACTATCCAGAATGTCACGGCTGGCACCCTTTCGGACTTTCATGAAGGCCAATCATTGACCGTCATGGGGCCGCAAGATGCGAGAGGCAACGTTACTGCAACCTCTATTATGATCCGGTTGCAGGTCCAGGGTGCTCCACCAACCCCACCCTCTGGATCATGACCCAAAATCTGTATATGTAGTTATTAACATAGTAAAATCACTAAACAGGAGGAACACGACTGAAACTGAAGATAGCACTATCGTAACCAGTTTTTAAGTTATGGAATGTCTTAGTTTAAGGTAGTGGCTATCTACTTGGCTAAATAGCCGGTTAGCTTCAATTCATCTTTCATTATTACCATCCTCACAGGCCCGCTTTGCCATATGCTGACATTTTACCTCTTTCTAGCCATTTGGCAAGCCGAAAAAGCACCTCACCACTGAGTGATTTGCGTTACACATATTCGTCAACGATTCGCAGAGGATCAAGGTCTGGGGATAGTCATTATTCTCCACTGCTTTTGCCCTGCGTTCCATGTTAACTGATTGAACTTAACATCGTCTTCAATCGTAAAAGTTGCGCTATGTCTCATATCACCGTCATTAAGCAAGAAAGGTAACTCCGGAGAATCTTGATGAAGGGGCAGATGAGTATGGCCGAGAACAATCCCCTTACATTCCGGGTGTTCCTTCTTTGTTTTTTCTTGAATGCTTAGCAAAGCTCTCGAATGGACCAAATATACTAACATAATATAGCTTTCAGTTATAAAATTACCTTTTAGATTGCCAGGGGTTGTTCTTCGTGGCAAATGATTCCAGAGCCACATAA
>DBZK01000043.1 GCA_002311135.1 Dehalococcoidia bacterium UBA1162
TACCCTACCAACTAGCTAATCAGACGCAAGCCCCTCCCCAAGCGCAAAAGCTTTGCTGATAAACTGACGCTTACCAGCACATGCGGTATTAGCCTGCCTTTCGGCAAGTTATCCCCCACTTAGGGATAGATTACTTACGCGTTACTCAGCCGTTCGCCACTCCCTGATAAATCTTGCGAAAAATCAGGGCGTTCGACTTGCATGCATCAGGCACGCCGCAAACGTTTATCCTGAGCCAGGATCAAACTCTCATAAAAAAGAACCTTCCTTCCACTATCCAGTTGTTAAGGTACGTCTAGAGAAACAGAGGATATATTAGCACAGGGTTCCCAATGTGTCAATATTCATTCCCTTAAGTAGGAATGTGCGAAATCCCCTGAATGATGGTTCAGTCCTGTTGTGGTTGCTTTTGGCGTATAATGGGCTAGGGGTGGCATTTTGCTCGTGTTCTGCGAGCGGAGGGTAAAAATGAGATATGAAAATCACGGTTACTATCTCCATCCCAGAACCTGTGTTCATATTCATTCTTATCATCCTGTTTAAGCTCTACATAGGTTAAGCTGAACAGGTAATCGACCATACTTGTCTTGAAGGGGAGATTAGCCCGTTGCGACAGCGGCGAACCATTGTATGTCGTGATATGCCATCCCATCTCCCCATTGTGAATTGATTTCATATTTACCTCTTTCAATATGGCTTCCATCTTCCATATCTGTATGTTACCTTATTAATGGCATTACAATAAGAACATTTATATTCTTTGGTAAATTCAACAACCCGTTCACTAGTCCTTTCTACTGATAATGGTACTCCAAAATATTTATGGCATTCATGGCATAGAATTAGTCTTTTCATCCCATCAAGGTTGTGCTCCGTCATACGTCCTCCCCCCTCTTTATCTCTTTGCACAATGAGCTAACTAATCCTTCATCTATGTCCAACCGTGTGGCTATCTCCGCACACGATATGCTATCATTGTTTGATATTATTTCTTTGACCTTTTCTTTCAAGGCTACCCTTTTATTCTTAAACCCAGATAGCACCCAGAATCCAATTAAAATAGCCAGAACCGTTCCCACGCCCATAGAACCTCCCGCCGCCGCAGCATATTGACCTTTGGCCGCAAATCCTGCTTGTTGAGCTATCGCTAAAAGGGTGGGGATAAGCAATACTAAGAATGGAATGAGGAGCCAGAAACGGCTTCTAGCTTTACGCCATAACACCCATGCAGCAGTACCATATATTCCTCCGAAAAAAGCAATCAAATATATAAAAAATGTATGCAGATAGATCATATCTAGTGAAGCCAACATCTGACTAAATATAAACACAATAGCCCATGTCCAATTCAAATGTCTGTTAAACCACCTCATTCTTGCCCCCCTCGATTGTTGCCCATTTGGGTTCCCTTAATCGCATCTATAATTCGTTGTGTTTGATTCTCTCTAGATTCCCTGTCAAGCCTGCGTTCCCTAGATTGTATGGCTAATATACCCCACAATCCTAAACAAATGACCATAAACGAAGCAAATATTCCTATCATTGAGGCATACCACCACTCTTTAACATTGGCAAGAGGCCCAAAAACGTAATTGTTGAAGTAGTATTGCGTATGACTGAGCAATATCGCTGCTCCACCTGATATGAGTATACCCAAAACTGCTTGAGCAAATAACCCGAATTTATCGCTAACACAAGCAAAGAATGGACGCACTCTGCACATACCTCATACCCCCTCTTATCGTATAATTTGTTCGCATTATACAATACATAACACAAAATACGATACGTGGCGATATTACAATATCTACGATTTTCCAGATAGTCACCGGCACTATTCTAGCAATAGCAGGTATATTGACCTATTTTATTCAAAGATCACGTTATTTAAAAGAAATCGAACCAGATTTAGATTTAATATGGCCAGAGAAAATTCGCATCGGAGATCTAAAACCAAGTCTTAAGGATTTTGGCCATTTTTATATCGATATCTGTATATTAAATCGATCGACAAATCACGCTTATGATCTGTCACATACAGTTGATCTCACAATAATTCCGCAACGGAATAGGTCAGACGCTATTGAATCTAAACATATTGAACTTATTCACGTTTCGCCAAAGGTATTGTTAGCTGGACGCAGTGATATAGTACCTATATATATAGGCGTAAACAGTTTTAAATATGACCGGTCTTTCAAGAATCATTTCTTTAACCGGCTACAATCATTACCTGCTGACCTTCGCATTGAAAACGCAGGTTTTATGGCAACGATAACATTTGAATATTTTACGAAACGCGATGCTGTCCTAGTATTATTAAATCCGTTCGGAGGTAATAGAATTAAATATCATCGCTCGATTTATAGTCGCTGGGGATTTTGTCCTGATACTAGCGCTTCTCCACCGTATACCTCAAGGAAGTGGACAATCCCAAATTTAAATTTAGATGATTAAGGGTACCTTAATAAGAAATCCGAACACTATATTCATGTACTTCTGCGTTAACGTATTACCTCAAGCCATTCATCGGGCTAAATCTCTTATGTGCCTCAACCGCATCATAACATCCTACCGCCTGACAGTACCTGTTAGTCATCATCAACGTGGTATGCCCTAACAACCTTTGAAGCATCAAGCTATCTCCACCATTCTTCAACCATAGGGTAGTAAAGGTCATGGCGAAGCAGGCTACCTCCTGGCTGCATGTCAGGCATTTGTTGAGACCCCAATTAGAATTCAAGCAAACGGGATTTTATCTTATTACCTCATAGAAAATGTTACCAGCTGCTGGATAAAAAGTAGCGAAAAGGAACTGCCAGTTAATTCTCTTGGGGAAAGAAAAGCCGATGGCTTTTGCATCGGCTTTTCTTACCAGAATAATGTGGCCTAAAAGTCTAGGCTAAAAGCTTTGGAACATCCCTCAGAATGGCTTCCGTTTCCCTGACAATTTCCTGCACCATATCGTTGACTTTGGGCATATCTTTAATTCGCTGAGCCGCTTCACCGGCAGCCATGAGCGCTTTTTCCTTATTTCCTTCGAAGACAGCTTTTATTGATTCTATCTCAAACTTAATCAAAGACATGTCCATCGTGGTAAAATCATCGGGAGTACCGAGGAAAACGCCGGGTGATTTCTGGAGGGTATTTTTGGCATGTTCAGTGCTGCGGGGTGTCTTTAGCCACCGGGCAGGCCCGACAAAGCCGCGCGCCACAAGGGTTGCCCGGTCGCCTGCAGCCACAACCCCCTCTTTCCAAATCTGATGGAAATCACTCTCCTGTGTTGCCAGAAAGCGGGTCCCCATCTGTGCGCCGTCTGCACCCATAACCAATGCAGCCGCCAATGTCTTGCCATCGCAGAACCCACCGGCGCCGACAACCAAAGTCTCCTTGTCGGACGCTGTCTCAACCACGGCTGGAAGCAGAATCATTGAGTGGACCGGCTCCCACGAGGTATGGAAACCGCCTTCATGGCCGGAAGCTACTATCACGTCAACACCAGCTTTCTTACAGCGCAAAGCTCCCTTGACAGATGGAACAACGTGCATCCATGTAAATCCTGCTCCCTTTATTTTGTCTTTCCAGCCAAGAGGGTCGCCGGCGGACGTAAAAATCACTTTGAAATGCTTCTTCATATCAGGGTTCTCTTCGCGAACCCTGATGGCCGTATCAATTATGACGTGCGAATATTTTAGAACTTCCGCTGAGACCATCACGTTGATGCCGAAAATACCGCCCTTGTCTTTGACTAGATTGGTTGTCCGTTTCAGCACCTTTTCCATGACGGTAGCTATATCGTCATCGAAATTTGCGCCTGCGGTTTCCACAAAGGCTTTGTAAATCCATGGCTGAATCTCTTTGTCAAAAACGCCGCTTGTAGAAAGCAGTCCGAGGACACCTGCGTTTGCTGCAGCAACACAAAGATTGTTGTTGCTGAAGGGGCCCATTCCGGCCTGTATAATAGGATATTTGATCCCAACCAGGTCACATAATCTTGATCTAATCATAGAAGCTCCTCTCTATATTTTTATTGTTATCCCGCAGATAAGAACACGCTTTTTCGAGGCTGTATTGTAGTTAAATCGTTGTGTATGTCGGAAAAATTGTGCGGTGACCAAAATATATTATACAGTTATTGAGATATGAGTGACAATAGAGATGGTCACCCATTATAGGGAGGATTTGCGCAACGTCCTGAATCCCCATCAGCCAGGTCGATCATCTTGCAAACGATAGGAGTTGTCGCCTTTTTCCATTATTCAGTGACTTTCGCACATCCCTAACAATCTAAAAACCTTGACGGTTACACTCATACACTGCTACAATGGCCTATTGTATTTCCTGCCGACCGATTAATAATAGAGGTAATCATATGCAGCAATCTAGTCCTGACAAGATCCGCAATGTAGCCCTCCTATCCCATTCCGGTTCCGGCAAAACCTCCCTGGCCGAAGCCATGCTCTTCGATGCCGGCGCCATCACCCGCATGGGGAATGTCGCCGATGGGACCACCGCCTCCGACTACGATCCCGATGAGATCAAACACCAGATCAGTATCAACCTGACCATACTGCCGGTATCCTGGAAGAATAACAAGATAAATATCATCGACACCCCGGGCTACCCGGATTTCGTGGGTGAAGTAAGGTCGGCTTTGAGGGTGTGCGAAGGCGCCGTTATCCTGGTCTGCGCCGCCTCCGGAGTGGAAGTCGGAACAGAACAGGTCTGGAATTACACTTCCAAAAACAATACCCCGCGCCTCATTATTATTAACAAAATGGACCGTGAAAACGCCAACTTCGCATCCACGCTCGACCAGATTCAAAGCAAGCTAAGCGCCAGATGCCTCCCTATACAGATACCCATCGGCTCTCAAAAGAGCTTTAAAGGCGTAATCGATGTCATCACCAAAAAAGCCTTTGCCGGCTCACCACTCAAGGAAATCGAAGTACCGGCAGACATGGCTGCGGATATCGACAGCGCCAGGGAGAAGCTCATCGAAGCAGTGGTGGAGATCGATGATGAAATAATGACCAGATACCTCGACGGCACTGAAACCACCATCGAAGAGATCTATAAATGCCTGGCGGAATCGACGCGGCAGGGCAAGGTCATCCCGGTTCTGGCCGGCTCCGGCCTCACCAACAACGGGGCGGTGGGACTACTGGACGCCATCGTAGATTACCTGCCCTCACCGGTTGCCGCCGGTCCCATCAAAGCGGCCAATGCCTCGGGCGCCGAGGAGTCGGTCAAACCGGCAGTGGATTCACCCCTTACGGCCCTGGTATTCAAGACGACTACTGACCCGCACGTGGGCAAAATAAGCTTCTTCCGCGTTTATTCGGGCGTCGTATCCAGCAACTCACAGGTATGGAACGTAAATAAGGGCGCAATAGAAAGGGTCGGACAGGTATCGATGCCCAAGGGCAAAGGCCAGGAGTCAGTCACACAGGTGGGCACCGGCGATATCGGGTTGGTCGTAAAACTGTTCAACACGTTTACAGGCGACACACTGGGCGTCAAGGAACATGCGTTTAAACTGGCCTCCATCGATTTCCCTGCGCCCATCCTGAGCAAGGCTGTTCATCCTAAATCCAAAGCCGACCTCGATAAGATGAGTTCGGGACTTGCCAGGATATGTGAAGAAGACCCCAGTTTAAAAGTGCAGCGCGAAGCAGATACGGGTGAACTTACCCTGGGCGGCATGGGCGATACTCACCTTGAGATCGCCGCCAGCAGGATGCAGCGCAAATTCGGCGTGGACGTCAATCTGGATGTGCCCAGGGTTCCCTTCAAAGAAACTATCACTGTCCCTGTCGAGGCTGAATACAAGCATAAGAAGCAGACCGGCGGGCACGGCCAGTTCGGCCATGTGCTTATCCGTATGGAACCATTGCCACCGGGTAGTGGTTTCGAATTCGAGTCAAAGGTAGTGGGCGGCTCCGTACCCAGGAACTATATACCAGCCGTCGACAAAGGCATCAAAGAAGCACGCGTCGAGGGCGTAATTGCCGGGTTCCCGGCCGTTGATATGCGGGTCACGCTCTACGACGGCAGTTTCCACCCGGTAGATTCTTCGGAAATGGCCTTTAAAATCGCAGCCGCACAGGCCTTCAAAAAGGGAATGAACGATGCGTCGCCGGTATTACTCGAGCCGATCATGAATATCACGGTCACAGTGCCGGACTCATATACCGGGGATATTATCGGCGACCTCAATACCAAGCGCGCCCGCGTGAGCGGTATGAACCCCAACCAGGGCACGAACGTCATCCAGGCACAGGTACCACTTGCCGAAGTATTACGCTACGCTATCGACCTGCGTTCCATGACGCAGGGCAGGGGCACATTTGCCATTGAGTTCAGCCACTACGAGGCGGTGCCAGCGCTCACAGCCCAGAAGATCATCGCCCAGCATAAAGCCGCCGCTCAACAATAAATATTGCCCGGGCAAATCAAGAGCCCCACGCAATTTGCGTGGGGCTCTTTTATTCCTCATTAACCAGTCAATGACTACTGGACCAGTTCTTTTACCTTGGCTGTGAAGGCCGGAACCATGACCTTCCAATCGCCGACCACGCCGAAGCGGGCTTCTTTGAAGATGTTGGCCTCGGGGTCTTTGTTGATGGCCACGATGCACTTGGCGCCGGAGCAGCCGGACATATGCTGGCTCGAACCGGAGATGCCAATTGCGATGTAGAGTTCGGGGGCTATGATCTTCCCGGTAAGCCCGACCTGGATGGAGTCAGGGACCCATTTGTTATCGCACGGGGGCCTGGACGCTCCAACGGCGCCCTTGAGTACCTTGGCCAGCTCAGCCAGCTCTTTCTGGAACGGCTCGGGTCCACCCACTCCGCGGCCGCCTGCGATGACTACAGTGGCGTCCTCGATCTTAATGCCTGCGACTTCTTCTTTGACGGTCTCAAGCACTTTGGCTTTTATCTTGGCGGCGTCCAGCGCCACTGCGAAGGCTATAACGTCACCGGCTCTGCCCGCATCCGGGGCTATGGGCGAGCTTGCCTTTACCCTGACGGTGGCTATCTGGGGGAAACCCTCGGAAGTAAATATGGCCTTGGCATTGCCGCCGTAAACCGGGCGGGTGCAATGCATAGATTTGGTGGCGGGGTCGATAGCGAGTTCGAGGCAGTCCATAACGGCGCCGACGCCCAGTTTGAATGCCAGCCTCGGAGCAAGGTCACGACCGTTTGCAGACTGGCCCATGAGGATGATCCTCGGGGCGACCTCGGCCACTGCCTTCTCCATTACCTGCATATAGATGCCGTTCTCGTAAGCTTTCAGTTGGGCATTATCGGCCACCAGGACTTTGTCTGCGCCGGCTGCAACAGCGGCCTTACCGGCATCGCCGATCTTCTCACCTATCAAAATGCAGGTAACCTGCTCTTTCAGTTCGTCTGCAAGACGCCTTCCGGCGCCGAGTATTTCAGCAGTAATCGGGAGTAATTTACCTTCAGCAACTTCACCGACAACCAGAATACCTTTATTATCAGCCATTGTATCCTCCTATATTTATCCTGAGTATATCGTTAAATGACCTTGTTCTCGCGCAGTTTCTGTGCGAGCAGGGAGGCTGCTTCTGCCGGTGAATCGGCGCTGACTATATCGCATTTGCCTTCTTTCACGGGCTGGAACAGCTTGACTATCTTGGATTTTCTGGCAGCAGCGCCGACTTTGCCGGCATCCATGCCGATATCGGCCGGTTTCCAGACTACAGGCTGCTTTTTGCTGGCGGCCATAATGCCTTTCAATGTGGCATAGCGGGCTTCGCCAAGCTCGTTGCTGACGGTGATGAGGGCCGGGGTGCTGACCTCCAGCACCTGGTAGCCGTCGGCTACTATCCTTTCAACCTTGACTTTGCCGCCGTCCATGACTTCGGCTTTCTTGGCAATGGTAACGCTGGGAATGCCGAGCAGCTCGGCCAGGCCGGAACCTACCTGACCATCGTCCCATTCCGATTCCTGCCTGCCGCAAAAGATGAGGTCGAATTGCCCGACTTTCTTGATGGCTGCTGCAAGCGCGCTGGCGACTGCAAAGCTGTCGCCGCCTTCAAACGCAGGGTCTTCAAGCAGTATAAGCTCATCGGCGCCCATGGAGAGCGGTTTCTTTACAACATCACGTGCAAGGTTGTTGCCCAGGGAAATGATGGTAATCTTGTTGGCGGCCTTGTCTTTATCCTTGATGCGCAGTGCGGCCTCAACTGCCTGTTCGTCATAGGGGTTTACCACGGGTTTGATTTCGGGGGGTTGGACCATCCTGTTATTGGCAGCGTCGAGTTTGAAAGTGGAGGGAGCTGCCTCGGGATCGAGTACCTGTTTACAGCAAACGATCATGTTCATGGTAGCAATTCACCTCTGTTTTGAGATTTAGTTAACAAAATTAACCAATCGGGAATTTTACAAGAAAGGTATATCGTTGTCAAAACGGGTTTTGAACTTTTATGACTCTATCAATGCCGGACAGGTCGCTTGTTATAGATATATGTGCCCCGGGCCATGCCGATGTTATCAGCTTCACTACACTATCGGCCTGCCCCATTCCAATCTCCAGGAAGAGCACACCCCCGGGGGCCACCTTATCGACTGATTGCACAATCAGCCTATTAATCAATTCACTGCCCTTGAAGCCGCCTTCCAGGGCCACCCCCGGCTCATATTTGAAAACCTCTTCCGGCAGACCTCTCACGTCCGACCTGGCTATATACGGTAGATTGGCAGTAATGATGCCCATCTTTTCGGATATTTGCTCCAGTAAATTGCCGTGGATTAGCGATACACTGCCTTTGAGCCGGTAGCGCTCAACATTGATCGCCGCCACTTCCAGTGCCTTTTCGGAGATATCGACGGCGTAAACGTGTGACCCGGGCAGGTTTAAGGCGAGGCTGATAGCAATGGCCCCTGAGCCGGTCCCAATATCCGCTATCAGCGAAGCCTTCCCATTCCGCTTGACCCAGGCATGTCCGAATTTAATGGCCTCTTCAACAAGTATCTCAGTTTCAGGCCTGGGAATAAGCACCCGGTCATCCACGTATAAGTCCAGGCCGTAAAATTCCTTATGCCCGGTTATATAGGCCGTCGGTTCCCTCCTTATTCTGCGCTCGACAAGGCGTTCGAAGCAATCGATCTCGGAAGCGCTAAGGATTCTGTCCACCTGTGAGAAAATCTGTGCGGAATTCAGGTTCAGTGCATGGCAGAGCAGGACTCTGGCTTCGTCTGAGGCCTCGTCAATGCCCTGCTGTTTTAATTTGGAGGTAGATCTACGGAGCGCGTCCGCAATGGTCACGGCGCGGTTTCCTGGAGATGTCTGGACTGCTCCTCGCTGGCCAACGCGTCTATAAGCTTGTCAAGGTCTCCGTCCAGTATCTTCTGCAGCCCGTGCAGCGAAAGGTTGATGCGGTGGTCGGTCAGCCTATCCTGCGGGAAATTATATGTGCGTATCTTCTCGGACCTCTCGCCGCTCCCGATCTGCGACCGCCTTTCCTCCGTCACCTCATCCTGCTGCTTCCTCTGCTGGATATCGTAAAGCCTGGAGCGAAGCACAGCCATGGCCTTGGTCTTGTTGCGCAGTTGCGATCTTTCATCCTGGCAGATGGCTACGATACCGGTGGGAATGTGTGTGATACGCACTGCGGTGCTGAGCTTGTTGACATTCTGTCCCCCGGCCCCACCGCTACGGAATATATCGATCCTTAAATCTTCGGGGTTTACCTGGATATCTATGTCCTCAACCTCCGGCAGCACCGCCACGGTCGCGGTAGAGGTATGAATCCTGCCGGAAGACTCAGTGACGGGTACACGTTGCACCCGGTGCACACCCCGCTCGTATTTAAGATGTCCGTAGGCGCCTTTGCCTTTGACCTCGAAGATCACCTCTTTGAAACCGCCTGCCTCGTTCTGGTTGCTGTCGATGATCTCGATCTGCCAGCCTTTTACCTGGGCGTAGCGGAAATACATGCGGTATAAATCCGAAGCAAACAGGGTCGCCTCGTCTCCACCCGTCCCAGCCCTGATCTCCACGATAGCATCTTTATCTTCGTTCTCATCCCTGGGTATGAGGGCTATCCTCAGTTCCTCCACCAGTTTTACCTGCGTTTCCTTCAGCCCGGTCAACTCGTCTTTGGCCATGGAGAGCATGTCTGGTTCCAGGCCCCCATCGATCATGGATTGGGTATCGTCGATCGACTTGAGGACCGATTTGTATTGCTTGTATTTAGTGACCGTCTCCTCAAAGCGGGCGCGCTCCTGTGACAGGGTTTGAACTCGCTGAAAGTCATTATATACTTCGGGTTGGGAGATCAGCTCGTTCAACTCATCGTAGCGTTTTTCCTGTGATTCGAGTTTTTCAAACATATAAGTTTAACTTCCTGAAGGATTCAGCACAGATTATAGCATCGTACTAAAAGTGTGCTCAAATACGGCTGTGCATAATTCACCACCCGATTGACAACACTTGTTATACTTGAACCATAAGTGTTGTGGGAGGAGGTTGATTATGTCATTTTCCGAATCCGTCGTTTCTCAGGCCTGGAACCGATCTCACGGAAAATGCGGGTGCCCCCACCTTGCGCATGACCACAGCAGGAACCCTTGCACCAGACCTATAAATTGGGAAGCCAGAGGAAGGGAGGAAAATGGCAGCTGGCAAGCCCGCAGTGTCAGCGGGAAATACCTTGATACTCCCTCGGACTGCGAGATACTATGCTGGGCCTGCTATAGCGCAACGCCCCACCAGGCTCCCTGATTCAGGCGTCAACGTTATCTTAATTTTTTATGGAGGCTTTTGACGCCGCCGGCCCCGCCTTCACGCTTGCGCCAACACCCGAAGCCACCTTGTGTCCATTACCGTTAAGCCTGTATTTTTCCACCAGCCGTTTGAAGGCTTCAGCCATCTGTGATAACGCGCCGCCTGCCTCGACGACCTGTTGCACCTGGCCGCTGATCTCTTTGGCCGCCTCGGACACGCTTTCAGTGGCAGCGCTATTCTCTTCGGCAACACCGGCAACCTCCTCAACCGATTTGGAAACATGTTTAGCTGTAGCCGCCATCTGCTCAGTAGCGGCCGTATTTTCTTCCACGATGGAACTGATGCTGTCCCCCAGCATGACCATCTCAACACTCATCTTATTGAGTTGCTCTGCTACACCGGAAATTTGCTGTACACGGGTACCCATTTCCCGTGACCGCTCCAATATCTCCTCAAGAGCACCACCGGCCATGTTAGCCAGTTTATATCCGCCGTCGACCTCCTTTATCCCCTTGGCCATGGCGGATACAGTCTCGATAACCCCGTCCTGTATGCCGTTGATCAGCCCTTCGATTTCCTTGGTCGACGTGGATGCCCGCTCCGCCAGTTTCCTCACTTCATCGGCCACAACTGCAAATCCGCGCCCCTGTTCCCCAGCCCTGGCCGCTTCAACCGCGGCATTGAGCGCCAGCAGATTGGTCTGGTCGGCTATATCATCTATAGCAGAGACTATTTTGCCTATTTCCTTGGACCGGCTGCCCAGCCCGTTGATCTTCTCAGACACCTGGCCCATGGTAAGCTTGATTTTCTCCATGCCCTTAACCATGTTTTGCGACATTTCGGCGCCCTTGGCTGCAGAATCGGCAGTAGCCTTTGCACCGTCGGTAGCGCGCTGTGCATTGGAAGTTATTTCCTTAATGGCCTCCGATACCTGGTTTACCACCTGGACATTCTTCTCAATCATGCGGGCCTGTTCCTGGGCGCCCTTGGCGATCTGCTCAATGGCCTGAGATAGCTGCTCGACCGCTTTCAATGAATCCTGCATGGATTGGGCCTGGTCGGAAGCTCCCTGCGCTACCTGCTGGCTGGACCTTTCGATATGCTGCGTCAACTGCCCCGCTTGCTCGGCAACACCGGTCAGCCTGCTGCTGGAATTATCCAGCTCCTGGGAAACTTTTTTCAGCTCCATAACTATATTGATCTGATTGTCAAGAGCATCATTCAAAGCGTTTTTGAATTTACCCAAGTCGCCTTTATACTCGCCGACTACCTTGGTAGTCAGGTCGTATTCAGCTTCCTTGTACAATACGCCGGATGATTCGGCAAGGGGGATAGTAATGGAATCCAATGTGCTGTTGAACCCCAGCAGAATCTTCTTGTAGACGCCCTCACACCTTTCGGCATTGGCGCGCTGGTCCAGCCTGCCCTCCCGGGCGGCCTCGATTATCATGAGCATCTCTTCTACCAGGGCATCGAAGGCGGTAACGCACTGATTTAAGTTGTTTATAATCGTCTTATACTCACCGCTGTAGGCTTCATCGATGTGATTTTGCTTGATGCCCCTGGCAATATTGTCGATATAGATGGCGGCCAGGCGCAGCGGGCGGATGAGCGCATCCAGAGTATCGTTGATCCCTGTAACGATCCTGGCGTAGTCACCGTTGAATTTGTTGACATCTCCCCTCTCATCCAGGTTCCCCTCGACTGCAGCTCCAGTTATTTTCTCCACGGTCGAACTCAGATCCCTGAGGTTCTGCACGACCTGAATGAACGATTTGCTCAGCGCATCATTCTCCGACTTCGGCTCGATTTGAACGCTGAGGTCGCCTACGGCCAACTTGTCAGCTGAAGCGGCCATCTCCTTCATATAAGCAATCACCTGTGAGAACGCCCGCGCGACTTTCCCCACCTCGTCTTTGGTTTTTACCTTAACTTCCTGGCTGACATCACCCTCGGCAACAGCCATGGCGATAGGCACCAGTGAGAGCAGCGGTCTGGCAATCAGTGTGCTGACCAGGAAGCCTACCGCCCCCACCACCACGACCACTATGGCCAGCGCTATCAACGACATTCTCAGTAATGAATCGGTGGTGGAATTGACCTCGGCCTCGCCTATCTCCGAGATGGTGGTCCACCTGAGGCTGCGATAGCTTAACGGAGAATAGGCGGAGATTACCTTATTGCCCGAATAGCTTATGATTGAGGCAACACCCTCCTTCCCGGCAATCCCATTCCTGACCGACTCCGTATCGATTAATTTATTGTTCGCAAATGAACTGGAAACCGTATTGGTCGGGTCCAGACGTGAATCGGACCTCATCTTTTTATCGTCGCCGACAACGTAGGTCTCGCCGGTTTTACCCATGCCGGTGGAGTTCTGCGTTATGGCATTGATCTGCTGATAGGGTATCTCAATCATGAATATCCCAACCAGCTTCCCGTCCTTATCTTTGATGGGGGAGCCGACAAAGCCACAAGGCTGGTTATTGGCCGGCCCGTATGGCTCAAAATCGGAGATTCCTATAGACGTATAGCTGCTTAACATGCATTGGCTCGCCGGGCTTCTTTGCAAGGTACCTTCCAGCAAGTTCTTGCCCAGCTCGGGGGACTTAGTCGTTTTATAAACCACATCGCCGAAGCTGCCGACCAGCAAAATGTCTTGGTAGCCGTGGGCCTCTTTCAAGCCGGCAATCCCCTTGCCGTACTTCGAATCTGCAGCCGACCAATTGGCGCCCAGTGTTTTTCCGTCCGCGTTATAAGCGTCTTCATAGGCAACAACGGCATCGGATACCAGGCCTTCCGCAGAAGCGAGGGCAACCTGCTGTGACAGCGAATCAAAAAAGGCAATCAGGCGTTGATTAGTGAGCGTGTTGGCAACCTGTAATTTCTCCACTGCGGCATTCTTCATGCTGTCGCCGGATATGAAATAGCTGATGGCTCCTATGGTCATCGCCGGAATAATGCCAACCAGCAGGGCAAAGACTATCAGCTTGCCCTTCAACGAGCGGAAGAAGAATTTAAATACGGACCTGATTATTGAATTGAGTTTCTTCATATCTTTCCCCTTTGGCTGTCCTTATATCCGGCACTCTGCTTTTCTGCGCGCAGAACTGCAGCCTGTGCCTGGCTGCAGTCTCAAAATCTGAAAAATACCGCCATTGCCCATTCAATCAGCCTCTATTGTGGCAATCCCAGCCACCGTGGAAAAGTAACGCGGGTATAAACTTCGTGAGCCAAAAGGCTATTAATCGCATTTCGATACAAGAGGTTGTACTTAAAGCTTCCCTCGTCAATAAATGCCAGTCAGACGGCTCATGCCGGCAAGCCCCATTGTGATATAATGTGCAGGCTATTTTGAATATAAAGTCATGATATAAAGCCGGGGTTAAAGATATGAATTTAAGCGCAGATGAAGTCAGACATATAGCCTTGCTGGCCCGGCTGGGCATCAGCGATGATGAGGTTGAGAAGTTCAGAACTCAACTCTCAAATATCATGGAGAATTTCGAGATACTGAAACAGGTCGATACCACCGACCTGCCGCCCACGGCCCAGTCCATAAACCTGGAAAACGTGTACAGGCCGGATGAACCCACCCCTTCCCTGCCTCCTTCCGATGTACTGGCCAACGCCCCTGGACAGGAAGACGGGTCATTCAAGGTCAACGCAGTACTGGAGTAGCCCATGAGCGACCTGCATAAGATTACCATCCATGAGGCACATAAGCTCCTCAAAGAAAAAAAGGTCTCTTCCGTCGAACTGACGGAGGCCGTCCTCGAGCACTTGCATAAGGTCGAGGGCAAGGTCCGCGCCTGTGTCACCATCACCGACGAGCAGGCACGCCAGTATGCTAAGGCCGCCGACAAGGCCATCGCTGCAGGAAATATCAAGCACCTGACCGGAGTGCCTGCATTAATAAAGGATGTCATATGCACCAAAGGCATCCGCACCACCTGCTCCTCCAAGATG
Organism: Dehalococcoidia bacterium UBA1162; assembly: GCA_002311135.1. GTDB lineage: Bacteria > Chloroflexota > Dehalococcoidia > GIF9 > UBA5629 > UBA1162. The sequence goes on from DBZK01000043.1 coordinate 14,728, forward strand.
CTGGAGAACTTCGTGCCACCCTATGACGCCAACGTCATCGAAAAACTGAAGGCCGACGGTTATGTGATAGTGGGCAAGACGAATATGGATGAGTTCGCCATGGGGTCTTCCACCGAGAACTCGGCTTTCTTTGTTACGCATAACCCCTGGAACCTGGACTGCGTGCCGGGAGGCAGCAGCGGCGGCTCGGCCGCCGGCACGGCCAGTGATGAGGCCATATACTCCCTTGGTTCGGATACCGGCGGCAGCATACGTCAGCCAGCCGGACTGTGCGGAGTGGTCGGCCTCAAGCCGACCTATGGAAGGGTAAGCCGTTACGGGCTGGTAGCATTCGCCAGCTCGCTGGACCAGATAGGCCCCATCACCAAGGACGTAACCGACTGCGCACTGGTCATGAATACGATTTCGGGCCATGACAAGAGGGACTCCACCACTGTCCCCTACGAAGTCCCGGACTACACCAAAGCTTTGAAAGCCAATATAAAGAATGTCCGCATCGGCATTCCGCGTGAATATTTTGTCGAGGGGATGCAGCCGGCGGTGCGCCAGGCGATCGAGGCAGCCATAAATAAGATGGAAGAGCTTGGGGCCAAGGTCGACCGTAATGTTTCGCTGCCCAATACGGAATATGGCCTGGCCGCCTACTACATCCTGGCGCCCTCAGAGGCTTCAGCCAACCTGGCCCGCTATGACGGCGTGAAATACGGTTTTTCCTACCGCGATACCACCAATATGTGGGAGGCCATGGAAAAGACCAAGCAGTACGGCTTCGGGGACGAGGTAAAGAGAAGGATCATGCTGGGCACCTACGCCCTCTCCGCCGGATATTACGATGCGTATTATTTGAAGGCGCAAAAGGTTCGCACCCTGATCAAGCGGGACTTCGAGAAAGCTTTCGGCCAGTACGACGTGCTCGTTACTCCCGTCTCCCCAACCGTGGCCTTTAAAATAGGCGAGAAGGTCGACGACCCGGTGCAGATGTACCTGAGCGACGTGTGCACCCTGCCCATCAATATAGCCGGTGTGCCGGCTATCTCTATCCCGGCGGGCTTCGTGGATGGCCTTCCGGTGGGCATGCAGATCATCGGCAAGCACTTCTCCGAGGAGATGCTGCTGCGCGTGGCCTATGCCTATGAGCAGGCGACTCCCTGGCACACTAAAAAACCTGCCCTGGCTTAACCGTCAAAGCCGCCAATTTAGCGCGGCAACCATAAACACGATTTACTTTATATATTTTGTTATAATTTGGATTACCCGATAAAAAGGTATGCGAGGCGAGATATGGAGAACGAAAAATTAGTCCTTCAGGCACTTGAAAAAGATGCCAGGCTTTCAGTGGCCCAGATAGCCGATATGACCGGGGTCCCTGTTGCCGAGGTGCAAAAAATAATCAAAAAGGCTGAAAAGGAAGGCGTCATTGTCAAATATAAAACCGTTATCAACTGGAGCAAGGTGGGCGAAGAGCAGGTCTGGGCACTGGTCGAGGTGAAAGTGGTGCCGCAAAGGGATGTTGGTTTCGGAGCCATTGCCGAGCGCATCTACCGCTTCCCGCAAGCTAAGTCCGTTTTCCTGGCCTCAGGAACCTACGACCTGGCTATCCTGACAGCAGGCAAGACCATGCAGGAAATCGCCTTATTCGTCTCCGAAAAGCTGGCACCCATGGAGACTGTCCAGGGTACGATTACACATTTCATACTGAAAAAATACAAGGAAGACGGCGTGATCCTGGAGGATGACGAGGAACCCAGGCGCCAGGGGCTGGTAGCTTAATTTTCCCTCCCGTGCTTCTGCAAGGAGGTGTCATTTGAAACAGACAGAAATACACCGCAACTATATATCGAGGAAAGCCAGGGAGATCTCGCCTTCCGGCATTCGGAAATATTTCGACCTGCTTTCATCCATGGAAGGTGCTATCTCGCTGGGTGTGGGTGAACCCGATTTTGTCACGCCCTGGCCCATGAGGGAAGCCGGCATCTTCGCCATTGAAAAGGGCTTCACCATGTACACCTCCAACCGCGGCATGATCGAATTGCGGGAGGCCCTCTCCAAATATCATAAGGACTTCTACGGCATCGAGTACGATCCCCACCTGGAGATACTGGTCACCACCGGCTGCAGTGAAGCACTCGACCTGGCATGCAGGGCTACCATCGACCCGGGAGACGAGGTCATCATGACCGATCCGCACTATGTTGCCTACCCTGTGTGCGTCTCGCTGGCCGGCGGCGTACCGGTGCCCGTCCCTACCTATGAAAAAAACAACTTCGAGATCATGCCCGAAGATATCAAGAAGAAGTTGACGCCCAAGACCAAGGCCATCTTATTGAGTTACCCCTCCAATCCGACGGGCGCAGTCATGCCCCGGGACATCCTCATGCAGATCGCCGAGCTGGCCGTCAAGCACGATCTGATAGTCATCTCCGACGAGATATACGCACGCCTGGTTTATGGCGTAGAGCATATCTGCATGGCGACCCTGCCCAGCATGAGGGAGCGCACTATATTGATCGGCGGGTTCTCCAAGACTTTCGCTATGACGGGATGGCGCGTCGGCTATACCGCCGCCAATCCCGATTTTATCGAGGCCATGCTCAAGGTGCACCAGTACACTATGATGTGCGCGCCCATCATGGGACAGATCGCGGCGATCGAAGCGCTCAAAGAAAGCAATAACCAGGAAGTCGAAGATATGCTGGCTGAATATAACCGGCGCAGACGCGTAATGGTCAAGGGGTTCAGGGACCTGGGGCTTTCCTGCTTCGAGCCGAAGGGCGCATTCTATGCCTTCCCATCCATCAAATCGACCGGCATGACCTCTGAGGAATTCGCCGAGGGATTGCTTAAAGAGGAGAAGGTGGCAGTGGTGCCCGGATCGGTTTTCGGCAATGCCGGAGAGGGATACCTCCGCTGTTGCTACGCAACTTCCCTGCCGGAGATAGAGGAAGCTCTAAAACGCATGGGAAGATTCATCTCCAAACACCGCAAGTAGCTCAGCTCTTTTTTAGCGATTCCCTGAAGCTTTGCAACATGGACGGATTGGCAGCGATTATCTCTTTATCCTGCGTTTTCGTGGCCCTGCCTTCGAAGGTAATCACGTCCCCGCCACCCTCTCGCACCAGCAGAAGGCCGCTGGCTATATCCCAGGGATAAACATACTTGTGAAAATACAGGCTCAGCCTGCCGGCCGCCACATAAGCCAGCCCCAGCGCTGAAGAGCCCATCAGCCTTAGACAATGTACATGGGGCCACATCTTTTCCACCAGCGCCAGGAGTTCAAGGCTGCGCTCAGCATTGTAACCCAGATCCACGCCCAGCGCCGCCCCATCCAGCGAGGACAGCTTTGAAACGTGAATTTTCTTGCGGTTTAAAAAAGCGCCCTTCCCCTTCTCGGCACGGAACATTTCATGTCTCATTGGGTCATAGGTAAGGCCCAGCACGACCTCGCCTTTCCTCACCAGCGCAATATTGACGCCGAAGAAGGGGATGCCAAAATAATAGTTGTTAGTGCCGTCCAGCGGATCGATGATCCAGGTGTATTCGCCGCCCTTCTTACAGGAGCCGGCCTCCTCGGACAATATGCCGTGGCCGGGAAATTCCTCAAGGATGATGGCAATGATTCTCTTTTCAGACAGCAGGTCGGCTTCCGTGACCAGGTTCCTTTTACCCTTGACCTGCATGTCGTGATGCATGCCGAAGCGTCCCTTGAGTATTTTGCCCGCTTCGACAGCGGCATACCTGGCTACTGCATAGGCGGATTCCTGGTGGACGGATTGAGGGAGAGCTGCCGGATTTCGATCAGGCATTCCGGATAAGGCCCATCTTCGTCTTAACTTCGTGAAGGGTTTCCGCGGCTATCCGCTGAGCGCGTTTGGCGCCGTCTTTCAGGATGTCATGGATATGGTCGGGATCTTTGGCCAGTACAGCCCTGCGGGCGCGTAAATCTTTAAGCGCATGGTTAATTCCCTCGGCCAGCAGCTTTTTGCAGTCAACGCAGCCGATCTCGGCCGACCTGCACTGCACCTCGATTTCCTGTGTCCTGTCTATATTGAAAAACTTATGAAGGCTGAAGACATTGCATATTTCCGGATGGCCCTTGTCATGGCGCCGCTGCCTGGCCGGGTCGGTGACGGCGGTCTTCACCCTTGCCAGTGTCTCCTCGGGGGTAGCGGCCAGCTCGATATGGTTGCCGTAGGACTTGCCCATCTTCTGCGCACCATCCAGCCCCAGCACCAGCGGATAGTTGGTCAGCTTGGCCTTCGGTTCGGGGAAAGTCTCGCCGAAGAGGAAATTGAACCTGCGCACTATCTCGCGGGTCATCTCCAGGTGGGGCAATTGGTCCTCGCCCACCGGCACGACGTTGGTCTTATACAATACGATGTCGGCGGCCATTAAAACGGGGTAGCCGACCAGCCCGTAGTTGATGTTCTCCGGCTGCATCCTGGCCTTCTCTTTAAAGGTCGGCACCCGTAAAAGCCACCCCAAAGGCGTGACCATCCCAAGGTAGGTGAACAGCTCGGTGACCTCGGGGACATGGGACTGTACGAAGACGATGGACTTTTTCGGATCGATGCCCGCCGCCAGCCAGTCGAGCATCATCTCAAAGATGTTCTGCTGCAGCTCGGACGTGCTCTCGAGGGTGGTGAGCGCGTGTATATCGACTATGCAATAAATGCAGTCGAATTTTTCTTGCAGCTTAACATAGTTCTCGATGGCCCCTATGTAATTGCCTATGTGCTGCCGGCCCGTGGGACGGGCGCCGGAAAATACTCTCTGTTTCATGGTCAGGCGCAAGAGTTTATCATAAAATACAAGCCAGCTTCAAATTTTCACGTGCTTCCGGGGCTGTTACATGCTGTCGGGCGCCGTCATGCCCATCAGGTGCAGCGTGCGGGCCAGCACTATCTGTGCCGCCTTTACCAGCTTGAGCCGGGCGCAGGTCATGTCGGCATCATCGGCGATCACCCTGCACTGCTTATAGAAAGAATGGAAGACCGTCGCCAGCTCCTGTGCATAAAAAGGCAGGTGATGCGGCTCATGCGTGGTGGCTACCGTCTCGATGACTTCGGATATGCGCACCATCTGGCGAATCAGGGTCAATTCCGGCTCCGAAGTCAGCAGCGTGACCCTGCCGCCCTCATAGTCCAGGCATTTTTCGGCGGCATTCTTGAGTATGCTGGCTATGCGTGCATGGGCATACTGCACGTAGTAAACCGGGTTGTCCGCCGACTGTTTAATGGCCAGCTCCAGGTCGAAGTCCATCTGGCTGTCGGCCGAGCGTGACAAGAAGACGAAGCGGCAGGCGTCCGCCCCCACCTCGTCCATCACCTCACGCAGCGAGATGATATCGCCGCTGCGCTTGGAGATTTTGACCACCTCCTGACCGCGGCGCAGCGTCACAAGCTGGCAGATGATGATCTCCAGCTTTTCGGGATCGAGCCCCAGTGCATTCATGACCACCTTCATGCGCGATACATGGCCCTGGTGATCGGCGCCCCAGATATCGATAACATTGTCGAATTTACGCGCAACGAACTTGTTGTAATGATAGGCGATGTCGGAGGCAAAATAGGTCGGCGTGCCGTCGCTCCTGATCAAGACGTTATCCCTGTCATCCCCCATGGTCGATGAGGTGAACCAGGTGGCGTTCTCACGCTCCGCTATGTATTTCCCGTCCTTGAGCATCTTCATGGTCTTGTCGAACTGGCCGCTCTTGAAAAGGCTTTGCTCACTGAACCACTCGTTGAACTCCACCCCCAGTATCTTGAGGTCCTCTTTTATCATGCCCATGACTATCTCGATGCCGATCTTGCCGATTTCGGCTATGCCCTTTTGCAGCGGCATCTGCAGGAACTTGTCCTTGTACGTTTCAACTATCTTTTTAGCCAAGTCGACCATGTAGTTACCGTGGTAGCCGTTGCCCGGTATCTCGGCCTCCTTGCCCAGTGCTTGCTGATAGCGTGCGAAAAGCGACTGGTGGAAGGCTTCGAGCTGGCTGCCGGCATCATTGACGTAGTATTCCGTGAAAACCTTGTAGCCCGCAGCTTTCAATACATGGGCCAGCGTGCTGCCCAGCACCGCTCCCCGGCCGTGCCCCACGTGCAGCGGGCCGGTAGGGTTGCCGCTGACGAATTCGATCTGCACCTTCTGGCTGCCGAGCTTAACGTTGCCGTAGGCCTCGCCCTCCTTGCATATGACGTCCACCTGTTTGTTCAACCATTCCTTGCTCACTGTGAAGTTGATGAAGCCGGGCTTGGCCGGCGTTATCTTCTCGACATCCTTGGGCACCGAAATATTCTGGATGAGCGTTTCGGCGATATCCATGGGCTTCATGCCCGTCAGGCGGGCCAGCTTCAGGGGAAGACTGCTGGCGAAATCCCCGTGTTCAGGCTTGGCCGGCCTCTCAATGGTGATCTCGGGCAGGTTGGCATCGCCCATCAGGCCTTTCTCCTTGGCCTTGATGAAGGCTTTTTCCAGTGTGTCGGCAAGCTGTTTTCTGAACGACATATGCTACCTCGCGTAAGAACCTGAAGATTTTAAACCTTTTCTTACATTAAATAAACAAGAAAGCACTATTTTAATTGTTTTCCACCGTTTTATGCCAGATTCTATCGTATTCCCTGACGAGCAGGACATGCTCCGCCTGCTTCATATCCGGGTCTTGCTCGAATAAAATGCGTGCCTCACGGCGGGCTGTCTCTAATATTTTGGTATCGGACAGCCGGGCCATCTTCAAGTCAGGCAGTCCGCTCTGCCGAGTGCCGAAGAACTCGCCCGGGCCGCGCAGCTCCAGGTCCTTCTCTGCCAGCAGGAACCCGTCGTTTATCTCCTCAATGGCCTTGAGACGCTCCTGCCCGTATTCCGAAGGGTTCTCCGAGAGAAGAATGCAGTAGCTCTGCTTTTCTCCACGCCCGACCCTGCCGCGGAACTGGTGAAGTTGCGACAGGCCGAAGCGGTCTGCTGCTTCCACCAGCATGACCGTGGCGTTGGGCACGTCGATGCCCACCTCAACCACTGAAGTGGAGATCAACACGTCCAGCTTTCCCTCTTTGAAGCTGTGCATGACCCCTTCCTTCTCAGCCGGCTTCAGCTTGCCGTGCAGCAGCCCCAGCCTGAGGTCGGGGAATATGTCACGGGAGAGCCGCTCGTATTCGGCCACAGCCGCCTTGACCTCGAGGTTTTCGGACTCTTCGATGAGCGGGCAGATGATAAAGGCCTGCCTGCCCTCCAGCACCTGCTTGCGGATAAAATTATAGGCACGCTCCCGGTCGCCGGGCTTGAGCCAGCGGGTCTTGATGACCTGCCGCCCGGCCGGCATCTCGTCGATGGTCGATATATCCAGGTCGCCGTAGAGCGTCAGCGCCAGTGTCCGGGGGATGGGAGTGGCGGTCATCACCAGCAGATGCGGGTTGAAGCCCTTCTGCCTCAAGGTCGAGCGCTGCAGGACGCCGAACCTGTGCTGTTCATCGATGATTACCAGGCCCAGGTTCTTGAATTTCACCGCCTTCTGAATCAAGGCATGCGTCCCTATCACCAGGTTGACCTCGCCCTGCTTTATTTTCTCGTGGGTGGCCTTCTTGTCTTTGAGGCTCAGGCTGCCCGTAAGCAGAGAAATATTCAGGTCGAAGGGGAAGACGCCTTTGAAAGTATAGACGTTGGCCTCCCGGCAACAGTCCGTCCCCATAGCCGAGAGCAGCTTGAACAGGGTGGAGAAATGTTGCTCGGCCAGAATCTCGGTGGGCGCCATCAGCGCCCCCTGGTAGCCGTTCTCAATGGCTTCCAGCAGGGCCAGTGTCGCCACCACCGTCTTTCCGCTGCCCACATCGCCCTGCATCAGGCGGGACATGGGCACCTCTCTGCGCAGGTCGCCGCAGATTTCATTGACCACCTTCGACTGAGCCGCCGTCAGCTTGAAGGGCAGCTTGGAGATAAAGCGGTTTAGCTTCTCATCATCGATGGTGAATTTATGTCCCGGCTGGTCCTCCTGCCATTCCTTCTTTTTGCTGAGCACGCCGAGTTGGAGCATGAAAAGCTCGTCGAAGGCCAGCCTCTGCCTGGCCAGGTTTTGGTCGGCATAATCGGCGGGGTAATGCGCTTTGAGTATGGCCTGGTTTAAACTTATCAGCCCGCAACGTTCCCGTATGGCCGCCGGCAGAAAGTCCGGCAGGCCGCCGGCGCAGGCATCCAGTGCGGTTTTTACGATGGCCCTGACCTGCCGGGGGTACAGTCCCTGCGTCAGGGGATAGACAGGCACCAGCCTGCCCGTATGCATCAGCTCCTTTTCCTCTATATATTCCCATTCGGGATTTTCGAATAGTTTCTCATATTGATATTCACTGACCTTGCCGCTGACAGCGATGCGCGAGTTGGTCTTGAGTTGCTTGGCCAGCCAGGGCTGGTTGAACCATATCGCCCTTATATTTCCGGTCTCGTCTCCCAGAATGGCCTCGCTGCTCCTCATACGGCGCCCGAGCATGATGACTCGCGCCTCCCAGACATTGGCAAATATGGTCTGTTCCTTGCCCAGCTCCAGCATTGAGATAGTCCGCTTGCTGCTGAAATCCAGGAACCGCCGCGGGAAGTAGTAGAGCAGATCCCTGATCCGGTCGACGCCCAGTTTGGAAAGCCTGCGGGAAATGTTCTCGCCGACTCCCTTAATGGCCGTTACAGGCGTATCCAGCGCAAGGCCTGGCGTAGAGGTTTTCTGCACCGGGTTTGGGGTCTGCCTGGTTATCCTGGGAGGGCTTTTTACCTCCTCCTTCCGCTTTCCCTGGCCCTCCTTCTTATCCAGTTCAGCGAGCACCTCCTGCACCCATTCCTGCCTCTCGGCGCTGCTCTTAGCTGCATAGCCCGGACCGTCGAGAAGCAGCGACCTCAAACGGGCAAGGTAAGGAGAGGAGCTTTTGTGCGGAAGGTCTTCGGCCGCCCACTTTTGCAGGAATTTATCCAGACCGCCTATGACGGCCCGGTCGCTGTATCCGTTGTTGGTCTCGAGTTTCAGGATAACGGCTAAAAATGCAGGCTTACCGGGCGCGGGCGCAGTCATTTGTCACACTTGTGCGGCTTGAGACTGATAAATAAAGGGGTGTCCTGTGTCTTTGGGCAGGTGCTGCATTATCCCATCTCTAATAGATTGCATTGACGGCAAAGACATCTGTTTTTTACCTGCCCCCAAATCTGCATCCGTCTTGCCCAACTCCTGCCGCATAGCAACCAGGATGGCGCCGGGTCCGCCGTGTGCTCCCAGCGCCGGGCCCAGTTTGCTTATGGTGGGCGGCTTGATATTAGGCAGGATGGCCTTGAGCTTCTCGATGAACGAGCCCAGCTCGTCCTCGCTGGTGCTGTGAGAAATGCCGACTTCCTCGACATTGCGCACGGACCTTATACGGTCCAGCAGGCTTTCTATGCCCTTAGCCCGGGTGCGGGCCAGGCCCACCGGGGCTATCACCCCGTCTTTAATGTTCAGTATGGGTTTAACGGGCAGCACGGAGCCTAACTTACTCACAGCCGGGCCCAGGCGCCCGCCTTTGGCAATATATTTCAGGGTATCCAGCACCCCGTAAGCCTGTATGGCCGGTATCAACTGGTTGATTTGCTCCCTTACCTCATGCATATCCTTTCCGGCCTGCGCGGCCCTGGCGGCGGCCATGCCCAGCAGGCCGAGCGCGATGGTGACCAGGCGGGAATCGACCACTTCAATGGGGCACTTCATATCCTGCACCAGCTGCCTGCCCCTCAAAGCAGCTTCGAAGGTGGCGCTGACCTTGCTGGAAAGATGGATGGATATTATGCCGTCGCTGCCGGGACACAGCTTCTTATAAACTTCGGCGAAATCGCCGGGTGAAGCGGTCGACGTGGTGGGGAACACCGAGTCCTGTTTGAGCATTTCGAAGAACTTGTCGGGCTGTATGTCGACCCCGTCGCGGTAGCTCACATCCCCGAACCTGACGTAGAGGGGCACGATGGTAATCCCCAGCTCTTCAGCTACTTCTTTAGGTATATCGCTGCCGCTGTCGGTAACGATTTTAACTGCCATATCATTTGCCCTCGATGAAACAGGCGGCCAGCACATGGGGCCCGACATGCGTGCCTATCACGGGACTGACCGTGCTTCGATAAGTTTTTTCCTTGGGATATAGATCGGCCATCCTGCCTGCCAGCGCCTCCAGGTCCTCCGGAGTCGTAGCATCCTCCAGCATCAGGCTTTCAATTGAATTGGCGCTTTTTACCAGGTTTATCAGCGCATCCATGGACTGCACCCGGCTGCGCGTGCGCTGCACCGGGGTTACGATGCCTTCCCGCAGCGAGAGCACCGGGGTTATTTTCAAAAGTCCTCCCAGCAGGGCCTGGGCATGGCCGATCCTGCCGCCTTTACGCAGGTATTCCAGCGTGTCGAAGACCATGTAGGCATGCGCCCTCGAGCACCAGTCATTGGCCTGTGCCGTCAGGTCCGCCAGCTTGGCGCCGGCCAGGGCGGCTTCAGCAGCCTTAATGACGGGAAGGCCCAGGCCGCCGCAGGTCTCCAGTGAATCGACCACTTCGATTTTGCAGATATCGCCCACCAGGGCCTTGGCCTGCGTGGCGCTCTCAAAGGTGGCGCTCAGCTTGCTGGAGAGTACGATAGTCAGTATCTCATCCGTCTCATGGGACAGTTTAGTGAAAAGCTCCGAGAAATAGCCGGGCGACTGGGCCGAGGTGGTGGGATGTATCTTCGATTCCACCAGCCTGTGGTAGAATTGGTCCGGCGTGATATCCACGCCGTCGCGGTAGCTCTCGGTGCCGAAGATGACATTGAGGGGGACGATACTAATGCCGAGTTTCTTGACTACATCCGCCGGTATATCTGCAGTGCTGTCGGTAACGATTTTAACCATGGCTAATTCCTCCTCAACCCTTATTCCAGTGACACTATATAAAAATAGTGCGGTTGCCCACCGCTAACCATCTCTATTTGTTTGCCCGGGTATTTCTCCTTGAGTTTGTTGGTCACGACCTCGGCCTGCTCGGGCTTGATGTCCGCGCCGTAATAAAGCGTCACCAGCTCCGCTGAGTCAACGCCTGCCGTATTCAGGCTGGACATGAGCACCTCGGTGACATCGTCCGCGCAGGCTACCAGGTCGGTATCGTCGATGATGGCAATGGCCTGCCCCTGCTTGATCTTCATGCCGTGCAACTGGGTGGAGCGCGCCGCCGTGGTGATCTCCACCGACTTGACACCCTTGATGGCCTCGCTCATAGACTGGATGTTCTCTTCCAGCGTGTTCTCATAGTTGAAGGTCAGCAGCGCCGTCACGCCCTGCGGCAGGGTCCTGCTGGGTATGACCTCTACCGCCTTCTGCGTCAGCTCCCTGATGCGCGTGGCAGTCAAAATGATATTTTTATTGTTGGGCAATAAAATGATCTTCTGCGCATCGACGGATTCCACGGCCGCCAGTATCTCCTTTACGCTGGGGTTCATGGTCTGACCGCCCTTCACTACGATGGCGCCCAGGCTTTCGAAGACCTTGGTCATGCCCTCGCCGAAGGCCACGGCTATCACGGCGATATCTGCCGGCAAAGCCTTCTGACGCTGCATCTCCTTGAACCCCACATGCTGGTCGTCCATGTTCTGTATCTGTATCTGGTGCAGGGTACCCAGCGTGGTGGCATAGGCCAGTATGCTGCCGGGGTCGTAGGTATGAATATGCACGCGCACGTTTGTCTCGTCGCCGGCCACGACCAGGGACAGTCCCCTGCCTTCCAGCTTCTTTTTTATCTTCTCCGGGTCCAGCGTATCGCCTTCCAGCAGGAAGTTGGTGCAGTAGCCGTAGGCTTCCTCTTCCTCGGCGGCGGTCACACCGATATTCCTGGTGGCGGTTATATTGGCGCTTACCATCTGCGGCTTGCGGAACTGAAGGTCTTCCAGCTCACCCTTGAGGAACCGCAGGGCGCCGTCCAGCAAAATATAAAGTCCCTCTCCCCCGGCATCCACCACGCCCGCTTCCATCAGCACCGGCAGCAGGGTCGGGGTGCGGGCTACGGATTCCCTGGCCTCTTTAACTGCGGCTTCCATTATCCCTATCAGGTCCTCAGGATTTTTCTCGGCATATTGTTTGGCCATGACAGCAGAGTCGTGGATGACTGTTAGAATGGTCCCCTCCACCGGGTTGGAAAGGCCCTCGCGCGCTGTTTTGGCAGCCTGCTCAAAGGCTTTGGCCCAATCACCGCCCGTAAAATTGTCTTTGCCATCGAACCCCTTGGAGAAGCCGCGGAAAACCTGCGACAGTATGACGCCCGAGTTGCCGCGTGCGCCCAATAGTGCCCCGTGCGACATGGCCTTGGACATGACAGATGTAGTGGTGTCGGCGGCCCTGTCGGCCTCCTCAATCACAGACCGCAGCGTCAGCAGCATATTGGTGCCGGTATCGCCGTCGGGCACAGGAAAGACATTGATGGCATTGATCTCTGCAACACTTTTTTCCAACCAGTTGCTTCCTGCGGCAAACATGTCTCTCAAGTCTTTGCCATTCCAGGAATTTGTTTGCTTCATCGGTCTCCTTTAAACATCAAAACGATTGTGGTATTATATACCATTGTTGTTAATTACCGGTAAACTAATCAAACAAAAGAGGTTCTAAATTGGCAATCAAATGTGATATGTGTGGAAAAACCCTGCGTTTCGGAAACAGGATCAGCCATTCCAAGCAGCATACCCGCAGGGTATGGCTTCCGAACGTTCAACCTACGACTATTACGATCGATGGGAAGGCCTACCGTGCCAACCTGTGTTCCAGGTGCATCAGGACCAGGAACAAGGTACCCCGTTAACATACGGATTTCCGCAATTCTTTCATAGCCGCGCCGATACCAAGTTTCGCGTTGAAAATCGCTGAACCTGCTACCAGCACGTCCGCTCCTGCTCTGGTAACTGCAGGCGCCGTCACGGCTGTTATGCCGCCATCAACCTCCAGTTCCGCCTTGATTTTCCTATTATAAAATATCTTCCTCAACCTGGCTATCTTGTCCACCATGCTCACGATGAACTCCTGGCCTCCGAACCCCGGGTTGACCGTCATCACCAGTATCAGGTCGGCCAGCGGCAAGATCTCGTCGATGGCCGTCAGCGGCGTGGCCGGATTGAGCGATACGCCTGCCTTAAGCCCCAGCTTCTTGATGGTCTTGACCGTGCTGTCCAGGTGGTTGCAGGCCTCCACGTGCACCGTCAGGATGTCTGCGCCGGCCTGCGCAAACTTCTCCAGGTAAAGCTCCGGCTTCTCGATCATAAGGTGCACATCCAGCGGTATTTTGGTGGTCCTGCGCAGGGCTTCGACCACGGGGATGCCGATGGAGATATTGGGCACGAAGTGCCCGTCCATCACGTCCACGTGGATATAGTCGGCGCCCGCTTTGACGGCCTCTTTGACCTGCTGCCCCAGGCAGCTGAAGTCGGCTGACAATATCGAGGGCGCTATCTTGATCTTCTTACGCGGCATATTTCCTTATGCTCTTCCTGGCTTCGGCAATGCTGTGCCTGACCTGCTCGGTGGCCGTGCCTCCCTGCGATGCCCTGGCCTCCAGGGACTTATCCAGGGTGACCTCAAATATGTCTTTATCGAAAAGCTTGGAGAACTTCCTGTATTCCGCCAGGCTGAGTTCATTCAGCTCCTTTTTGGCATCCATGGCGTAGGCCACCAGCCGGGCTACGGCGCTGTGAGCCTCGCGGAATGGCACGTGCTTGTGCACGAGGTAATCGGCCAGGTCGGTAGCCAGTATATAACTCTGCATGACCGATTTCATCCTGGCCTTGTTGATGGTTATCGAGCCTATCAGGCCCGACATCACTTCCAGGCTGGAGATCAGCGTATCGTAAGTGTCGAAAAAGCCTTCCTTGTCCTCCTGGAGGTCGCGGTTGTAGGCGTGCGGCAGGCCTTTCATCACGGTCAGCATGCCCATCAGGTTGCCGTAGACGCGTCCGGTCTTGCCCCTGGCCAGTTCGGCGGCGTCGGGGTTCTTCTTCTGCGGCATCATGCTGCTGCTGGTTGAGTAAGCGTCGCCGACTTCGATGAAGCCGAACTCGCGTGACGACCACAAAATAACTTCCTCGGCCAGCCTGGAAAGGTGCATCATGGTCACGGCGGCGGCCGACTCGAACTCGATGATAAAGTCACGGTCCGATACCGAGTCCATGCTGTTGGCGCTCACGGAGTCGAACCCCAGCTTCCCGGCCACGAACTCGCGGTCCACCGGGTAGGGCACACCCGCCAGTGCGCCGCTGCCCAGCGGCATGACATTTATCCTCTTCAGGCAGTCCTCGAACCGCTGGATATCCCGGCTGAACATGTGGAAATAGGCCATGATGTAATGTGAGAAGAGCACCGGCTGCGCATGCTGAAGGTGCGTGTAGCCCGGCATCACCGCCCGGATGTTTTTCTCCGCCATATCAACTAACTGCATGTTGAAGTTTTGCAGGGTCTTTATCACCTGCCAGGAGGCTTCACGTGCAAAGAGGCGCATATCCAGGGCCACCTGGTCATTGCGTGAGCGCGCCGTATGCAGCCTGCCGGCCGTATCGCCGATCTTCTCGAACAGGCGGCTCTCAATATTCATGTGGATGTCTTCCAGCTCGTGCTTGAACTGGAAATCGCCGCTGTCTATCTCATCACGGATGGAGAGCAGGCCGCTTTCGATCTTCTTGAACTCGGCCTGGGTTATGATCTTCTGGCGGGCCAGCATCTCGGCATGCGCCAGGCTGCCCTCGATATCATGCCTGTAGAGACGCCAATCGAAGGGGATGGACGCCAGGTAGCGCTGTACCTTGCTGTTGATCTCCTGCTTGAATCGGCCCCGTAACCTGACCTCTTTCTTAATAGCCATCATTTATACCTTGATTTATTTCTCGCAATTATTTAATCCAAAATTGAGACACGATAACTTCTATGTAAATCAGCACTCCAACTACCATCCAGACTACGGCAATAATTTTCAGGTCCCGTGCCTTTTGTTTCTTTTTATCTTCGGGAGCTGAAAAATATCTCGCTATGTAAAAAAGAGGTAACCCGACGGCGATCAGCACTTCGCCCATTAGCCAGACCACCAAACTCGAGGTATCCATTCCCATCTCCTCCTTTCACAGCACTGTTACGTGATTGATCTCTTGCTCTTAGCGAGTTTAGCCTTCGCCGTTTTAGCCGTCTGCTCCTGCGCCTGAATCTTGAGGGGCAGTCCCCACAGCCGGATGAAGCCCACGGCGTCGCTCTGGTCGAAGACGTCCTCTTTATCGTAGGTGGCCAGCTTGTAGCTGTAGAGCGAGTAGGGCGATTTTCTGCCCACGATGATGCAGTTGCCCCTGGACAGCTTGGCCCTGATGGAGCCGGTCACGAAGCGCTGCGAGCTGTTGATATAGGCATCCAGGTCCTCGCGGTGCGCCGAGAACCACAGGCCGTTATAGACCAGGTCGGAATACTCGCGCGCCACCAGCTCCTTGAACCTCAACTGGTGCCGCGTCATGGTCATATATTCCAGCGCCAGGTGCGCCTTGAGTATCACCTGCGCCGCCGGGGCCTCGTAGACCTCCCTGGACTTGATGCCCACCAGGCGGCTCTCGATGTGGTCGATGCGGCCGATGCCGTTGCGCCCGGCTATTACATTTAATTTATCTATCAGCGTCAGCCCGTCCATGCGTTTTCCGTTCAAACTCACAGGCAGGCCCTTCTCAAATCCCAGCTCGATATACTCCGGCTTTGCCGGGGCATCTGAGGGCGACTTGGTCCAGGCGTAGATATCCTCGGGAGGCTCGCACCAGGGGTCCTCCAGCACGCCGCACTCGATGGCGCGTCCCCAGGGATTCTCGTCGATGGAATAGGGCTTGTCCTTCTTCACAGGCACGGGTATCTTATGTTTCTGGGCGTAGTCGATGGTCCCCTCGCGGGTCATGCCCCACTCGCGGGCCGGGGCCACAATCTTCAGCTCGGGGCCCAGCGCGAACACGCTGACGTCGAACCTCACCTGGTCGTTGCCCTTGCCGGTCGAGCCGTGCGCCACGGTAGTAGCGCCCTCTTTATGCGCCGTTTCCACCAGCCACTTGGCCATTAAGGGACGGCCCAGTGCCGTAGCCAGCGGGTACTGGCCCTCGTACAGAGCATCTGCTTTTATGGCCGGGAAGACGTAATCCTTAATGAACTCCTCTTTGGCGTCCACGGCGAAGGACTTGACGGCGCCCAGCTTGAGGGCCTTCTTCCTGATGCCCTCCACGTCGGTCACGCCGCCTATATTCACGCACAGCGTTATCACATCCATATGGTATTTATCGGCCAGCCATTGGATAGCGACCGAAGTATCCAGCCCGCCGCTGTAAGCCAGGACTACCTTCTCTCTTTTAGCCATGATCTTTATTGTCTCTCCTTTAACACGCTGTCCAGTATATCCAGCGCCTTATCGATTTCTTTGGGTGACACCGTCAGGGGCGGCATGAACCTCAGCGCATCGGGCTTGACCCGGTTGACCAGCAGCCCGCGCTCCAGGCAGGCCATGCCCACCGGCTC
>DBZK01000037.1 GCA_002311135.1 Dehalococcoidia bacterium UBA1162
AATGGGCGGAAGGATTTCCCATGCCTCCCGGAGCCTGGGACTGGCCCGGGCTGCCTATGATAATGCGCTGGCATACGGGAATGACCGGATGCAGTTCGGCCAGACTATCGGCAGCTTCCAGGCTAATGCTTTCAAGTTGGCGCGCATGGCTATGGACATTGAGACTGCCATGTGGATGATATACAGGGCAGCATGGGTGTACGACCAGGGTAGGCCGCATATCAAAGAAGCCGCCATGGCTAAACTTCATGCTAGTGAGGCAGCCGCACGCACGACCATGGAAGCATTGCAGATATGCGGAGGCTACGGCCTGATGGAGGACTCGATCGCCCAGCGTTATTTCCGTGATGCCCGGCTGGGAACGGTCACCGAAGGCACTTCCGAGATACAGCTACGTGTGATAGCACGTGAGATCGGCGTAAAATAGCTGCATCTTATCTACTTATGGACAAACTTTGTGGATTTACCGTCATGTTATAATCCTGTGGGTAGTAAGCTTTTTAAGATAGAAATTTTGAAAATGGGAGGGCAACAATGAGTAAAGTAGTGATAACCAGCGCCGCACGGTCAGCGATCGGAAATTTCGGAGGCGCTTTACGTACCGTGCCTGCCTACGATTTAGCCGCGCCCATACTTAATGAAGTGGTAAAAAGGTCCAACCTCGAACCGAAATCGGTCGATGCGGTTATACTGGCACAGAATTACCAGAGCGGAGAATATGTTAATATCGCCCGTATGTCCTTGCTCAAGGCGGGGTGGCCGGTTGAGGTAGTGGGATTCACGCATGACCGGCGTTGCCCGGGAGGGCTGGATGCCATCACCATAGCCACTATGATGATTCAGACAGGCAATATGGACATCATGGTAGCAGGCGGAGTTGAGAGCATGAGTACGGCGGAGTTCTATTTGAAGGGCGATATCAGGTGGTCGCTGGGCGGCACCGGCGACATGCCCAAAGGGCATGGCAGCATGTCCACTTGGTCAATCCCAATGTATGACAGGGTGCAAAAGGGCAGGGTGATGTCCCAGCCGGAAGAGAGATTCGGCATCTTGCAGTCAATGATGACCTGGGCAGAAACCGCTGCCAAGGAACACGGCATCACCAGGGAAGAAGTCGACAAATGGGCACTCATCAGCAACCAGCGCGCCTGCAGCGCCCAGGAAAACGGAAAATTCAAGGAGGAAATCGTCCCCATCTCCATCCCGCAGGGCAAAGGAGAGCCCGTATTATTTAGCGTTGACGAGCGCCCGCGCAAAGATACCAGTCTGGAAACGCTGGCCAAACTCAGGCCTGTGCAAGGTGGTGTATGCACCGCCGCCAACTCCTCGGGAGAAAATGACGGCTCTGCAGCCTGTGTCCTGATGACTGAGGAGAAAGCTAAGAGCCTGAAGTTAAAGCCGTTAGCCGCCGTTAAAGCCTTCGCCTATAGTGGCGCCGATCCCCGCAAAGCCTATAAATCCGCCAGCCTGGCCGTAGAAATGGCCTTGAAAAAGGCCGGACTGACAATCAGCCAGATAGACCTCATCGAGATACACGAGGCATTCAGCGCTCAGATACTTGCCAACATGAAGGAACTCGGTCTAACAGAGAAAGACTACGACAGAATCAATGTCAACGGCTCGTGTGTTTCGTTGGGTCATCCGCTCGGCGCAACCGGCGCACGCATTATGACCACTTTGACCCATGAAATGAAAAGGCGGGACGCTAAAACAGGCTTGATCGCCATCTGCGGCGGAGGTGGTATGGGTGTCTGCGCAATCGTAGAGAAAGCATAACTAACATTCCATAGCCCGAATAATTTAAAGTCCCGGGTACTTAAAGTACAGCGGGACTTTCTTATGTGATGCAGGTGCACCAAATTACCAATCAAATTGGTCAGTATGCTGATTCCCGTGTTAAAATGGCTTCAATAGGTCATTTTTTTATCCAGTCCGACAGGCCGTCATACTTAATCATCTTACATCGTAAACAGATATGAGAATGAAACATTATGACTACATTATAGTTGGCAGCGGAATTGCCGGGCTTTACAGCGCCCTGCTGGCTAAAGACTATGGCAATGTGCTTATTATCACCAAAGGCGGAATTGAAGAGTGTAATACCAGGTATGCGCAGGGCGGGATCGCTGCTGCCATTGGGAAAAATGATTCCCCGGACCTGCACTATAACGATACTATTAAAGCCGGGGCCGGACTGTGCAATCCGGAAGCGGTGAAAATCCTGGTCAACGAGGCCCCGGACCGCATATCAGACTTGATCAGGTATGGAGTCCCGTTCGATACATTGGATGGCGAGATTGCTTTGACAAGGGAGGCTGCCCACTGCGTACCACGAATAATACATGCGGGAGGCGATGCTACCGGCGAGTACATCGAGTCAACCTTAAGCGAACAGGTATTAATCTCAGGCATTACTGTGCTTGAGTACTGCCTGGCGACCGAGATAGTGGTTGAAAAAGGCTGTGTTGTGGGTATAAAGGCCACCGATTTCCGTAGCGGATTGAGCGAAGAATACAGGTGCCGTTTCATCATCCTCGCTACCGGCGGTGCAGGCAGACTGTATAAATACACCACCAATTCCGATACCGCCACCGGCGATGGCATAGCATTGGCTTATCAAGCCGGCGCCGAAATCACGGATATGGAATTCTATCAATTCCATCCCACAGCCCTGCGTCTCCCCGGTGTCTGGCCCTTCCTTATAACCGAGGCAGTCAGAGGTGAGGGCGGCATACTCAGGAACGTGGACGGCTACCGTTTTATGCCCGACTATGTCGCAGAAGGCGAGCTTGCCCCCAGGGATATTGTGGCCCGGAGCATTGTTTCTGAAATGAGAAAAACTGGCAGTGACAGGGTCTTCCTGGATGTAACACATATCCCCGCAGTCAAAGTTACCACAAGGTTCCCCCATATTTACCGCTACTGCCTGGACCACGGTCTGGATATCACCAAAGGCCTGATTCCGGTGGCGCCCGCCGCTCATTATCTTATGGGAGGGGTTAAGGTTAATACCTGGGGAGAGACCAATATAGGCGGCCTTTTTGCCGCAGGCGAGACAGCCTGCACCGGGGTTCACGGAGCTAACCGGCTGGCATCGAATTCCCTTCTGGAAGTGGTCGTATTCAGCAAAAGAATCATCGAAAAATCTCAGATGCAGTCTAATAGCACTGCTACAATTACGTCTAAAACCGACTGGCACCACCTGAGCCCGCAGTCGGATCAAGGTGATATCCCATTGTTGAACCTAGCCAACCTGCAATCCCTTTTATGGGATGAGGTTGGTATAGTGCGATCAGGGGAAGGACTCAATCGTGCAGCCGGCATTCTGGCCGCCTGGCAAAAGGTGATGCCACAGCCAACGGACCGCGCCTCCTATGAATTGAACGCAATGATTTTGAATGCCAGGCTGGTGACGGAAGCCGCCTTAATGCGGGAAGAAAGCCGCGGCGCACACTTTCGCACCGATTTTCCGCAACCGTCGCCCCAATGGGAACGGCACACCGTTTTTAAAACAACCGGATAGAAAATTTGTGGGATAGTAAGCTCAGGGTTCAGAATTGAAAGCCAAAACAAAACGCGGACAGGTCAATATACTAAAACGCAAAGATGCCCGTTTGAAGCAGATCGTTAAAACGGCTGCTGAGCTTTTTTTTAAAAACGGTTACCGTCAAACAACAACACGTCAGATAGCTGAGGTCTGCGGCATAAGCCAGGGCAATCTCTATTACTATATAAAATCGAAGGATGATTTTTTTGACCTGTTCGTGCAGATGACAACGGACCAGATGAAAGAGTACGACCAGGAAATACGCGACCAGATGCCCTTCATTTCCTACAGTGAGGCGTTGACCATGAAGATCAAGGAAGCGCTCATCCTGCAGGATACCATCCAGGACACCATATTGTTTTGGTACCGCGAATCCAGGAATATGAGCCAGCGTCACCTCAAACAGTTAATAAAGCTGGAATATGAAGCCAATGACCTGTTGAGGAATATTATCGAGGCCGGGCGTAAAAAGGGGGAATTTAAAATCAAGGACTCCGAGCTGGCAGCCTACTACATAGTCATGCTGGAACACATGTGGTCCTTAAAGCGCTGGCACCTGAGAAAACACTACACCCTTGAAGATTATATCCGGAGATGCCAGGATGCCGCTTTGGGCATCGTTCATTCCATCGACCCTGTGATTTTGCAGAAAAGGAGTTTGCCGACTAAAACAAAACGCAAAAATATTGACAAGCATTAGTAAACGGTGGTAGATTTTGTCCTGTTTTAGGTCAATCGACCGAAATATTACCATTGCAATATTCCTCGCAGGACGTCGCTTCTATTACCGACTGTGGAGTAAATACGAGCTATTGATTTACAAGGATTACGGGAGCATAATATTTTCCGCATTTTCCCCCGTATAACCGCGAATGGAGGGTAACTCATGTCAGAAAAACCTACCGTAGAAGAGCTGCTGGCCAAGGCCCGTAAACCGGCCGAGGTCGCCAACAAGCTGCATAAGTACTACAGAGGGAAAATGCAGACCATGCCCAGATGCATAGTTCGAGACTTCAATGACTTCGCCATCTGGTATACGCCCGGCGTGGCGGAACCCTGCAGGGCTATACAGGCGGACCGTGATAAAGCCTATGACTATACCAATAAATGGAACACCATTGCCGTTGTCAGCGACGGCACCCGGGTGTTGGGCCTGGGTGATATAGGCCCCGAAGCCGGAATGCCGGTCATGGAAGGCAAGGCACTTTTATTTAAATATCTGGGCGGCGTAGATGCCGTGCCGATCTGCCTGGATACCAAGGATCCTGATGAGATCATTCAGACCGTTAAGCTGCTTCAACCATCATTCGGCGGAATTAATCTCGAAGATATCTCCAATCCCAAATGTTTCTACATACTGGATAAACTGCGTGCCGAAGCGCGTATCCCGGTATGGCATGACGACCAGCAGGGAACTGCAGCCGTCACCCTTGCAGGGCTCATCAACGCCCTGAAAATCGTTGGCAAGAAAAAAGAGAATGTTACCATGGCGGTTATAGGCAGCGGCGCCGCCAATGTTGCCATCCTGCGGCTGTTATTCTCCGACGGCTTGAAGCCGGCCAACACTATTGTGGTGGATAGTAAGTCCATCCTTCATACAGGCAGGAAAGACCTCGAGCAACAGCAGAAGGACAATCCTTATAAATGGGCGCTCTGCCAGACCACCAATCCTGAGCACAGGACCGGGGGCATCCCGGAGGCATTAAAAGGTGTCGATGTTTGCATTTCACTGGCCAAATCCGGCCCCGGCGTAATTCTGCCTGAGTGGATCAAAGGTATGGCTAAAAACTCTATAGTTTTTGCTTGCGCCAACCCCATCCCCGAAATCTGGCCCTGGGAGGCCAAGGAAGCTGGGGCCAGGATCGTTGCCACGGGCAGATCCGATTTCCCCAACCAGGTTAACAACTCCATCGGCTTCCCTGCTATCTTCCGCGGAACGCTGGATGTCAGGGCCAAGACCATCACAGATGAGATGTGCCTGGCTGCAGCCCATGAATTGGCCCAATGTGCCGAGGACAGGGGCATCAATGAAGATAATATCGCACCGACTATGGGTGAATGGGAAGTATTCATCCGGGAAGCCGTGGCCGTAGGCATGAAGGCACAGGAACAGGGCGTCGCCCGGATTAAGGCGACCAGGGAAGAATTGACCAAACAGGCCGAGGCCATGATTAAGAATGCCAGGGAGTCGGCTGCCCTGCTGATGAAAGAGGGCCTTATTCCACCGGCGCCCAAAGACTGAAGCATCCCGGAATCGTCCAGGAAAAGGATAATTAAATTGAGAGAACTCAACGTTAAGGAAATTACGGAAGCAGTGGCACGGCTATGCCAGGAAGCCAATTATTCTCTTCCTGAAGATGTCATGGCTGCCCTTCAGCAGGCTTTGGCAAGCGAACAGTCCCCTATCGGCAAGCAGACCCTCGAACAACTTATTGAAAATGCACGCATGGCTAAAGCGGAACAGCTTGCCATATGCCAGGACTGCGGCGCTACAGTAGTCTACCTTGAGGTGGGACAGGACGTCCATATCGCGGGCGGCGGCCTTTATGATGCGGTAAATGAAGGTGTGCGGCTGGGCTATGAAGCCGGTTATCTGAGAAAGTCAATGGTAAAGCAGCCCTTCTCCTCACGCGTCAATACTAAAGATAACACACCGGCTATCATCCATACGGATATAGTACCGGGAGATAAAGTGAAAATTACTATAGTGCCCAAAGGCGGAGGCAGCGAAAATATGAGCCGCCTTTTCATGTTGACCCCATCCAAAGGCCGCCAGGGCATCATTGATTCTGTAATTAAGGCGGTTGAAGAAGCAGGCAGCAATCCCTGCCCGCCCATTATTGTGGGTGTGGGTATTGGAGGGACAGCCGAGAAAGCTATGGAGCTGGCCAAGAAGTCCCTTCTGCGCAAAGTGGGAGACCATAATTCCGACCCTGAGGTAGCCGATTTGGAAAAGGAGCTGTTCATACGCATTAATGCACTGGGAATAGGGCCCCAGGGATATGGCGGCACAGTAACGGCGCTGGGTGTAAATATTGATACATTTCCCGCTCATATCGCCAGCATGCCGCTGGCTGTGAATTTGCAATGCCATGCAGCACGCCATAAAGAGGCGGTGCTGTGATAACGCAGCAGCATGATGTAATAGTCCTGGGCGCCGGCCTTGCTGGCTTGCGTGCAGCCGTAGAGATCGCACGCAAGAACTCCGAGGCTGATATCGCCGTTGTGTCCAAGGTCCAACTCATGCGTGCACACTCGGTGTGCGCCGAGGGAGGAACTGCGGCGGTAATGCAGCCGGAAAATGGCGACAGCATTGAGCTGCATGCCTGGGATACCGTTCGAGGCGCCGATTTTCTTTGCGACCAGGATGTAGCATTGCGTTTCGTTACGGAGATACCCGGAGAGATAAACCTGCTGGAACACTGGGGCATCCCCTGGTCGCGACGGCCCGACGGCCGCATCAATCAGCGTGCCTTCGGCGGTCATAGCTTCGATCGCGCCACCTTTGCAGCCGACAAGACCGGCTTCTTCGAAATGCAGACCCTTTACGATACGTTGCAAAGGCATGCCAACATCGTCAGATATGATGAATGCTATGTACATTCCATCCTGGTAAAGGATAATATTTTCCGCGGAGTTATCGTCTGGAACCTGACCAGCGGCGAGTGCTTCGTTCTGAGGGGTAAGGCTCTGATTATTGCCACGGGGGGCGCCTGCCGCATGTACGGGTTCACTACTTACTCCCTCACCGCCACCGGTGATGGTATGGCCATGGCCTACAGGGCGGGGCTGCCTCTCAAAGACCTCGAGTTTATCCAGTTCCACCCCACCGGGCTCGTGCCTTCGGGGATACTGATTACTGAGGCCGCTCGCGGCGAAGGTGGTTACCTGTTTAACAGCCAGGGTGAGCGGTTCATGGAGAAATATGCCGCATCCAAAATGGAGTTGGCTCCACGCGATATTATCTCCAGGGCTGAGATGACCGAAATCGAAGCCGGCCGCGGATATATTGAAGAAAGCGGGCTGGACTATGTGCATCTCGATCTACGCCATCTCGGGGCCGATAAGATCAACGAACGTCTGCCCTTGATCCGTGAGGTTGCCATGAGGTTCGATTTCATCGATCCCATATTTACGCCCATTCCGGTACGTCCGGCCGCGCACTATACCATGGGCGGCATCCACACAAATATAGATGGCGCCACGCCGGTGACGGGCATCTGGGCGGCGGGAGAGGCCGCCTGCGTATCGCTGCATGGCGCCAACCGCCTCGGCTCCAACTCCACTGCCGAATGCCTGGTCTGGGGTAAGATCACCGGTGAAAAGGCGGCCCAATATGTTAAAACAATGAAAGCATATGCTGATTTGCCAGAAGATTCCGTGATAAAAGATGCGGAATCCAGCATATTCAAACGTTTCAGCAATTCCGGAGCCGAAAACTCCTACGCCCTGAAGAACGAGCTCCTCAAAAGCATGGACACCAAGGCTGGAGTTTTCAGGACTGCTTCCGAGCTCGAAGCCGCTTTGAAAGTAATAAGGGATATTAAACAGAGGCTGCCGCTGGTTAAGGTAATGGACCCCGGCCGCATATATAATACCGACCTGCTAAACGCACTTGAGACGGACAATCTCATCGAACTATCCGAAGTAGTTGTATCCGGTGCTCTGGCCCGCCAGGAGTCGCGCGGCGCGCACGCGCGGCGTGATTATAAGACCCGAGACGATACGAACTGGCTGAAACATACTCTGGCATATCGCACCGCCAACGGGCCGCGCCTTGAATATATACCGGTCACCATAAGTCTTTGGAACCCGGTGGAAAGGAAATATTAGGAGGTCATATATGGCAGATAAAGGGCCTCATCAAAATTATTTAGGAATGTGGGGGTGGGTCTGGGGCGGAAACTACAAGCTGGAACGTTATCTGTATCTGCTTCACAGGATCACAGGCCTGGGCCTCTTGCTTTTCGGTTTGTTTCATCTGACGGTGACCACCATTTTTCGCGTACAGGGCGAGGCCATATGGTCCTCGACCATCAGCTTTTTAGATAATCCATTGTTCAGGGTAGGGGAATTCCTGGTGGTTGCAGCCTTCTCATACCACGCCCTGAACGGCCTCAGACTGATAATTCAGGAACTGGGATTTGCCCTCGGAAAACCGGTGCCGCCTATATATCCGTTTACTGATGCTATCCGCAGAAAGCGGGCCTGGACGCTGGTCACACTGGCGGCGATTATGGTTCTGGCCGTGGCTTTTTTCATCGATTTCACAGTGAGAGGCTGGGGATGAAGAATACATATCTGCAGATCTCACAAATGATCACAGGCGCCCTGGTGGCCGTATTACTTGCCATCCATATCACCGTGCAGCAATGGTTTGTCGTGCTCGGCTTACTGGGAATCAAGGTTGCCGATCCCACAACCTGGGGATCCATGATGGAGAGAGCGCACCAGGGTTCATGGGTAGGAATATATATTGCCCTTCTGGCGTTCGGGCTGTTTCACGCTTTAAACGGGTTTCGCAACATACTCCTGGAAATAAACCTGTCGGCGTTGGCCATACGTATTTTAACGGGATTTATAATAGCCTTCGGAGTTATTTTCCTGATCCTGGGCACTTACGCACCGATAGCCCTGTTCAGCAGCTACAGATAAGTTACGGAGAAATTAATGAACAATGATGCTGTCAAGAAAATAACCTTCCGGGTGCAGCGGTTCGATCCCGAAAAAGACCGGAAACCACATTTTCAGGAATTCACAGTTCCCGTAAAGCGGGGGACAACTGTGATGGAAGGACTCTTGTACATTAAGGAAAACCTTGACAGCAGCCTGGCATTCCGGACTTCCTGCCGCATGGGTGTTTGCGGTTCCTGCGGCATGCTGATAAATGAATATCCTCACTTAGCCTGCCACACACAGGTTGAGGAATTCCACTCCGATAAACTGACCCTCAAACCCCTGCCTAATATGGCCATCATCAAAGACCTGGTTCCAAAACTGGATACCCTATTCGAACACCATAAATCCGTAAAGCCTTACATCATCCGGGAAGATAAAGAAGAAATGGAAAAGCCTACAGCCGGATATCTGCAAAAGCCGCAGCAACTGGATGAATATTTGCAATTCACCTACTGTATAAAGTGCGGCCTCTGTATCGCCGCCTGTCCTACGTCCGCCAGCGACAAAGCTTTCCTGGGCCCGCAGGCCCTGGGCCAGGCCTACCGCTACTGTGCAGATAGCAGGGACGAGGGGCAGGACTTTAGGTATGCAATAGTAGAAAAAGACCACGCAGTCTGGAATTGCCATTTCGCTGCCGCCTGCTCCGAGGCCTGCCCTAAAGGCGTAGACCCCGCACTTGGCATCCAATTGCTCCGAAAAGGCGTTGCAGCCAAAGCACTGGGCATTAAAAAGACAGCAGCGCCGGCTACCCTCGCCACCCCACCAGCGCTGGCCAAGCCGAAAATTGACGTCCCTGAATTTACAGTGGAACCAAAATAAAGTGTTTATGTAAAGGATTTAGCTATGGAAACAATCAATATAAAGGCGCCCCTCAATGAAACAACGGTGGAAAAGCTCAGGGCCGGAGACCAGGTACTAATCACGGGAGTGATCTATACCGCCAGGGATGCAGCCCATAAACGTATGGTTGAAGCCCTGGATAAAGGTGAAAAGCTGCCCCTGGACTTGAAAAACCAGGTTATTTACTATATGGGACCATCGCCGGCCAAGCCCGGACATGCCATCGGCTCTGCCGGGCCGACCACCAGCGGCCGCATGGATGTCTATGCTCCCCGGCTTATGGCCGAAGGACTTAAAGGGATGATCGGCAAGGGCGACCGCCAGTCGCCCGTTAAGGATGCCATGAAAAAATATAAGGCCGTATATTTCGCCGCCATCGGCGGGGCTGGCGCCCTCATCTCCAAAACCATCACTAAAGCTGACGTAATAGCCTATGACGACCTGGGAGCTGAAGCTATCAGGCGCCTGGAGGTAAAGGATTTCCCGGCGACGGTGATCAATGACATTTATGGGGGCGACCTCTACCAGGAAGGTAAAGCCAAATACCGGGTCAGCCCGGAAAAACTTGGCCTTAAATAGTCGATAGCCTTATTACGTTTCGATTAAGAATATCCCTCTCAATACCCACAATAATATATAATTCGCTTGCCACGTAGTGAGTGCCCGGCTGGTAAGAGGAGAGCAGGATGAAAATACATGAATATCAAGCCAAGGCCTTATTATCCCAGTATGGGATTCCTGTTCCGTCCGGAGATGTAGCGGGTACACCGGCAGAGGCGAAAAAGATCGCCGCAGGATTGCAAGGTAAGGTAGCCGTCAAAGCTCAGGTCTACGCAGGTGGCAGAGGCAAAGCCGGAGGGATAAAGCTGGCCGCCAACGCAGACGAGGCCGAAAAATCAGCTTCTGGGATAATTGGAGCAAGGCTGGTTACGCATCAGACGTCCGCCAGAGGAGCCCCTGTCAGCCATGTCCTGGTGGAAAAAGTCGTTGAGGTGCGGCGCGAACTTTATCTCAGTATCGTTATCGACAATGCCCGTAAAATGCCGGTAATGATTGCCAGCGAAGCCGGGGGCATGGATATCGAAGAGGTAACCCTCACCAGCCCGGAAAAGATACTCAAAGCGTACATCGACCCGTCTGCGGGATGGCAGGATTTCGAAGGGCGCAAACTGGCCTACGGCATGAATTTAAGTGCTCAGCAGGTCAAACCGGCTGTAAAACTGATGGCTAACCTTTACAAATTATTCCACGAAAAAGACTGCTCCCTGGCTGAGATCAACCCCCTGGTAATCACCGGCGATGACAGTATCATGGCCCTCGATGCCAAGTTGAATTTCGATGACAGCGCGCTTTTCAGGCACGAAGATATACGTCGGCTCCATGATCCGGCGCAGGATGATCCCTTCGAGGCCAGGGCCAATGAAATGGGCATCAAGAACTATATTAAGCTGAGCGGCAACATCGGATGCATGGTCAACGGTGCCGGCCTGGCTATGGCTGTTCTGGACCTGATCAACTATTGCGGAGGCAATGCAGCTAATTTCCTCGATATAGGCACGGTTAATAATACCAGCGCTGTGATCAGCGCCTTCAAGGTCTTCACCGCAGACCCCGATGTAAAGGCCATCCTGGTCAATATCTTCGGCGGTATGGCACGGGCCGACACCATCGCCCGCGGAATAATAGAAGCCTACCAGCAGATAGATATCAAAGTCCCGGTCGTGGTGCGGCTGGCCGGCACTAATGTTGCAGAAGGCAAGCGCCTGCTGGCTGAATCCGGGATTAACTATATAGAGGCGGCCGATTTCCTGGATGCTGCACGTAAAGCGGTGGATGCCTCCAAAGGAGGCCGAAATTGAGTATATTAATCGACGAAAAAACTCGCCTGCTGGTCCAGGGCATCACCGGCGGCGAAGGCAGCTTTCATACTCAACGGTGTATAGAGTACGGAACTAAAGTCGTAGCCGGAATGACGCCGGGCAAGGGCGGCGCACAGGTTTTCGGAGTGCCGGTTTTTAATACCGTTGAAAGCGCCGTAAGGGAAACGGGCGCCAACGCCAGCATTATCTTTGTGCCTCCATCCGGGGCCGCCGACTCGATTATGGAAGCGGCGGACGCCGGCATTCCGCTTGTGGTCTGCATCACAGAAGGCATCCCGGTGATGGATATGATTAGCGTGCATAGTTTCCTCAAAGGCAAGCCTGTGCGCCTGATCGGCCCCAACTGCCCCGGTTTAATATCCCCCGGCAAGTGCAAGGTCGGCATCATGGCTGGGGAAATTCACAAACAGGGCAATGTAGGCGTGGTTTCGCGCAGTGGAACGCTGACTTACGAGACGGTGGCCCAATTGACCGGCCTCGGAATCGGACAGTCCACATGTGTGGGAATAGGCGGCGATCCGTTGCTGGGCACCAACTTTGTGGATGTGCTGAAGCTCTTCCAGGAGGACGAAGAGACCAAGGCTATCGTGCTCATCGGAGAGATCGGGGGCACCATGGAACAGGACGCCGCTCAATTCATTAAAGACAAAGTCAACAAACTTGTGATCTCATTTATAGCGGGAGCTTCTGCACCTCCCGGCAGACGTATGGGGCATGCCGGCGCCATTATCAGCGGCAATACGGGCAAAGCACAGGATAAGATAGAGGCTTTATCGGCTGCCGGGGCTATCATTGCTCCCAACCCGGCGGAGATCGGGAAAACCGTTAAGAAATCTCTAAAATATTAGGTCAGCAGGCTTTTCGTTTGCTGCAGGGAGCCACGGAAAACTTTTTTACGCCCTTTAACCTCTCGTAATATTCGATATATCTGTTAATGGCCGTAGCCGCACGTTGTACCGAGGGATAAACCGGCAGTCCCAGGTCAACGAATTTTTCCTGAACTTCCGCAACCATCTGCCTCGAGCTGGAGCCTGTATTGTAGTGCAGCACGGCAGCCATAGGCTTATCTATGACTTTGGCCAACTCGGCAACCGTTTCGATAAAAGGCCTCAACGGCAGGCTGCGGCTCACCATAGCCCAGATATCGAAGGGACAATGCAATATAAGTACATCGACCTGGCTGGATTCAGAAATAACTTTAACCGCCTCTACGTATTTCTGCACGCTTGCCATGGGCGGCGCATCCACCGGATTTCTGAAAATGCTGCCTGCCTCCGAACCATATATATTCACCAGCTTTTTCCTGACCTCCTGAGGCAGGATCGGCAGGTTAAGACCGGCCCCGGTGATGTCATCGGAAGACTGGACTGCGATTCCTCCGCCGGTGCCGATGACGACCGTATTCCGGCCATGAGGGACCTTCATCTTGAGAAAGGCAACTGCCATATCTACCAGTTCCGACATACTTCCCGCCGGGATAGCCCCTACCTGCTTAATAAGATCTTGCCATATGGCAGCCGACCCGGCCAGGGAGCCGGTATGTGAGGCGCAGGCCCTGGCCCCCGTCTCTGTATTGCCGCCTTTATTGATAATCACAGGTTTTACCCCGGCCAGGTTTTTCAACGCCTGCATGAAACGTTTGCCGTCCCTTACACCCTCGATATACATGGCGATCAATTTGGTCTGCGGGTCCTCCGCCATATATTCCAGGTAATCCGTTTCATTAAGGTCGGCGGCATTACCGTAGCTTATGGCCTTGCTGAAAAACACGCCCCTCTCCACTGCCTCACGTATTGTGTAAATGCAGTTTCCTCCGCTCTGGGAAATCAGACCCAGAGGCCCTGACTTGCGCGGGAAACCGATCTGGTCTGGAAAATCTCCGGCAAATGTTAGGCCCGACGACGGGCAGTAGAGTCCCATACAGTTCGGCCCCACCAGGCGTACTCCGCCTTTGCGGGCTATCTTCAATATTTCCCCTTCGAGCTTCTTACCTATCTCATCCTCGATCTCCGCGTAACCTGAGGTGAAGAGGTGGACTGCCTTGACTCCCTTTGCCGCACAGTCGGCTATCAACTGGGGCGTGAAGCGTGCCGGTATGGCCGATATAACATAGTCAAGTGGGCCGGGGATTTCACGCACATTTGTATATACCTTCGTTCCGAAAATCTCGCCCCCGGAAGGGTGAATAGGGTATATTTCACCCTTGAAACCAAAATCCCTGAGAGTTTTTACAAATAGCTGCGCCAGGTTAGGCCTGTTCACATCCGGAGACACTCCGGCAATGGCTATGGAAGAAGGATTAAATAAATAATCAAGCGAAGGTTTGGACATGTTATTCTCCAGGAAAATATTCAAGAAGCGCTATTGATTTTATATCTAATCGAACGGTTGTTCAAATTTAGTTAATCCGCAATTGATGCCCATTAATTAAATCTTCTATACTTGTGGTATGGCATTCAGTGTTAAACCTATCGGTGTTGTTAAGAGCAGTATCAAAAACAGACGCAAAGTCGCTCACGACGATTTAAAAGCTCAGATAATAGTCGACCCGGCCTATCAAAAAGCTCTCGATGGAATCGATTCTTTTTCCCACATTATCATCGTCTTCTGGCTGCATAAAATTAAAAAAGGCGAGCGGCTGATTATGCAGGTACACCCATACCGCAACCCTTCGCTGCCTTTAAAAGGAGTCTTCGCTACAAGAAGTCCGGTGCGGCCGAATCCAATAGGCCTTACAGTGGTCAAACTGCTTAAGAGAAAAGAAAATCTGCTCACCGTCGCAGGATTGGATGCCATTGATGGCACACCAGTGCTCGATATTAAGCCCTACTTGCCTGAACAGTTTTCAAATGTTGAGCTTACGATACCTGGATGGGTAAAGAAAAATAGGTGACAGACCATTTGACATGTGGGAGATTTCTAATATAATTCCGTCTATGCGGGTGTAACTCAGCGGTAGAGTGCTTGCTTCCCAAGCAAGACGTCGAGGGTCCGAATCCCTTCACCCGCTCCACTTTTTATTTCAAGCTTCCGGAATGGTATCGTGCCTTTAATTGTCTCTGCGAATAAGATTATGATAAACTTTTAAGCTGGTTTCTAATGAAACCATCCGAATAGATGGGCCGTTAGCTCAGTTGGTAGAGCAACTGACTTTTAATCAGTGGGTCGCAGGTTCGATTCCTGCACGGCCTACCATTTTGTATAATAGCAAGAACTCCCACATTCTCCTTCCTCTCCTGGCTCGGCGGCATTGGCAAAGCATAATTCAAAGTTACTTCTTCCTTGCCTACCTCAATGCTACTTATGAACGATCTCAGCAGTTCCTTCTTCTGCTCCAGTGGTGAAATATCCAGCAGCTTTTTGAAATCCGATAGATAGTTACGCACATGGGCTATATCTTTTATTTCACTCTGTTTTTCAGAAATTGCAATCTCGTCCTTATGTAAAGCATTCTCTAGCTCGGCTTTGGTATTGATATGGCTTTAAATCCATTATTCACTCTCTGGCATCCGCTTAAAGCTACCACCTGGAAAAACGGATAGTAGACGGGCTCTTGCAGAATAATTTCGTCTCCGGGATGTGTAAATGCTCTTACGGCAACGCTAAGTGCCGGAACGACACCGGGAGTAAATACTATCCATTCCGGCTGGACATTCCAATTAAACTTCCGTTGCATGCGGTCAATGATAACCTCCATGAGTTTCGACCCGGAGTGCGTATATCCGTAAAATTCATGCTCGGCTCGTTTCCGCAACGCTTCAACAATAGGTTTTGCCGTTGGAAAATCCATATCGGCCACCCACATGGGGATGACGTCCTCTCGTCCAAAAACAGCCTTAACCGCATCCCACTTTGCACAATTAGTATTAGTTCTATCGCATACCAGGTCGAAATCGTATTTGATATTGATTCCTCCACTTAAAAAGAATCGTCATCGTGAGACAGATAATATTTGCAGATAAAGCTATAACGTCAGCTAATATATACGAATGCATATTATTCTAATATCTTGGCATTCACAACACAATAAACAGCTTGGTCAATGATGGTGCTAAGATTATTGGCAGGGGAAATTCTTAAATCGGCTTGACGGCTTTATTGATTACCAATACAAGGCCACCACTCAAGTGAAGAAATATTTTTCATTTTAAAAAGGAGGGCTCTGGGTATGGACTCGAAAGAACTTATCAAAGCAGGACTGGAAAATGCCAAAAGGTCGACTGATAGAGCACTGGACACACTAACGCCCGCAGAGTTGAAGTGGCAACCACGGCCGGATGCCAATTCAATAGGCCTGATTCTGTTCCACGTGGCTCGCGTCGAAGATGCAATTGTTCAGTCTTTATTACAGCGAAAACCACAAGTCTGGGAGCAGGAGAAATGGTATGAAAAACTGGGGAAAGACAAGAGTGATAGGGGCGGTCACTATACAGCCGAACAAGTGGCCTCTTTTTGCGTCCCTGACCTAAAGGATTTACATGAATACACTGCTGCGGTACGCAAACGCACACTTGAATACCTCGAAGATATGACTGCCGAGAAACTGGATCTAAAAGTCGAATTACCTTCGATGGGACCGTCTCCCTCCCCCGCTCCGGGCGGACAAGCTCCACCACCAAGAAGACTACCTTTTGAACCCATCATCGGCTCGATGCTGCTGATGACGGTAACTCATTCGGCACAGCATGCCGGAGAAATTTCATACTTACGTGGTCTCCAACGCGGCATGGACAAATAAGTTGCATCCACTAGTATTTATAAGAAGGAGTGAGTGTCTTAACTCACTCCTTCAAACAGGTCTTTTTCCCGGTGGAGGGTTGGTGGCGGATAATCCCGCATGAAATAGTCCCGTTGCCCCCGGAACTTTTCAATAATCTGTAATATACGGAACGGGCCTTGTCTCGGCCAGCCACTGCCCTGGCTGCCCTGACTGGCATGGCAAGCCAAAGCCTCATTACGAATCTTTACAGCTTCCTTGGTAAAACGTATAACCGCATTTACAGGATATTCCACACCAATCATTTTGGTGAGATCAATATCTTTGTTACGGCCGAAACGGTGTGGGTCTTGGCCGAAGAGTGGCATCAATCGGACCATGAACTTCATATACCCGTGAGGACGGATTCCGAAGTATAGCTTACTAGGTTGAAATGGCGGACCGGCTTCGGGATATTGTTTTGGGTCATTGACAGCATAGAACGCTGTAACCGTGGCGTTGTGGGTAGCTATATGGTCAGGGTGTCCGTAGCCTCCACCGGCATCGTGGGTAATTACTACGTACGGTTTAAGCTCGCGGATAATTTTAACTATTCTTCCGGCAACCTCTTCAACAGGGGCTGTGGCTAATGCATTCGGGTGCTTATTCTCCGGGGACCCTGGCATACCCGAATCGCGGTAACCAAGGTAAATTACGCCAGCCAGCCCTAGAGCCTGCGCCGCGCATTTCATTTCCGCCGAGCGCAGGTCTGTAATAGTGGCGTATCCCTCCATATACTTCGGGGCAACCGTACCCAACTCACCACCCGTAGCACAAACATAGTAAACTCTGACTCCGGAAATTGCATATTGTGCTAATGTAGTACCCATGCCGAAAGTTTCATCATCCGGGTGTGCTCCGAAAAATATCAATGTTTTCTGTCTGCTCATTTAATAACCGGCCCCTATATTCAGTTTTAATGACATGCTGAGGCCTTCCATAGGATCAAAATAAGACACTGGCCGTCAAATTGTTGTGTTTAACGCATCGGCTGGTGTAAATGTAAAATCGACTTTAATATATTTCTACCGAGTACCTCCACCATCCACGGGCAGGATGGCACCATAAATGTATTGGGCCTTTTCGGACACCAGAAATGATACGGCATTAGCAATATCGGAAGGTAATCCTATATGCCCGGCCAGTGTATTGCTTTCGTATTCTCTTTTCCTATCCGGATTTTCCTTACTTCCCACTGGCGTTCCTGTCGGACCAATTGAAATCGCATTGACACGAATATTGAAGGGAGCAAGGTCAATGGCGGAGCTCATCGTCAGGGAATTGACCCCGCCCTTGCTTACGGAGTAGGCGAACTTGTTCCCAATACCACGGCCGCTGCCTATGGTAATATTCAAGATGTTTCCCCCACCATGCTCCTTCATAATCTCTGCGGCATAGCGTGTGCATAGATAATAGCTTCTTAGATTAGTATTGATGGTGTGTTCCCAAGTCTCAAGCGTGCAGTCCATAATCGATTCGTTTTTCGTGTAGGCGACGTTATTCACAAGAACATCCAATCTGGCTAATGTCTTTTTCACAAACGAAAAAAGACTTGCTATCTGTTCGGGGTCAGAAAAATCCACCTCGTAGTACGCACCTTTTTTGGTCAAGCTGTCAGCCACTGCCTTAGCTTCCTTTCCATGTCTTGAAGTGATGACGACCAGGAATCCATCTTTTGCCAGTTGTTCAGCGATGCCCTTACCAACATTATTTGTTGACCCCGTTACCAGTGCTACTTTTTCCATGATATGTTCCTCTTAACACACTTCGTACGGCTTGTCTATAGTAGCACCTCCTTTGACGCTTCTCCAACTGACAAACCGGCAGTAGTCGTGACCTACATTAAGAAATCAACAGCATAACAAGAACGGCGCTGGCCCTATCTCCAGCTGCGCCACCGTGCCACTTGATCTGAGTTCGCCAGTGTCTTGATAGCCATTACCATCTCGTGATGGTGTGCACTATATTCGACGCCGGCTATGTCTCTAGAGCCTTCCGTGATTATCTACACCTGGTGGGTATCAAGCACATTTTGGCCGCACCCTGACCAACGGCAAAGTGGAACGCTACCCAGCCAACTGGAACGAGCCATTGCCGACTTTGTCGACTACTACAACTACCGCCGCTACCACAAGGCACTCGGCTACGTGACGCCTGCCGACGTCTTATATGGCAGGAGAAGAACAGATTCTGAAGCGTAGAAAGGAGGTGCGCATACAAACGGTTAACCACCGCAGAGATTACAATCAGGCGCAGAAGGAGCTTGTTCACACCTCCTGAGTATACCAAAGTGTTTGGTTCCAAAAGTGTCCCATTTCGCTGATTGACAACACGATGGCGCATCATTCCCTCCTGGGTTTACTAATATGGGGGATAATATGACTTCGTGGTTATTTACTCGTAAATCTTCTCTTCCGCGGCCTCTGACGCGCTAATTGAGACATCAGCTTCGTAGTTCCTCTCTTCAACCGTCTTGGCCAGCAATTCTTTGAAAAACTCGTGCTGAATAATTAAATTCTGGATATCGTTCGTGCCGGTCCAGATTTGTAGAAGCCGTGTTTCTCTGACTGCCCTTTCAATGGGAAAGACCCTGGTGTATCCTATGCCGCCGAGGATTTGCATGGTCTCATTGGCAACTTCCCATTGAGTTTGGGTTGCGAATTTTTTCAATTCTGATACCATCCTTCTTCGATAGCCGGCGGTGCCGACCTGGTCATCAATCGTTCGGGCCACTACGTAAGCCAGCGCGTTGACGGCGTCGATCTTGGTAATGCATTCAGCTATTCTGAAGCTGACCGCCTCGAAATTTCTGATAGGCTGTCCAAACGCCTTCCGCTTGTTGGCATAGCGGGCGGCAATTTCCAGCAGCGCCCTTGAGCCGTTGATGTAACCCACCATTCTTTCAGGTACCATCATGTGGTAGAAGATTTCCGATCCGTGGTTTTCCTTCCCGAGCAAGTTTTCCTCGGGCACCCGGATGTCTCTGAATACGATCCTAGCAGTCCCGGTTCCCCGGCTGCCCATTAGCCCGTACACATGCTTCACTTCTATGCCCATATCCCTTTCTACCAGGAAGGCACTTAAAGAATTGTGACTCGCTCCAGGGTTGGTCACAGCATATACAAGGAAAAAGTCGGCACCGTCGCCCCCTACCACAAAGCGTTTCTGGCCGTTCAGGATATAATGTTTCCCTTCCTTGCGGGCGGTGGTGGTTGCCCCAAAGAAGTCCGAACCGCCCCTGGGTTCAGTGAGCCCTTCGCCGGCCCACATTTTTCCGGCTATTAACGGGTTAAGATACTTGATCTTCTGCGCTTCAGTTCCAAAAGCATTTAATGCATCAGAGATCAGAGAAACCATACCATAGATACATCCAAAGGGGACACCGAGTTTGCCGACCTCGCCAAGCGCGACAAAATCGTCTACGTATTTGAGCGCCCTTCCCCCATACTGCTTCGGCGCCCGCAACGCAAGGAGGTTTCTTCTTCCCGCCTCCTCTATGAATTCTTTGGGGAATTTGATTTTCTCGTCATCCATATCGAGAATTAATTGCCGGGGCACCCATTTGACCAGATCCTGCGCTTCTTTCAAGAGATTTCTCTGCTCTGCCGTTAAGAAAACCTCGAACATGTGTCCTCCTTGAAACTTTAAGTTGTTGGATTTCGTGTATGGAGACAATTGTCAAACACGTACCAGGGCGTTGTCAATAAGTTGAGCAAACATAAATGTCAGATAATTCTGGCGGCTGTTTTGCAGCTATTATAATCTTAGCTAAATGTACTGGATGCGGATGTACAATACCCCCAGATGCCGACTTTGCCTTGGATTTTGACCTCAACTTTTATTTTATTTGGGATTTTTCACTTAACCGTATGGGACAGCTTAACATGGATAACGGACTGGACGGTAGGACAGCTTTTACCTGGCCGGATGGGTAGCCGGATCATCTTCCATCATATACACTGTTAATAGATTATCTGCAACAGGGAGTTGGAATAATGCTTACAGTCACGCAAGCGATCCGGCAGCGAAGAAGCATCCGGCGTTTTAAACCTGATCTTATGCCCGACGATGCCATTCTTGAAATACTTGAGGCCGCACGGTTGGCACCCTCCAGCAGCAATCGGCAGCCCTGGCGTTTCATAGTTGTTACAGACAAAGATGAGAAAACAAGGCTCCGCAAGATATGTTTCGACCAAGCTTTTATCGAAGAGGCTCCTGTGGTGTTTGTCTGCTGTGTTGACCTGACCGCATATTCAAAAGCCTCCCGAGAGAAACGTTCCCAAGAGTCTATAGACTATGGTGTAACCGAGACACTGTCAGGCTATTTTGCTGATCCGGCATTCAGGGAGTTGTTTTTAAACGAACCTGATTCCGACTTGAATGTGCACTTCACAAGTGCAATGGCCAACACTTATATTGCTGTCGAGCACATGGCGCTGACCGCCACGGCGCTGGGACTGGGTTCATGCTGGGTGGGTGCCCTGGGGGAGGGAGGCGAGCTTACTGAGATGTTCGGATTGCAGCCAACCACATTGCCTGTGGCGGTATTGCCCGTGGGCTACCCTGCGCAAGATCCACCACCCAGACCCCGGATTCCCCTTTCCGATATCTTATTGCGTCCGTTGCCAGTGCGTTCTAAATGACCTTCCAATCAGTCTGTAAAGTTTAGCACTATCCTTATCTTGGGACTTTAGTGAGAGAAATATCCAGCGCTTTATCGACACCGTGGTCATAAGCTTTGTCAGCCTTCAGGCAGTTGCCAATATGTCTGATCTTGACTTCCTTCGGCTTATCTCTCCTAAACCTCAAGGTTTCGGCTTTCGCCTGACTGCACCCGGCCTGAGAGTTCACGAGTGCACGGGAAACCATCGCTATCTCGTGATAGTGTTGATTGTGCTGCCTGGCCGTGACCCAGCTTACCCTGTTCCTTGGTGGCAATCACAGTAAGTGGTAACATAATCTTGGCGCCCACTACAGCCAAATTCCCGAATATGGCCAGGGTGAAGGAAAAATTGGAGGACCACAAAATGGAGTTACACACTGTATATTTTGCCAAACCGGGCAAGGAGAATACCGAGGAGACACTCAATATTGCCAGGCGGCGCGCCAAGGAATTGGATATCAAAACGATCGTGGTTGCGTCAACCACCGGCTGGACAGCCGTGAAGGCTGCAGATGTCTTCACAGGCCTGAACCTGATCGTTGTAACACACTCGGCCGGCTTCAAGGAACACAATCTCCAGGAGTTCACGGAGGAAAACCGGAAGATAGTTGAGAGCAAGGGCATAAAAATACTGACCACCACGCACCTTTTCGGAGGCCTCAACCGGGCCATGCGGCAGAGCTCCATCCCGCAGGCTCCCACAACTTACATCATTGGAGACATCGTAGCCAATACGCTACGCATCTTCGGCCAGGGCATGAAGGTGGCCTGCGAGATAGCCAGTATGGCGGCGGATGCCGGACTGGTGCGGGTTGACGAAGATGTCATCTCCATCGCCGGCACGGGCGCGGCAGACGCCGGCCGCGGAGCAGACGTAGCCATAGTGCTGAGGCCGGCCTACGCTCACCTGTTTTTCGAAACCCACGTCAAAGAGATATTATGTAAGCCCCACTTGTAACCGGCTTGCCCGCTACTTGAGCACCTCTTTGAGAGCTCTGGCCGCGGTATAGATGCAGCCTACGCCGCAGATATAATGTGCCACCTGCAGCGCCTCCGCTATCTCCTCTTTGGTAGCCCCTGCCTCAATCGCCTGGCCAGCTAGTGCCTTCACCCCGTCCGAGGCGCCGTGCACTGCGTCCAATACCATGGCGATCAGCAACTTTATTTTTCTGGGTAGCGCGCCGTCGGCCAAGGCCTGTTTCTGGTTGTCGTTAATCCGCGCCAGGAGTTTCGGGTCGAGATCATCGTAGATTTTCAAAGGATGTTCGGGCATATCACCATCTCCTCTTTGCCATCATGCAAAGCGATCGTAAGGTTAACTAACCCTTGAGGGATTGGAACCACACACACGGGCCACAGGAATTGGTACAGGATTGTCCACTGCCGACGTGACCCCAGTTCTGCAGAAATAGCAAGTTCGTATTGTCCGCCACCGCTATCTGGTTCTGCCAGGCGGTCAGCATCTCAAACAGGCAGAAAATTGCAAGGACCAATGCGAGGCGCAGCACCTGGTGTCTCATAATTCCACTCCTTATATTGTACACCATAATGTCACGATTCGGTCATAGTGTGCGCCATACATCTGCAATTACATGCCCTGATCATGGGAAAATCTATAACGGCCAATATTGCCTCCCACCTACCGTGTGCCCATTCCTGAGCATATCCGTTCTGATAATGCCAGGACACGCTATGCTCTCGTGTGCTTCGGTAATAAATACTTGATATAACATTCGGTGTATGGTAGCATCAAAAAGAAGGCTAGGGATATAAAGAGCATCTACAAGTTCATCATAGCCGCTGTGATAGCCGTGGTCATAGGTGCTGCCATCGGCTACTTCACCGTTAACCCCATTGTCAATCTTATCCCCGTTTGGAGCAACATTAAGAACGGCCCCTGGTCAACCAATTTTTCCATTGGCAGCACCGGGGCAAACCCCTATGTCAGGGCGTGGGTCGCCGAAAACGGACTCATGGCATTGAATAAATCGGAGGTGATTTATTTGGATGCTTACACTGACGATGATGGCAATCCGCTGCTGGGCAATTGCAACTACATGATACAGGGCGCGGCGCCTGCCGCCCGATGGTAGGATATCACTGTTTACGATCAGGATGGTTTCCTGATAGCCAATGACCAGAACCGCTATTCGTTCAGTTCTACCGATATTACGTTAGAGCCTGATGGCAGTTTTAAAATATATCTGTCGAAGACACAGCAGCAGGGAAACTGGCTTCCGGCCGGTAACGCCAAAACGATGTCCGTGTATCTCCGCTTGCATAACCCCGGGCCCGCTTATTTAAACGCTAAGACGCTGCAGACAATGGAGCTGCCACACATTGTAAAGGAGAGCTGCCAGCAATGAAGAAGTGTATACCGTGGATAGGGTTGACGCTCCTGGCTGTTATCGTGGTAGCCTTCATTGTAAATCTGCTCCTGGTAATCAGCATACCTAACGCCATAATGGAAGTAACAATTACCAAGAAGTTCAATTATCCAAGCAACCAGTGGATTTTCTCACCGCCGGCAACGGCCGCCAGCACAGATGTGATCAGGCCGTCGGCTGACCTTCTTTATTCAATCCTTTGCTACGACGTAAGCCAGCACC
This sequence comes from Dehalococcoidia bacterium UBA1162, assembly GCA_002311135.1. Lineage (GTDB taxonomy): Bacteria > Chloroflexota > Dehalococcoidia > GIF9 > UBA5629 > UBA1162. Next base: position 23,975 of record DBZK01000037.1, read on the forward strand.
CGCTTCGCGTGACTGCCAACCTATCTGAATACTCGTCCATCTCCGGTTTTTCTATGAATTCGGATAATTTCTTCGTCATCGATGACAATCAGGCGAAGTCAAATCCTATTGAGGTTGTGTTGGTTGCCAAGGGAATGACATACAAGGATCCAACGGGAAAGGCATATGTCATAATGGCACCGAGCACCAGAGGCATACTCATGATCGGGGCGGTTGTCACCAGTCAGGCTGATTTGCCAAACCTCACTCAGATTCAAAAGCAGGCCACCGCTGAGTTGATCCAGTAGTGGCAATACCGGGAATGACCACGCACGTATTGCGGTTCCGTTAGAATTTATTACCATTGAACAAACATGGGTATGTATGTTCAGCCATAATAAAAATTATAAAGTCCATTGACTGAATTTTTAGCGATAATTCATCCCCAACCACTCCTAATAATGTCCTAGGCCGTGTCCTTAACACCAGGCACTCTTTTAACGTTACAAACATTAACACTGTCACAGTTTCTCTTGTATAATATTGCTGGGAAGAAACGTTGTATAGCAAGACACCAGCAAGCTTCTGGTTTGTTGGATAGCAACTATGTGGCAGACTTATTCGTGTCCTCGTTGCGGGATGACGGTTAACTACGGTCAATACGCTTGCACCCATTGTGGGCTGGTTTTTTATCCGGGAGGAATGGGCGTCCCCCCGTATGGCCAGCACCATCCTAACCAACCGCAGACATGGAACCAGCCTTCGTCATATTATCAACATCCCGCCGGCGGGAATCTGAATCAATATCCTCAACAGCATCTATATGACCCTGGCACAACTGCGCCCAAGAAGAAGAGCTCATCAGGACTCGTTGTATCTCTGATTGTTTTTGTGCTCATTCTGTGTGTAGCCGGCACCACTGTTTTTATAATGAATACAAAATCCTCAACCAAGTTGCCCACTGCTGAGCCCAGTCAATCATCATCAACAACAAGTACACCTTCAAAAACTGAGGCATCCGAAACACAGGTGGTAACGCCAGATGCAACCATTACTCATATGCCCACTGCCACTAATGATGCTGGTTCTGTTACTTCGTCAGCTACGGTTACAGTCAATCCGGCGATTGCCCCTGTGGTAACCTCTTTTACAGCGACGCCGGCCACCATTAGCTCAGGCCAATCTTCGACACTGCAATGGAATATCACTGGAGCAACTTCAGTTTCAATTAACGGCATTGGTTCCGTCAATTCTACCAGCGGGACACGGGTTGTTACCCCTGTTGCGACCACCACTTATACCCTCATTGCTACCAATAGTGCTGGTTCTGTAAACTCATCGGCTACGGTTAAGATAAGCCCATCAACTTCAAACACAGCATCGCAACCATCGGGGCCATGGGGACAAACAGGCGGTCAATCAGGGAGCCAATCATCAGGTGATGTAGGGCAATGGCAGTCGTGGGGAAAATCAGGCGGTCAATCAGCGAGTCAATCATCAGGTGCTATAACACCTGAGAATTGGGGCAAATAACGTATAAGGATAGTCAGGGAGTGCTTTTTCGGAGTCTCTTATAGTACTAAAATATGTGAAATCAGTTTAGTGCAAAATAAGGCCTGCCTTCAATAATGCTGCACCATTTACCTGGTAATCCCAACCGCTTTTGAGCTCGCAGCCCTAATAAATTCGTAGCTGGCATGACCACGTTGTGATTGGGATGTCTACGTGGTCGTATAGCTATAAGATGGCCATAAACCTCTCCCCTCATAGTTGATATGTCTATACCCATATTTGTGTTGGCCTTGTACACGATGATTCTACAGATGCCGATCTATCAGTTCCCTGGTGGCTAGGCCTTCTTCCCTTAAGCTCAAGGTCAACGCATTCGTCCTACTGCACCCAGCCTTAGTCCACGAGTTCACAGGAGGCCATCACCATTTGGTCATGGTGTGCGCTATATTCGGCGTCGGTGATGTCGGCCAGGCTGTTGTTAAAGTCCTTTCCAATCCTGAACCGCTCGAACTGGGCCTCGTCACGAAAGCAGGCCCGCACCTCTTTCTCATCTCACGGTTGCCCGTGCGGAATGTAGTTACAACAATTCAACGTGAGATTGTGCTTGTAAAAAGCAGCTCCTCGAATCAGTGATCGTATCCTTAAGTCGAGAAAGTCGCTTTTAAGCTCTGGGTGCACTACTCACAACAATAGTCCAGATTTAGGCTGGTACAGAAAAGGGGGCATCTCCGTCCCGTTAATTATAATGCATCAAGTAGTCTGAATACCCAGTGGAATAGATATAAAGTGACTAAAATTCCATTTCAGGTCGAAAACGCTTATTGCTTAGTAACCTAGGTATCTGGTGCCGTGCCACACCGGCGAACATGGTCTTCACACGGCTGTCGATACGCCGCAGAGGCTGATCGCCGGCAGCAAGTTGTACCAGTTCAAGCAGGTGGTAGATTTGGGGAGCGTTGGGATAGAAAAGGCTGCCCGAACCTAACATCTGCATACATCCGGCACAATAAACACACAGCAAGTCGGCGCCGGTTTTCCTGGCTTCATTTATCCTCTTCAGCGTGGAAAGTGTTATGCGGGCAGTATTGTAGTTGCTTCTCATGCTGAAACCCGCACCGATGCCACAACAGACCATGCGCTCCTTGCTGCGCGGCATTTCAACTACTTCCACGCCGATATGCTCCAGGATTTTACGCGGCAACATGAGATAGTCCGGCTCGAGGAACTTGGCATAGCAGGAATCCTGCACCGTGGCACGCAGTTTAAGTTTGTTGACCACCTTGATCTGGCCGCTCTCCAGTTGCTCCCAGAGGTAGCGCACCAGTGGCTTGAACTTGGCCTCGAACTTAATGCCCAGCCTTTGCGGCAGCATTTTGGTGAAGGAGAACGTGCCTGCCGTGCACATCATCAGTATCTCACGTGCACCCATTTCGGCAAACCTGGCCTGCATCTTTTTGCCCTGTACCGCGGCAAGATCGTAGTAGCCCATACGGAAAAAGGTTTCGCTGCAGCACCAGTCCAGCCCACCCCTTACCGGGATAGGAGGCAGCAGGGAGGTTTTCGTCAGGTAAGGCACCGTTGTAACATTGCATCCCGGATAAATAAACTCCGCGCACGGGGATTTATCGTCCCATTTCGCCACCATTTCCTTCTCGTCGGCGGGCAGTCTCTCCAATATATAGCTGCGGAAATTGAGCTTCTGCATCGGCAGGAAATAGCGCGACCTTTCCAGCAGCCCCCGTGCCTTGTACTCGCGCCACCAGTAGTCCATGATGGTCTCGCAGGGCGCCGCATCATTGGGGCAGAAATCGTCGCAGTCAAAGCAGGCGGTGCACGATAGGGAAACACTGTCGCTCATCTCGCCCTTGTTGATCTTCTCCTTCTCTCTGCAGGCGGTCTCCAGCGGCAGCGACATCTCAGGGCACTTTGAGAGGCAGTCGCCACAGAGCTTGCACTTCTGCACATCATGAAACCTGTATTCTTTAGCATCAGCCATGGTTAAACCTCCTCCGGCCGGCCAGCGCCAGCCGCACCAACGCTGTCAATATGGAAAGAGAAAAAGGATTCTGCATTGCCGAGTTATTAAAAAAGCCGTTGTAAAATGCGCATAGGCGGTCAGACTTGAAATCTAAATCTACAGGCCCGGGAGCGCCATGGATAGTCGCCAGGTCGATCCTGAAGCGTTGCCGGGCTTCACTTTGCAAAAGCATGCGTGTGATGTTGGTAGACATGATGGCAATGATGTTGAAGGCACGCCGGCGTGTCCGGTGCAGCGGCAGCCTGCCTTCAGCCATGTCCAGCAGTTCCAGGATATGGTAGATCTCCAATTTGCTGCCGACAAGCTCCCTGACCACGGAGAAGATGAAGTAGCAGGCAGCACAGTAAACCACCAGGCAATCAGCACCTGTAGCCTCGGCTTCTGCGAGCCGCTTTTTACCCTGCGCCATGAGATCGAAGAGGTCGAAGCGTCCCGCCGCGGCGCCGAAACCACAGCATAGTGCATCCTCCTTGTTATGCTGCATCTCACTTATTTTCACCCCGCATGCCTGCACAAGCTCCCTCACGGGCGACCAGACGGCATCTCCGGCAGCCTTGGAGAAGCAGTTATCATGTATTGCTACGCGTTTATTCACCTTGCAGCTTAATTTCAATTTGCCACTGCGCAGCATATCCAGGAGATAATGCTCCAGCGGCACGACCTCAAAGTCAAAGCTGGTATTAAACCTCTGCGGCAGGATCTTGCCCAGCATGGCATATTCGGCGGCCATCAGGGTCACCAATTTTCTGGGCTTCAACTCATTGAAAACGTCCTGCAATCTCAATCCAACCCGGTCCACCACATCGAGCAGCCCGAGCTGGTAGATGTGCCCGCCGCTGCACCAGTTGCGCTCGTCGCCGTAGGGTGTCAGGCCAGCCAGTAAAGGTGTCATTGTGAGATAGGGTGAAAAGGCGCTGAAACATCCGGTAAGCAGTATGTCCTTGCCGGACTTCCCGCTCCTGGCACGCCAGTTATTAATCAGCTCCTGCTCATCCGGTGGCATCAGGGGATAGAGCTGGCTCCAGATGGACGCCGGGTCTCCGGGCATCACCATGCGCGCCAGCGCCGGGAGCCCTTTTTTTTGGTACCTCTCGTTCCAGCGCAGTAGTATCAGCTCATAGGGATCGAAGCCATTGGGGCAGTATAGGTCGCACGAAAGGCAGGTGGTGCACTTCTCCAGCACCATGCTTAACTGTCCGCTGTTCAGGCGCTGCTTTTCTGCTATCGCCCTATCCTGTTCTAAGTTAAGTATAGGGCAGGAAGAAAGGCAGGTACCGCAGAGATTACAGCGCTCGGAAGAATCGAACTTCGTAGTATCTAACATCAAAATACGGCAAGGTCCTCGCAAGGGTTTTATGGCTCAGCAACTCGATTTTTAGTGGGTTTGGGAAACTCACCATTATTCACGTCAGGTTGGCAGGACTCACGGTTTGGCAAGCGCCGGGGTTTGCTCCATGGCGGTCATCAAGTAAGCGCCGTCCATTTTACGCAAAAAGAAAGCAAGTCACCATTATCAGGGTGTCTAACTTTTTAAAATTAATTCCCTGCTAGTGGCTAGCTTTAACCTATCCTGTACATTTTTGTTCCGCACACAGAACACACACCCTTGGTTGCTGGCTTGCCATTCTTCATCTTTACAGCTTTAGTGTCCTTCATCTCTCGCTTCTTACGACATTTCATACAGTATGCCTGCATTAGATAAACCTCCCCGTTAGTATTGCCACCACAATAGGCCATTCTACATTCGATGTCAATATTCGATCATCTATTACTGATATAGCTATTGTTTCAAGGTGTATCTGAGTTATTGATGAGATGCAAATAAACAATAGCCTTATTCGTTTAATAATAAGCAGTTACTTAGGGAGAATTTAAAATTGAAAGTCGGTTCTTGTCGCTCCAAGGTGCCCGTCAAAAGGTGAGGCTTGGCAGCAGCGGTATAATAGAGATCGGCCTCAAGGAGCTTTAGGAAATATAGCTTTGAACTTTTTGAGATTTGAGTTTAGGGTTTAGAGCTTGGGGTTTCATCGAATAGATTTGAAAGGAGCTCAGCTATGATTTTGCCACTGTTTGAAAAATACCCCACGCTGGAAAAGCGTCTCCCCTGGACGTCGCTGGCAAACTGGCCGACGCCTGTGCAAAAGCTTGAGAACCTTAGCAATGCCGTAGGTTATCCAAATATCTGGATAAAACACGATGACAAGTCATCCGAGTTTTACGGCGGCAACAAAGTGCGCAAGCTAGAATTTTTGCTGGCTGATGCTCAGAAAAAGGGCTTTAAATGGATTGTCACCTACGGGGGCATCGGTACCAATCACGGTCTGGCCACGACCATCCATGCCGGCCGGTTGGGCATTAAAACGGCGCTGGTGCTAATACGCCAGCCGCTGACTGATCACGTGCAGGAAAATCTGCTTCTGGACCGCCATTTCGGCGCTGAGATACACTATGCTTCCTCAACCCTCGTCGGTGGCTTTCAGACGGCCGGTATCTACCTGCGGCACGGCATGGTCTACTTCGTACCTCCCGGCGGCTCGTCTACACTCGGTAGCCTGGGCTACGTCAACGCCGCGCTGGAGCTTAAAAAACAGGTGGATGCCGGCCTGTTGCCCGAACCAGAGTATATCTTTTGCGCCCTCGGTTCCAAGGGGACTATGGCCGGGCTCTTGCTGGGAACGAAACTTGCCGGCATGAAGACGAAAGTCGTCGGTGTACGAGTTGCCGAGCTCTGGATCACCAAACCTGAGAACATATTCCGCCTGGCCAATTGCATGGTTGCCCTGCTCCGTAAATATGACAGAAGCGTTCCAGCACTCAAATTCACCATGGAAGACGTGCATGTAACCCATGATTTCTTTGGCGGCGAATACGGCCGGGTGACGCCTGCGGGCAAAGCTGCAATGGCGCTCATGCGGGAAACCGAAAAGATAAAACTCGAACTGACCTACACAGCTAAAACCGTTGCTGGAATGCTCGATTTTGTCCAGAGGCATCCAGAGCTGAAAAACTCCCCGGTTTTATATTGGCACACCTATAATGCGGTCGACTTCACCAATGTTCTGCTCGAGGACCACGATTACACTAAGCTGCCTGAAACGGTACAATGGTGCTTCCAGGAAAACTTGGTGCCCTGCCTGGGAGCGGAAGAGGACAGCGCCGGAGAAAAATAATACGAAATAGAGGCCTTTTTCCAGGACGCTACGTATATACCGCACAATAAACAGTAAGGAGGAAAGAATTGTCGCAAACAGAACCCAACCAATCTGGCGAAGTCAAACTGGGCCGCGCCATCGGTCTTGGTGGCGGCATAGCTCTTGTGATAGGCAGCATCATCGGCATGGGCATTTACTCGATGCTCGCCCCGATTGCCGCCAACTCGGGTAATGCCATGTGGTTGGCTTTTATAATTGCCATTATCATTTCAGCCATCGGTGTAATACCGATAATCCAGGCTGCCAGCGCAGTGCCGCGTGCGGGCATGGGTTACCTTCTCGCCAGCCGTCTTGCCAATCCACTTCTGGGCAGTCTTATTTCTATCTGGGCTGTAATCGGCGGTGCCGCCGCTTCGGGGGTGATCAGTATCGGTTTTGCGGGCAATATAGTAGCATACTGGTCATGGGGCATTGACAAAGCGCTTGAGATCAAGATCCTCTCGCTTTGCATTCCGGTTGTATTCATGGGCCTTTACCTCTTCAAACTTCAGCTTGCAAACTGGGTACAGATAGTCATGGTCATCTTCAAGGTTCTTGCCCTCAGTTTATTTATAGTTGCCGGAATATTTATAGTGACCCATCCCATTCAGCTGTCTTTCGTGGGGCCTAAAGGGGTAGGAGGCATGGTATTTGCAGTAATTTTATGTTATACCACGTGCATGGGCTTCCAGGTGATCGCTGAGATGGGTGAGGAGATGACACATCCCAAACGCAATATACCGCTTTCCATGCTTATTGGAGGCCTGATCGTCCTTGTCATCTACGTTCTGGTGGGGGCGGTCTTCCTGAGTACCACGACATATGACTATGATACCATGATGAAAATGAAGTCGCCGGTTATAGATTCCGCAAGGACATTTCTCCCTGAGGGCTGGGTGGCCTTTATCGGGTTTGGCGCGCTTTTTGCCGCAGTTACGGCAATAAACGCCGGTGCCATGGCCCTGCCTCGTGAAATACTGGCACAGGCACGCGATAACCTGCTTCCTTCGGGCCTTGCGAAAGTGAATGCACGGACACTTTCACCCATCCGGGCCATTGGCGTCTATTTCGTGGTTTTGTTCCTGCTCCTGTGTCTCCAGTTTGTAAATGTTGACATGGATTTCTACGGTGTCCTGGCTGCAGTAGGCATACTGGTTATGACCATAGTCAGTGCCTTCGCAGTGATCAGACTGCCCAATAAGTTTCCAGAAGCGTATAAGAATGCGTATATCAAATTGTCCAAACCCTGGCTCATCGTCTTTGCTATACTCACCACAGTTACCAGCCTCCCCTTCATTGTGCTGGTATTGCTGGATTATAAGAATACAATGCTGATTATCGGAATATTGATAGGTATTACGATTATCTTTACACTCTATTATCTCCTGCGCGTAAGGTGGTTGAAAAAACAGGGTGTCAACTGGGAGGAAAGAACAAAGAAGATCACCGGGTTCGAAGAATAGTATCTCATGCCTAGGGCTGCTGCGGTTTACGGCAGCAGCAGTCCTGTCGGCATCGCCATGAAGTATATACGAATGTAAATAAGGCCCTACGGCGCAGGGATATCAATCCCCTGACCCCTGTATCTTGAGGTACATGATAGCATGCCCGTGCGGAATGTAGTTACAATAATTGAACGTGAGATTGCGCTTATAAAAAGCAGCTCTTAACAAAATATCCACTACATGTGAAAAGCAGGCCAATTGCCGCTTTGACTGTTTAACAGCCCTTTTGATACGCTTTCATTGAAAGGAGGCAAGCGGTTACCGCCTTTTAGCGCGCTTGTTTTGGGACCATGAAGTCGGTCGTTCGAATCTACTCACTTCGCCGCAGCGACCGATACACAGGATCAAGTTTATTGGTTCTTACAATTGACAGGAAACTCCATTTACACTATATTTAATTCAAAGGGTCCCAGTACTGGGGCCCGAGGTATTTTGAGCAAGGTTGTCAACCTGATTATTTGAGGGTTAGTCAACCTGATTATTAAAAATTTAATAGGGTTTCCGGCCGATTCCAGCTTCAAGACCCGCTGAAGTTGTTCGAGATACTTTTAATCAGTGGGTCGCAGATTCGATTCCTGCACGGCCTACCAAGTTCAAACCCACCAAGTTGACCCTATTTTGACAGACTAATCAGTATGTCAGATCACAGGTCCTGCCGACACCCTGATTTTAATTTTTTCTTTATAAGATTGCAAATTTTTTACAATTGTTTTGTTATACTAAGTCAAATAATTTGTTCAGCATTTAACTGGCAGTCAAAAGGTCAGGGGTTCGACTCCCCTCAGCTCCACCAGAGACTCCGCTGAAGCCCAGATTATGAAACTGCAGCAGAAGGGTCGTGCCGCCGAAACCCGCAAAACCTACCGCCGCCGGATTGCTAAGAGATGTATTGGTCAAGAATATCCTCCTTATATTATTGAAAATGCGTTATCACTGTTGCTGTACTTTGAATTTACTTATCGCTTCTTTTATCTCATCCACCGAGGCTTCTTCTTCGATGGTGGAGATGTCGCCCAGGTCCTTATTCATGAGGAGGGCCTTGATCACGCGTCGCATGATCTTGCCGCTGCGGGTCTTGGGCAGCATGTGGATAAAGACGATGTCCTTCATGACCACGATGGGACCCATCTCCTTCCTGATGTGGTTGATCAGCTCTTTCTTTAGCTCGTCGCTGGCCTGGAAGCCGTACCTTAACACCACGAAGGCGCTGGCAACCTCGCCGCGCAGTTCGTCGGGAACGCCGGTCACGGCCGCCTCAACTACGGCGGGATGCGACACAAGGGCATTCTCAACCTCTATTGTGCCTATCCGGTGAGCGGCGATCTTCATGACCTCGTCGGCGCGACCGGCAAACCAGATGTAGCCGTCTGCGTCACGCTCGGCGGCGTCGCCCGCGTAGTACATGCCCTTGGTGCCGACCGTGGCCTCCCAGTAGTCGGTCTTGTAGCGCTCGGGGTCGCCCCAGAGCATGGGCGTCAGACCTGGGAAGGGCTTCTTTATGACAAGGACGCCTTTCTCTCCTACTCCCAACGAGCGGCCGTCCTTCTCATCAACAACGTCGGCTATAACGCCAGGTGTGGGGAAGGCGGCGGAACCCGGCTTGATGGGTGCCATGCCTAGGCCGTAGGGATTGCCGATAATGGCGCCGGAGGTCTCGGTCTGCCACATATGGTCGATAACCGGTATCCTATTCTCAAAAACGTCCTCCTGGAACCATTTCCAGGCTGCCGGGTTGAGCGTTTCACCAGCGCAGACCACCCTCTTCACGCTGCTCAGATCATGCTTGCGCGACGGGCCAGTGCCGCTCCTGGCCAGTCCGCGTATGCCGGTGGGCGAGGTGAAAATACCGGTCACACGATTGCGCTCGATCATGTCAAACCACATGTCGTCGCGCGGGTAGTCCGGCGTGCCCTCATACAAAATGGATGTGGCGCCGTGCAGTAGCGGGCCGTAGATGTTATAGCTGTGGCCGACGATCCAGCCGATGTCGGATGTGGAAAGCCAGATATCGTCGCCGCTCAAGTTGTAGATCCACTTGCCCATGGAATACACGTAAATCTGGTAGCCGCCGTGGTTCTGCACGGTCACCTTGGGCCTGGCCGTGGTGCCTGAGGTCGGGAGGAGGAAGAGCGGCTCGTTGGACTCCATCTCGACATAGTCTCCGCTTTGCCCCGCCCCCTTGGCCAGGAAGTCTTTCCAGAATATATCCCTGCCGGCTTTCATGGGGATGTCCTTGTCTTCCGGCATATCGAGGACCACGGCGTGGTTGAATTTATGCCCGGCCGGGAGCCTGTCTATGGCATCATCCACCATTTCTTTGAGAAGTACCGGCTTGCCACGTCGGTACGAGCGGGCCTTGCATACAACGAATTCGGCTCCGCTGAGCTCCACCCGGTCGGCGATTGCCCTTGGCGAAAAGCCTGCAAAGATGACCACGTGCACGGCGCCAATGCGGGCGCAGGCCAGCATCATCGCTGCGGCTTCGATGCTCATAGGCATATAAATCGCCACCCGGCCGCCTTTCTGGACACCTATACCCCGCAGGGCTGCGGCATACCCCTTTACAATGTTGAGCAACTGGATATAGGTTGCCGTCCGGATCTCGCCGGTATCCCCGGCCTCGAAGATGAAGGCTGCTTTGGAGCCTTTGCCCATTTTCACCTTGAAATCCAGGGCGTTGTAGCAGATATTAGTCTTGCCGCCCACATACCATTTGAAGGTGGGATAATTCTGTTCCAGCACCTTGTCCCATTTCTTAAACCAGTGAATATCGTGCCTTGCGCTCAGAGCCGCCTCTTCCCAGAACTCCTCCAGGTTGTCTTCGGCTTTCTTGTAAAAGGCCTGCACGTGCGGCGGAAGCATGCTTGCCGGGCCGCGTATTTCCATACTCTGTGTATTGCCTATGCTAGCCATCTGCGCGAAATCCTCCTTATTGCCTATTATTGTTTGATCTTTCTACAACATTATCCTAGGTACCTGTGACCTTACCCCACGTTATAGTCCACTGCATAGTAAGGTTTTCTCGGTTTTGTGAACGTATTGCTTTGGTTAGATTTATCCATTCCAGCTCCTACCTAACCACATTTCCTGATTATACCATGAGGAGTATCTCCCACCCCATTTCGCCGCCACTGGCCTTTAATCACAACTAATTATTTCTCCCAAGTATGAGATGATATACCGGCTGAAAAGTTAGAAAATTTGGATGAGGACGGAAATGGAGAATGGGGCTGGCAGAATTTGCAGATTTGTAACAGTGGTTTTGACAGCCACATGGCAAAGGGATACTATCGTGACCAAGGGCAATACCGGATGACAATCGCTTCGTTGCGAATTGAAATGGGAAATCCCGGTTATTAATTAAATTAGGAGAATCTAATGGAAGACTGTTTTTATGGTAAAAAGGCAATTGAAAAAGCGGGCAAAATGTATGCTCTTAAACCCGAAATTATGAAAGCCTTCCTGGATTTTGACAGCAAGGTTTTTGCCGAAGGCAGCCTCAATGTAAAGATAAAGGAGCTTATTGCGGTGGCATGCGCACATATTACGCAGTGCCCTTACTGCATCGAAGGGCATACCAAGCGCTCAAAGAAAGCAGGGGCAACACCTGAAGAAATCGCTGAGGCCATATTTGTTGCCGCCGCCATGCGCGCTGGGGGCTCTATGGCGCATAGTTGTATTGCTATGGGTACTCTCGAAGAGTAGGGCGGCTCTCCCGCTTTTTTCGTACATAAACTGGTCGGCTTTGTCCAGCGGGTTGTTAAGACTTGTCTTTGATGGCAAGCATTTTTTCAACGAATTCGGCACCAATGTGCAGAAGCAGTTGTGAATAGCGGCGCGGTAAGTCTACTATTCCGCTTTTTCGCCCTCTTTCCCAGCATTGCCTGCGGCCATTGCCGGGCAAAAAATATCTGCCCGAACGCACAGGCAATGGGACTCAATAAACCAAAGTCATCTTGAGAACTGTAAAAACTAAAGAAGGCCTTTAATCAGACCACCATCCACCTGAATAGTGGTGCCGGTAATATAGGCCGCCCTCTCCGATGTCAGGAATATCGCCAGGTTGGCTACCTCTTCAGGGGTACCGAACCTCTTTATAGGAATAGTAGCCGTTAGTTCAGCAAGTATCTTATCGTAGGTTTTGCCCTTTTTGTCAGCCGTCTTCTTAGCCATGTCAACCAAACGGTCTGTAAGGATCCAGCCCGGACAGACGTTATTTATTAGTATGTTGTCCGCCGCGACTTCCTGCGATAATGTTTTCGCCATACCGACAATGGCGGCTTTGATGGAGTTGGACAAGATATTGTCCTCAAGGGGCTGTTTGGCCCCAACAGAAATCATGTTGACTATCCGTCCCCAGTGCTGTTTTTTCATAAGGGGCAGCACCTGGCGGCATAGCCTTACGTTGCTTAGCAGGTTTTGTAATACCGCATACTCCCAGTCCTGATCAGTGAAAGAATTCGAAGGGCCGGGCGGCGGGCTTCCTGTATTGGTCACCAGTATGTCCACCCAGCCAAAACGGTTTACGGCCTCGTCTACCATATTCTTCACCTCGCTGGCCTTGGTCAGGTCGGCAATAATAGGCAGGATTTTCACCGAATGTAAGGATTCAATTTCCTGGGCTGTCTTGCGCAGACCGGCTTCGTTGCGGGCGCAAATAGCCATGTTAACGCCCTCTTTAGCCAGGCCAATGGCCACAGCCTTACCTATACCCCTGCTGGCCGCAGAAACGATCGCCGTTTTCCCCGCAATACCCAAATTCATAGCTTCACAGGTAAACCGAGACTAATTAGAAGATATTCTCGCATAAATTATGGGTAAAGTCTAAGGTAGCGGACGGAAGATGAAAACCAGCCCTATTTATCCGAAGAACGGCGTATTAAGCCGCCGACCAGGACCGCAATGCCCACTGCAACGATGATCAGTGGCCACCAGTTCACTGCGCTGAACATGGAAGGCCGCACCGATAATAATCAATACTATGCCCGCTATTATTCTGCCTGTTCGAAAACCTCGATTCTTATCCTGCGAGTAGCGGACAAAAACGTCCATCAGTAAAATAATGCCAAGATCAATAAGAAAGTACTGTCACCATTTGTCCCAGGGAATTATCCCCTGGCTGGCCATGAAAAGCAGTCCACCGAGGAGAATCAGTAACAGGCCGGCAAAAATGGCCGAAAAACGGTGATGATGGTCCCTTTTAATCATCCCACCCTGGTCCTGGTTGTTCTGCTTCTGTTCCATTCTTATCTCTAATGCTCAAATTATATATGGCTTACGATCAGGGAGTGACCCTCTGCTCCACCAGCTGAGCATAATGTTCGATATCACCTGTTTGGTATTGCTGCAGCCAGAAAAACACCACCACGTTGCTCTTCCTGAATACCAACTCCCTGTTGATGGGGGCTGAGTCGTTTAGAAAGCACTCATCACCTATAGGAGGATTGGAAACCGTAGCGTTGGCCGGTTTCTCCCTGTCATAGTCATCGCTGGCTGCCTGTACTGTGCGAAACACCGCCACCGTGTTTTGCACAACCGGTGCGAATGATCCGCCCTGGGTAAAATATACGTGACAAACGGAACTTGTATACAAAATCGATGGAGGCCCCACGCTCACAGGAATCCAGCCCTCACCCAAGTCGTCCTTGATTAAAATCATGGTGCAGGCTTCCTTCTTGATCATATCACCCGTACTAGATTGGCTGGCGGGGGGGACGTTCAAAGTAGCAGCCGGTTGCGAAGGCGGCGTAGGCTGCTGCACCGGGGCAGGGGGTGGAGGAGGCGTGGGCGTAGTTACCGTGGTGGAAGCCTGAGGCGTAGGCGTCGTCGCAGGTTGCGTGGAATTTACATTGGAGCCCGCGGAGTTATTTTGAGATGAACTACTTGAAGATTGCTTGCTAGTTGCTGAATTAGTTGAAGGTATACTTGGATTATTGTTAGCCTTGGCACAGCCAAATGTTGAGACGAGAACAATAAATGCAGTTGTTATAATAAAAGCAGCGCGGACTTTTTTGCCTGACCAATTCCTAATGGAAGTTCCCGATTTCCCCTTTCTATCTGCCTCTTTGCAATTCATATCCAATATCCCGCTCTTAAACGATAATAGGATAATCTGCAATTTTCTGCAAGTTTTTCTGCCTTAACAGTCAATTATGACATCGGTTAAGACCAGTCCTAACCGGTAAACGCCGGAAGTCTTCTAACGAAGAACCGTGATCAAGTGCATTAAGGCAGATCCCAGGTATATTAGAATGATATATTTGGGGAATTTACCTATCCAGAGGGCGATGAGAAATTTGAATATAGGATATTTGGCCAGGCCGGCTACCAGCCCCCCAATTTCAATAGGTATCACCGGCTGGAACGAAAGGAAGGCAATCGCCCACATGCCGTATTTATCAACCCAGGCCTTCACCGTCTGGTACCCGATGATATCGTCCGGTATGGCGACTTTTTTACTTAGATATCCAAGGTAGTAATAGCTCATTTCCCCCAGGCTGGCGCCCAGGCTTCCGGCCAATGCCACCAAGATCGGATTCCAGGTAGTGGACGCGGCAATCATCAGGGAGATAGCAAAGGGCAGAGGTATAAGAGACAGGTTTACCACCAGAGCAACCAGGAAGATCGTCAGGTACGCTGCCAGCTCATATCTATGTATGGGAAAATGAAAGGTAGCAAATACCATTTGAGTTGCATAAGCTACAACTACACTGAAAATTATAAAGAGGACAAAAATAACTCCCAGCTTGAACCAGTTTATGTTTTTCATGCCATTATGAGCATACCACGGACAGCCAAAGATATAAATAGGTGAGGGCCGTCATCAAAGGGAACTAGGCACCAGCGATCAAATAAATGTAAAAACGGGGGATCTGGCTTCAGGCGAGCAGATCAGTAAAAGCAACGGAAGGCTGCCGATTAGTCGTGGTTTTCCTCTTCATCAGAAGGCGAAGGTTTTTCTTTTTCTGGGGCAACACCCTGCTTCCTGTGTTTTGCTTCATCCCGCAGGCTGCTGATGATAGTCCAGAAAACCAGGGCAAGCACGGCCGTAACGAAGATACCGCAGATAGTGGCAAAAATATATGCAAGGGTCATGGTGATTTTCCCTTCCTAAATAATTATGCGGATAAAAGTCTGGCGACTGTTGCCGTCCGACCTTAATGGTACAACTTCTCGGATAGCTAGGCCAATCCCGATTAGCGGCCGCCGCCGAAAGCCGAGATACCGGTTATATCCTGGCCGATGATAAGGGTATGGATATCGTCCGTTCCTTCATAAGTGTAGACCGACTCGATATTGGCCATGTGCCGGATGGGCGAATACTCGAGGGAAACGCCATTGGCCCCCAGCAGCTCGCGCGCCGTCCGGGCACACATGCGCGCCACACCGACATTATTCTTTTTAGCCATGGATATCTGAGTGGGCTTGGCCTTGCCGGCATCCATCAGCCTGCCAAGTTGGTAAGAGAGCAACTGCCCCTTGGTAATCTCGATCAACATCGTCACCAGCTTTT
Organism: Dehalococcoidia bacterium UBA1162; assembly: GCA_002311135.1. GTDB lineage: Bacteria > Chloroflexota > Dehalococcoidia > GIF9 > UBA5629 > UBA1162. Next base: position 39,713 of record DBZK01000037.1, read on the forward strand.
CCTGTACCAACTGGAACGACGCTATAGGCGCCCGGAACTGTTTTCTCTCCCCGGTGTAATTAAGCGCCGTTTCGTAGCAGTCCATAGCTGCTCCCAGCGCGCCCCAGGATATGCCGTATCTCGCCATATTCAGGCATGATAGGGGCGATTTCAGCCCTCCCGACTTAGGTAACATGCTGTCCTCAGCGACAGTGACGTCATTAAGGATAAGCTCGCCGACGTCCCCCGCCCTCATCGACCCCTTCTTGCTCATAAATTTCTGCTCGAATCCTGGAGTGCCCCTCTCCACCAGGAACCCCTTGACGCCCTGACTGGTCTTGGCCCAGACGACGGCAACGTCGGCTATGGACGCCTCGCTGATCCACTGCTTGGCGCCGTTGATAATCCATTTATTGCCCTTTTTCGCCGCCACGGTCTCCAGGGACGATACATCCGACCCTACATTAGGCTCGGTGAGGCCGAAGCAGCCGATTTTCTCCCCTCTGGCCATGGCCGGCAGCCATTTCATTTTCTGCTCCTCCGATCCGTACTGCCAGATGGGGAACATAACCAGCCCGGCTGAAACGGCCGCAAAGCTGCGCATGGAGCTGTCCACACGCTCGATCTCCTGGGAGATAAGCCCGAAGGCGACATAGCTGGAACCGGGTCCTCCGTACTCTCTGGGAATGAACGGTCCGATAAGCCCCAACTCCCCCATTTGCGGAGCGAACTTCCTCATTTCAACAGGCTGCTCGCTATGGAAAGCGTCCACCACCAGGGGCTTGATAACGTCTTCCATGAAGTCCCGGGTCATCTTACGGGTCATCTTCTCTTCAGTGCTCAATAAGTCATCGATACAGTAATAGTCCACTCCCTGGAATTTCATGCTTCGTCTCCTGAATTGCTATAATATTATGTTAAGTTACCGGCTCCGTGCAGGTTATTTAAAAACACAGGGTATCCTAACCCAGCAGCCGATTAGAGTCAACCGCATAGCACCGGCGCAGACTTGGTTATTGCCGTTTATTGTGCTAATATACTCTCATCGACTGAGCGCTCGGTCTGTGTTATGAGAAAAGTTAGAACATTCAGCAGTGATACCGACCTGGTTAACCAACGCAGGAACCATATCGTTAAGATAGCCACCGAACAAATCATAAAGAGAGGCTATAACAATATCAATACCAGGGAGCTGGCCTCGGCCCTGGGCATGAGCACCGGCGGACTCTATCATTACATCGGTTCCAAGGAAGATATACTCTATCTTATTATCAATTTCACTTCTGACCTGACCTGCCAGTCTTTGTCCCGCTTTGCCGATGAAGAGAAGGGCAAGTCCTGCGAAGACAAGCTGCGGGATTCCATCAGGAATTACTTTGAGATCGTGGAAAATTACCGTGATTTCCATAATTTCGTCAACCATATCATGCTCTCGCTCCCCGTGAAGGACAGAAAGATCGTCTACAAGGCGGAAAGCCGCGTTATCGATTATTACGAGGAACTAATTGCTGATGGAATTGCCGAGGGCGTCTTTGAAGCACAGGACGCCCGGCTGGCGGCCCATAATATCATTGTGATGGCCAACGCCTGGGCCAACCGCGGCTGGTTTCTCAAAAAACACTATACTCTGCGAGAGTATACAGACGAGCAGACTGACGCCATCCTATCCCATCTAAGAAGGTCCCCCAAAAAGAACGGCCATAAACAATTGCAGCCGGTGAAGCAAAAAGCATGATGGATGTGACATCGTTTTGCGCCGTTTTGGCGTAGTATTTTTAGTAATAAGTAAATAATTAGAATTGCTATAAGGAGGAATCATGGCAATCGACAGTAAAGCAACCAAAGCACCCAAAACTTGCCTGGGAAGCAAGAAACAATTCATCGACCGTCTGGGTAAGATGCGCCGCAATATATATTATGACGGCCAGCTTATCGACAGGACCGATGAACAGCAGATGAACACCATCAATACCATCGGATCGACCTACGATTTCGCCCAGGACCCCAAGTTACAGGACCTGATGCTGGCCAAGAGCCACATTACCGGCAATACCATCAACCGTTTCACCCACATCCACCAGAGCAAGGAAGACCTGCACAAGAAGCAGGATATGACGCGCGCCCTCTGCCAGCGGGTCGGAGGCTGCATCCAGCGCTGCATGGGCATCGACGGCTCCAATGCGCTCAACGCCATATCCTTCGAGGCGGACAAGCAGAACAAAGGAAACACCGAGTATCATAAGAATTTTCTTAAGTGGCTCGAGCGCTTCCAGAATGAAGACCTGGTGGGATGCTGCGCACAGACAGATGTCAAAGGCGACAGGATGAAGAGGCCCAGCGAGCAGATCGACCCGGACTTGTACCTGCACGTCGTTGAGAGGAAAAGCGACGGCATAGTGGTCAGCGGATGCAAAGTCCACAACTCCGAGGCTTCAACAGCCGACGAGATCATCGTAGTTCCCACCCGCGCGCTGCTTCCAACTGAAAACGATTGGGCGGTGGCCTTCGCCGTCCCGGCAGACTATGAGGGCATTAAGCAGGTCGTAAGCATCCATAACCTGAGGGAGCGCAAGCATTTCAAGAGGGGCTTCATGCCCGGCGCCACCGACTCCTATACCATTTTCGATAAATGCTTCATCCCCTGGGAAAGGGTCTTCCTCTGTGGTGAGACCGTTCACGGGGCAGTAGGCGCACTTCTCTTCGCCCTGTTCCATCGACACAGCTACTCCGGCTGCAAGCCGGCCATCGGCGACATCACCGTTGGCACGGCAGCCCTGGCCGCCGAATATAACGGCGTGCACAAGGCCAGCCACGTGAGAGAAAAGCTGGCAGAGCTCATCATGGTAACCGAGCTCGGCTATGCCGCCGGTTTTACAGCATCCGAGCTGGGAAAACCGGAGGTTTATATGCCGGGTGTGGGCTTTGTACCTTACGGCCCGGGCAGCTATATTCCTAACTCGATTTACTGTAATGTCGGACGCTGCCTGACCGGCGAAAACGTTTACAGGGAATCAGAGATTCTCTGCGACATCTCCGGTGGCATTCCGGCAACCTTCCCGCATGAGGCCGATTTCCTCAATCCCGATACCAAGGCCCTGCTGGAAAAGTACACTATGCGCAACCCCGCTATAAAAACCGAAAATGCCATCAAATTCTGGATGTATGTCGGCGACGCGCTCTGCTCCGCCACCGGCGGAATACACCAGGTCGGCAGCTACCATGGCGGCGGCTCACCCGTTATGGAACAGATCGCTATCACCACCCAGTACGACATCGAGTCCAAGAAGAACATGGTCAAAAAGATAGCCGGTATTAAAGACTAACTTCATATAGCAGTTCACTCAAATCCCCCGGACCTCAGCAAAGTCCGGGGGATTTTTTTCGTAATTACCCCATGATAACAAGTACCACAGGCCATCTGGATCATGTATTAAAAGGAGCTGGCAGTTTACTTACTCGATATGAACCTAATTGCAGTTTCCTCAGCAGGCATTTTCTTATTTGCTAATACTTTAGCAACAGAATCATATTCCTTGCCATTGGCTACCACTACGGAATTAAAAACTGCGATCCAATTGCCATCAAACGATTGCAACAATTCAACCCTATTGTCATCAATGTAAAAGTGGTTTTTCTTAATCTCCTTATATTGCCGCTCAAATTCTTCCCTGCCTCCCGCATGACGCAAGGCTTTTTCCAGAAGGTTGTTATTAATCGCCAATCCTATCGCCTCCTTATTTTTGCCTTTATGCTTACTAATAGTGCAAGAATAATGGAATATTTAATAGTACTAAAGTGCCAATAATATTGGGACGATAGGGTCAGACTCAGTAAGAAAAGTAATAAGACAGATTACCAATCAACCACTTATCTCGATGGGATAATTACGTTTTCTTATTCCGCGCCTCCCCCTATGTGTTAGAATAGTACAGGTAACTATATGGAGGCCACGGTATGAAAATGTTAATCAAAAGGGTTTACTGCCCTTTCTGTCGCAAGCTGGTCAGGGCACGGGAAGAGGCCAGCGGCCATAATACACTTATCATGTGCACCCAATGCGGCAGGCAGCTATACGATTGGAACGGCATCCGGTTCAAGCCGTCCACCGAAAAAGTCGCCATTACGTAGCCTATCCGGCCAGGGCGGCCGTTGCTACAAAAATCTCTTCTCTTTCTTGAAGGCCGTTTTAATGACGCGGCCGGCGAACGGGACTATCCTGCTGTTGCAGTGCACCTCATCGGCCAGGTAATACTTCTTGATAAATCCGTGATCGTCGGATGCTATCGATTGAATATCAATATAGGGCACTCCCAGCGACTCACAGCGCTCTTTGAGCTTCCGGTTGAACTTCCTGGAAATCTCGCTACGCTCCCGCGGCTTGCCTGAAAATGGCAGTGCGGTGATGAATTCCTTGCTGGCCGCAGGCGGAATGCCGTGAACGCAAACCGCAAATCCGTCTTCCTTAATCCGGCCGATGACTTCCCCGTATTTTTCCACCGTATCGTCTACCAGGGCATCGATGCTTTTGGTCCGTCCGCTCTTGCCATACTGAAGATAGATATGCACCCGGGCATCGATTTCACCAAAAACGAGCATGACCACGTCCCTTTTCTTATCGATCTTGGAAATAAACAGCTTTAAATACTCGCTGGAGCGTGTGAAGCTCTTCTCCTTGCCCAGGTTGTGTGCTGTGGCCTGGGAGATATGGTGTATCAGGTAGGGAAAGCGGTAGGTGAACGGCACCACATGGCTGTCGCCGATCACGTGCACAATGCACGTATTGGTAAGATTGGACTTGAGCATCAGGATGCCGTTGAAGACCAGCAGCGGGGGATACTTAAAGACCATATTCCAGAAGGGGAAATAGATGGAGCCGTGACGCTGCAGCCAGCCGATACGGGCAAGATTATAATTTTTCCAGACTTCTTTCATATGCAGGTCAAATGACTCTCTCAGATAAGAAGCAAGAGAACCCGGAGATCTACTAATATGCTCCGCGCTAAATAAAACGCTCGAACCTTTCTTTTTTAGCCTTGCAGATGGGGCATATCTCTGGAGGACCGTCGCGTGCACACAAATAGCCGCAGACCTTGCAGCGCCAGACCGGCAGCGGCAGCGTGCCGATTTTGGCTGTGCCGGGCTCAGCAGCGGCCTTTTTCCTCAGTGCAGGGGGTGGACGCCGCTCCGGGATGGAAGTCAGCTGCTGCGTCCCGTCCAGCACCTTCTGTGAAACATACAATGCGCAGTAACAGGCGCCGTATTCCATTACATCCGGGTCCCGGTAATCGCAGGGGCAGATTATATCCAGGTCCTCGTCTTTTTTACCAGAGGCCAGGCGGCATGGACAGGAACGGTACCCGTAGCGTCTTTCATTGACCAGCAGGCCATCAATGAGCCCCCTGGTGAAGGCTACGTCGGGATTTAAATGGTATCCGCTGCTCTCGGCTTCACGCTTATATCGCTCGTATTCTAAGCCGATCTCCCGTTGGCTGATCTGGTTCTCCTCGCTCACAGCTTCAACGCCTCTTTGATCTCTTTCTCTTTGAACCCAACGATGCACTGGCTATCGTTCACAACCAGCGTGGGGAAGGAGCATTCGGGGTTCCATTTCTCCACGATTTTCATGGTTTCGTCTTTTTCCGGGCCCTGCAAGAGGTCTACGAATGTATAATCGTATTCCACTCCCAGGTCGGTTAATAACTGCTTGGTTTTCTTACACCAGATACAGGTACTTAGCGCATATAACATCAGCTTACCGGCTTTTTTGCCTTCCACATGCTCGATTTTCATGGTGCGTCCTCCTCGGAAATCCGTTGTGTCCTCTACCTAACGAATAATATCTTAAAGGAACTCATACTGGCAAATGGCCTTCTTTGACACCCCGAGTTATTCCTCTGTAATATCTCCCTGTACGGATCAAATATGGGAGAACCGATGATGATTACAGGCCGCAATATCAATGCCAGCAATTCACTTTTCCTGATAATCGACATTCAAAAGAAACTGGCCGCAGCTATGGACAAGGACGTTTTTCACAAAGTCGAAAACAACGTCCGCCTGTTGATTGCCACCTGCAACATCCTGAAGGTCCCCATATTTCTCACCGAACAGTACCGCAAGGGACTGGGCCCCACGGTAGACCCGATCATAAAAGACCTGGGCAATCAGTACAAACCCATGGAGAAGGTTATTTTCAGTGCCTGCGGCGAGCCGGCATTTTGCAACGATTTCAAACCGGTGGAGAGGAAGTACGTTTTCATCGCCGGCATCGAGGCGCATGTATGTGTTCTGCAGACCGCCCTGGACATGATCGCCAACGGCTTTTACGTCCATATCGCCAGGGACGCCGTGTGCTCAAGGTACAAAGAGGACTGGAAAACCGCCCTGGAATATATGAGGGACGCCGGCGCAGTGGTCACCACCACCGAGACCGTGGCCTTCCAACTGCTGCAGAAGGCCGGGACGCCGGAGTTCAAAGCCGTCTCGCCCCTCTTCAAAAACAAGGGCCGCTCGCAATGACCTGAATAAACACGTCATTGCGAGGAGCCCGCAGGCGACGTGGCAATCCTTCGATTCGAAGACTGAAACCTCCGATCAAAGGATTGCTTCGCTTCGCTCGCAATGACCGGTTTACAGTTTGCCCGCCCTATGTTTATTGATTAAACTAAATCTTGCATCAGGTTATTCTGAGTTAGGAGGCGGGAAATGAGTTTTAAGGCGTTCTTTTTAAAAAACCGCACGATTATCCTGGCTGTCGGCATACCTGTCGTCGTCATACTGATTTTCTTATCCCTGCCCATATGGTCCGTGCCCATGCAGGTCAAGGAGACCTACTGGGACACGGAGACCATTACCGAGAACTATACCGCTACCGAAACTTACACCGACATGGTGCCCTACCAGTCGAGCGAGACGCATACCGAGACCGTTATCAACCAGGCCGTCACCTACGGCAACTGGTCGCAGAGCTTCAAGGTCGACAACCCGGACACCACCGTTACTATAAATATCACCAACAGCGGAGTCGGCTACTACTCTACGCCCGGCAATTATTCAGCCGGCCCATATATCATCGGCGATAACTACAGCCTTCCCTATGGGCCCCCATACGGGCCCTCGTACGGGCCGTGGTCCCCCTGGGGCCCGGGGTACAACGGCGGCTGGGCCGCCTGGCCCGGCTACAATGCCAGCCAGCAATGGGCCACAGTGACCATCAGCTACCCGGCGCAGGCTACCAAGTATCAGCCCACCACCAAGACCAGGGACGTGGTCAAATACAGGGAAGTCCCCACCCAGGTCCGCAAGGAGCGCACCGTAACGCAAAATGTTAGAATATCCGTCTGGGAAATGATTTTCATGCCGGCCGCTTCGAGCTTGTAGCGGAAACCGCTAAACAGGATGGGATGAAATGAAAGAATCAATTATGGAGATAATCGTGTGTCCCGTGTGCAAGGGCCCGCTGGAGTTGGTAGTCGCCGAGCGCAATGAACGCGAGATAACCGCCGGGTCCCTCATCTGCCATAAATGCAACCATACCTACCCCATCAAGGATGGCATACCCAACCTGCTGCCTCCCGACATACAGACCCAGAGCCTTCAGCCCGGCTTATAGACGGCGCAGGACTCCGGCGATTCCCAGACCTCGATGCTTTCTATTCCGACGGATCCCGAATATAGCGGCTTGAGCTGGTCGTATATTGTCCGGGCGATATTTTCCGAAGACGGGTTGATCTTATCGAAGGGCTCCACATCATTCAGGCAGCCGTGGTCATAGCGGGCCAGGATGTCAGCCATGTCCTTTTTCAAATCCGTGAAGTCGTAGGCTATGCCGATGCCGTTCAGTTCCTCCGCCTTGAGGCGCACCACCACCTTGAACCTGTGGCCGTGCAGATTTTCGCACTTGCCCTTGTATCCCCTCAGGTAATGGGCCGCCTCGAAACTCTTCTCTACCGCTAATAAATACATCTCAGCTTTCCTTTATTTCGATTTTCACGTCCGGGCATTTATCTACCCTGCTGCTGGACTCCATCTCGGTTAGCAGTTGCAGCATGGACTTGTGCAATACGGGATGAATGAAACCGCGGGCGATCTCTACCATGGGCACCAGCACGAAGGCCCTTTGCTCCAAAAGCGGGTGCGGCACCTTTAAATCCGGGATATCTATCACTTGGTTATTATAAAACAGCAGGTCCAGGTCGATCAGGCGCGGGCCGTTGCGCTTACCGCGCTTCCTGCCCATCTCCTTCTCAATTTTTTTCAAGATGGCCAGCAGCTTTACTGCATCCACTTCCACCACAGCCTTGATCACGCAGTTGAGGTAGTCCGGCTGCTCCTTCAGGCCCTCCGGCTCGGTCTCGTAGACGGATGACATCGACTCGATATTGCCATATTGCGAGAACATGGCCACGGCCCGGGAAATATTGGCTATCCTGTCCTCCAGGTTCGTCCCGATGCCGATAAAAACCTGCGTCATTTCACCGACCCCCGCACGATGGCGTCGCTCATCTGAGCGATCAGTTTCATATGCTTCACGTCGTGCACCCTGATGATGTCGGCGCCCTTGCTGATGCCGATGGCGACCGACGCCGCCGTCCCAACCAGCCTGGCCTCAGCATGTTCCCCCACCACGTTAAATATAACCGACTTACGCGAGGTCCCCAGCAAAATAGGACGGTTTATGGCCTTCAACTCGTCCAGCCGCCTCAGGAGCTCCAGGTTCTGCTCCTGCGTCTTGCCGAACCCGATGCCCGGGTCGATGATGATACTCTCCCTATACACCCCCGCTTTCAGTGCCGCATCAATCAGTTTATGTAAAGTAGTATCGACGGTCGATAATATGTTTTTAACGTTTTTGCCGCGTTCATTGCTGGTCAAAATTATGGGAACCTTGCGTTGGGCGGCCAGCTCCACCAGTTCCGTCTCCTTAAGTCCAGATATGTCATTTATCATGGCGGCCCCGGCGTCCAGCGCCCGCCTTGCCACCTCTACCTTGTAGGCATCGATGCTGACTGGCACGTTCAATATCCCGGCTGCCCGCCGCATGAAGGGCAGCACCCGGCTCAGCTCTTCCTCAACCGTAACCGGGTCGGCGCCCGGCCGCGTCGATTCCCCACCCACGTCGATGATATCGGCCCCGTCGCTGACCATCTGCTGCGCCTTGAGTATGGCATCGTCTGTATCCCTGAACCCATCCCCGGAAAAAGAGTCCGGCGACAGGTTGATGATGCCCATCAGATAGGTGCGCGTCCCCCACTGGAATTCCGTCTTCCCGATGCGTGTTACTCCGAGGCTGTTATTTTTCATTTTTATTGTCCCAATCTACTTCTTATTACCAATTTTATCATGCGGCATATGGAAACACGTCATTGCGATGCCGGTCCTATTAACACGTCATTGCGAGCGTAGCGAAGCAATTCTTTGTGCGAAGGGTCCGAGTCCTTCGAATCGAAGGATTGCCACGTCGCCTGCGGGCTCCTCGCAATGACGTATTTACTACCCCTTTGTACGAAGGGACGTGTCACAGGTCAGGGTATAGATCCTTCCAGAGAGGGTTCATGCCTTCGATCAATTCAATTTTCTTCTTGCGTGGACCGGCTTTAATCTGTTTCTCTCGCAGAATAGCCGCTTCGGCATTACCTGCTATCTCATAGTAAACGAGCTTGTCCAGGTTATATCTTTTGCTAAACCCTTCCGCCAACTTGGCCCTGTGTTCCGAAACACGTTTTACCAGGTCACTGGTCACACCTGTATATAATGCGCCGTTATTCTTGTTGCAAATTATGTATACGCAGAACTGCTCTTTCACCACGTTTTATTATGTCATTGGGGGCTCTCGATATCAACATGTCATTGCAGTCTGCGAATCGAAGGATTGCCACGTCGCCTGCGGGCTCCTCGCAATGACGTATTTACTACTCCCTCGACACGTCATTGCGACGCCGGTCTTATTAACACGTCATTGCGAGCGTAGCGAAGCAATCCTTTGTACGAAGGGGCCGAGGCGTGCCTCGCAATGACATGCTCAATAAGCCATTTATGCTAAAATTATGACTCTATTTGCTAATAGGACGGGAATAGTGGGCAAGACTTTAAGCGAAAAGATACTCAGCGATAAATCCGGGACGGATGCCAAAGCCGGCGACATCGTCATCTCGCCGGTGGACCTGGTCTTCGTGCAGGATACCACCGGGCCGCTCACGGTGCGCCAGTTCAAGGCCGGCAAGAAGCAGACCCTGGCCAATCCCGCCAGATCGGCGGTCTTCATAGACCATGCCGCCCCCAGCCCCAACCGTGCGCTATCCAACGACCACCTCTTCCTGCGGCAGTTCGCCGCCGACACGGGCTGCCTGCTCTTCGACGCCGGCAGCGGCGTTTGCCACCAGCTGGTGGCCGAGAAGCTGGCCAACCCGGGCGATGTCATCGTGGGGGCCGACTCCCACACTGTTACGGCCGGCGCACTGGGCGCCTTCGCCACCGGCATGGGCTCCAGCGATATCGCCGTAGCCTGGTCGCTGGGCAAAACCTGGCTGCGCGTGCCCGAGACCTTCAAGATCAACGTCAGCGGCAAATTCCCAAAGGGAGTTGGCGCCAAGGACCTCATACTGCATTTAATAGGACTGATCGGGGCCGACGGAGCCACCTACAGGGCGCTGGAGTTCTCCGGCGATACTATCGACAAAATGCCCATGAACCAGCGTCTGACCATCGCCAACATGGCCGTCGAGGCCGGCGCCAAGGTTGGCCTCTTCCCCTCCGACAAGATCACGCAGGCCTATTTGAAATCGCAGGGCCGGGCCGATAAATACAAGCCGCTTCAGCCCGACGCCTATGCCATCTACGAGCGCGCTATCGATATCGACGTCTCCAGCCTGGAGCCGACCGTTTCCAAGCCGCATACGGTGGACAATACCGCCGCCGCCAGGGATTTAAGGGATATTAAGATCAACCAGGCCTTCATCGGCACCTGCACCAACGGCCGCCTTGAGGATATGGCCGAGGCCGCCTCGATCCTCAAAGGTAAAAAGGTTCACGAAGGCGTGCGGCTGCTGGTCTGTCCCGCCTCGCGGCAAATTATGCTGGAGGCCAACAGGGCCGGCTACACCAACACCATCATCGAGGCCGGCGGGTTGATACTGCCGCCCGGCTGCGCCGCCTGCCTGGGCCTGCACCAGGGCATACTGGGCGACGGCGAGGTCTGCATCTCCACCGCCAACCGCAACTTCAAGGGCCGCATGGGCAATCCAGACAGCTTCATTTACCTGGCCTCAACCGCCACTGCCGCCGCTTCCGCCATCATCGGCAGGATCACCGATCCACGGGAGGTCCTCTGATGTTGCACACGCTTCTAAAGGGCAGGGCTTTCAAGTTCGGCGATGACATATCCACCGACCTCATCATCGCCGGCAAATACGCCAGCCTGCGCAGCAACCTGCCTGAACTGGCCAAGCACGTCATGGAAGACGCCAATCCCGAGTTCGCCTCGAAGGTCCAGCCGGGAGATTTCATCGTGGGCGGCTCCAACTTCGGCCTGGGCTCCAGCCGCGAGCATGCCCCGCTGGTGATCAAGATGGCCGGCGTCAGCGCCATACTGGCCAAGTCCTTCGCCCGCATCTTCTTCCGCAATGCCATCAACCAGAGCCTGCCCGTGCTTATCTGCGACACCGGTAAAATCAGTGAGGGAGATCAGCTCGAGGTCAGCCTGGACGAGGGCGTCATCAACAATGTCACTAAAAACGAGAAATACACCTTCACCAGGATACCGCCTGCCATGCTCAGCATCCTCAACGAAGGCGGCCTGATCCCCTACATCAACAAGTACGGCGACTTTAAAATCTAGTAACAGGTCATTGCGAGGAACGAAGTGACGAAGCAATCCTTCGCCTGTCAACATGTCATTGCGAGCGAAGCGAATCAATCCTTTGTACGAAGGATTGGTTTTGAAAGGCATTCTTCGAATAGAAGGATTGCCACGTCGCCCGTTGGGCTCCTCGCAATGACCGAATAATAGAGCAGGAAAGAGAGTTAATAAAATGTCATACAGGGTTACTTTACTCCCCGGCGACGGCATCGGTCCCGAGATCACCGAGGCCACCGTGCGCGTGCTGGAGGCCACCGGCGTCAAGTTCGACTGGGACGTTTTCACCGTGGGCGAGGCCGCCATAGGTAAATACGGCACGCCCCTGCCCGAAGAGACCATCGAGTCCATCCGCAAGAACAAAGTCGCCTTGAAAGGTCCCGTCACCACGCCCATAGGCACCGGCTTCCGCAGCGTCAATGTGGCCCTGCGTAAGAAGCTTGACCTTTACGCTTGCCTGAGGCCCTGCAAGAGCTACAAAGGCGTGGTCACCACGCCCTACCGGGATGTCGACCTGGTCATCGTCAGGGAGAACACCGAGGACCTCTATATCGGCATCGAGTACGCCAAGGATTCCCCCGAGGCCAGCCAGCTTTACGATTTTATCACAAAGCATTTCAAGGATCCCCTGCGCAAAGATGCCGGCTACAGCATCAAGACCATCTCCGAGTCCGGCAGCCGCCGCATCGTCAAATACGCCTTCGACTATGCCCGCAAGTATAAGCGCAAGAAGGTCACGGCGATTTCCAAGGCCAATATCATGAAGTTCACCGACGGGCTATTCCTCTCGGTGGCCCGCGAGGTGGCTAAGGATTACCCTGGGATCGAGTATGACGAGGTGCTGGTGGATGCGCTCTGCATGCGGCTGGTGCGCGATCCCAGGATCTTCGACGTGCTTGTGCTGCCCAACCTCTACGGTGATATCATCTCCGACCTGTGTGCCGGCCTGGTGGGCGGCCTGGGCCTGGCGCCCGGCGCCAACATCGGTGACGGCGTGGCCCTCTTCGAGCCCACGCACGGCAGCGCCCCCAAGTATACCGGCATGAACAAGGTCAGCCCCATGGCAGAGATGCTCTCCGCCGTGTTAATGCTGCGCTACCTCAATGAAGAGAAAGCCGCCAACAGGATGGAAAACGCCATCGCCGCTGTGATCGCCGAAGGCAAGAACGTGACCTACGACCTGCGCAAAGACCGCAACGAGCCCAGCGTGGGCACCTCACAGGTGGCGGATGCTGTGATCAGGTCATTGCGAGCGATTTAAATACGTCATTGCGAAGGGCGTGGCCCTGTGGCAATCCTTTGTACGAAGGAAACCCCGTCATTGTGAAGGGCTCGAAAACACGTCATTGCGAGGCACAACGTGCCGTGGCAATCCTTTGTACGAAGGAAATCCCATCATGCATCCCGAGGGCGTTTAAGAGGGGCTTTAGCCCCACCCACCTAAATACCCCGTCATTGCGAAGGGCGAAGCCCTGCGGCAATCCTTTGTACGAAGAAGCGTGCCTACTGTCCCAGACTTTTCAGCTCGCTTCTGGCATTGTCGATTATCATCTGATTCGTCGTGCGGGCGACGGCTGCATTGAAGTCTGCAATGGCATCGGCTTTATTCCCCAACGCCTCATTGACCTGGCCGCGTGTAAAGTACGCCACTGCATATGTGGAGTCCAGATCTATAGCTTTATTCAGGTCGGCCAGCGCCATAGTGTAATTATCATCAGCCCAGTAGATTGCTCCCCGGTTGTAATAGGCGTGAGTATATTTGGGGTCTAATTCGATTGCCTTCGTTAAATCCGCAATGGCCGCATCGGATTCCTTATTTAAATAATGAGAATTGGCCCGGTTGTAATAGGTCACCGCCGCCGGCTGCAGGTCAATGGACTTGGTATAATCGGCAATCGCCTTGTCATACTGTTTCTGAGCTGAATAGATCACTCCACGATACTGGTAGGCCTGGGCATAGTTGGGATTGAGCTCAATGGCCTTGTTTAAATCGGCCATGGCCGGGTCAAACGTTCCTTTAAGGATATAATCACGGCCGCGCAAATAGTACGGCGTGAAATCCTGGTTGTTAAAGGCGATGGCCTTGGTGTAATCACCTATGGCCGTATCTATATCTCCGGACAGGTCATAGGCTACCCCACGATCGAGGTACAGCTCAGAGTTTTGGGGTTGCAGCGGGATAGCCTGGTTAAAAGCCGTAATAGCGTCCTTGTAATTGCCCTGCTGGACCAGGGACATGCCCTGCGCCTTAAACTGGTCGGCAATGGGGTTTGGCGTCCCCTGGTCTGCAGTTCCGGAGGGTATACCGGTTAGAGCAGGAGCACTGCAGCCATATAAAATCGAAAGACTCAAAACAGCTATCGTCCATATAAAAAGAAGTCGTCTAATCATTAATTGTTCCTGTCTCCTGATTAGTGGCATTTTTGTAGCGATATTCTATCACATTCTGCCTTTGTGACAGCTTAGCGGCCTAAAAGTCCTGGAATGATCGTCGAAGGCAAAAACGTGACCTACGACCTGCGCAGAGACCGCAACGAGCCCAGCATGGGCCTCACAGGTGGCGAATGCGGTGATTTAAGGCAATGTGTTAGCCAACTTTTAATAAAATCAGCTATTTTGGGTTACTTGAAAATCACCCAGCTTAAACCGACGAATTCAATATCCTCATCCCAGTCCCATATTGATGCTTTTTGCTCAACGTATTTCTTAGCTGTTTGAAATGCTGTCGTGGGATCAGGTGCGTTAATTGAACCACTAGCACGAGCCCCAGGTTTAAGCGCATAGGCTAGCGGTTTTTCATCTACCTTACCCTTTGCATCAACAAATACGGGCATAAATTCAAATAAATATTCATCTCCGTCATCACGCGTTAACCTGTGACGCATCACAAATATGAATAGAAAACCAGATTCCCCTGCCAATCCTGCAGCTTTTATCTCTCGGACAGCAGTAAGACCGCCGAAATCATAAGAACCGACATATGTAAGCATTGAATCTATGAAAGGATGGCCTAAAGCCATAAAATCGGAGTCACTGCGCTTGATAGCTAATTCTCTGTCAAACGTAGCTATTTGATATCGGTCCGGTAACCCATATGATCGAAGGACATCAGGCACTATGAATTCATAAAAACCACCTTTCCGTTGTACTTGTCTTCTTTGCGTCGTTAAGAATTTTTCGAAGAACTGTTGAAGGTCACCTAAAGTCAATTCCGTAGCGATTTCTCGCTGATAATTTGAGAATGAGTAACTTGAAACATCTCTGAACAAACTCTGTGTAGCTATTTCATATGCCCGCTTCGCTCTTTCAACAGCTTCAGTTATTTCCTTTTGACTTTGTTTATTCAAGGTGCCTTCCACTATAGTTCGTTGATAAATCTTGGATGGATCAATCTCACTTTCCAGTTGGCCATTCAGTGTACCAAGTATTTCTTCCAGATCCTCCCCTGTAACGGCCGCTATTGCTGTAGATGCTCTTTCAAGTCTGTGTTGGAAGTATGATTGAACCAAATCTTCTATGGTTCCCTTATTCAAGTAATTGTAGACTTGAACTACCTTATCTTGCCCGAACCGATATACGCGTCCAACACGTTGCTCAAGGCGCATCGGATTCCAAGGCAAATCGTAATTAATACAAATGTGACAGAACTGAAGATTGATCCCCTCGCCACCCGCCTCGGTGGACACTAGGAATCTCACTTTATCATGATCTCTAAATAGGCGTTGGCTGGTTCGCTTTGTTGTGGGTGCGGTTAACGCTCCATCTTTAAAGAAAGGTCCCCAAATTACATCAATATCCTGTATGCTTTCTTCCTTCCGTTCTAGTTTCATGTCTCCATGAATGACAACTGTAGAGCCCTTGCCGTATTTTTTCTCGAGTTCAGTCACCAAGTATCTTTGTGTCTCACGGTATTCAGTGAAAATGAGAATTTTCTCTTGCTCTTTCTTGGCGCTTTCCTCAAACACTCTTTCGATTAGCTTAAGTACCTCATCCAATTTGTGGTCGCGTTTAACTCTTAACTCTATAAGCTTTTCAAGTGTATTGACTTCAAATTGCATTATATCGAGTTCGTGCTTTAATGCTTCGTTCTCCTCATATTCTCCTTCAAATCTCTCGTCGTGATCGTCCTCTGTGGGTCCCTCAGCACTAGTTTTAACGTCAACTTCACCTTTTAACCGCTGTAATCGCTTTTGGAGCGCTGCCTTGATAGCTGCCGTTGAACTTGAATTCAATTTTTGGAATGTGGTTAATAAAAATCCTGCAGCTCTTTTTTGCCTATGATTACTTATCTGTTCCAGTGACTTGTAACCGGTTCTAATATACTCAACGACAGCTTTGTAAAATGTCATTTCATCATCGTAGAGCTTTACAGGTATTCTGTGTGTTTGCCGCCCTTTAAAGACCTTTTGTCCCTGTGCATCTGTGACATCTTTTTTAGGTGTACGAATAACCAATTCTGTGAACTTTTTTCCGGTTCCAGAAAACAGCGTGGGTTCATCCAGCCCTGTAAAGTCAATATCATCTTCCAGAAGGCCAATAAGATTCTTGAACCGGCTATTGTTCTCTTCACCCTGATGTGGTGTAGCAGTCAATAAAAGCATCGCATCGCAGTAATGCTTGTGTCTTATTTCTTCGGCAAGTTTATAGTTCTGAGTTTTATCTGTTTTCCCTGTGTCGTAGCTCATTGCGCTAAGGCGGTGGGCCTCGTCAAAGATTACAAGGTCCCACTTGCGGTTTTCTAGCAATGCTTTCTTATGCTCCGCCCTTTTCAAGGTATCAAGGGAAGCGATAGCTGCAGCCTTCAAATCCCATATCCTGGGATTCACTGCCCAGAAGTCACGGCCGAATATTTCGAACAATTGGCCAAATTTATCTTGCATCTCCTCTTGCCACTGTGTTGTTAATCCGGCAGGTGTAATAATCAGTGTACGTTTAGCCTGACCTCTTTGCCAAAGCGCCTGCCAGACCATTCCAGCCTCAATTGTCTTTCCTAAACCAACCTCATCTGCCAATAAATATCTTCTCAATGGACTTGAGACGACTCTGTAAGCTGCGAAGATTTGGTGAGGGAGTATTTGGGTACGTGCATTTGACAGTTGGCCACCTTTATTGCTTGTAAGGAATCTGGCAGCCATCATTTTAAGTTCGAATCGACTCGGCTCTTCCCATATTCCATTGGTTGCCCTGGTAATAGGTGAGTCAATCTTTTCGAGCTCTTCTAATTGTAATATTTTATTTTCGGATCGATACGGTGGTCGCATGAAAACGGAAGGATTAAACTCCACTTTTGCCTGTGCCCCACGTGCCTTCTGAATCCGTCCTATCCCATAGCCTTTGAAAAGTTCATTGGTGCTTCTTACCAGATCACCTTCGCTAAATTCAGGTTTCCTGGCGGCATTCTTGAAGTCAGTAAGGATTTTCTCGTCAATCATGGTGGCATTCTCCCACCGCCGGTTAAAAATGCCTGTTGCTTTTTTCGCAGCCTCATCATTTTCCATATCTGAATGTGTGACAATGGCACCGCCTTCGTCATTATGGTTCAAGCCAGGGTAGGTGGCATTGACTGATGATGTAATTACTGTCAGGCACTGTCCCCCATTTGAGTAGAATAAATAATCTTTTGGGTGAAAATTAGTATCAGAAAGCCCAAAAGCCACCTGTGTATTCTCTAAGTGTAGTAGCTCCTCAATGGCCTCCGGACTGGTTTGCATTGTGTCCCGTCTTACAATTACACGGAGTCTGCCGCCTCGCCCTACCATTGCGGTCAGACAGGGTTTAAGCTCGATCCATCCTCTAAATGATAGAAACGCTACTGCGATGTCCACATGTTCAGCCGCCGCTGCCACTTCACGGATAGTATCCCGAGCCTTCGTTTCGAAATTGTCAATATAATCAACTTTAAGCATATTTCATATATATCCCGGACTTAATGCAATAATTACTGTATAGTCACATAGAAATTATGAGAATTTAACCTATTTTCCACAACTCCTTCACTATCGAATTTAATTTACTTTCCAGCTTTTCTAAATCTCGTCCGTCTTGAGCAAGATTATGCAGTTGTTTGGACATTTTGACAATTTCGTTGTGAAGCTTATTCTTTCGGTCAAACTTCTGCAATGGTAACACGTTAATAATGTCCTTATGCGCTTCACTTGTAATTGACCTATTAATGCGCATGCGGCCTATTTCGGAATTCAGTAATCCGCAAAGAAAATGGGCTTTGTCTTCATCGTCAAAAGGAACTATCATTACTTTGCCATTTGGAAACTACTAATCGCTTGCCAAGAATAGGATCGTTTACCGTGGATAACACAACAGCCCCAAAGTCTTTAGTGGTGCGTTTCCAGGCTACTTTGAATGGGGCGAATGTATAAGGTCCGATGCCATACATTGAATAAAACGGGTTCTTCTTCCCCCACCTTAAATGTATAATTCTTTTTTCAAGTTGATCCTTAAATTGATTGAAATATGCATAGGTTTTTGGGTATTCATGTTTGATTACGTCTAGTGATAAGGGTGACATGCCGGTTGCAGTTGTGTGAGGAACAATATAATAACCAGCCACCTGGAATTGCCATCTTTGCATTGTGGCGCCAGTTATATATGGCATCAAAAGACCATTTTCCATAGTTGCGTTAACATGCTTGACAGCTACCCTAGCCCGATCTTGGTTGTTTTCGATCAAAACATCTTTATTATTTAGTGACTTCAGCAGCCTGACACGAAAAACCGATTCTAAACCAGTTTCTATACCACGCCTTGCCTGAATCGTAATCTCGGATATTGCTCCTCTTAATTGTTCTGAAGCTCCTTCAATTATCCAAAAACTAGTGCGATCTCTTGGATTGCTTGGTATTGCTTCGCCTTCGGTTAATTTACATGATTTTATTACATCCGCTAATGAAGCGCTTTCTCTGTCGAAATCGTCTCTAGATGTGTAAGTATCATATTTAACGGGATAAGTCGTTTCTGCATCTTTTAGAGCAATAACAACTGCAGTTTTATTTGCGGCCATAGGCCTAAACGGTTGCACATTTACCCAATCCTCAACTTTTATAATTTTAATTTTTGTTGAATCGGGTAGGTAAAAACGACGAAACTCATTACCGGCAGTGGATTGAAAAATGGTTTGTGTAATTACAAAACCCAATTTGCCATTATCGCTAAGATACTTGTCCAACGAAACATAGAAGAAGAGCATACTGATGTCCTTCCCAGCGGCCCCAAGCCGTTTCATAGTGGAAGCTTGTTTTGCCATGATTTTATATGTATCAGTCATTAAGTTGCGTATCTCTTCCCGGTAATCAGTTGGAAGGTTGTTCCAAAATACCCAAGGCGGATTACCAATAACGTAATCTACCTTTCCAATAAACAAAGGTGCAAAGGCATTTTTTATTATACGTGCCCATACTCCATTTTTATTTGCCTTGTCCAATTTAACCAATTCTGAATATAGATTCGTATGGAGGCCCTCGGCCTCCATGGGCAAATTTTCCTCTTGACATCGCTGCGCAAATTCTTGAGCTGAATACCCGTTCTTAACGCAGAATTCCAGTTGCTCCGCGTAACGCGTTACGTTTTGTCGACTGCTGGCAATTTCAATTGGAATCAAGAATTTTGCTGCGGCAGTCTTAAATTCCTTTGCTTTTCCTAAGCTTCCTGCCCATAATCCACCGTATTCAGCCGGTGTCACAATAGAATCACAAAGATATACAGGTATTTCTATTTTTTCTACACGGCTAATCAAATCTCTTATTGCTATGAGATAGTTGGTACGACTTGCCATAACAGCAAGAGGATTGAGATCAAAACCAGATATATTGGCTAAGACTTTTCGGCATAGTTCGGTTTCATTGAAATGACAGCGCTCACGGTTGAGGTCATACCATTTTCTTACACTATTAATGGCCATGACAAGAAATGTGCCTGAACCGCAGCCAGGATCAAGCACCCGTTTATCCGGATCGCCCTCGTAACCCACTTCATCAAGTATGTGTTCAGCTAGCCAGTCTGGCGTAAAGTATTCCCCCAGGTCATGACGTACACTTTTTGGGAAAAGATAATGATATAGTTTCTTAAGTAAATCTCTACTAACCGCGGGTTCCTCTGAGAGAGTACCTGGATTATAATCATCCAATTTAGCTACCATATCTCGAATTAGCTGCTCTATACGGTCTGTCCAAACCGGTATGTACCATGCAAAAAGATCTCCCTCAAGAAAATTGGTAATATTCAAGTGACGGAAAATACTACCCGCCTCTAAATCTTCCATTTCACGTTTCAGCTTATTGCTCGTTTCAGCTTGCATCATCTTCTGTATAGGTGTCGGTAATTTGTGAAAGAAAGCTACTATTTCAGATGCCAGTAGTTTCATAAGTAAGGCATAATAGGTATGCATTGAAAAGAGGAGTTCGGCAGTTTTTAGATCGGTTACAGGCACGTTATATGATTCAGCCAATTTCTTTATTTTTTCAGAAGTAGTATTTACATCATATCCGCAGACTTCACCAAAAAGTATTTTCCATTGATCGAAAAAGACCTGTGCCTTTGGATGAGTACAATTTGAAATTGCATTATAGAGGGTTACTATTCCGTCTTGAGCAAGTTTTGCATCCGATCCAAAATCCCCGGCAAGATATTCCGGCGAATAGGGTTTTCCCTTTGTACCAAGGTTAAATAATGCCCATAGAAAACGTTCTGCCGAATACTTATTTACCTCGACCGGCTGCTGTACCTGCCACTTATCGTCCCTGTAACGGATGAAAATGAAGTGATTACCATCAAGTCCCACCCCGAACAAGCTATTCATGGGTTGTTTGTATTGACTACGTAGGTCGAAGAATCGCTTTTTAATTTGCTCAATTACCTTTTTGCTTCCGGGTGAATCGACAGTCGGTCCGATTCTCGTTGCAGCATCGCGTGGTTTCTTATACTCAATGATTACCCGATCATAAACCGAATCAATGCGGCCGCTGGCAACGGTAAATTCATGATGGCCCTCCAATTTAATGCCGGTTTCTTTCTGAATAAAGGCAAGCTGTTTTTCAGCCTCAATGCGGATTTCCTCTTCGTTTGATGCCATGGCAGCGGCAGCTTTAATTTGGTCAGCAAATTCAATCGCACTATGTGCAACTAATTCATCAAGTGATTCATGCTGCGGCATTTAACTACCTCTCCAACCTTCTAAATAATTACACTGCACAAATAACGTAACCTTAAGATTGCGGAAATATTATCACTCTAATTTGCGTTAATCAATAAATACCCAGGAGGGAGTCTTCCACTATAATTAGCGGTTCCTTAGCTAGTTTTAGCGGGCCATTAAATACGCATAGAGTAGAAATGGTCTTATGATCACTTGGATATTATAAAAAAGCTAATATATAACTAATCACCTACTTCCTCATCCCCAAAAACTGCAGCAACCCCGCCACGCTCTTTGCATCGCATATCTGACCGCTGTCGATCAGGCCTTTGATCTCGGAAACAGGCATCCGCACGATCTCGATCTCGTCCGTATCTTCGGCGGTTAAATGCGACGGTTTCAAATCAGTAGCCAGGAAAAGGTGCAGGTACTCGGTGCAGTAGCCGGGGGCAGAATAGAAACCGCCCAGCCTGGTCACCTTGCCGGGCAGGTAGCCGATCTCCTCCTGCAGCTCCCTCTTGACGGCCTCCTCGGGCGTCTCACCCTCCTCTATGCCGCCGGCCGGTATCTCCAGAAGGACCTTGCCCGCAGGCCTTCTGTACTGCTTTTCCAGTATTACATTATTATTATCGTCGAGGACGACTACGGCAATGCAGTCGGCATGCTCCACGATCTCACGGGTGGTTACCTCGCCGGACGCCTTCTGGATGGTATCGATGCGCAGGCGCACCGCCCTACCGTCAAACACAGTCTTGCTGGATACCAGTTTCTCCTGCATCAGTCGGCCGCCGTCACATCGTAGACCAGCGCGACTTCGTCACAGTCGGGGAACTTGGGACAGCTATAGCACTCCGCCCAGATCTTGCGCGGCAGCTCCGCCTTCTCCACTTCCTTGAAGCCCTGCTTCTTGAAAAAGCCGGGCTTGTAGGTCAGGCAGAATATGCGCGGTATGCCCAACGCCTTCGATTCTTCCACACAGGCCCTGATCAGCGCCGCCCCCACGCCCTTCTTCTGCTGCGCCTGGACCACCGCCAGCGCCTTGACCTCGGCCAGGTCGGCCCAGCTTATATGCAGCGCCACGCAGGCGGCCACCTTGCCGGCCCTGTTGCGTATCACCAGGTAGTCCCTCAGGTTTTCATATATCTCGCTCAAAGCTCGCGGCAGCATCTCGCCTTTGCCCGCGAACTTATTCACAAGCTCATGCATCTGCTTGACATCGTCTATAGTGGCTTTTTCAACTTTCATTTTAATAGTCCTTTTCTTCTTCGAATGTAAGGATTGCTTCGCTTCGCTCGCAATGACGTAACACTTTCTTCGATTATAGAGATTGCTTCGTCGCCTGCGGGCTCCTCGCAATGACGTGTAAAATAAATCGCAATGACGTGTCACTTTCTCCGATCAAAGGATTGCCACGGCACTGCGTGCCTCGCAATGACGGGTTAACATTTATAATGACTTCCCTTTCAGTTTGGATACCAGCGTAGAATAAAATTCGCTCTTGGGCCTTAATCGGATGAACTTCGTCACATGCGGGCTGAGGGACACTTCGATCTCATCCTCGGTGTTGAGCGGCTCCTCTACCTGGCCGTCCATGCTGACGACCGCCCCGTGGTTGGTGAAGACCTTCACCCTTACAACCGATGCCGGGGATAAAATCACCGCCTTATCCATGCTTAAATGGGGGCAAACGGCCTTCAAAATAATGTCCCGCGATTCAGGGTGAAGGATGGGCCCATTGGCAGCCAGGGAATAGCCCGTGCTGCCGGTAGAGGTCGCCACGATTACGGCATCCGCCCTGTACTTGGTGAAGGCTTCCCCATCGATATGAACCTGGATGTTGACGAGCCTGAGGAATTTGCCCCGGCCCACGACCACGTCGTTGAGGGCGTGGTATTTATTCCCGGTGCGTGTAACCGCGGCCTGGAGCATGGTCCTTTCCTCCGTCCAGCCTCCCCCTTCTATAATGACCAGCAGCTTATCCAGGGCTTCTTCGGCCCGGAGCTCGGTCATAAAACCCAGGTTGCCGAAATTAATGCCCACGATGGGGATCTCAAGCGGAAAGATGATCCGGGCCACGCGCAGTATGGTGCCGTCGCCGCCCACGCTGATTGCCAGGTCGGTACCATCGAGCTGTTTTTTAGCCCCAACCTCGTCCCAGGACGAATGAACCCAGCATTGCACGCCTTTGCGCTTCAAAAACTGCTCGACGTCAGCGGCAAATTGCTCGGATTTACCGATTTTGGGATGGTATAAAATGCCTATGCGTTTCACGAATCAGCAGTCTAGCACCCGTAATATGGAGTGTCAACTTAACCGGTCATTGCGAGGAACGAAGTGACGTGGCAATCCTTGTATTTGAAGACTGCTACCTTCGATCAAAGGATTGCTTCAGCCGATTGCGATCGGCTTCGCAATGACGGGTTTAAGTCGCTACGCTCGCAATGACGTGTTTATTAGGGGTCATTGCGAGGAAATTTATGCCCTCACCCTGCCCTCTCCCACAAGGGAGAGGGCACTTTTTTTCTAAGAGGGGCTAAAGCCCCTCTTCAACGCCCCTTGACCGGACAGCTTACCATTGGAAGACGTTTCCTCGTGTCGTTGGCTACGGGAATTCGCTCGTCAACGCCCCCTACCCGGATGTCATTTGCGTTGGAATACATGTCCCACGTCGTTAGTTACGGAACCTCCGATCAAAGGATTGCCACGTCGCCTGCGAGCTCCTCGTAATGAGGTGGTTTTGTGGCTTGACGGCATTACGCTCGAGTCAACAGGTCATTGCGAGCGTAGAGTGGCAATCTTTTGTACGGAGATTGTAATCTTCGAATCGAAGGATTGCCACGTCGCCTGCGGCTCCTCGCAATGACGTGGTTAGGGGGATTGCCACGGCACTACGTGCCTCGCAATGACGTGTTATCTACTATAAAGACATAGAGGCTTTAAAGCCGTCGGCAACCGCCTCAAATATGGACCTTGGCTCAACAGCGTCGCCCACAAGAATGATCCGGCCCACTTTACCCTGAAGGGCATCGTAAAGGCGTCTATCCGTCTTGCTGCCCGTGGCAATAACTACGGTGTCGGCGGGAATGGTCTGGCTCGTACCATCCGGAGTGCATATCGTCACTCCTTCCGTGGACACTTTCTCGCAGGTTGCGCCGGTCTTGATGACAATCCCCCTCCCGGTGATTGAGAGTAACGTCTTGATTTGAAGCAAAGGCGGCTTGTTCGCCAATATTTGAGGCAGTACCTCGATAATGGTTACCTCTTTGCCCTGTGCAGCTAAAAACTCGGCGGTTTCACACCCGACCAGACCGCCGCCGATAACGACCACGCGTTTACCTATTTGACTGCGGCCCGATAGTACCTCCGCGACAGACAAAGATTTGATTTTATCCAGGCCCGGGATATCCGGTATGAGGGGTGACGCAGCCCCGGTTGCCACTATAACAGCATCGGGATCCATCTTTTGAATCAATTCCGCAGTGGCGGCCTTCTGCTCCACCTTGATATTCAGCTTACGCATCTGCGTGCTCAGATAGTCCACCAAATGCTTAATTTGCTGTTTATCAGGAGGCATACCGGCCAGCAGCAACTGTCCGCCGAGCTTCGACCCGGAATCATATAATGTTACATCATGGCCTCGAAGAGCGGCCACACGTGCTGCTTCCATGCCGGCCGGTCCTCCGCCTACCACAAGAATCTTCTTAGCCTTCGACGCCCTTGCAAGCGGGTATTTGTACTCACTGCCCAGGGTGGCATTGACGCTGCACTGTATCCCTTCAGCAGTATGTACCTTCCACTCGCATTGCAAGCACTGTATACAAGGCACAATGTCCTCCGGCCTGCCTTCCATCAATTTATTAGGAATTTCGGCATCGCACAGCAATCTGCGCCCCATAGCTATGAAGTCGGCCTTGCCTTCCAGCAGCGCCATATTGCCGACCTCGGGGGACATAAAGCCGACCGCAATGACAGGGACGCCAACTGCTTTTTTAACCGACTCGGCGTAAGGCAACAGCTCTCCCGCCACATCAGTCATCGTCCGCAGCCCATAGACGGATACATGCACAGCGTCGCACCCCGCCTTTTCCGCCATTTTGGCGATGGCCGGGAGATCTTCCGAAGATATGCTTTTCGGCCCCATCTCTTCCGCGTTAATCCTGCACCATACGGGGTAATCAGCGCCCACCTTGCTCCGGACTGCCCCGATAACCTCCAGCAGGAAACGGGACCTGTTTGCCAGGTCGCCTCCATAGCTGTCGGTCCGTTTATTAGATCGCAGAGATAAAAACTGATGTATGAGGTAGCCATGAGCTCCGTGGATCTCCACGCCGTCAAAGCCACACTTCCTGGCCCGCGCCGCTGCTATTGCAAAGCAGTTGACCAGAGCCTTAATCTCATCCACAGTTAATTCCCTGGGGACGTCAGCAGTCCCGGACGCAGGGATTGATGACGGAGCCACCGGCTGTTTCCCGGTGAACTGCTGCCTGGCCTCCCTGCCCGCGTGGTGCAACTGCATGGCTATTTTGGCCCCGTGCTTGTGAACAGCATCTACCAGGCGTTTGAAGCCGGGGATATATTTGTCATCGTCAATACCTGCTTCATTGGGCCAACCTTTGCCCACGGGGAAATCAGGACACGTCCCCTCGGTGATGATCAACCCCACCCCACCCGCGGCCCGTTGCTCATAGTGGGCAATCATCAAATCGGTTACTTTTCCGTCAGCAGCAGCATAGTTCGTCGCCATGGGCGGCATTACGATGCGGTTCCTGATTTTCAGCCTTCCGATCGACCCCGGCTCAAATAGTTTTACGTATTCAGATTTATCCGGCATTTCAACAACCTCCTTCTACCCTACTAATTACCGTGGATGAATAGCCAATCAATGTGACAATTCTATCACAACTTATATAGCAGTTACGTGCAACAGGGAATACTCACAATGACGACTTTATTCACAGGTCATTGCGAGCAAAGCGAAGCAATCTCAATGGCTAGGGGCTCCAGGCCTTCGATTTTAGGGATTGCCACGGCGCCATGCGCCTCGCAATGACGTGTTATATACGCGGGCGCACCTGAAGGTACGCCCCTACAGAATCGCCCTTAGCAATGACGAAGTTCAAAAGATTAAAACGAAAGAGCCTTTGGAATTTGGATATTAGAATTTGTTTAGGATTTAGGGTTTAGAGCTTTCTTTGCCCCCGCGGGGGCAAAGACTAGATGCCGAACATTTTGACGGCGGCCTGGGTCAGGCCCACGAATGCGCCCGGCGCCACGCCGATGATGACCACCATGATGCAGCAGACAGCCAGCGCCGTCCATTCCGGCCAGGATGAAGTGACTTTATCCTGCGAGGCAGGCTCGCCCATCCACATGACCTTGACCACCCTGAAATAGTAGAAGGCGGAGATTACGCTGTTGATAACTGCGATGACCACCAGCCAGAGCAGCCCCTGGTCCACGGCGCCGTTGAAGATGTAGATCTTGGCGATAAGCCCGGCCGTGGGAGGCAACCCCGTGAGCGATACCAGGAAGAGGGTCAGGGCGCCGGCCAGCAATGGTGAGCGTTTGCCCATGCCGGTATAGTCAGCGATCTGGTCGCTGTCGATCTTATTGGAGATGGCGATAATGGCGATGAAGGCGCCCAGGTTGGTCAGCGTGTAGCTGAAGAGGAAGAAGATAATGCCGCTGCGGATATCGGCGTTGCCCTGCGTGGCCATGCCCATGGCCGCCAGGCCCACCATGAGGTAGCCCGCCTGGGCTATGCTGGAATACCCGAAGAGCCTCTTGATATTGGTCTGCACCAGGGCCGTCACGTTGCCGACGGTCATGGTAAGCGCCGCCAGCACCGCAATGATAATGGCCCACTCGGCATGCAGCCAGTCCGGCTGGCCGAAGGCCGTCATGAGGATGCGTGTAATAACGGCAAAGCCGGCAGCCTTGCTGGCCACCGACAGGTAAGCGGTAATAGGAGTGGGAGCGCCTTCGTAAACATCGGGCACCCACAACTGGAAAGGCACGCTGGCGATCTTAAAGCCGAACCCGGCAATGATCAGGACCAGGCCGGTCAACAGCAGGGGCGAGGCCGTTGACGAGGTCCTGAAATAGTCCGCAATAGCGGTCAGGCCGGTGCTTCCCGTCAAGCCGAAGGTCAAGGCCATGCCGTAAAGCAGTATGGCGGAGGCCACGGCGCCCAGGATGAGGTATTTCAGCCCGGCTTCGCTGGATGCCTTGTCCTTGAGGAAGCTGACCAGCGCGTAGAGCGATATGCTGCTGAGCTCCAGCGAGACGTAGATGGTGATGAGGTTGACGGCCGAGACCAGCAGCATCAACCCGATGGCGGACAGCATGAGCACGGCATAGTACTCGCCCTGGAACTTCTCGAATTTCAATACATATTTGTTGGAGGCCATCACCACCAGCACCAACGAGGCCAGGATCAGGAGCTTGAAAAAGAGGCCGAACTGGTCGATGGCTATCATGTTGTTGAAGGCGGATATGCCGCCGTTGCCCCACAGCCCGACGGTGAAGAAAGCGGCAACCAGGGCGCCTATGACGGACAGGATGGGCAATACGCCTTTGCGGGTGACGAAAAGGTCCACCACCACGATAAGCAGGGCGAAGCACAGCAGGCTTATCTCAGGCGTAATATATTTCATCTCATCAATCAACATGTATCTAAACCATCCAGCTCATCATAGGTTACATTCCAATCAGCCTGGCGATGGGCGCCACACCCATGTTAATCACATTGGTCAGTACGGCCGGGTAGATGCCCACCGCCATGATGACGGCCACAAATGAGAAAGTGCTGATCATCTCAACGGCATCGGCATCTTTAACGCCGTTATACTTGTCCAGCGGGTAGCCGTAGAAGACACGCTGGAGCATCCAGAGCATATAGCCGGCGGTAACCACGACGCCGGTAACGGCGATCAGGGTGAATATCTTCATCCCGGCGATGGTGATGCTGGCAAAGCTGCCGGCGAAGGTTATGAACTCGGCGATGAAGCCCACCGTGCCCGGCAGGCCCAGCGAAGCCAGTCCGGCGATGCTGAAGACCACCACGATGATGGGCATCTGGCGGGCCAGGCCGCTCAGGTTATTGAGGTCGCGCGTATGCGTCTTGTCGTAGACCAGCCCGACCATGGCGAACAGCAGGCCGGTTATCACGCCGTGGCTGAACATTTGCAGGCTGGCGCCCGCCAGGCTCACCTGGTTGAGGGCGAAGATGCCCAGCAGCACGTAGCCCATATGGCTCACGCTGCTGTAGGCGATCAGCCGCTTGAGGTCGGTCTGCCGCATGGTGACCGCCGCGCCGTAAACCACGCCGATGACGGCCAGGGTGCACATGACTGGAGCATATTGCACCGCTATCTGCGGCAGCATGCTGACGCACAGGCGTATCATGCCGTAGCCGCCCATTTTCAGCAGTGCGCCGGCCAGTATTACGCTGGCGGCGGTGGGGGCGTTGGTATGGGCGTCCGGCAGCCAGGTATGCAGCGGGAAGACCGGCAGTTTTATGGCGAAGCCCACGATCAGCAGGAAGAAGAGTACGGTCAGCGGTATAAATGAGGAGGTTATGGAGATCCCAGCCAGGGCGGTAAGGTCGAAGGTATGCGTAATAAAATAGGTGCTGAGAATGCCGGCCAGCATGAATGAGCTGCCGACCAGCGTATATATAAGGTATTTATTGGCGGCATATTCCTTGCGCCCGCTGCCCCAGATGGAGATGAGGAAGTACATGGGGATCAGCTCCAGCTCCCAGAACAGGAAGAAAAGGATCAGGTCCAGCGAGCAGAAGACGCCCAGGATGCTGCTTTCCAGCAGCAGAATCCAGATAAAATACTCTTTGGGCCTGAGCTGTATTTTCCAGGAGACCAGCACCGAGACGACGCCCAGGAAGGTCATGAGGATGACCAGCGGGATGCTCAAGCCGTCCACGCCCAGGTGATAGTAGGCATTGATGGCCGGTATCCAGGCTATCTTCTCCTCGAACTGCATATGCCCGATGGCCGAGCCCGACCTGTCGAACATCCAGAACATGGCAATGGATATGAGGAAGGAGGCCAGGGCGAAAGATAGAGCTATCCATTTAACAGTTTTCTGGCCCGGCTTCGGCAGTACGGCGATCACTATAATGCCGATGATGGGCAGAAAAATGATCCAGCTCAACAAATTCAGATTCAAAAGCATTTACCTCAATGGAATAAATACACGCATATCGCTATGGCGATGGCGCCGATGGCAATTGAAATCACATATAGCTGGGTCTGGCCGTTCTGTATCTTGCGCAGGACCCCGCCCGCGCCGGCCGTAGTATTCGCCACGCCGTTGACGGTGCCGTCGACTATGCTGGAATCGAACATGGCCATGGCCTTGAAGATGCCGTTATATAAAATCGTTTTGACGAAGACGTTCTCGTAAAGCTCGTCCATGAAGTATTTGCGGTAAAGTAATGTATAGATGGGCTTGAGGGCATTGCCGATCTTCTCCGGGGAGATCCACTTCTTGAGGTACATGGCATAGGCCAGGAAGATGCCCAGCAGAGCCACGATCAATGAGGCCAGCGGCAATGGATGCATGAAAACGCCCAGGAATGAGGCCACGAGATTGGTCCCTTCGGCCTCGCTGCCCAGCAACTGGCTGAAGCCACCCGTCACGTTGAACCATCCGGCGCAGACGGCCATCACGGTCAGTACGACCATGGGCGCTACCATGACGGCGGGCGATTCATGCGGGCCGTGGGAATGCTCATCGTGGCTGCCATGCTCGGGTACCGCGCCGCCCTTATATTCGCCGTGGAAGGTCATGAAGACGGCCCGGAACATGTAGAAGGCCGTCATAAAGACCGTAACGATGGCAAGGGTAAAGAGCACCGGGTTATTGGCGAAAGCCGCAACCAGGATCTGGTCCTTGCTCCAGAAACCGGCCAGGGGCCAGATGCCGGCCAGGCTCAGCGAGCCGATGACGAAGGTGGCGTAGGTCCAGGGCATGGCCTTGCGCAGGCCGCCCATTAATCTCATATCGAATGTGCCCGTTCCGTGGTTGACGCTGCCCGAGCCGAGGAAGAGCAGGCATTTGAAGAAGGCGTGTGTGAAGAGGTGGAAGATGCCGATGGCTACGCTGCCCACGCCCAGGCCGAGCATCATGTAGCCGAGCTGGCTGATGGTGGAATAGGCCAGCACGCGCTTGATATCGTTCATCACCAGTCCCATGCTGGCGGCGAAGATGGCCGTGAAGGCGCCGATGACAGCTACGGTGGTCATGGCTTCGGCGGAATGCTGGAAGAGCGGGTAGAAGCGGGCTACCAGGAAGACGCCGGCCGCTACCATGGTGGCGGCATGGATCAGGGAGCTGACGGGGGTGGGGCCTTCCATGGCATCCGGCAGCCAGACATGCAGCGGGAATTGCGCCGATTTGCCGGCGGCACCGGCGAAAATGCCGATGGCCACCCAGGTCAGGGTCGTCCCGGCCAGCGCGCCGGTGGCAACCAGGTTGTAAAGCGTCTGGGTGTCAAAGGTGCCGGTGCTGGCATATAAAAGAAGGATGGCGGCCAGGAAGCCAAAGTCGCCGGCCCGGGTGACGATGAAGGCCTTCTTGGCGGCATTGGCGGCGGAGGGTTTATGGAACCAGAAGCCGATCAGCAGGTAGGAGCCGAGGCCGACCCCCTCCCAGAATACGAACATGAATAAAATATTGTTGGCTAAGACCAGTCCCAGCATGCAGGCAGTAAAGAGGGACATGAAGGCATAGTAGCGCTGGTAGCCCGGGTCGCCCTTCATATAGCCCTGGGAGTAGATCTGCACCATGAGGCTGACGAAGGTGACCACCACGACCATGACGGCGGTCAGGGCGTCGACCAGGACGCCGATATGGATATTGAGGTTGCCGATGATGGCCCACTGGATATCGTCCACCATCAGCTTGTGTTCCGGGGCGCCCATCACTGCGAACAGCACCCAGAAAGCCAGGGCGCAGGCGAGGCCGACGGCGCCAATGGTCACATAGCCGGCCACCCTGGGCCATTTGTTGAGGAAGGGCCGCAGGATCAAGCCAATCAGCAGAAAAGATGCGAACGGCAGTAAGAATATCAGCCAGGGGACGATTGTCGGCATTATAGCTTCCTTAAGACCTCCTCGACGACGTGTAGCCTCTCCTGAGAGACGTAAATCTTATAGGGGACCTTTTCTTTATATTCCAGCTTCTCAGAATCGGGAAGTATCCTGATGGGGATGCCTTCTCCCTCGAAGAAGTCCTTCCACATCTCGGCGATCACTTTATTAGGCGCGCTCTTTATCTGTACCCACATATCGTTACCATTTCAAGATATTGAAATTTTCCATATCGACGCTCTCGCGGCTGCGGTAGATCGAGAAGACGATGGCGATGCCCACGGCCACCTCGGCGGCGGCCACCACCATCACGAAGATGGCGAATATCTGGCCGGTCAGGAGGGTGGGGGTTAT
The DNA here is from genome assembly GCA_002311135.1 of Dehalococcoidia bacterium UBA1162. GTDB lineage: Bacteria > Chloroflexota > Dehalococcoidia > GIF9 > UBA5629 > UBA1162. The sequence goes on from DBZK01000037.1 coordinate 71,160, forward strand.
ATACTGGGAGAAGGCGATCAGTGTGATGTTGACGGCATTGAGCATGATCTCCAGACACATAATCAGCTTGATCACGTTCCTCTGGGTGATGACACCCACCAGCCCTATACAGAACAGGATGGCGGATAAAATAAGGTAATGGTCAAGTCCTACGCTAAACATCATTTATCCCTCAATACTGCGATGGCGCCCAGTATGGCCGAAAGCAGAAGCACGGCGGCTATCTCGACCGGTAAAACATAGCCGTTGCCGAATAACTGCTGTCCTATGGGCTGGATGGTCTGCTCGAGCGGGGCAGTGCCCGGCAGGGTAAAGGTGGTGTTCAAAATCCCGTAGGCCAGGGCTATGAGAAGCAGCAGGCCAACGGCGCCCGCCCAGTATTTATAGTTGTCCAGCGGCAGGCCGTGCCTGGCATCGCGGGTGAGCATGATGGCTACGATAATTAAAATGGAGATGGCCCCGACGTAGATGAGCACCTGCACGATGGCCAGAAAATCGGCATGCAGCAGCAGGAAGAAACCGGCTACCGACATGAACAGCATGATCAGGCAGAGGGCGGCGCGGAATATATCGCGCACCATGATCACGGCGATGGACGCGGCCAGCGCAATAACAGCCAGCAGGTAGAAAATTAAATCAAGCACCGGGCCCCCTCTTGCGTTTGCTCAACGGGAATAAATTCAACTTTTGACCGCCGTCCTTCTTGTCGTAGATAAGCAGGCTCTGTTTGGGCAACCCGGCCGCGAATTGCGGGCGGTAATAGGCGCTGGGCTGATGCTGATCGGTCAGCTTCAGCTTATCCTTGTCTAAAATAGTCTCGCCCCTGCGGTACTTGGCACACTCATATTCCAGCCCCATGGCCAGGGCGTCGTAAGGACAGGACTCTACGCAAAGGCCGCAGAATATGCAGCGGCCCGAATCGAGCTCGAATTTGTCCACGATGAATTTGTTGGGCTCGCCGCGGTGGGTAACCAGGATGATGTTGCCCTGCAGGCAGGCCTTGGTGCAGGTGCCGCAGCCTGTGCACCTGTCCGGGAACCATACCAGCTCGTTGCCGCGGATCCTTTTTGACACAACCAGCTTTTCATCGGGATACTGCACGGTGAGCGGCGGCCTGAAAAGGTGTTTGAGGGTCAGGGCCATGCCCTTGGCAATGCCGATGCCGTAGCGTTCAAACTTCAACCCTGCCACCTCCCAGTGTGAACAGTCGGGACCACAGCAGGACTAAAACGGCCGCGAAGGCAAAATTCAATATGACCATCAGCCACAGCATGGAGGCCGGGACGACGAGCACTTCGATAGCAATGATGACCAGGTTGATGACTGCCATGGGCAACAGGCCCTTCCAGGCGAAGGACATGAGCTGGTCCACGCGCAGCCTGGGCAGCGTAGCACGCATCCACACGGTGAAGCTGAAGACCAGCACCACTTTGATCAGGAACCAGATAACGGGCGGCAGCAGGGGTCCGCTCCAGCCGCCCAGGAAGAGGGTGGCGATGACTGCGGAATAGGCCAGGGCCACGCCATACTCACCCATAAAGAACATGGCAAATTTCATGCCGGAATACTCGGTATGGTAGCCCGCCACTATCTCCGAATCGGCTTCCAGCAGGTCGAAGGGCGAGCGGTTCATCTCGGCCAGGCAGCCCAGGAAGAAGATCACGCCTCCCAACGGCATAAGCAGGATGAAGGGGATGCTCTGCGCCTGCACGATGCTCAGCATGGAGAATGAGCCGGTAACCAACCCTACGCCCACGATAGACAGCACCACAGGCAACTCGTAGCTCACCATCTGCGCAACGGTGCGCATGCCCGAGATCAGGGCGAACTTGTTGCTCGATCCCCAGGCCGCCATGAAGATGCCGATGGTGGATATTGAGCTGATGGCTATCACGTAAACGATGCCGATATTTAAATTAGCTAAAATGGCCCCTTCGCTGACTGGAACGACGGCGAAGATCATCAGTACTGGAACGAACACCACGATGGGCGCCAGGAAATGCAGGATTTTATCGGCTTTGGCCGGGACGATATCTTCCTTCAGCAGCAGCTTGAGGCCGGTGGCCACCGGCTGCAAAATCCCTTCCGGGCCGCAGCGGTTGGGGCCCAGGCGAAGCTGGAAGCGTCCCAGCAGCCTGCGTTCCCACCAGATGAATATGATTACGAGGGTTAGAGAGACGGCGATGATCAAGATTATCCCCACCAGGGCGGGCACCAGGTAGGCAGCCCAGTCCGGCAGGCCTGCGGTCATGAGCATTTTTTGAAATTGATCGAGCAGTGTCATCAGCGGTCTATTTCTCCCAGTACAACGTCGATGCTGCCGAAGACGATGATCAGGTCGGCGACTTTCCAGCCGATCGCCATGTCGGCCAGGGCGGTAACATTAATTAAAGAGGGCGGGAAGATATGCACCCTGTAAGGTGCGATCGACCCGTCGCTGACCACGTAAAATCCCAGGTTTCCTTTGGGGGCTTCGATATGGCCGTAGGCTTCACCGGCCGGCGGCCTGAAGAATTGGGGTACATCGGCCCTTATCGGCCCCTTAGCAGGTATCTGTACAATGGCCTGCTCGAGTATGCGGACACTCTGCCGCATCTCCCGCAGGCGCACCCAGAACCGGTCGTAGCAATCACCGACTTCGCCTGTAGGCACTTCGAAATCAAATCTCTCGTAGATGGAATAGGGGTCCTTTTTGCGGATATCCCAGTTTACGCCGCTTCCGCGAAGTACAGGTCCGCTGGCGCCGATATTGATGGCGGTCTCTTTGGGCAGGATACCCACGCCCTTGGTGCGGGCCAGAAATATCTCATTCTGCTTGATAAGCTGCTCGTATTCGCCGATGAATTTAGGCATCTCGGCCACAAACTTCTTGAGCGCCGGCATGAACTCTTCGGGTACATCCTGGCTCACGCCGCCGACACGCATATAGTTGAAGAGCAGGCGCTGTCCGCAGGTCATTTCGCACAGGTCGACGATCTTCTCGCGCTCGCGCCACATGTAGATCAAAGGTGTAGCCAGCGCGCCACAGTCATTCAAAAAAGCGCCGATGGCCAGGAAATGGTTGGCCAACCGCATCAGTTCCGAGAATATTACCCTCAGGTACTCGGCACGCTCAGGGACTTTGATGCCCGCCAGTTTTTCCACGGACAGGCAGTAGGCCAGGTTGTTGGTCATGGAGGCGACGTAGTCCAGCCTGTCGGTCAGGGGGATAACCTGTGTATAGGTGCGGGTCTCGGCCAACTTTTCGATGCCCCTGTGGAGATAGCCGATGATCGGCTCGACATTGACGATGACCTCACCGTCCAGCTCCACCCTCAAGCGGAACACGCCGTGGGTCGACGGATGCTGCGGGCCGAGATTCAGATAAAACGGCTCAGTCTTGATAGGCATCTTATAGATAGTCCCTCCGCAGAGGATAGCCTTTAAACCCTTCCCATGTAAGCAGCCTTCTCAGGTCGGGATGGCCTTCGAACTTGATGCCGAACATGTCGAACATCTCCCTTTCCTGGAAATATGCCCCCCGCCAGAGTGAGACAATGGAGGGCACCGTGGGGTTCTCCCTATCGTAGCAGCGGGTTTTGAGTACCAGGCTGTGGTTGTGCTCCATGGAAAGCAACCTGTAAACAAGCTCAAAATAGTCGATGTAGTCGACGGCGGTGGCGAAATTGAGGTAGTTGAAGTCCAGTCCCGGGGTGTTTTTCAGGAACTCGGCGACCTGCGCCAGCTTGGCGGCGTCCACCATCACGGACGTTTTGTCGCTGGAGATGACGGAGCCGGGAATAGCTTCCGCTATCTTCTTTGCGAGGTCTTCACCGCTGGTTACGACTGTCAACTTATAATATCCTGCTTCTTATTTAGTGCTTGGATAACATGGGGTTATCCATGGTCCCCTTGATGATCTTGGCGTGCAGCCTGGTGATGCCGAAGATGACCGCCTCAGGCTTGGGGGGACAACCCGGTATATACACGTCCACCGGCATGATGCGGTTCACTCCCGGTGTTACGCTGTAAGACTCGCGGAAGGTGCCGCCACTGATGGCACAGGCTCCCATGGCTACTACCCACTTGGGCTCGGCCATCTGGTCGTAGATCATGCGGGTGGCCAGGGCCATCTTCCAGGTGATAGTGCCGGCGATGATCATGACATCAGCCTGCCTGGGAGAGAAACGTACCACGTCCATGCCGAAACGTGAGAGATCGAAGCGGGATACCGACATGGAGATCACTTCCATGCCGCAGCAGGCTGTGGCGAATAACATGGGGAATATGGAGCGCTGGCGTCCCCAAGCGACGATGGTATCGGCTGTGGTTAAGAAGACGTTGCGATCGAGTACTTCATCGATCCACCTGTCGGGATCGGGTATGGCGCTGGTGCTTTCTGCGATGAGTTGGTTGATGGAGGCGCCCTCTACGGCGTCTGCTTCCTGGGGAGTATTTACCTCAGGCCTGACTATTTCCACTGAAGGGCTCCCTTACGCCAGGCATAAATGTATCCTACAGCCAGGATGACTAAAAATATACCCACCGCAACTAGCCCGCCGACACCTAAGTCTTTAATATTGACCGCCCAGGGATAAAGGAAGATGGTCAGCATGTCCAGGAGGACGAAAAGGACCGCAAAATAATAGTAACGGAAATTGAACTGCACCCAGGTCTTGCCGATGGTCTGCATGCCGCACTCATACTGGACCAGCTTGGCAGCAGTTTTCTTGCCCGGTATCAGGCCCATTAGTTTGAAAAGCTTGGGCAAGAGGGGGATGAGTACGGTGAAACCTGTTGCAATCAGCAGGAAGATTCCGACATAACCAAACTGTTCGAGCACGTGTTAAATCTCTCCCTTTTCAAAGCTGTTGGTTAGTATATTACAACTCGCAAAACGATGTCAAAATCAATTTTGCTAGCTTGACTTACGATTGATATTGAGTATTATAATTAGTGCTCGAATTATTATTTCATCGGGAAATGCGGTTCAACATCAGCCAAAATGCGTATTACAGGCGGCTCTGCTAAAGGGCAAATAATTAAGACACTGCCAGGCCTCCTGGTGAGGCCGACTACTGACAAAGTTAGGGAGGCAGTATTCTCCATGCTCGGCTCTCTGGCAAGCAACTGGGAGAGAGGCCTTGACCTGTTTGCAGGCAGCGGCGCCTTGGGCCTCGAGGCCCTCAGCCGTGACGTAAAATGGATCGATTTCGTCGACCAGAATAACAGGTGCTGCCAGATCATCAAGCAGAATTTGAAGAAAACGGGATTTATTGATCAATCTCATGTATACTGTTGCCCGGTTATGAAAGCGCTGGGTTTCCTGGAGAGCAAATACGACATGATATTTTTGGACCCGCCCTACGCCGATACTTCGCTGGGCAGTGTGATTACGGGCATATCGCAATCCAGCCTGATAAACGGGGACTCGATAATACTGGTATCCCACGCCGCGCGTTCCGCTCTTAGCGACCGCTACGACAGCCTGCTCAAGATCAAGGAAAAGCGCTATGGCGACACCGGCATTTCAATATACCAGAAGGAGGTCGCAGCTTGACTACCGCTTTATATCCCGGCAGCTTTGACCCTATCACCAACGGACACCTGGATATCATAAAAAGGGCATCATCCATATTCGACCATGTGGTGATCGGAGTTTACGACATACCGCTTAAATCGCTGCTCTTCACTATCGACGAGAGGGTGGACCTGGCCAGGAAAGCAGTGGTGGACTTTAAAAACGTTGAAGTCAGGGCTTACTCAGGCATGACGGTGGAGTTTGCCCGCCAGGTGAAAGCCAAGGTGCTGGTGCGCGGGCTGAGGGCCAGCTCAGATTTTGAGCGCGAGTTCGAGATGGCACTGATGAATAAAAAGCTGGCTCCCGACGTTGAACTGATGTGCTTCATGGCCAACTTGAGGTATCAATTCTTAAGCTCAAGCCTGCTTAAAGAAATAATCAAGCTGGGCGGCAACCTGGACGACATGGTGCCGGCTCACGTTTGCGTGGCCCTGAAAAAGAAGCTGTTAACTTAATTATATAAACAGGTTTTTACTTTATATAATATTCATAATATTAATTTCGGAGGTTTGAACAGAGATGGCTTACAAAATTACAGATGATTGTATCAGCTGCGGCGCCTGTGAGGCCGAATGCAAAAATGAAGCCATAAAAGAGGGCGAAACCATATACATGATCGACCCGGCCAAATGCACCGAGTGCGTCGGCTGGTTTGATAAACCTAAATGCGTTGAGGTTTGCCCGGTTGACTGCTGCGTACTCGATCCCGTACACAAGGAATCCAAGGACCAGCTCCTGGAGAAATGGAAGAAGCTGCATCCAGGCAAAACCCCTGCCTGATTTCTTCAATAGTCCAGGCTAAGAGAACTTAATAGATGCTGACCATTGACCATGATCTTTTACAGATCACCGGTAGTGAATTCATTCTGGACGCGGGCTGCGGCAACGGGCGCCATATATGGCAGGCCTCCAAGGTCAATAAGGGGACCTCAGTTGCCTTCGACCTCGACATGGAGAGCCTGCAGAGGGCCAAATTCATGCTCGACCAGATGGATGAGAAGGCTGAGACAGCCGGCTCCTGGCACATGGTCTCCGGCAGCATCCTCAGCCTCCCCTTCGAGGATGCCCAATTCGATAAAGTCATATGCTCCGAAGTATTGGAGCATATACCCGATGATACGGCAGCCGTGGCTGAATTAACCCGCGTTTTGAAGCCGGGCGGCCTGCTGGCCGTGAGCGTGCCGTCCTATTTTGCCGAGTCCATCTGCTGGCGGATTTCGGACGATTACCACAATACCCCGGGCGGCCACATACGGATCTATAAATACCAGGAAATACAGGACCTGCTGAAAAAATTCGACCTGACTATCTTTGCCGTCCGGTACAAGCATGCCCTGCATTCGGTCTGGTGGTGGTCCAAGGGCATCTTCGGACTTAAAAATGAGAAGGCCCTTATCCCATCCCTGTACTACAAATTCCTGGTGTGGGATATTTACACGGGCCACAAGTATACAAAGTGGCTGGAAGCCGGTTTGAACCGCATCTTTCCCAAGAGCACAGTGCTCTACTGCCGCAAGCCCGAAGCCGCCTGACTATTTGGCGCCCAGGCTTTTAGCCTTGTTGTAGGCGGCCGCCACCGCATTTATCATCAGAGACCGTAATCCACCGCTTTCAAGCTGCAGAAGCGCGTCGGTGGTTGTGCCGCCCGGCGAAGTGACCATATTCTTGAGCTCGGCCGGGTGTTTGGCCATCTTTTTCATAATCTCAGCCGACCCGAGGATAGTCTCGATAACGAGCTTGGTGGCTACATTGCGGGGCAGGCCGATGTGCACTCCGGCATCGATCATGGCTTCGATAAATAAAAATACATAGGCCGGGCCGCTCCCGCTGATGGCCGTCGCCATGTCGATATACTTCTCATCGGCAAAATATTGCTCTTCGCCCATGGCCGCTAAGATGGACACAGCAATCTCACGGTCTTTATTGCTGAGGTCCTTGGCGGAAGTCCAGGCAGTCATGCCTTTGCCGACCTGCGCGGGCGTGTTGGGCATCGCCCGTACAACCTTATAATAATTAAGCTTTGAACAGATGCCATCCAGGCTTATCCCGGCTGCGATTGAGATAACCAACTGGGACTTCAGGCGACCGGCCAGTTGACCGAGTAAAATGGGGAAGTCCTGGGGTTTGATGGCCAGTACGATCACATCTGCGCCTTTAACAGCGGCCAAGTTATCTTCAGTTACCTTCACTTTATACCTGGTACTGAGCACATCACGGCGGGACTTCGCTACATCACTGATAACGATATCCTCCCGGCCGGCCAATTTTTTACGCAGTATGCTTTTAACGATGGCCTCGCCCATGGTGCCGCCGCCCAGTACAGCTATCTTCATGCTCTAACTCCTTTCACCGAATATTGCCCTGCCGATGCGTATCATGGTAGCCCCCTCTTCGACAGCCACCTCGAAATCATCGGTCATGCCCATAGAAAGCTCTTTAAACCCGAACTGTTCATTCAAATCTCGCAGCTTGCGAAATATGGGCCGCACGTTTTCAGGATCATCCACTGCCGGAGCAATGGTCATAAGCCCTAAAACCTCAAGGTTCTGCAATTCCCTGATGGATTTGACGTTGGCATCGAGGTTTTCAACGGGAAAACCGTATTTAGTTTCCTCCTCCGCGATATTGACCTGAATCAAAACCGGCAACTTTTTTGCCGCATTCTCGTTCAACATGTTCGCCAGGCGCAGCGAGTCCACACTCTGTATTATGTCTACCGTTTTTACGGCCTCTTTAACCTTATTGGTCTGTAAATGCCCTATGAAATGCAATGTCAGTTGCGTCCGCATGTCGCCCAGTTCAGCATACTTGGACTGAGCTTCCTGCACCCTGTTTTCCCCGAAATGCTTGAGGCCGCACTGGAGCGCCATGCGCACGGCCTCCGCTGGGAAATTCTTGCTGACAGCTATAACCTTAACAGTTGATAAATACCTGCAGCCCCGCTCACAGGCAAGGGCCAGGCGCCGCTGCACTTTTTCAATATTGGCAGCTATACTCCGGCGCAGATCATCGGCTTCAGACTTGTCCACTTCGCAGCCACAGTCTATTCGTATATTTTTTCTTCGTCTGCGCCTGCTTCCTGCGCATCCTCCTCGACATTACGCACCTTCTCGGTCGGTTTCAGCGTTTCACGGTAGTACTCATGCTGGATAATTAAATCCATTATTTCACTGGTGCCAGTCCATATAATGAGAAGCCTGGCATCGCGCAACATTTTCTCAATGGGGTACACGTTGGTGTAGCCGATGCCGCCTACTACCTGCATGGCATTGTTGATTACCTCCCAGGCAGATTCGGTTCCGAATTTCTTGGCCTCTGACACGAGCCTTCTGGTATATCCTGTGCTTCCCAGCGAGTCGACTGCAGCAGCGGCGCCGTATACCAGCATCCTGGCTGCATCGAGCTTGGTTATGCTGTCGGCTACTTTGAAGCTTACTGCTTCGAACTCACGGATCTTGCGGCCGAAGGCCTTTCTCTTGTCTGTATATCTGGCGGCAACCTCGAGGGCCGCCCTGGCCATGCCGATAGCGCCCGCAGCGGAGGTCATGCGTTCCGGAATCATCATCTGGTTGAATACGTCGGCGCCCCTATTCAACCCCAGTACCAGATTTTCCTTCGGCACCTTGGTATCTTTGAAGACCAATCTGCCGGCGCCCCCACCCCGGGTGCCGAGCAAGCCGTAAATATATTTGGCTTCAACGCCCATGTCCCTTTCGACAATGAGTGCGCTGATGTTCTTGCCTGCCGAGCCCTCGGTCCTGGCATAGACCAGGAATATATCGGCCCCTTCAGCTCCAACCACAAACCTTTTCTGGCCGTTCAAAATAAAATAATCGCCCTTCTCCACAGCGGTGGTAGTAGCGCCGAAGAAATCTGAACCGCCCCTGGGCTCCGTCAAGGCTTCAGCACAGAATATCTTGCCCTTGAGCAAAGGCTCCAGATACTGGCGCTTTTGCTTGTCCGTGCCGAACACGTTGAGCGACTCGCCCACGATGCTGACTAAAGAGAACAGGCAGCCCAGGGACATGCCGAGCACGCCGATTTCCTCCAGCGCTATGGCTTCATCCACCCATTTCAATCCCCCTCCGCCGTATTCGGTGGAAAAACGCAGCCCTAGAAGTTTCTTCTTGGCGAGGCCGACAACATAGTCACGGGGGTACCGGACCTTATCGGCGTCCATATCCAGCAATAGCTGTTTGGGCACCGATTTTACATATTGCCTGACTTCGTCCCGCAGGGATCGTTGTTTATCCGTCATCAATGGTTCAAGCATGTTTGCACCTCGCTCTCTTACTAGGCTTAATATCGCTTAAATAATACAATGCGGCGCTATTTTAATACGATGTTTAGCAGCCTGCCGGGGACATAAATAATTTTGAGGATATCCTTACCGGATGTATAGGATTTGATGCGCTCCTGCTCAAAGGCTGTCTTTTTAGCTTCGTCTTCGGTAATTGATACGGGAACCGTCAGCTTATCCCGAACCTTGCCGTTTATCTGTACCACCAGGGTTACTTCCTCATCGGAAGCCAGTTCAGGGTCCCATCCCGGCCATTTCTGCTTATGTATGCTGTAGGGAAGCCCGAGATTGGCCCACAGCTCTTCCGTCATATGCGGCGCTGAGGGAGCAATCAAAATAAGCAAATTTTTAATAGCCTCGTCCCAGGTCTCCTTGGAGACGGAGCCTGCCTCCAAAACCTTATTCAATAAGTTGGAGTATTCCATGAGCGCCGCCAGCATGGTATTGAAGCGGAAGCGTTCCATGTCCTCCGAAGTCTTCTTAATCGTCTTGTGCATAACACGTTTACACTCTTTTTCGCTTTCAGCGTCCACGTTTTTCACGGCATAGCCCGATGAGGCCAGGTTCCATATCCTGCTCAGCCAGCGGCTCATGCCCACAATCCCGTTGTCGTTCCATTCACCACCCTGCTCCCAGGGACCCACGAACATCAGGTAAACACGTACGGCATCGGCGCCCATGTCGGATACATAATCGTCCGGCGTGACCACGTTACCTTTGGACTTGCTCATTTTCTCCCCCTGGAAGACTATGATGCCCTGGTTAAAAAGCCTGGTAAAAGGCTCGTCGAAATCGACCAGGCCGATATCGCGAATGGCCTTGATAAAGAAGCGTGCATATAGCAGGTGCATGGTGGCATGCTCTGCTCCGCCCGTATACAGATCGACGGGCATCCAGTATTTCAGCTTGCTTTTTTCGAAGGGGAATTTATCGTAGCCGGGGCTGGTGTACCTGAGAAAGTACCATGAGGAGCACATGAATGTGTCCATGGTATCTGTTTCCCTTTTGGCGGGGCCTCCGCATTGGGGGCAGGTGGTATTTACGAACGATTCGCAGTACTTAAGCGGCGATTCGCCGGTGGGCCTGAATTCCACATTGGGCGGCAGTAGAACCGGAAGGTCCTTTTCGGGTACGGGTACGATGCCGCACTTGGGGCAATATATCATCGGGATGGGGGCGCCCCAGTATCTCTGACGTGATATCAGCCAGTCACGCAGACGGTAAGTGATGGTCTTTCCACCCCAACCTTTGATGGACAAGTAATCGCAGATCGCCGATTTCATCTTTTCGTTGTCCAGGCCGTCGAACTGCTTGGAAGAATTGACCATCTTTCCGCCTTCAATGTGGGCCGCTTCAAGGTCCTTGCCATCCCAATCATAAGGGGCCACAACGATCCTGATTGGGATGCCGTATTTCTTGGCAAAATCGAAGTCCCTCTGATCGTGCGCCGGCACGCCCATGACTGCTCCAGTGCCGTATTGCGGAAGCACATAATCTGCGATCCAGATGGGGACCTTTTCACTGTTAACGCGATTGATCACATAGCTGCCCAGGAATACGCCCGTTTTCTCGGTCTCTGCCGCTGTCCTTTCGAACTCGGTCTGTCTCTGGGCATTGCGTATATACTCCTCGACCTCGGCTTTTCTGTCCGGGGTGGTAAGGGCGGGTACCAGCGGATGCTCCGGCGCAAGCACAAAGAAGGTGACGCCGAACAGTGTGTCAGGCCGGGTGGTAAAAACCCTGATCTCCTTCTCATCAATGCCTGGATGTTCCAGGCCGAATGAGATATCGGCGCCGTGGCTCTTACCGATCCAGTTGGTTTGCATGATGCGGATGCGCTCAGGCCAATCCATGTTTTTGTATTCGAGCAACTCATCGGCATATTTTGTGATTCGGAAGAACCATTGCTCGAGCTGCTTTTTCTCTGCAATACTGTCGCAGCGCCAGCAAACACCGTTCACTACCTGCTCATTGGCCAGCACCGTCTGGCATTTGGGGCACCAGTTGACCGCCGCCCTGCCCCGATAGGCCAGACCGGCCTCATAAAGCTTCAAGAAAAACCATTCGGTCCATTTATAGTATTCGGGCAGGCAGGTAATGACTTCACGGCTCCAATCATAAATAGCGCCGATGGTCCGTAGCTGGCGGCGCATATTCTCAACATTTTTGATAGTCCAGTCGGCCGGATTTACCCCCGTGGCTATAGCCTTATTCTCAGCCGGCAATCCGAAAGCATCGAAACCCACAGGATGAAGAACGTTATATCCCTGCATACTCTTATATCTGGCGTACACATCCGAAGGCGCCATGGCATACCAGTGTCCTATATGCAGATCTCCAGAAGTGTAGGGAAACATGGTCAGGGCATAAAACTTCGGCCTCGGGTCATTCTCCTTGACTTCGTATAGATGGTCCGCCGCCCATTTATCCTGCCATTTCCTCTCTATTTCCTGTGGATTATATTTACTCGAAGCTTTCATAATAGTGAAAATTTTAACTTCAGAACCCTCTACCGTCAATATTCACTGGTGTAATAGAAGTGGAAATGTTATGCGAGCGAAAAATTGCTATCATGGTCTCGTAGGGCCCTTTTCGAGATAAGTCATGCAGCGAGAGAAATTTGAGGAACTGGTCCTGGACGCCATATCCAACATGCCCGCGGAATTCAAAGAGCTGCTGGAAAATATCGATATAATCGTTGAAGACTGGCCTAGCAACACTCAGATTAAAAAGCTGGGATTGAAAAACAAATATGAACTTCTGGGTTTGTACGAAGGAATTCCGCGGACCAGAAGGGACCACAGCTACAACCTGGCGCTGCCGGATAAAATAACGATATTCCAAAAACCTCTTGAGGCGGATTGCTCTTCAGAGCAGGACTTGAAAAAGGAGATCATCAGAACAGTGAAGCATGAGATCGCTCACTACTTCGGTCTGGACGATGACCGGCTGGAAGAAATCGAAAACGGCGGTGATACCTAATTACTATTGATTTACATTTAATTTTAGAGTAGAGTATTACAAAAGGTTACATGTGTGGTAAATATTTTGGAGGCTATTATTACATGAGAAGGTTGCTGATATCGTTACCGATCGCCCTGTTGATATTGATGTCGATTATCACCCCTTGCGCAGTTTATGCTGATAATGCATTCTCTCTCGGCCGGGTCTCGGACGGTTTTGGACAGGCAATTTCGATCTCCGGATTATCGTATCCCTCATTTTTGGCACAGGATAACACTACCCTGCCGGACGGCCTGACGCTCACCAAAGGATCGCCCTTTATATCGCCGTTTGAGGTCAATAAAGGTGATGTCGTAACCATAAAAATCCAAGCCGCCAATCACAGTCAGCAACAGATCATTTACCCACTCGCAGTTCAAGTCAACGGCAAAACAGTTGGCACTCCGCAAACTATCACACTGGACCCCAACCAGACCAACGATAATATAGTCTTTCAGATAAATGCCGAAGACTCCGGCGCTGCGAATGTCACGGTCGGCAATTTAACGGGATCTTTTACAGTTAAGGAAAGCGGGGGATTTCTGGACCTGCCCCCTTACCTCTGGGCATTCTTCGGAATCGTACTCGGCGTGATAATTATGATGACCATTTTGATGGTTACCAAGCCTTCTAAGCGAAAAGCTGGGGCCCCCGGTGAACAGTTTAAAAAGGGCGGTAAGCAAAAAGGCAAACCTGGTAAACCAGGGATGGGAGATGCGCAGATGCCAGGCGGCCCGCAACGTCCGGGTATGTCCGGCATGCCTGAGGGCATGTTCATGGGTATGCAAAGCCCCGGCCAGCCGGGGATGCCTCAAGATATGTCTGCACCAGGCATGCCTGGAATGCAACAACCGTTTCAGCAGCAACCTCAACCGGGCATGCAGCCACAATTTCAGCAGCCAAACCAACCGGGCATGCAGCCGCCATTCCAACAGCAGAACCAGCCGGGTATGCCGCCTCCCGGTATGAGGGGTCCTCAATTCCCATCAGGCCCGCAAATGCAGCAGCAAGGCGGTCAACCGCCAATGCAGGGGATGCCTCCAGGCGCACCGCAGATGGGTCAGGGAATGCCACCCCAGATGGGCGGCCAACCGTTCGGAATGCAACGGCCTCAGCCTGGAATGCCTCCTGTAGCACCACAGATGCCTCCTCTCGGTCAGCAATTTATGCAATCCGGCCAGCCAAACATGCCACCACCTATGCCCTCTCAGGCAATGCCTCCGGGCATGAGCCACTCCGGCCAATCAGGTATGCAACCTTCAGCCCCCGGGGCAGGACCGATGAGCATGCCCAAGTTTTCGGTCAGCAACCTCACTATTACGCCAAACAATGTCAAAGTGGGCGAGCCCGTAAATATAAGCATCATAGTCTCCAATAATGGAATGCAAACCGGAAAATACAGCGTGGTACTGAGGGTCGGTGGAGTCGTTGAAAATATCAGCGACCTGTCCTTACCGCCCGGCGCCAGCCAAACCGCCGTCTTCACAGTGGTTAAAGACGTGGCCGGCGATTACTACGCCGATATCGATGGACTCGGCGGATTTTTCACGGCCATCCCCCTGGCGCCGCCTTCATTCATTGTCAGCAATTTCTCCATTGGCCCCGAGCGCGTCAGACAGGGACAGCCGGTGATCGTAACGGCTTCGGTAACGAACGTGGGGGAGGTAACGGGAACTCATACCTTGATCCTGAGGGTAAAGGGCCTATCCGAGAGCCAACAAGAAGTCAGCCTAGGTCCCGGCAAAATGCAGAACGTTGAATTCCAGATCATAAAGGATACGCCGGGCTTTTATCCCGTTGCACTGGAAAACTGGACCGGCAAGTTCGTAGTTGAGATGGACTGGAACGGCTAAACCACCGGGTTAGGAAGGCTATTCCGTTTCCTCATCGGTTTTGAGCAGTTCGTCTTTATCCTGCAGGTAATCTATATATAGTATCCCATTCAGGTGGTCTATTTCGTGCTCAAGTGCCTGGGCCAGTAGCTCTGTAGCCTTTTTACGGACCAGTTTACCATGCCTGTCCCTGGCCCTGACCTTGACCGATTCCGATCTTGTGATTTCCGCCTGGTAACCCGGTATGCTCAGACAGCCCTCCATCACACACCTTTCCCCCTGCTTTTCGACGATTTCCGGGTTAATCAAGGCAAGGACATCCTCTTCCTCAGGAACTCTAATAACTATAATGCGCAGAGCGGTGCCGACCTGGTTGGCCGCCAGACCCACGCCAGGGGCGGCATTCAGCGTTTCGACCATATCGTCAATCAGACGCTGAACGGAATCGATGTCCTTGACACGTTTCGCTTTTTTCCTGAGAACAGGATCAGGGTTGGTGCGGATTTTCAATACAGCCATGCTAGATAATTAAATCATACCAATGGGGTCAACGTCCAAAATCCATCCCAGCGGGAAATCCACTTTGGCCAAAATACCCTGAATGTTGCCGCCTAATATAATAATCTGTACCTGGTATTTACCCCTCAACCTCGAAATGAAAGCGGGCGCAGGGCCAATTAATTTAAACCCTTCCAGGCCTTGTTGATCGATAATCAATTGAATGCTGACGGCCAGTCTCCCGGCTTCCGCCCGGCACTTCTCTTCATTACTATGTACGTAAACCAGGCGCCCCATCCTGGTAAACGGAGGGTAGCTGTATTCGCGCCTGTACTTCAATTCACTTTCATAAAATCCGGCATAGTCGTGCAGTGCAGCATACCTGACAGCGTAATATCCCGGGTTGTAGGTCTGAATAACGGCTTTACCAGCTGTTATTCCACGGCCGGCCCTGCCCTCAACCTGGCACAACAACTGAAATGTCCTCTCCCCCGAGCGGAAGTCGGGAAGATTCAAAGCGGTATCCGCGTTTACAATGCCCACCAGGGATACACCTGGAAAATCCAGGCCCTTGGCCAGTATCTGTGTACCGACCAATATATCTATCTCACGTTTGCGAAAGCTATTCATGGCTTTTTCATAGTCCCTTGCTTTGGCCATAGTATCGCTGTCAATACGCAGCACCCGAGCATGCGGGAATAATTCCCTGCATTCCGCTTCAACCTTCTCAGTGCCGATGCCAAAGTATTTGATTTCTTCCTTTTTACAGTTGGGGCAGATCCTGAGAACCGGGTAAGTACGCCGGCAATGATGGCAAATCAGGCGCTTCTCGATTGAATGGTAGGTGAGCGAACCGGAGCATCTCTTGCAGCTTGGCACGAAACCGCAATTCATGCACTCCACGAAGGTCGACTGGCCGCGCCGGTTGATAAAAAGGATAATCTGCTCACGTTGTTCGAGAGCCAGCTTTACCTGTGCCTTGAGCAAGCGGCTAAAGATACTACGGTTCCCCTCCTTGAATTCATCCCTCATATTGACGATACTGACTTGAGGCAAAGGCGTGCTGCCAAGAGGCGTGATACGTTCTTTTAACTCTATAAGCCGATATTCACCATTGACGGCCTTATAGTATGTCTCGACATCGGGCGTTGCACTGCCCATTATAAGCGTGGAGCCGGTCAGCCTGGCCAGTTGCACAGCCGCATCCCGAGCATGATATCTGGGTGTTTTGTCGGACTGCTTATAGGCCCATTCATGTTCCTCATCAACTATTATCAGTCCCAGGTCAGGCTGCGGTGAGAAGATGGCGCTGCGCGGTCCGATCACGATATCGAAATCTCCGTCCTTGATGCGCCTCCACTCATCATACTGCTCCCCCCTGGAAAGTTTGCTGTGAAATACGGCAACTCTGCCGGGAAACCTGGCGAAAAACCGGCTGATGGTCTGCGTTGTTAGAGAGATTTCGGGCACCAGACATATGCCTTTTTTCCCGCACTTTATGGTCTCTGCCAGCGCCCTCAGATATATCTCAGTCTTGCCACTGCCGGTAACACCGTGCAATAAAAACAGGTTACCATCTCCGGGGAAAACATGCCCGTTGATCGCAGCTTCTATGGGATGCCAAGCCAGGCTCTGGTTATCAGTGAACGTGAACGGCAGTTCCAGAGAAAGCTCGCGGCGGGCGAGCGGATCACGACTTACCTCTACTTTCTCTTCAATCACCAGTCCTTTAGCCAGCAGCACTTTTATGACACCCCTCTCCAGATGTAATTGTCCCAGAATTTGAGGAACCGGCAGCCTGCCTCCGGATTCGGATAGCAAATCAAGTATAGCACGCTGTTTCGCTGAAACGGGTTTCCTGTTCGAAGCCCCTTTTACACGTTCATCATCGGGAACAAGCACCAGATACCTTAATGATTTGGGTTTTATAACTGTGTTTCTCTCGAAACCGGGGGGCAGAAACAGGGCAATAGCGCTCCAGAGCGGCGATATGTAATAGTCGGAGATCCACAGGGCGAGCTTGATTCGTTTGGGTGATATGATGGGCGACAAAGAGATGAGCTGCTCAATGTCTCTGGTTTCGGGGAAAGAAGGTTTATCCGTAACCTCGACGACAATGCCCTGCAAGACTCTCGGCCCGAAGGGCACCCTGACCCCATAGCCAACCTCTACCCTTAGTGTCTCCGGGATCGAATAGGAGAAAGTATGTCGATGGCCGCCAGCTACATTGACGGCCACCTCAGCATATTTCATCCAAATTACTTAGATTCAGTAGGTGTATCGACAGGGGCTGCTTCGGCGGCGGGCGCCTCTTCAGGTGCAGCTACAGCAGCAGTCTCGGTCATACGCTCACGCCTCTCCTTTAGCCTGGCTTCTTTGGTGCTGAGCCTCCGGATATAGTACAGCTTGCTGCGGCGTACTTTGCCATGCCGGACAACTTCAATTTTCTCCAGCAGCGGTGAGGCCAAAGGAAACGTATGTTCGACACCTACACCGGAAGTGACCCTACGGACTGTGAAATTACCGCCGGCCCCGTTCCTGGCAATTTTGATCACCAGCCCCGGGAACGTTTGTAACCTTTCCCGGCTGGCCTCTTTGATCTTAAAACTCACGCGTACATTATCTCCGGCTGCGAGCTTGGGCAAATTCGGGTTTATTTTAGTTTTTCCTAAAGTTTTGATGTCCATTTCTGATTCCTTTCCTTAGAATTTAATTATTGTTCAAATCAACAGATTGTAGCATTTTACGCTCTTTATCTGTTAGTGAAGCCTTGTTCAACAGGTCCGGCCGTCTGCTGGCAGTCCGCTTAAGGCTCTGCGCTCGACGCCAATCCGCAATCTCTCTATGGTTGCCCGAGAGCAGGACATCGGGCACCTTCCAGCCTCTAAATTCCGGCGGCCTCGTATATTGAGGATACTCCAGCAATCCTTCCATATGCGACTCTTCTACCAGTGAAGTACTGGAGCCTAAAGCACCGGGCTGCAGCCTCACCAGGCAATCAATTATCACCATGGCCGCCACCTCGCCACCGCTTAGCAAATAGTCCCCGATGCTTATCTGGTCAGTAGCCAGGTGTTGGGCCACCCTCTCGTCAATACCTTCGTAATGGCCGCATATCAATATTATATGGTTTTCCCCGATGAGCTTACCTGCCAGTTCCTGGGTAAATAACCTTCCCTGGGGAGTCAGCAAAACAATCCGGCAATCATCTGCATGGTTTTGGTTTTTTACGAATTCCACAGCTTCAAATATAGGGTCCGGTTTCATAACCATCCCTGCTCCCCCACCATAGGGATAGTCATCCACCGTATTATGCTTATCATGTGTAAAATCCCGAATATTATGTAATCTTATATCTACCACTTGCTTTTCGGCAGCTCTGCCGATAATGCTGTGCGTCAGATAGCCCGTAAAAGCCTCGGGAAAGAGCGTCAATATATCAATGCGTAACACAGTGCAATCGTCCGTCGATACCTAAAATAGCAAATCATTCTACCATACCCGTATTAAACCACAAAATAAATCTTCAGCCATTACCTTTTATATATATGTGAATATCCGGATACACCTTAACACAATATATTGTGGTTTTGCTGACATGTAACCTTTTATTTTGTAGTTTTTAAAATAAGCCGCTATTTTTTGCAATAAAATCGGCGAAAATATCGAAGTTTTTTCCCTGTTTAGCTATTGACAAGTGGGGTAAAAAGTGTTCATAATGGGGCGTAGTGGTAAAAAGTGGTAAATAAGGGTAAAGGATATGGTAATTAACTATTGCTGCGAGAACATGGTGGAGCCAGATCTTTTCTCGTTTATAAAAGAAAATGATTTTACAGGATTGAAATTGAGACTTTTATTTTTCTGGGGGAAGCACCCCCATACTAAATTCGATATGGATTGCATTGCGAACTTTCTGGATATCACGCGCTATCACCTGCGTGACATCATCAAAGATTTAATCAGTAAAGGAGTGATCGACGAACAATATTGCTCTAATGGAACGGCCCATTACTCACTAAACCATGAAAACGAAAAAACCAAATATATTGATGAGTTGGCCCGCCTCGATTGGAGCGTCTTGAATAGTATGCTGGGAGCTATTGAAAGAGAAGCTCTACCGGTATAAAAAAGCTGTCAGGTTTATTAATTATGTTTGTTGGTGAGTACGAATACAAGGTCGATAACAAGGGCCGTCTGCCTTTGCCGCCCAAATTCCGCAAAGAGATCGATGACGGCCTGGTCCTTACCATGGTGGCGGATAACTGCATCACTGCCTATACAAAGGACGACTGGGCCAAGATGACCGCTAGCCAGGCCCCGACCGGTTTCCTTATGTCGGATAAAGAGAGGAAGGTTAACCGTTTTATCTTCAGCAACGCCAACGAGGTCACTATAGATAACCAGGGCAGGATTTCCCTGCCTTCAGCGCTGAGGGAAAGATGCGGCATCTCCGATAGCGCTGCTATAGCCGGTGTGAACAACTATTTCGAAATTTGGAACCCGGCCCACTGGAAGAAAGAAAGGCTTTCCTCTGACGACGCGCGTCAGATAATGGACTTCCTTGAGGAGAGAAAATGAGCCTAACTTTAGACAGAATGGTACATACACCCGTACTGATCTCGGAGGTCATTCAGGGGCTGGACGTTAGCCCTGGGAAACGATATGTTGACTGCACTCTGGGCGGCGGCGGCCATTCATCGGCCATACTGTCCAAGTGCCAGCCCGGCGGCGAGCTGCTGGGCATTGACTCGGACCCCGAGGCCATCCGCATCGCACAGCACAACCTCTATGACTACTTCGAAAGCACCGTAATCGTTAATGATAACTTCTATAACCTGGAGCAAATTTGCACCGAGACCGGTTTTATGCCGGTAGATGGTATTTTATTCGACCTGGGTCTTTCTTCCCTTCAACTTTCCAGCGACGAACGTGGATTCAGCTTCCAGCGCAGCGGTCCGCTTGATATGAGGTTTAATCCCGATGAGCAGCTCACTGCCGCTGACATAGTCAATAAAATGCCTGAATCCAAATTGGCCCAGCTCATATTTATCTACGGTGAAGAGTCTTACGCCAACAGGATAGCCAGCAATATCGTCAGGCACAGGCCGATATCAGATACAGCCGAACTGGCTGCCATCGTTTCCAGTTCGATCGGCGACCGCTATAGTAAGATTCATCCGGCCACCAGGACCTTCCAGGCCCTGCGCATTGCCGTCAACCGGGAACTGGACCACCTCACTTCCGCCCTCGACCAGAGCCTAAAGTGCATGGCTCCGGGGGGCAGGCTGGCGGTCATCAGCTACCATTCGCTGGAAGACCGCATCGTCAAGAATTTCATGTTACGAGAAACCCGGTCATGCATCTGTCCCAGCAATATTCCCGAATGCCGCTGCCATCACCAGCAGAAACTCACCCTGATCAACAAGCATCCCATTACCCCGACTGAATCCGAAATCGATATTAACCCGCGCAGCAGGAGCGCCAAGCTCCGCGTCGCGCAAAGAATATAAAAATAGCAGGAGGCAAGGAAAATGATAGCAGCAAGCAGATTTGGCACCATCCTGACGAGAGACAGGAGACTCCTGGCAATATTCGGCGGTATGGTTTTTGACGGGATCGTTTTCGTCAGCCTGATAATCGCTATTGCCATCCTTTACTTCTTATAGCGCTTTGAAATCAATCAGCAGGAAAATTAGCAAATTTAAGTATCACTAAATCGAAGGAGGCATGGATAAATGACAAGAAGGTTAATCACCGGCATCGATGTGGGTACAACTAAGATTTGTACAATAGTTGCCACCCTTGATTCCGGCGGTGCCCTGCAGGTACTTGGGGTCGGCCAGGTACCTTCCCACGGTCTTCACAAAGGCATGGTCGTCAACGTCGATGAAGCCAGAGATTCAATTGCCGAATCGGTCAAACGTGCTGAACAGGCCAGCGGCGTAAAGATCGAGTCAGCCTACATCGGCGTAACCGGCAGGCACATCAGTTCGGTCAACAGCCACGGCGTGGTGGCCATACCCAGGACCGACCGGCTTGTCCGGCAGGACGACCTGTCACGCGTTCTATCATCAGCCAAGAACATCAACATCCCTGATGACAGAAAAATCCTTCACCAGATCCCCAGGGGTTACAGCCTGGACACCCAGGAAAAAATCAAGAACCCGGTAGGCATGCATGGGTTCAGGCTGGACGTCGAAACCCACATCATCACCGCTTCCACCGCATCAGTGCAGAACCTGGTTAAATGCGTTCGCAGCGTTGGTGTGGAAATCGACGACCTGGTGCTCGAACCGCTGGCCAGCGGCGAGTCGGTTCTTACGCCGGAAGAGAAAGAGATCGGCGTAATCATGGCGGATATCGGCGGAGGCACCACTGATATCGCCGTATTTAAGGACGGCAGTATCTACCACACTTCGATAATACCCGTAGCCGGCTACCAGTTCACCAGCGACCTTTCGATCGGCCTGGGACTGCCCTTTGAAATCGCAGAGGCGATGAAGAAGAAGTACGGTAATGTTTACCCTGAGACGGGGCAGAAAGACGAGGGTTCCACTTTGACGGTGGAAGACGGACACAGCGTTTCCTACAAAGACCTTTGCAACATACTTCGGGACCGCATGGAAGAGCTGCTCAGGCTTATCTTACTGGAAATGCCGGATACCAGCTATGCAACGCTGGCCCCGGCCGGACTGGTAATGACCGGCGGCGGGTCCAAGATGAACGGCCTCGAAGCACTCTCCCGTGGCACCATCCGCATCCCGACCAGGATTGGAGAACCGATGGGAGTCTATGGCATTACCGATGTGCTGCATGACCCGGCCAACGCTACCGGCGTGGGTCTTCTCCTCTGGGCCATCAAGACCGGCGGAAAGCCCACCTGGGAATCGAAGGGCGGCGGCGCCAAAACCAGCCAGGTAAGCAACGTCATGGGCATGCTCAAGAAATTCTTTAGTGCCTGATGATAAATATTTTTGAAATAGCAGGAGGTTCTAGAAAGTATGTCAAAATCAATGTTCTCAACAGCACCGGCTAAAATCAAAGCCATAGGCTGCGGCGGCGGCGGCTCAAATGCTATCACCCGCATGGTCCGCGAAGGGATCAAGGGCGTCGAATTCATCTGCATGAACACCGATGCGCAGGCCTTAGCCTTGGCAGAGGTCCCGGTACGCGTCCAACTCGGTGAAAAACTCACCCGCGGGCTTGGCGCAGGCGGCGATCACAATGTCGGCAGGAAATCGGCCGAAGAAAGCCGTCAGGCAATCCAGGAAGTGGTCTCCGGCGCTGACATGGTATTCATCACGGCAGGCATGGGCGGCGGCACCGGCACAGGCAGCATCCCCGTAGTGGCTGAAGTTGCCAGATCATCCGGGGCACTGACTATTGCCATCGTAACCAAACCCTTTGCCTTCGAGGGCGCAAGGCGCATGAAGGTAGCCGAAGATGGTATCCTGCAGCTTTGCGACAAGGTAGATACCCTGGTCATCATACCCAACGACCGTATAATCGAACTCTGTGACAACAAAACCACCGTCGACAATGCCTTTCGGTTGGCCGATGATGTATTGAAGCTGGGTGTTCAGGCCATTGCCGAAGTGGTAACCGTCCCCGGCCTTATCAACCTGGACTTTGCTGACATCAGGGCCATCATGAAGAACTCCGGCCCGGCATGGATGTCCGTAGGCCATGGCAAGGGTTCCAACAGGGCGGTCGAGGCAGCCAAGGCTGCGCTGGCCAGCCCGATGCTGGACGTTTCCATCAGCGGCGCCAAGGGCGTACTTTTCAACGTAACCGGCGGCAGCAACCTGACGCTCTTCGAGTGCAACGAGGCAGCCGACGTAATTGCCCAATCAGTCGATCCTGACGCCAACATCATATTCGGCGTGGTCTTCAACCCTCAGCTTGAGGATGAAGTCCAGATTACCATCATAGCTACCGGGTTTACAGCCCAGTATGGTTCCGGGGTTCCGACCGAGGTTGAACTGCGCAGACTGCTTCGTGGAGCGACCGAAGACAGCCTTGATGTTCCTTCATTCCTGCGAAGAGGCACGCGTTATCCCAATGCGCAAGCGGGAGCACCTCGCCAGGCAGATATGAGCAGAATACCTCGCTAACATAGTACAATCCAATTAATGCACTGGACCATAAAGAGGTCGGAGAAATTTCTCCGACCTCTTTTATTATGTATTGTCAGCCATTGACTCTTACTATATGTTGTGATAGTATCCTTCTGCACCACACAGTGTAGTGTTTGACGATGAAGTGCCCTTCTTGCGGTGAGTTAGAATCTAAGGTGATAGATTCGCGAAGCCTTGGGGATGAAATAAGGAGGCGTCGTGAATGTATTAAATGCAGGGAGCGCTTCACGACTTATGAGAGGGTCCAGAACAGGGGCCTCTACGTAATCAAGAAAGACGGCAGAAGGGAAGATTTCAACCGTGAGAAATTATTTTCAGGGATCCGCAAAGCCTGTGAGAAACGTCCCATGCCGACCGGGACCATAGAAAAACTGGTCGAGACTATCGAAACTGACCTGTATCGTCTCGGCAAGACTGAGATCTCCAGCGCTCTGATCGGGAAGATCATTGTCAGCAAACTGGCCGACATCGATCATATCGCGTATATCAGATTTGCCAGCGTTTACTACGAGTTCTCAGATATCACCACCTTAAAGCAGGCGGTTGATACTCTGATCGAAAGTAAGCATGGGGCGCCTCTGGATGGACAGTTGCCTCTGATAAATCCCAGGGAAGCCGAAAGGCAAAAACGCAGGGGCAAGAGACAGCAACATGGTTAACAGGCAGTCGAAGAACTATCTATCGGATTCGATGCGCAATTACATTGCGAAGACCGTTTTCACATATATGCAGACACTGGGGTTGGCCGATAGGCATCAGCAGGAAGACCTGACAGAGCAAGTAATTATGAGGTTGGAGAAGAGTATGTCACTTGAAGAACGCACCCAAACTAAAAAAGTAGAACGAACATTCCCAGGAATGGAAAACCTGGTTGCTTCAGTGGCTCCACAACCACCCGGCAAGGAACAAATAGAGTCTGCGGTCAACGAGATCCTGGCGGAGAAGACGAGCGCCAAGACCCCGGCCGAAAGCCCCGCTGCCACGCCTTCCGCCACTCCTGCTATCGTGCCCGCCACCGCTCCCGTTATCCTGCCTGCCACCGGTGAACTGAAGCTAACTGAAAACGCCCTTATCGTCCTTGAGAAAAGGTATCTGCAAAAAGATGCCCAGGGTAATGTCATAGAAACTCCTGAAGAGATGTTCCGGCGTGTAAGCAGATATATCGCTTCCGCTGAACTCATTTTCGATAAATCTGCCAGGGTTTCCGAGTGGGAAGCCAAGTTCTGTAATCTCATGACGTCGCTGGAATTCCTGCCTAATTCACCCACTCTCATGAATGCGGGGCGTGAACTGGGGCAACTGTCGGCTTGCTTCGTGCTGCCCATCAACGACACCATGGAGTCGATCTTCGATGCCGTCAAATATACGGCTCTTATTCATAAAAGCGGCGGAGGAACAGGGTTCTCCTTCTCACGCATCCGGCCCAAAAATGATAGGGTAGGGTCCACAGGAGGCGTCGCAAGCGGACCTGTCTCCTTCATGCGCGCCTTCGATATCGCAACAGATGTTATAAAACAGGGCGGCATGCGCCGCGGCGCCAATATGGGCATATTGAACATAGACCACCCCGATATCCTGGAATTCATCTCATCCAAGGAAGACCTCAAAGCCTTTACTAATTTCAATATATCGGTGGCCATAACCGACGGTTTTATGCAGGCCGTTGAGCAGAATGCAGACTACGACCTGATCAACCCCCATAATAAGGAGGTTGTGGGTAAGCTGAACGCCAAAGAGGTCTTCAGCAAAATCGTAGACATGGCATGGAGGACGGGGGACCCGGGAATAATTTTCCTAGACAGGATCAACGAATTTAACTCGACGCCCAATCTTGGAAAAATAGAAAGCACCAACCCCTGCGGTGAACAACCTCTACTGCCGTACGAATCATGCAATCTGGGATCGATCAATCTGTCCAGGATGGTCAAACGAGTCAACAGCCACAGCGAAATAGACTACGACAGGCTCAGGGAGGTTATCAAGCTGGCGGTTAGATTCCTGGATGATGTGATCGAGGTCAACAAGTTCCCCCTGGAGCAGATCAAGGAGATGACACGTAAAACCCGCAAGATCGGACTGGGGGTAATGGGTTTCGCCGATATGCTGATTCAGTTGCAGATACCCTACAACTCGGATCGTGCGCTCGAGACTGCCGAGGCAATGATGCGTTTTATTTCGGAAGAAGCTACCAAGGAATCCGAATCATTGGGAATGTCCAGGGGAACCTTCCCGGCTTTCAACGGCAGCATATATGACACCCAGAACGGTCCTAAGGTGAGAAATGCCAACAGGACCACCATCGCGCCGACGGGCACTCTAAGCATAATCGCCGGCTGCTCCAGCGGTATTGAGCCTCTTTTCGCCTTGAGTTACTTCCGCAATATACTGGATGGTCAGACGTTAATCGAGGTCAACCCCTATTTTGAGGAAGCGGCAAAGAAAGATAGTTTCTACTCGGCCGAGCTTATGCAAAAGCTGGCAGAGGGAGAGAAATTAAATTGCATTCCTTCGGTCCCCGATAAGGTCAAGGATGTTTTCGTAACTTCGCATGATATCTCGCCCGAATGGCATGTGAAAATCCAGGCTGCCTTCCAGAAATATACTGACAGCGCCGTTTCCAAAACGGTGAATCTGCCCCACGAAGCAACCATAGAAGATGTGAAAAATGTCTACCTTATGGCTTATAAACTCGGCTTGAAAGGCATCACAATTTACAGGGACAGGAGCCGGGACAGCCAGGTTTTGAATACAGGCCAGAAAGAAGCCGTAAAAGAAAAAGAGACGGATAAGGAAGCAGACGCCGAAGCCAGGCTTTCCCCACGACAGAGGCCCAAGATCACCAGGGGCATTACCGAACGTGTAACGACCGGCTGCGGTTATATCTATGTTACGGTTAATTTTGATGACAAGGGCATATGTGAAGTTTTTTGCAGCCTGGGTAAAGCCGGAGGTTGCGCTTCCGCACAACTTGAAGCTACCAGCCGGCTCATCTCGCTTATTTTCAGATCGGGCATCGATGTCGGCTCAGTCATAAAGCAGCTCAGGGCCATTCGCTGCCCTTCGGTTTCATGGGAACGCGGACGAGCGATATTGTCCTGTGCCGACGCCATCGGCAGCGTACTCGAAAAATACGTGAAAAAGGATGAAGACCTTGTCCCCATAAAAAATATCGGTCAGTCCTCAGGAAGCTCTAACGGGCAATGCCCCGACTGCGGCAATCTGCTGGTATATCAAGAGGGCTGTCACATTTGCCCGAGTTGCGGCTATACTAAATGTGGATGATATGCTACATTAGCATGAAGGGGTGGAAGATGTATGGATGCTACTGAAAATCGCTGTACTCTTGCATTTAAACAAATAGGTAAAGTAATCAACAGCGATTTGCCTTTTAAAAAGCTTATGAACTTGATAGCCGCCAGCGCGGCGCGGGCGCTGCAGGCGTCTGGGTGCGCTATTATGGTGCTCAATCCTCAACGTGAATATCTCGATATCATCGGCGCCTCTGGGCTGAGCGACGTCTATTTACGCAAAGGAGCATTGAACGCCCGCAAAAGCTACCCGGAGATCCTGGACGGCAAGACTGTAGCAGTTGAAGATTTTTTAGCCGATAAAAGAACTCAGTTCCCCGAGCAGGCGGCCAAGGAAAACCTTAAGTCACTGCTGGGTGCGCCCATTTTGCAAAAAGAGGAGGTGCTGGGGGAGATCAGGATCTACACGCATGAAAAAAAGCACTTCAAACCGCATGAGAGAGACTTCATTGCCACCGTGGCCAATATCATTGCGGTGACGCTGGAAAAAAATGAACTGTACCAGTACTTAAATACACACCATGAGACCAAGGTTACGCAGCAAAAAAAGCTCACCAGCTTCTCCCACCTCCCTTTAAAACCGGTGCGTCCGACAACCTTCAGCCACCCCAGCGAAGAAGAGTTTGCCAGGCTGTTGGATTTTTACCAGGTGGAATGGCTGTACGAGCCGCGTTCATTCCCGTTGTCCTGGGAAGATAAGAGGATTACCGAGATGTTCACTCCGGATTTCTACCTGCCTGAGATCAATTTGTACATCGAGTTAACTACTTCCAAGCAAAGCCTTATCACCGAGAAAAATCGTAAGCTGCGCCAGCTCAAGGAGCTCTATCCGGATGTCAACGTAAAACTGCTCAATAAAGCCGATTACCTGAAGCTGTTTGTTAAATACGATTTTATACCCCTTGGTGAAAATAAAATGAATGGCGTGCAGAAGTATCTATTCAATAAGACCCAGATCGACAGGCGCGTTAAGTCGCTGGCGAAACAGATATCCAAGGAATACCAGGGGAAGGACCTTATTCTGATAGGTATTCTGAAGGGGGTTATATGTTTTATTTCGGACCTTATGCAGAATATATCTATACCCCTTGAATGCGATTTCATGGCGATATCGACCCCCCAGGGCAAGTCCGATTCACCGATCAAAATAACTAAGGACCTGGATATAGATATTAAAGGCAAACATGTACTGATGGTGGAAGATATAATCGATACGGGGATGACCTTAAACTATATATTAAACTATCTTGCGACCCGCAAGCCGGCGAGCTTAAAGGTATGTACGCTACTGGATAAGAGAGTCAGGCGTTTAATCGATGTGCACCTTGACTATATCGGATTCGAGATACCGGATGAATTTGTCGTGGGCTATGGGCTGGATGTCAGAGGGAAATACCGTAACCTGCCGTTTATAGCGATTTTAGAATAAAAAAAGCCCCAAGTAACCTCAGTATCCCGGTTCCTCATCTTCCCCCCTTACACTATTCGGCCTTCGCCTACCTCGTGCTAGGGACCTCAGCCTCCCCGTTCCAACTTTGATTACTTGGGACATTTTCAAAATTAGCACATAAACGCATATATGTCAATACCCCATTTACGTTCAATAAAATATATTTTACAAAAATTTTATTAATATTTACCGGGCTCAAGTTACCAGTAAGGATATCAAATTAGATATTTCCCGGCCCCACAATAAAGTAACGACCGCACCCGACGCTAGAAAAAGCGCAAAGGGAATAGGCTGGTTAAGCTTCCAAAGTTTGAGTATTACCATCAGTATAACCGTCAGGCCGCCCATCAAAACCGCCACGTATATGGCTGCGGCGACCAGCGGAAAACCAACCATAAGGCCGATTAACCCTCCCATTAGGACATCACCGAATCCAATTACTACTTTTTTTATCAGCCAGGCTATGCACCAGATTAAAAAGAAAAAACCAAAGCCTGCGATAAATCCGATGCCTGCGCCGATTATGTCGGGTGATAAACCTGCCAGGATTTTGACCAATGTGATTATGAGGACAATCCCAATGGACGGATAGATAATTATCCCCGGCAAAAAGCCGCTCTCCAGGTCTGTAATAGACAGTACTATCAGGATGCAAATGTAGAGAAGGACAACCGGCAACTGCCACTGCAGACCTAGCACGGCCCATGCCAGCACAAAGAGCAACCCGGTGATCAGCTCCACCAGCATCGACCTCAGTGGTATGCCGGCGCCACAGTAACGGCACCTGCCCTTTAAAACTAAATAGCTGACGACGGGTATCAAGTCCCTTGCTTCCAATACATGACCGCAATTGAAACAATGCGAGGGGGGGGACACAATGGATTTACGCTGCGGCACCCTGTCTGCCACGACATTCAAAAAACTGCCAAAGCTAATGCCTATCAAGAATAAAATAAACGCTAAAATAATTTCCAAGTGATTAATTACTTCCAGGTATCTTTGATTCTCTATCCATCAGGCCGCCGACTATGGCTTGCCTCTCGGTTTGAAATTCGCTGTGATTGCTCAACATAGCATTAACCACACCTGCCAGCAGGGTAATATCCTCGTCCGGCACTATTTCGGCCGATTTCCCAAATGCCTGCACAGAGTCCTGGTAGTCCCTGCCGTAGACATCGGTAATACCCAGCAACATATATCCTTTCCAATCGCTTCCATCACTATTAAGGTGGGATTTTAAAGCGCCTATCACCGAATTTATGTCACTGGTCCTGTAAGTGGTCAACATACTGCAAAAATTAATATAGTAGCTTATATCTTTCACGTCTTTGACCGGCGTGATGATAAAATCGGCCGCTGCCTGTTTATCGCCATTATATATTTCCAGCAATCCCTGAAAAAATGACGTCTGAATCCACAGCGGATCGCTTTTAGCCGAGTCGGCCAATTTTTGTGCCGCCGCCGGATAATCTCCTTTGAAGATCAGGGCCAGTGCCCATTTGTTCAGGATCACCGCATTTGCCGGGAATATCCGGTCGGCTTTTTCATAAAGCCCGATGGCATCATCAAATTTATCCTTATTGCCGTTTAGAGCCCAGTAGACATCCACGTCAGCCAGCCTGTAATACCAGATAGCCATGGCCGGGTCCACGCGGATTGCATCGTAATAAGCTGACTCACTTAGGGAAAGCAATTTTGCTTTCTCCTGGGGGTCGCTGCTCCCCTGAGCCATCATATAAGCCAGGTCACCCACGAAGTTGTGATAATAGGATTGCTGGGGTTCGATCCTTGCCGCCTCAGTGTACATGGCCATAGCGGCATTCTTGTCTTTGTTATAGAGGGTCAATCCGCTTTGAATATAGGTGTTTGCCAGTAAAGGAGTTGCCGTAAGGCCGGCTCCAATAGCAATAAATATCATAATTACGATCATCGAGATGAGTTTTTTTATCAGGCCGGGGCCTGTTTCCGCAGCGTTCTGCCCTTCCTCTTCTACATCGACAGGCTGCTTCGGCAGGGTAATTTCTCCCTCTGAGTGGATTCGAATCTCGGCCACTGTTAATGCCAAAAACAGCCAGAATACCAGCTCAGCCGTAATGACCGAAGGGTCGAAAAATACGTGCGCACAGTATTGCACAATGGCGGCGATGAAGGCTGATATAAGCAGGATTGAATTTCTCTCTCTGCTTCGCAGCAGGTATTTAAAGCCCTTGTAGAAGAAGATGCCCAGAATCACTAGAAAAGCCAGCAAACCCAGGATGCCCAACGTCAGTGCCAGGTACAGGTAATGGTTTTCGGGCTGCGAGATTACCAGTGATTCAAAAGTATATGTAGCTTTCCAGGCGGGGGGAAACCTGGTTTGGGACATGGCTATGAAGGTCTCGGGCCCATATCCGATGAGCGGCCTTAAGAAGTGCCAATTATCCTGTAGATAAGGGATCTCAGGTGATTGAGTAATTACCTCTACAGCGCACTGCCATGTTTGCAGACGGATGGGCAAAGTTCCCAGCCCTACCTGTTCGGCCATTGTGGCATTTTGAGTGCGGCTCTCACCGGGTAAAACACCGTTCTCCGGGATAATCATCTGACCGAGCAGAACTAGCGCAACCAGCACTATAAACAGGAGGGACAAAATACTGAGACCCATGGTTGTCTTTCTTTGCAGGAAAATGCCGACCAGCACAAAGAAGGTAAAAATGCCTATTATGAATAACAGCAGGGTGATGGAATATTGCGCCAGCGCCAGGCAACACATCTGCAGGACAAATACCGCCAGCAGTCCGACGAACCTGATCCACTTCACTGTTCTGGATAACGGTGCATACCAGGTCAGTATGATTAAAGCCAGTGTGACCGGCAAGATCATGGCTATGAAGCCGCTTAACGATAGTGGGTTGCCATCGATAGACACCACCCTGCCGCCCAGTAGACCCCAGGGAGCAAGGAAAAATTGCACTATGCCGATCAAACAAACTATGGCTGAAGCTATCACCAGCGCATACAAAGCACGGTAAACCTGCTTGCGTGACCTTATTTTCTGTGACACGATCAGGAAAAAAATGATCCATGATATATTGGGGAGCAGTCCCACGCTGCCGGCCAGGTTCCCCCACAGACTCTTATAGGGCATGATCGAGCAGACTGTCGATATAATCCATATCAAACCGAAGCTTACTACAGCAACCTGCAGCGGCGATCCTTTTACCCTTTTTAGCAGGCCTTTCCAACTGATTTCATGCTTGGAAAGCAGCCACTGAGCCAATACCAGGCCCAGTAACATACACACTAAAAATACCAGGACAAGCGATTTAACAAAATAATAAGGATTGAGGCAAAAGGGATCGTAAGCAAGCGGAACCAGGAAGATCGTCAGCAGCCATACATATTCAATGGCTTTCTCCAGCCCGTTATATAAATTGCTGTTTCGATTGCCGGTTAATTCCATTCGCACCCATGCCGGGACACACAGATTTTCACTTATTATACTATGCCGCGGGCAATCTTGGATTACAGGAAATGTGACCTTAGTACTATAAAAATGTGACCAATTGGCTATTTACATTACGATCGTGGGAAGTATAATTGGATCGTGGGACAAAAATAGATAGTAGATTAACGTAGCCGGTCAGGTCGATCCGGCTAGTTGAGCAGCTAATTTAGGAGGTAAACTATGAAATTATTTAAATCAGCGCAAAAGGGTTTTACGCTAATCGAGTTGTTGGTGGTCATTTCCATCCTGGGCGTCCTCGCTGCTGTGGTAATCCTTAACGTTACCAAGTACATGGGCCAAGGCAAGACCCAGGCTGGGGCAACCGAGCTGGCCAATGTGCAGACGGCAGTATCAGCCTACATGTATGACAACACAGGCGCCATCGCGGCCGGTACCGCCACCCCGGCCAATAGCGGAGGTATTCTGTCCCCCTATTTCCTGGGCAGTCCGCATGGAAGCTATAGCTGGGATTCAACCGGCAAGGTAACCCAGACAACCTATCCGTGAGAACAATTAGTTAAAGCAAATCGGATAAAGAAAGAGCGTGGACTTTAATCCACGCTCTCTTTTTATGCTTCACAACCCCGCTTCATTTAATCGTGCCTTCAGACCTCAATATTTTGTTTATATCGTCCGCATCCTGACAGAAGGCATACACCGCTTCCCGGGATATTATCTTTCTCCTGAAGAGGTCTACCAGCGCATCATCCAGCGTCTTCATTCCCATATTGGCGCTGGTGCGGATGGTATTGGGGATCAGGAATGGTTTTCCTTCCCTGATAAGGTTCTTCACCGCCGCGTTGGCCAGCATGATTTCAACCGCTGCTACACGTCCGCCGCCTATACGAGGAACCAGAACCTGGCAAAACACCGCCAGTAGAGTGGACGCCAGCCTGGACTGGGCCATTTGCCTCTCATGGGGAGGGAAGAGGTCCACGATCCTCTCAACAGATTGGGCCGCGCTGGGCGCATGCCCGGTGGACAGCACCAGGTGGCCTGTTTCGGCTACGGTCAGGACGGCGGAGGCTGTCTCAAGGTCCCTCATTTCACCTACCAGTATCACATCCGGGTCCTGCCTCAGGACGTACTTTAAAGCGTTAACGAACGAATGCGTATCCTGGTCGAGCTCCCTCTGTGAGAATGCGCATTTAATACCCGGATGTATATATTCGATAGGGTCTTCGATGGTAACGACGTACCTCTTCATCGAATGGTTCAGGTGATTGAACATGGCCGCTATGGTCGTGCTTTTACCTGAACCGGTGGGGCCAGTAACCAGTATCAGTCCCCTGGGCCGCGTTATCAAGTCCTTGACAATATCGGGCAGGCCGATTTCCTCGACGCTGGGAATATGGTCCGACAAAATACGTATGGCCAAACTGATCGAGCCCTGCTGCCAGCAGGCGTTACATCGGCCTCGCCCGCCACCAGGAAGCTCATGCGCAAAATCAACCTCCAACTCGGTCTTTAATAAATCCCGCAAATGCGTATTGGCGACCTGGTGAAAGAGGCGCTCGATATCCTCGCCCGTCATGATCCCGAATTCGGGGAACGGCTTTAACTCGCCGTCAATTCTCAACATGGGAGGTACGCCTGCTACCAAATGGAGGTCAGAGCCCTTTTCGTCTTTTGCCAGCTTTATCAAGTCCTGGATGTTCATCTGTAGCCTTTGTAACCCCTTGAAATTCGGCCGCTTATCTTTGCGGCGTCAAGTTGATCTGAAATTGCGTTTGATTGTACGATATGGTGATTATAGAACTCACGGTTACCAGCTGGTAATTTCCATTCTCCCGGAGATTGCGCGCATAATCGAGCGCCGTATCCCCGTTAGGGGCCATGCCCTGAATGGTTATGGTTTTGCCGTCGTCATGGACAGATGTCAAATAAATGAATCCCGGCAGGGGAGCTATTAAATCCCCCCAGTCCCTGTTGATATAAGCCCTTTCCTGTGCCAGGTAATCCAGAGGCGCCTTTAAGGCATTGAGTGTTTTCTGGTACTGGTCGCGTAGTTGGGCGGCTTTATCGCCCTGCTCTTTGACAGCCTTCTGTGTATCCACGACCTGCTGTGTTTTTTCATTGATAAGCATCTGCAGGCTTGTATTCTGCGCAAACATCGAATTATAAAGGACGTAGGTGGCAATAAATATCACTGAAGCAATAGCCAGCGCGTAAAACGGGAGCTTGCTGCTCATGGTCGTTTGTTTAGTTGCCGCCAGCCTGGGCATGACATCGATATTGACCTTCATCAGCTTCGCTGCACCACCCATTCCCTTCAAAGCCATGCCGGTATTGGCGGCAAACCTGCGCTCATCGATCCCGGCCGGATAAACCAGGCTGGAAGGCAACGGTTTTACACTGTACGGAATAACCCGCGCCAGGCCGTCGCTCAGGTCACCGCTCAAGAAGCATTTTGCATTTTTGTCCAGTTGTCGGTCGGTATGGCTGGAATTATAAAAATTGACCGTCCTCACAATTTCATCATTGATCGTGGATATCTTGTCGGGCTCGCTCATGTCCGCTTGAGCGAAGGTTAGGCTACGCATGAGCTCGGGTATCCCCGAATCAAGCACGCTGATATCAAAGCCGTTGGCCTGGACATTGACCACCACGGCGGTCTGTTCATCCACCACCCGGTCGATGGCCAGCGGCTTAAGCTCCAGCGATTTCAACCTGAGGCCGCTGAGCGTGAGGGTTTCCATCACCGAGTCGACATTCTCATGAGGCAAGCCCAGCAAGCACAGCGCCGATTCAATGCTGGATATCTTGACATCCTGCCACGATGTATAAAGGGTTTCGAGAGGGACCGGACTGACGCGTTCCATCTCCTTGCCGGCGGCTTCCGCCAGCAAACCCCTTTCCAACTTAGGCACGTATACCACCCTGTAAATTGAATGAACGCCGCTTACGCAGGCTATGGCTTCCGTCTCCCGTATATTATTGGCGGAAAGCAGGCTGATAATTTGTTGACTCACCGAATCCTTATCGATAACAACACCGTTCTGCACCCAACCTGCCTCTAATTTCACCTCGATAGCGGAGACCACCCGTTTGCCGTTGACCCGGGTTATCCTTACCGAATCATCTTCAATATTTAGTATCAACATTCTTCTTTTCCAGGCCGGCTCTTACTGATTTGTACAAAACACTGTTATAGTGACAGTGGCCTGGTCCGGATTCCCCTGGGCCTGAGCAGGCTGCATGTTTATATCCGAAGCCATGCTGGACGGCAGCACTTTATCCAGGTCCCTTATGAAATTCAGGAAATTCTGGATCCAGCCGTTCATGCCGATCGCATAAATTGTCACGGGATAATCCGTTCCCTGTAATTGGGCCGTACCAGTTGAGATAGCCATAGAGGTGATGGTGATGTTATATTGCCAGGCCAGGTTGATTAATTTTTGTGTTGTATCGATGCTGTCGCAGGCATTCCCATAGATTGCCCTTTGAGCAGCGATATCGGAGCTTAATTTGCTTATTTCGCTGTCGATGGAGGTCTGCGCAGTTAATTGCCCTTGAAGGTTATTGTACTGCGTGCCCAATTCCGCCAGCCTGTTATTTAAGGTGCTCTGCCTGTAGATCTCATCCGAGTAGGACATGGCGATAGGCACGATGGCTATAAGAAACAGGGCCCCTACGATGATAAGCCAGACGGATGTGCTCAAGCGGGGTAGCCTTTGTAACAGGCTACTGGTGGCGCTTTTGGAAGAATTAGCGGGCGGACGCAATTCTATTTATTCCTACCAGCCTTTTGCGCATATTATACATTAAATAAACTATGTTTTAACCCGTCCTCTTATTTTAACAAAGTATCTCACTGATAGTTGTAGCCAATTAAAAGGGGCGTGCCTCCCAGGCCTGCGCCGGGAATTTGGGTCTCGGAGTGGATGCCGCTCATGTACTTGATAATTGCGCTTCCTTGCATCGTGATGCTCTTGGCTATAACAGATCCGTACACGTAAGCGGAACCGCTCAGAGTGGCATCTGCATTGGGCGCATATATAACGGCTGCTACTTGTCCGCTGCCGCCGATAGTAACTGTAGTGCCCTGACAGATTATAAAGGGTATATTCCCTGCCACAAGGTTGGCGTTAGCGCTTCCGTCTAACGTTAGATTTCCTCCACATACAATTGTATACGCCCCATCCACTACGCCACTATTTGCAATATGCAGGTTGCCCGTGCAATACACTGTGCCATTCAAATGGACTGTGACGCTGCCCCCTATGGTCAGGTCGCCGGTTATATAGGCCGGGCCCGGGAATGTATAAGTCCCATAGCCCGGCACAGGGCTACTGCCGTAATGGCTGCCGGCGCTAGCCTGGTTGATGAAAGTCTGGACATTAACGCTATATGAGACGGGTGGAGCGCCGGTTACCGTGCTGCCGTCACAGGTGCCGGTATTGCAGTTGCTGATCGTTGCCGTCCCCGTTGCCGATGCCACGCCCTGCGCAGCAGTGCCTGAACCACAGGTATTGCAGGCAGAACAACATGTGCCTCCTACCGTTGCGCTTGGCGTTAAAGTTATATTCCCGTTGGCATAAATATTGCCATAGTTGCCGGCTTGCCTACCATCGGATAGTATATGGGCTCCGCCTGTCATCGAAAAATCCCCATTGAGGCTGGAGGCAGCCTCGTTGAATATATTATTGCCGGGCGCCGGAACCTGGATTAAGGCAATTACCTTTGCCCGGGTTTTACCGCCCGAGGCCGCGCTGGATGTAATCGTATAATTATCGTATGAGCTATCGGGAGCTCGGCTATCCGCCACCGCTAACGCCACCGTCATCCCATTTATTGGATTAGGAATAATAGGAAGATAAGTAGAAGTAATACTGTTGGGGTTTTTATTCCAGTACCAGTATAATGCTTGGATGCCCGAATCGGCCGCGTAATAAGCCGCTACGTCTTGCTGAGCATTGGAGTTAATGGTCAGGAGTGAATACATGAACCCCAGCCCGGGCACAACTATTAAAGTTGCCGCCACCAGCAGTATCAAAGCCAGGGGCAATATCATGCCGCGCTCTTTACGGCCGATTTTTCTCAGAAACCTCTTAAATATCATAATGCACCTAACTGCGGCGGCATCCTCTGGTAAAACTTGAACGTTATATTGTCGCTGGCATATTTATTTGTACCCAAACTTTTAGCCGCCCTGATAGTAAGTAAATATGTGTTATTCTCTGTAACCGTGGGGGTGACCTTAATAAAGGAGGTGCTGGCCGGGTCTATATATTGCGCGATGTAATTCCCGTTGCGCAGCAAGTTACCATTGGTTATCGTATAGGTTACGGTGCCACGCGTGAATGCACTCCCGCTCCATTGATAGCAGGTCATCGAGCACAAGTTGCCTGGAGAGACTGCCGTTATATTGTCGGCGCTGGCGACGTCTTTAGCTATCGAAACCCCGGCCTCGTGTACCTGTGCCAGAACTATGGCCTGCGCCACATCGGAGCTGGTTAGCCTGGTTGCTTCGCTGAATGTCATGGCCATAACCGCGCTGGCTCCGCCGATGATTGACAGGATAATGATCAGTTCAAGCAGTGTAAAACCCCTGCTCCACCTTGCAGCCGCATTGCCCTTTTTAAAAATATTCATTTTATGTCAATCTAATAACCGATAATATATTCGGTTATCCCCGCCTCTTGCTTGTTATTATAATTAACGGTAACTGTCACCTGCTGGATTTTGGAGTCGCTGTTATATGGCGACTGGCTAATCGCAGCTCCCTGCACGATGACTGTATAGCCGGTATAACCCGGGGGAAGGCTATTATGGGAAGAATCCCAGGCCGGGTAGGGCCCGCCCGGTATTGTATATGACCAGGGGGGTGTCCCAGCGGGTGTCCCAGCTTTGAGGATATTGGTCCAGTTGTCGCCGACAGACCTGACGTACTCCAACTCGTAACGCGCCAGGCCCTCCGCCGTCATATTGACGCGAGCTATCGTATTGCCCTGGATGGTTGTATATATGCCCGCAACCAGGGTTACGCCCACGAAGCCCAGAATAGCGACGGCAACCAGGGCTTCCACCAGGCTGACGCCCCGCTCCCCGCCAGCACCTGATGGCCACATGCCTTTACCCTCCCCCTCCCACCATGCTGGTGGCGGAGTAGATGGGCACGAAAATAGATAACGCCAGGAAACCCACAACCAGGCCGATGGCCACGGTCATGGCGGGCTCAATCAGGCCCAGCAGCGTCTGCAGCTTGTCCGCCGCCTCAATTTCGAAGCTGTCAGAAACCACCGTCAAAGTGCTGTCGAGGTTACCCGTCTCCTCCCCCACCCTGGTCATCTCCACCATGAGCGGAAGGAAAACGGGCCGGCTCCTCATAGCCCCGGCCAGCGCCTCGCCCTTGATAATATCCTGCTCCACATCCCTGAGTGCCTTGGCGATAACCCTGTTGCCTGCCGAATCGGCTGTCAACGTTAATATATCGGGCAGGGGCAGGCCGGACCTGAATAACAGGGTTATGCTGCGGCAGATACGTGAAAGGGTGTTGAGCAGGATGAGCCTGCCCAATACCGGCAATCTCAATAAAAGGGCGTCCTTCTGATAGGCGCCCTCCGGCGTGCGGGTGTATAAATATCCAACTACACCCGCCACGGCGATAGCCATAATTATATATATGCCGTAGCTGGTGGCGAATGTAATCCCCCATATCAGTATCTGCGTGATCAGCGGCAGGTTGCCGCCCAGGTTTTTAAATACGGCCAGGATTGGCGGCAAAATAAACGTGACCATAAGTATAGCCACCAGAATGGCCAGGACCAGCACCACAGCAGGATAAGTGGTCGCCTGCTTGACTTTCCTGACAGCCGCCGTAGCCTGCTCGGAATAGCCCGCAAGGTTCCTCAATACGCTCTCCAGTTGACCTGTCTGCTCGCCGACTGCAATGATCTTACAAAACATCTTGGAAAAAGCCCCGGGGTGTTTCTCCAGGGCGACGGATAACGGCAAGCCCGCACGCAGGTCGGTTACCACTCTGCTCAGCATGGCCGCAAAATTTTTATTGACCGACTGAACGCGCAGTAGTTCGAGGCTTTGTACGATACCCACCCCTGACTCAAGAAGCAGGGCCAGTTGTCTGGAAAACATCACCACATCTTCCGGCTTGATTTTGGGCTTCATAAAAGAAGGGACGCCCGTCAGGAAAGGGGTGATGGGCTTTAAATTGAGTATCTGGTAGCCATCGCGCAAAAGGGCATCCCCGGCGCTCTTATCGCTATCGGCAGTTATCCTGCCTTTTACGACACGGCGGTCAACCGTGTATCCGACATATTCGTATTCCATAGTCCATATCCTACATATATATAAGATAGTTCCCGATGCTGAGTGTTAAGAGATGGAAAAGGCATTCCTGAGGACTTCATAGGGGGTAGTGATCCCGGCTTTGGCCTTCATCATGCCGTCTTTAGCAATGGTCACCAGGCCCTGGCTGAGCGCCGTGGCATGGATATCCTGATTTCCTGCCCCCGCCACTATCATACGTCGCAGCTCATCGGTCATGGTCAATATCTCAAATATTGCGGTGCGCCCCAGGTAGCCGGAATATACACATTCTTTGCAGCCTGCGCCGTACATAAACTCCGTCCTGCTCTCCCCCATCTCTTTCTCGTAGGCTATTTGCTCAACCAGCGGTATCGTAACCTTGCGGGCACAATGAGGGCAAACGCGCCTGACCATCCTCTGGGCTACTATGCCTACCAAAGCGGAGCTTATCAGGAACGGCTCAACGCCCAGGTCGATCAGCCGGAATATCACTCCCACTGTCTCATTTGCATGAACGGACGAAAGGACCAAATGTCCCGTAAGCGCCGACTGAACGGCAATCTGCGCAGTCTCACCATCGCGTATCTCACCCACCAGGATCACATCGGGATCGAGCCTGACGATAGACCGCAGCCCGCTGGCAAAGGTCAGGCCTGCCTTGATATTTACCTGTATCTGATTAATATTTTCAAAGCGGTACTCGACCGGATCTTCGATGGTTATAATGTTCTTGCCCACACTATCCAGGGAGTTGACCGCCGCATAAAGGGTGGTTGTTTTGCCGGCGCCTGTCGGGCCGCTGATCAAGACCATGCCATAGGGCATCATCAGCATCTTTTCATATTGCTCCTGGCTTTCCCTGAGAAAGCCGATCTGCGGAAGAGCCAGCGCCGCCATAGATTTATCCAGAAGCCTCAGTACGCCCATTTCACCGTTAACAGTATTGACTGTGGCCACGCGTACATCTATCCTCTTATCCCCGGATTCGAAGGAGAATTGCCCGTCCTGCGGCCGGCGGTGGTCGGCAATATTCATATCGGAAAGGATTTTGATGCGTGATATTAATGCGGTATGTACGCTCAGAGGCAACGAGGCGACCTCATGTAAAATACCATCTATCCTGTAGCGAACGCGTAGCCTTATTTCATCCGGCTCAATATGGATGTCGGAGGCACGTGCCTTGACACCTTCCTCCAGCAGCCTGTCGAGCTGGCGGGCTATAGGTGTATCGGAGGCCTCATCCGCCATTGTAACATCGACTGGAGACTGGGTTGGAGAAGTCCGTTCACCACCCTTGCTCCCCTCTTTCATCGTCTTGTAATTGTAATCAATAGCCTCTTTAATATCAGCCTCTGTAGCAGGTATCGGCTCAATCCTTTTTTTAGTATAAATTGAGAGGTTCTCTATGGTGAGTATGTCGCTGGGATTGGCCATGTATACGCGGCACGTGTTGCCGTCCAGGGATTGTGGCAGCACATTATATTTCCTGGCGATATCCTCAGGCACTAGTTGCAGCGCCTCCGGCATGGGCGCGTCCGACTGGACATTCAACCTGGCAATACCAGGCTTGGCCGGACCATTCCTAGTATTGGACCTGCCCTTTGTTTCGTTGGAATCAGATGCCATTATCGCCTCGCCTGGTGATTATAACTATCATGCTAAAGTGGCCGCGTCCTCAACATTTATAATTTTTATCTTCTGC
Organism: Dehalococcoidia bacterium UBA1162; assembly: GCA_002311135.1. Taxonomy (GTDB): domain Bacteria; phylum Chloroflexota; class Dehalococcoidia; order GIF9; family UBA5629; genus UBA1162. The sequence continues at coordinate 111,707 of DBZK01000037.1, forward strand.
TGTTCGGCGAACTGCTGCGCCTCTTTGGCCAGGCCGGGCGACGCCAGCAGTATTTTGTCGTGGATGCCGATATCGTAGGCTTTGGTATCGTAGGCGGAGACCGCCTCCAGACTGACCCCCTTGGGATCCACCAATATTCCAATAGATATGGTATGCGTGAACAGGCCGTCGTCATAATAAGCGATAATATCCATAGTGTATTCGGCGCCCGATCGGCCGCGTATCCTGGCTTTTTCCTCCGTCCTGTAACCCTGTCCGTGCAGATATTTCAATAGCTGTTTGCGGCTCTCAAAGCTGAAAGGCTTTTTATTGACCTTGGCCGGCAGGTTGTCCGCAGCTCCTTTTAAGAACGTCTCCAGCTCATCGGCGTTGAACGATTTGATGCGCTGCCTCTGGGCAAATTGCCTGGCTTCGCTGTTTAGTCCCGGCATAGCCAGCAGAATCTTATCGTGTATACCCAGGTCATAGGCCTTGTTATCGAATCTGAAGACATCCTCCAGGCCAATATTCTCCGAGTCGTGCCCGATGGCTATACCTATGCCCAGGACAAATGTGAGGAACCCATCGTCACGCGAAGCCAGCATATCCATGACATGCGTTACGCCCGACCCGGACCCGCTGTTCACCCTGGCTTTCTCAAACACGTTATAGCCCTGCTGTTCCAGGTAGCTGATAAATTTAGACTTAAAGCCCATATCAAAAGTCAGCCAGTTCCTGCTCAGCTCATTCAAAATATACGAGTTTATGGTCTGTACTTTCGCTTCTTCATCCGAGAAGAAGATGGAGCATTTAAGGCACTGCCACTTCATTGTGATCTCGGTGGAAAGTCCGCCGCAGCTCTGGCATTTATAGTTCACGCCCAGGCTGCGATAATCAGTCCCCAAGAATTTAAGCGGCTTTTTACAATGCGGGCAGACGTATTTCCCCCCGGCGATAAACTCCTGCTCAAGCCCGTTCTTCCCACAGGAGAAGTGCTCAAGTATCCTTCCTTTGGCGACATTGCCCGACCCGCATTTGGGGCACCTCAAACTGGGCCTCAAATTCATGGAACTACATACGGGACAAAAGATCAGGCGGTCATAGAAGCGGGCCTCCAGTATGCGCTCTTCAACCAGGCTGTCCAATATTTTTACAACCTCTTCTGATGTCTTGCCCAGCATGGTTTCAACCTGGGGATATACGGCGCCGGACTGCCTGGTGAAGTCGATAACCGGCCGTATCTCTTCAATACGGCCGTCGATCATTTCGTTGATGAGGTGCAGCACCTTGGGATCATGCGTTGCCGTTTGAGAAGCTTCTAAAATCTCGATCATTTCATTCCCCGCATACAAAAGTGTATGGACCTTGCTTAAAAAACAAATACGCGGTCCCAATGTCCGAGCCTGTTAAAAATAGCTATGGCTCGCACTTTGTTTTTACTGCATTCCAGATTCATTTAGCTTAATCTAGCATGCGATTCCGCATTTTGCAAATATGTCATTGTTTATGGTAGATTTCGACTAACTCTAATATAAATGAATTCCTGCCAAAATCCATGCCGCTCTAGTACCAGGGACTAAAGTCCTATGCATAGTGAACGTAGCTACCGTATATTTGTAATCCTACTGCTGCTGGTACTAAGCATTTTAGATATATGTTCCTTCTGTCCTGCCGCTAATGCAGCCGGCTCAACCACCAGGACGCTGACCTGGTCCGTTGTGACAACGCCGGCCGAAGGTCCAGATAATGTAATCCGAAGGGGCAGCGAGATCAACTCCATGGCCTTGGGCCAGGGGGTAATTTATTGCGCCGACACGGAAAATCAAACGCTTTTCCGCTCCATCAACGGGGGTTACAGCTTCACCGATATAAGCCCCAGCCTTGCCGCTGCCGGGGCCATTTTGCCGGTCTGGTCGGTTGCCTTAGCCCCGGACGATGCGCGCTTCGTTGTAGCAGTCACTAATACGCCTCCTGTGCCCGCACCACCTCATCAGGGGCCCCAGCAGGTCTATGTATCCATCGATGGCGGAAACAACTGGCAAAGTGCTGGCCTATCCTGGAGTACGGTAAATCCTGGACCGGGCACAAACAGCATCGGCAAAGACGAATGGATAAGCTGCGTAAGTCTGTCCAATCAATACGGTAACGGATTTCGCGATATAGCTATCGGCACACGTACCGAAACCAACTCCGGGCAGGTATTAAACCTCAAATACGGCACTCTTGGCGGATGGCTTACGCAGGGTACTTTACCGGGTGCTGTAACGTCCCTTAAATTCTCTCCTAACTACCTTACCGACTCGACGCTGGCCGTCATCTCCTGTGATAAGGTATCCATCCCCAATGCTGCTGGACTCTACTTAGGCCAGAGGGTCACCGACATTAATACGACGACATGGAGCACAGGAACCATCTTCGCCACCGTCCCCGTGGGAAAGGTGATCGGCACCGATCTTGCGTTGCCATCCGATTTTAACGGGCAGAACCCGGCATCGCAGGGCTGCTTTACCAGCATCCAAGCTGACTCGACTTTCACCGATCTCATGGGCAGGCCTACTCAAACGGGAGTCTTTTATATAAATCCCCTTTTTCTCGGTTCACCCTTCACAATTACACCCCTACCTGCTCTCTCTCCAGGACGCCGAATATATTCGATTGCCTACAATGGCAGCCAGGTCACCGGCATCCTACTGGCAGGTGAGGCAACGGCCAACCCTGCCACTGCGATGGTTCCGGTCTATCAAAGCTCCAATGCGCAATCCTCCAGCCCGGGTGTTGCCACCTGGACCAGCTCGCAGGACTATAACAGCTTCAAATCACCCACCGGGGGCGGGAATACTAACAGTCCGAGTACTCCTAAAATTTACTATGCCAACGCTATACTGGTCTGGGGTTATAACGGTGTAGCCTACTGTGGCACCAGCTCCGAAGATGATTATACCGGAGGAACAGGATGGAATCCCGGACAATGGCCTAAATCTAAATTGAATTCTGTCCCTCTGGATGAGTCCGCTTTTTCATACAGCTACAACAATGGGCTTGGCTGGAACCAGATCGGCTTGATAGACACTGAGATCAGTCAGCTATCGGATTCGGCAGCTCTTGAACCGCCTCCGGCGGCTACCCAGTCCAGCGTGCTGTACCTTTCTTCCATAAACGGAGCGCCAAATAGCTTCGACAGCGTATGGCGTTCCACCAGCGATACGCTCGGGGATCAATGGGAACGCATCCTGATCCACACGACAAGCAACGTCGGAACGATCTTGCGTGTGAACATGAAGGAACCGACGTCTACGGCACTGATCTTCGGCTACTTGACTACACCCACAATAATGTATACGGCAGATGAAGGGCAAAAATGGGAATTGATATTGGCCGGAATATCGTCCCTACGTGATATAACCTTCAGGGACGAGTCGACTATCTACGTCCTTGAGGATTACAGGATAAGGCAGCTAACTATGGGAGACACCAACTGGGTGCCGGGGGAATTCGTCAATACGGATTTGCTGATACCCGCACATACCATATGTACCCCGCTGGTCAACCCTACCAGCGCAGATCTAGTCTTCGTAGGCTCAGGCATCAGCACAGCGGGAAACTCCGAGGCTTACGTAGCCTGGACCGATTTTTCTCAACCTTCGCCTAAATTCAACATACTTAGAATGCTGCCGCAGAGCGGCAACGTGCATGTAATTGCGGATAGTAAATACGACCAGAACAATATCATTTATGCAGCCGTAAATGTTGATATACCTCCGAGCAGTGATGGAGTTATTTACAGGTGGACCATCGGGAAGAGCACGGACTGGGATGAGCTGGAGCCGGTCAACCGCGCTTTTTTTGGGATCGCCATGGCCGGCGATGTCCTCTATGGCGCCTGGAACTTTGATACTACCACACTGCTGAACAGCGGGGGCGTGGACCGCACACTCGATCCCAGGATCGATGTCCCCCCGGCGCCGGAGTGGGATGAGCTGAAAGACGGCCTTCCGGTATCTACCGATACTACTAATTTCCCCGTACTTTTCACTCATGAACCCACATCGCTTAAAATCTCATCCAGTACCAATAATACCTTGTGGGCCATCGATAATCTCGATAAAACTGCAAAAGTTTACGACTTCGATAATAAGATCGGCTGCCTCTGGCAGTATATAGATTCTGTGGCCAGAGTAAGCCCCTGGCCGATTGCGCCGGCATCCGGCAGCTTCATAGGGGCAGATCCCGTTACCGGAAGATCTCAGCAGATAGATATAAAATGGCGTCCTCTTCAGGACATCTTCGGCTATGACATCCTGATGGCCAAGGATGTTAATTTTACATTATTGCTAACACAGAATATCAACATGTTCCCGGTTGATAATAAGACAGGCGCCTGGGTAGTGACGCTCGACCAATCACAGCAGCTCTCTCCGGGCGTCTGGATACCCCCGGGCGTATTGGAAGCGGGCAAGTCCTACTATTGGGAAGTAAGGGGCAGCAGGACCATAACCGGCGCTGCCATTCACAGTCTGTGGTCGCCTGTAATGTTCTTCTCGGTCAAACCTGGTTTCGCTGTCAGGGGCATCGGAAACGGCCCCCAGCTTTTAACACCCATCGACGGTATGTGCCAGGACTGCCAGCCGACAATCGGCTTTAGCTGGACGCCGGTTAAAAATGCTAAAAAATATGAGTTCACCCTGGCTAATGATCAGGACCTTAAAAACATATTGGTTCAAACTGTTACGACCACGACTGCATACAAATATGAAGGCAAGCTTGAGCCGGGCAGAATTTATTTCTGGCGGGTGAAAGCTGTGGCCCCCTTCGAAAGCGACCCCAGCCCAACAGGAACTTTCGTCATAGCCGGCAGCCGGCCCCTGATATCATGGCCGTCCCTTCCCCCATCCTACCTCTGGATAGTGGTAATTATTGCCGCGGCAGTCCTGGTGGTTTTGATTGTCGCCTTATTCATCTACAATTATATGCGCAGGTATTAAACCGTATTTATACCGGGTAGCCGGAAGGTTACATATTTATGGCTAAAGAGAATTCAGCTTTTGAATTTGCCTCACAGGTGAAAGGCTACCTGGCCGAGGATGAGGGCCAGTGCCTCTTTAAGCTGGCCCGGGAGGTTGCCGCTTCAAGTCCCTGCCTGGAGATTGGCAGTTTCTGCGGCAAGTCCACGGTCTATTTAGGGGCCGCCTGTAAAATCAAGGGCGTAACGCTTTTCACTATAGACCACCACCGCGGCTCGGAGGAGCAGCAGCCGGGACAGCTATATTTTGATCCTGCGATCTACGATGAGAAGAAAGAGGAGATAGACAGTTTCCCCATCTTGAGGGCTACCATAAAAGAAGCGGGACTGGAAGATACGGTGGTGCCTATGGTTACCTGGTCGAGGGTGGCTGCCCGGAACTGGTCTACACCCCTTAGCCTCATCTTCATCGACGGCGGCCACAGCTATGAGACGGCCTTATCCGACTACAACTGCTGGAACCCCCATCTGGTCCCCGGCGGTTACCTGATTTTTCACGATATTTACCTCGACCCATCAAAAGGCGGGCAGGCACCCTACGAAGTGTATAAAAAGGCCGTCAAGAGCGGCAGCTATGCGGAGCTCCCCATGGTAAATTCACTGGGGATACTAAAGAAGAGCGACCCCGTGGTGATCGAAAAGAAGGTTAGTTGCTGATTCCCGGTTGAGCATATCCGCCGCCAGAACGACTGCGGCTGCCGTCCAGGTCGGCTTCTCCAGCGGCCATATCTCATTTTCCGGATAAGCCATGCCGTACCAGTAAGCGCCGTCTTCATCGCGCAGGTGGTGGATCCAGTTGTAGACCGTTGCAGCCTGCCGGTATTCTCCATGAACTGCCAGTGAAATGGCCAATTCGCTGGTTTCGGCGGCTGTGACCCACTGCTTTTCCAGGTTGCATACCGATCCCTTGCCATGCACTATAAACTTGTCCCAGCTATCGTAGATGCGGCTGATCGCTTCACGGCCGTTAATAACACTGCACAGGGCAGGGTAGTACCAGTCCATGGCAAAAGCCGAGAGGCTGTCGCCTTCGTACTTCGCAACATAGGGCAGGGGCATCTTCAAGATTGCGGAACGCAAGACTTCATTGGCCTCCCGCCAGTCACGGCGGTCTTCGCCCATAAGCTCCGCCATCTTTAAAGCACACCTGATGCTCAAATATGAGGAGCTGCAACTGGCAATCTGCGCTGATGGATACAAGGCGCCGCCCACATCCCTGGCCCAGTATATTTCCCCATTGGGACCGCGCATCCCAAGAATATAGTCTATGGCGCTGCGTATGCAGGGCCACATTCTGTCGACAAAACGTACATCGTTATTTATAAGATAGTGGTGCCAGATGCCTACCGCAATATAAGAGATGGCATGAGATACCTTGTACATATCTTTGGGCCGGCCGTTCCTGTAATTGGCATACCAGCTCCCATCTGCAAGCTGAACATTGGCCAGCCACTCGTAGGCCTTTTCCGCTTCGTCGCGGAAATTGCCTGCATCGATAGCCATAGCACATTCCACATGGGTCCAGGGTTCAACAATGCCGCCTTCCAGTTCCGGGACGGCGCCTCCCTGCTCCTGTACGCTGACTATGCCCTCCAGTGTGGGGCTCAAGAACTGCCGCGATAATTGATTTTTCGCCTCGAATGCATCAAGGGTGCTGCTGCTTATGCTCATAGCGATTTAACCCCGGCGTGAGCAGCCTGTAGCTCTACCGCCTCCCTGTAATAGTCCGCCGTCTGCCTGGCGGTACTCTCCCAGTTAAATAATCTCCTTACCCTTTCAGCGCCCATTTTGCCTAACTGCCTGCGCTTATTCTCGTCATCCAATAGCGAAGTGATGGCGCCGACTATCGCCCCAGTATCTCCCGGCGGTATGAGGATGCCGGCTTCTCCTACAACCTCTGGCAAGGCCCCGGCAGTGGTCGATATCACGGGTGTGCCGCAGGACATGGCTTCGGCGGCCGGCAATCCAAAACCCTCATATATCGAAGGTACAACCAGCATGGTGGCGGTGGAATAATGCTCTACCAGTTCTGGAGTATCGATTTTGCCCGTATACGTGGCACAGTCTTCCAACCCCAACGACCTGATCAGCCCCTGGCTATAGCCGTTCTTCATGGGCTGACCGACTATGGTCAAACCTATGTTTCTACTTTTGCGCAGCTCGGCAACCGCCTCCATTAAATACTTCAGCCCTTTGAGCGGTGTGTCGCCGCTGTTGATCACCAGTATTTTATTATCCGATCTAACCGAACCCGGCGCTTGCCTGAATATCTCATGGTCCACGCCGCAGTAGATTATCTTAAATTTGTCCGAAGTCAGCCCGAAGCTCTGCATTATCTCATTCAGCGAGTTCTGCGAATCCGTGATGAAGTGTGACAATTGCGCTGCCACCTTGATCTGAGTGTCGCAGACGGCATACCAGCGGCGTATGCCCAGGGTACGGATGAAGGAGCTCGAAGCCTTAAGCGCCAGCTCCCGGTCAATGGTTATGGGATGGTGAATGGTAGTAACCATCGGCATTCCCATCTGCCTGATCTTTAATATCCCCTCCGTAATGCACTGGTTGTCATGTACGATATCATATTTCCTGGAATGGCCGTTCTGGCGGAACATATCGTGAACTCGCATGCCGAAAGTCGTCGGCTCGGTAAAGAAGCCTCCACATTCCCCGATCCACTCTACGAAATTGGGCCAGGTATTCAACAGCAGGGGATTGATAAAATAACGTCTGATCTCAGGGTATCTGTAAAGGTCAAGGCTGGGAATTTTGATCAGCTTAATTCCGTCTGCAAGGTCGGGATATGGCGGCCCGGCAACCACATCCACCTCATGCCCCAGGTCCCGCAGAGACTGGCTGAGATATTTTACATATACTCCCTGTCCGCCGGAGTATTTATATGCCCGGTAACTGAGTAAACATACACGCATCGGGTATCCGCCAACCTCGTTTTATCTATTATCATGCTCGAAAGCACCCGCACATTTTACATGTAATTAACTGGTTAATCAATGCTGGGGTAAATTGGATGGCATCTTACGGGCCGTTATTGCCGGCTTTTGATAGCTTCGAGGTATATATCTGCTGTACGTTGGGCGGCGTTTTTCCAGTTGAAATTTTGAAGGATGCGCTGACGTCCCAGCAGGCTGTATTCCCGCCTTTTGATTGGGTCTGCGAGCAGGATTCCTATGGCGGCAGCCAGCGCCGCCGAATCGGCGGGGGGTACGAGTATCCCTGCATCCCCCACCACCTCCGGCAAGGCCCCGGCCGTGGTTGATACCAGTGGTGTGCCGCAGGACATCGCTTCGGCTGCCGGTATACCGAATCCCTCATAAGTGGAGGGCACGGCGACCAGGGTTGCCGACCTGTAAAGGTTGACCAACTCATCTGTGTCAATCCGATCACGGAAAGTAACATGGGCCGTTATACCCAACCTCTCCATAAGATTCTCCGTCAGGCCGTCTCCCATGGTCCTGCCCACTACGACAAGGTTTAAATCGTATTTTTTTCTCAGCTCGGACAGAGCTTCAAGCAGGAACCGCAAGCCTTTGACCGCTGTGTCACGGCTCATCACCATCAATATCATGTTGTCCACTCTTTTTACACTGTCCGACGGGCTGAACAGCTCAGTGTCGATGCCGTTGTAGATGACCCTTAGATTGCCCTCCGGCACCTTGAAGACTTCGTGAATATGCTGTTTGGCCATCTCCGAGACGGTGATGATATAAGGCAGTTGCTGAGCTACCTTCATCTGCATTCCGGTAAACGAGAACCAGCGCCGGTAGCCCAGCTTTTCTTTAAGTGATTTCGCCGAGCTTATGGCCAGGTCGCGGTCTTTGGTGACCGGGTGATGAATGGTTTCCACCACGGGATAGCCCGCTTTTTGTATATCGACTATTCCGTAGGACAGCGTCTGGTTATCGTGTATCACGTCGTAGAGCTTTTTACCTTCGCCGCAAAGATACTGATAGGCGCGCATGCCGAAAGTCAGGGGCTCGGAGAAATAGCCGGTCACAGTGCCGCCCCACTCCACAAAGTTGGCATAAGTATTCAGCTTGCGCGGGTCGATGAATAGCCTTTGCATGGAAGTCATCGCATACAGGTCGAGGCTGGGCAGCTTTATCAGTCCTACGCCTTCATCCACGATAGGATAAGGAGGCCCCGACATGAGGTCCACTTGATGCCCCAGGTCCCGCAGGGCATTGCTCAAATAGCGCATGTAAATGCCCTGGCCGCCTGAGTAGGGGTAGCTGCGATAGCTTAAAATGCAAATCCGCATGCGTATAGACCGTTATATCCTGTTTGACGCCGAATATAATACCAGACTTATCAGGCCCAACGTTAATACTCTGACGTATGTGAAGGCAAACCGAAACCATTTATTTAGCTTTGCCCTGGTTGGCCACCGCGCTGGTGGCCTTCTTCAATTCCTCGGGGCTGGCCAGGTAATAGCTTCTCAATTTTTTCAGATTGGCGTCAAGTTCGTACACCAGCGGGATACCGGTGGGAATATTGAGACCGACGATATCCTTGTTGGATACGTTATCCAGATATTTCACCAGCGCCCGCAGGCTATTGCCGTGGGCGGAAATTATGACCCGCTTGCCGGATTTTATGGCGGGCGCTATTGACGTATGCCAGTAAGGAAGGCAACGCCTGTAGGTATCCTTCAAACTCTCCACAAGGGGTAGCTGATCCGCTTTCAAGTCCGCATACCTGGGGTCACGGCCGGGGTAACGCTCATCCTTTTTATTCAGGGCCGGAGGCGGGATATCGTAGCTTCGCCTCCAGATCAATACCTGGTCCTCGCCGTACTTTGCAGCAGTCTCCGATTTATTCAAGCCCTGCAGCGCTCCGTAGTGCCTCTCGTTGAGCCGCCACGAATTTTTCACTGGTATCCACATCAGGTCCAGCTCATCCAGAGCAATCCAGAGCGTCCTGACAGCCCGCTTCAGCACCGACGTGAATGCAAGGTCGAATGTATATCCCTTTTCCCTTAATACCCTGCCGGCCTTTTGAGCCTCCTTCATACCCTTGTCCGAAAGGTCCACATCGGTCCAGCCGGTGAACCTGTTCTCGCTGTTCCACAGGCTCTCACCATGCCGCAGCAAAACCAGCTTGATCATATGAATTTCTCCGTAAAACCTATAAAATATTACATGTAGTACTTTGATTTTATTTCAATGACGATTTATTATAACCAAAGCTAGCCCGGCCTGCATTGTTTGCGAAGGGACGTCAGCAAACGAAGGTGAAATGCAGGGCCGCATCTGAAAAAACTGGGTTGAAACCGATTTATAGGGGGATTGAATTGGTACAAACGGTAAATCTAAGCAAAGACCTCGGGTTTCTCCGCATCGGCGCGGCTGTTCCCGCACTCAAAGTTGCCGATGTCGACTTCAATATAAAGGCCATCCTGGATGTGGTTGAAAAAGCCGGGGCTGCGGGTGTGCAGGTGCTATCCCTGCCCGAGATGTGTATAACCGGGTATACCCTGGGTGACCTGGTCCAGCAGGAATCGCTCCTTGCAAAGGCGTCCGAGGGGTTGAACTCGCTGGTCGAATCTACAGCCGGTTCGAATATGATGGTGATAGCCGGGCTGCCGATGTGTATCGACCAGAAGGTCTTCAATTGCGCTGCGGTGATCTGCGGCGGCCAGATATTGGGGATTATACCCAAGACCTATCTGCCCTCATACAAAGAATTTTATGAAAACAGGTGGTTCGTTTCCTCCGAGGATGCCCTCTCCGATACCGTGCATATTAACGGCAGGGCGGTCCCCTTCGGCACCAATATACTGTTTTCGCTTAGCGGGATACCTGCGGCTATCATTGGCGTGGAAATATGCGAAGATATGTGGGTCCCCCTTGCCCCACACGAATACCAGGCCCTGGCCGGCGCCACGCTACTGGTCAACATCTCCGCCAGTAACGAGATACTGGCCAAGGCGGACTGGCGCCGCACTATGGTCTCCTCTGAATCGGGCCGTTGCGTTGCCGCCACTTGCTATGTCTCTGCCGGCACGGGCGAATCGTCCAATGATGTGGTCTTCGGCGGCCACTGTCTGATAGCCGAAAACGGCAATATACTCAAAGAATCGCAGAGGCTTATACCGGACCCGGTCGCTATTACAGCGGATGTCGACCTCGACAGGCTGGTGCATGACCGCATTACACTCAACAGCTTCCGGCAGTCTCCCGCCCACATAAAACCCTTCCGCGTTATCGAGACCTACGTGGACGATACCCCCGCAACCGGACTCCTGAGGGATATCGATCCGCAGCCTTTCGTGCCCCGGGACCCTGCCAGGCGCGCAGAGAGGTGCCACGATATCTTTTCCATGCAGGTAGCGGCGCTGGCGAAGAAGCTCGCGGGCGCCAAAAACGACCGCATTATACTGGGTGTATCGGGCGGCCTCGATTCTACACTGGCCCTGCTGGCCGCTACCAAAACCGCCGACTTCTTGAAGATGCCCCGCAAAAATATTTATGCCTTCACTTTGCCGGGCTTCGGCACCACCGAACGCACCCGCAATAATGCCACCAGCCTGTGCAAGGCTTTGGGAGTAAACATCAAGCGCGTGGATATTACCACCACCTGCAAAGCTCACCTTTCGGATTTGGAACACAGCGGCAACGAAGATGTAGTTTTCGAAAATAACCAGGCCCGCTACCGCACCGAATTCCTTTTCAACAAGGCTAACGAACTGCACGGCATCCTGCTGGGCACCGGTGATTTGACCGAAGTGGCGCTGGGCTGGAGCACTTTCTCCGGCGACCATATGTCGCATTACCATATAAACGTGTCGGTTCCCAAGACGCTGGTGCGCTACCTGATACGCTGGGTGGCGGATGAGGAACTATCAGGCACCCCCGCTCAGAATGTGCTTTACGATGTGCTGGATACCCCTATCTCGCCCGAGCTGAAAAAGCCCAGCAAGGGTGAGATCACCCAGATGAGCGAAGATATTATTGGCCCGGTTGAACTGGCCGATTTCTTCCTCTATCCGCTGGTCAGGCTGGGAACCCGTCCCGGCAAGATACTTTTCCTGGCCAATGAAGCACGCAAGCAGAAGCTGTTCGAAGGCCACTATACGCTGGAGGATATACACCACTGGCTGATGAATTTCATCAAACGGTTTTTCCACAACCAGTTCAAAAGGACCTGCCTGCCCGAAGGGCCAAAGGTGGGTTCGGTCAGCTTATCACCCAGGGGCGACTGGAGGATGCCGTCCGACGCCGAGCCGGCCTTGTGGCTGGAAGACCTGGAAAATATGTACTCGAAACTGCGCCGCTAGGTGACCTCTAGACTACGAGCTTGAAGGCTTCTTTCTTGGCGCCGCAGATAGGGCATTCATCCGGCGCCGAGCCCACGGCCACATAGCCGCATACGTTACAAACGTAATACTCTACACCCTGCGGATCCATGATGCGGTCAAGCGCCTTTTCGTACAGCTTGGCATGCCCCCTCTCCACATCGCGGTGAAATTCGAAGATCTTGGCTACCGCCGGATTTCCTTCTTCATTGGCATCCTTGATAAAATTCGGGTAGGCGTCTTTGGCATAGTTTTCCCGTTCAAAGGCGGCCTGCAGGTTCTCCTGTGTATCCGCTATGACTCCCAGCAACTGGAGATGCCGGGCGGCATGTATGGCCTCGGATTGGGCGACCGCCCTGAATAGTCCGGCGATGGCGGGCAAACCCTCCTGGTCGGCCTTTAAAGCGAAGGCCAGGTCGCGTATATTGGCCTTCGATTCACCTGCAAAGCCTTCCTGCAAATTCTTAAGCGTCTTGGTGCCTTTTATCCTGGTACTTTGATAAAGGTCCATCTGGTCGGCGGGAGCGCCGCACACCGGGCAATGCTCAGGTTTGGCCTCGGCCATTTCAAGATGCCTGCAGTTAGTGCACAGCCACATATTAATTCAACCTCCGAAAGCTTATTTATACTCACTATTTGGCCGCGAAATTGACGATCCCGCGGTGGATCATGCTGATAGCAATGGCGGCCAGCAGCAGAGCGAATATCTTGGATACGGCCAGCACCCCACCACGCCCCAGTATTTTAACGAGCCTGTTGGCCTGGACAAAAAACAGCCAGGATATCAGCAGGTTAGCAATAAAAGAGAATAATACGATAAAGATATTGTACTGGTCGTTAAGTATTAACAAGGTGGTAAGAACGGCCGGGCCGACAACCAGCGGAGTTCCCAGCGGCACGACGCCTACCACGTTATCTCCCATCGATGCCTGCGCTTCGAACATCTTGCCGACCACCAGTTCCTTGGCGCCCAGCAGGAAGAGAATCAGCCCGCCCGCTATCAGGAAATCATTCACCGTTATCCCCAAAAATATAAAAATACCTTTGCCTACGATGATGAAGACCAGTCCCAGGACTAGTGCTGTTATAAGCCCGTTGCGGATTACGCAGCTCCGATCCCTGGCGTTCATATCCTGCGTAAGCGTGAGCAAGATGGGGACGACGCTGATGGAATCCATGGCCACGAACAGCGGGACAAACGTCAGGCCGAAATCACGCAGAAGATTCAAAAACAAGCCCGGGCCTCCCTCCTTAGACGATTATTGATGCAGCCTTTGTATCTGCAGGTAGTATAGCAAAGGGTTATTTTACCTACAAACTTAAATTAATGCGCCTTAATATAACGCGCATAGAGTTTCTCGGCCAGTTCTTCATCCAGTGTATTCTGGATAATCGCACGCCCGTCCGGAAATACCGTAATATGGCAATTATCGACATCGAAGCTCAGCAGGTATTCATTGCAAGTCAGGTTTTTAACGCCGGTCAGCCGCCCGGCAAGTTGTTTCAACACGATCTCCCCGGCTGTGGTATCCACTATCTGTATGGCCCGGCTCTGGCCGCACAAAGACGATTTTAAAAGGGTCTTTTTTTTATTTAAAAAGTCATAGTCTCCGTTGCAGGCCGGGCAGCCTTGCTTGCGGGCAATAGGCAATCGTTGGAAAGACGCCTCCCAGACATCGAGGCTGATCAGGTCCTTATTCAACTGGTCGCTGCCGACCAGGATTTTGATGGCTTCCGTAGCTTCCAGAGAGCTGATAGCCGCAGCCGCCGTGCCCAGTACGCCGTCTGTCTCACAGGTGGGCATGATCTTTTCAGGCGGTATGTCCGGGAAAACGCACCGGAAGCAGGGAGTCCTGCCGGGTATCATAGTCATGGTCATGCCGAATGATGAAATCGCCCCTCCGTAGATATAGGGAATCCCCAATTTAAGGGCGGCATCGTTGATCAGATAGCGGCTTTCAAGATTGTCCAGGCCGTCCAGGATGACGCCCATTCCGGAGCAAAGACTTTCAACGTTGCTCACATTGACATCGGCAACTACGGCTTCGACCTCAACCAGCGAATTAATCGTATTCAGCCGCCTTTTGGCGGCTATGGCCTTGGGCAATTGAGCTATAACGTCGTTTTCGTCGAAAAGCACCTGCCTCTGCAGGTTATGGTATTCCAGGAAGTCCCTGTCGATAATCCTGATTTTGCCCACTCCCGCCCTCACAAGCAGGTTGGCCACATTGCTGCCGAGCGCCCCGCACCCGATGATAACTACGCTGCCCCGTCCCAGTTTGGCCTGGCCTTCTTCGCCAATGCCGTGGAACATCACCTGCCTTGAATAGCGCTGCCTGGCATTTTCCCCCATTTCCATAGGATTGTTTCCAGCCATTTCTCAGTAATAATATCATGTCTGAATAGAGCCATAAAATTGGGCCGGGCAAATTATTAGACTGAAGAAACGTAAAATTGAGCCATATGGGTAATTGAATAAGCCTATCCGCAGCTATAATATTTCATTGGAAGAAGCTTGGATTGTCAAGAATCCAGGGCTATGAGAGGAAACGAGTGCTTAACCGGTTAATAAAAGCAATATGCAGGTTAAACAAAGAGGAAGCAGGTACAAACGGCCTTGATACAGCCATAATATTAATCGCATTCGTTACGGTGGCGGCGGTTTTCGGCTATGCAGTATTGAGCGCGGGACTTTTCTCCGCCGAAAGGGGCAAAGAGACCGTTTATGCGGGCCTGGCGGAAGCTAAAAGCAACCTGGAGCTTTCAGGCTCGGTTATAGCCCTGGGGACCCCTACATATATGTTCAACGGTTTTCCCGTGGAGGGTACGGCGAACTCTGTCATGTTCACCCTCAAGAATGGTCCTGCAGGCGCCCCCATAGACATGACCCCCAACGGCGGCGCCACGCAAGGCCATAATAAATGCGTAATAACCCTGACTACAGCCGAGTGGTACGATAATAATGTGACCTGGTATTACGCTCCCCTTGGCGCGGATAACGGCAATAACTTGCTGGAGCCGGGCGAACAATTTGAGATAACTATAGATTTCGGGAATCTTGGTGCAGATCCGCACCTCAACCCTTACATGAATCCCGACCTGCATGCCAATGACACTTTCACTATTCAGGTGAAGCCCAATGTCGGGTCGACTATTACTATCCAGCGGAAACTACCGGCGGCTATTGACAGCGTTATGGACCTGCATTAGGCCCAGCGGAATAATTTATTCTAAATAATCTTTAAGCTTGCGGCTACGGCTGGGATGGCGCAACTTACGCAGGGCTTTGGCTTCTATCTGTCGTATGCGTTCCCTGGTCACGTTGAATTCCTGCCCCACTTCTTCCAGCGTCCTCGCCCTGTCGTCTTCCAGGCCGAAGCGCAGTAAAATTACGCGCCTCTCCCTGTCGGTCAATTCGCCCAGCAATTCATTGATCTGGGCACGCAAAAGTCCGATGGTTGCGATCTCGGCGGGAGCCAGGCCTGTCTTGTCTTCGATAAAATCCCCCAGGTGGCTATCCTCTTCCTCGCCGACAGGTGTCTCCAGCGACAAAGGGGTCCTGGTCAATTTGAGGATTTCCGTTACCTTTTCCACCGAGAGCTCCATCGCCAGGGCAATCTCATCGATATTCGGCTCACCACCGCCCTCCTGGCTTAACTGCCTGCGGGTCCTCAGCAGCCTGTTGATATTTTCCACCATGTGGACGGGGATCCTGATAGTGCGTGATTGATCGGCCAGCGCCCGCGTAACGGCCTGCCGTATCCACCATGTCGCATAAGTGCTGAACTTAAAACCACGTCTGTATTCAAATTTATCAACGGCCCGCACCAGGCCGATGTTCCCTTCCTGTATCAGGTCCAGGATCGGCATATGCTGCTGGCTGTATTTCTTGGCAATGCTGACCACCAGCCTAAGGTTGGCCTCGATAAGATGCCTGGACGATTTATCGGCATCGCGTTTTACGCTGTTGGAAAACTGTTTGAATTGGCCGTTAAGGGATTGCAGCTTCGCCAGCAAGTTTTCATTCACAGGATCTTTGAGGTACTGCTCAACCTGGTTCCAGGAAGTGCGGCTCCCGATGACTTCATAAATCTTCGTGGGCAACAGCCGGCTATATACGGATATGTCGGCCAGGTCATGCCAGACTTCAGGGAAGGTCCTTCCGCAATTCGCGCATATTGCTTCGACAAAGGGTATTTCTATTACGCCGTCTACGGCAGCCCTCAATTCGGGCTTGAGAAGCGTTTGTTTGAAATTGCTTCCGCACTGAATTCCCAGGTTCTTATAGAGGGCCAGGACTACCGGGTAGGCGGAAACCAGCTTGCGCAGGCTGGCCAGGATAACGCTAACCTCCCGGTCATATTGTTCCGGGTTAGCGGTGTAGAACTTCTCTAACCTGGTCAGGTACCGGCCGTCCTCAACCTTGCCTGCCAGCGACCGTTCCTCCTTGGCAGTAAGTAACGCCACCTTTCCGATCTCCCGCAGGTACAAATGTATCGGGTCATCATAAAAGTCGATTACCTCAGCCGCTATGACGGGTGGAAGGGCATGTTTGCTGTCAGCCAGTAACCCGGCCGGGTCCTCCAATCCGTTCTCAATTGATACCAGGTCTTCCCAGATAGAGGCCGTACGGACGAATTCATCTGCTTCCTTTTCGTCGAACACATCCAATGCGACGTCAAGGCCTGTCGATGACGGCAGTCCCGGTGTTGAAATGAATGGGCTCTTAAGGCCAATGTCTTTACTATTTATCA
Organism: Dehalococcoidia bacterium UBA1162; assembly: GCA_002311135.1. Lineage (GTDB taxonomy): Bacteria > Chloroflexota > Dehalococcoidia > GIF9 > UBA5629 > UBA1162. The sequence continues at coordinate 128,772 of DBZK01000037.1, forward strand.
ATATGAATATCTCAATAAAGCCTGATAAATTTTGTTATTTCCAAGCTTTAACCTGCTGATATCCTGAGAGGTTGTTTTACCTTCTCGGTTTAATCGAACTGTAGCAATCGCTGCAGTAAACCGGCCTGTCCTCTCGTGGTTCGAAAGGTATCTCAGCCTGTTTGCCGCACTGCGAGCATACTGCCTGATACATTTGCCTTACGTGACCCAGACGCGTGCCACTGCCGCCGCCGCGTGACGATTTCCTGGCTTCCCTGCAATCAGGGCAGCGCTTGGGCTCATTGGTATAGCCTTTGGATGCGTAAAATTCCTGATCGTTGGCGGTGAATGTGAACTCCTTGTTGCAGTCGCTACAGGTTAGATTCTTGTCGGTGAAACCCATGTGATGACCTCCAAATATTTTTAATAATGGCTTGAAGTCGGGGTCATCTGAAACATGAATAAATTAAGGCGGGGTAATGCGTTAATGTAATCCAGTTAGCAATAACCGAAACTTAACCACCGTCTTAACTATACAGTAGAAAGACGTATCAATCAAATTCACATTGAATTTGCCGTCAATAGCCTGTCAACATATGTCCCAGCTTTACAGTGAGGCCTTATGTCATATATAATATGTACATAGTTCAAGTTAAGGTTATTCACCAGCTTCATATAGTCTCTTCAGATTTATCTCGAGTTCTTGGATGGCCCAACCTGGCTAAATTAAATATCTAAGAGGTTATCCAATTTGAGTTTCCAAAATTTCAATCTCCATCCTGCTATTATGGCTGGCGTAGAAGCGGCTGGTTACACCACGCCCACGCCCATCCAGATGCAGGCCATCCCCCCGATCATGCAGGGCCGCGATATCATCGGCCTGGCGCAAACCGGCACCGGCAAAACGGCGGTTTTCGTGCTTCCCGCACTTCATCGCCTGATGCAGTTACCCAGGGGCAAGATCGGAGCCCTTATCATTTCTCCCACGCGTGAGCTGGCCGAGCAGACCTGCGAGGCAATCGACGCCCTGGGAAAGAAAACCGGCTTGAAAAGCATAGCCGTTTACGGCGGCGTCGGCATGGACCAGCAGGTACGCAGGCTGCGCAGCGGCGTAGAGATAGCTGTTGCCTGCCCGGGCCGCTTGCTAGACCATATCTGGAAGGGGACGATAGACCTGTCCCACCTGGATATACTGGTAATCGATGAGGCCGACCGCATGTTCGATATGGGCTTCCTTCCCGATATAAAAAGCATCCTGAAATGCGTGATGGAGAGGCGGCAGACGCTGCTTTTCTCCGCCACTATGCCGGCCGATATCCGCAGGTTGGTCAAGGACCACTTGCGTAATCCGGTCACCGTGCAAATCGGGCAGTCGGCGCCTGCGGACACCGTTTCGCACGCAGTATATCCGGTCAAACAGCATTTAAAAACATCCCTTTTGGTCGAATTCCTCCGTCGGAACGAGACCGACTCCGTGCTGGTATTCACACGCACCAAGCGCCGCGCTGACCGCGTGGCCATGCAGTTGGAGAGGGCCGGTTTCCACGTAGCGCAAATACACGGTGACCTGGCACAGAACAGGCGCCAGGCCGCGCTGGATGCTTTCCGTTCCGGGTCGGTTAAAATCCTGGTAGCAACCGACATCGCAGCCCGCGGCATCGATGTACTGAGCATTTCGCACGTAATCAACTACGATATGCCGGAGAGCGTTGATGCCTATACCCATCGCATAGGCCGTACTGGCAGGGTAGAACAAAAGGGCATTGCGCTGACTCTTGTTACACACGAAGATGCTTCCCTCATACGTGAAATCGAGAATGTACTTAATGCGCCGTTGGAGCGCATGACTTTGGAAGGTTTCAACTACTTGGTCCCTGCTCCGGCTATAACAGGTAGGCCCATCGCCAACCGGTCCAACGGCCGCCGATCATTCGGGAGCCGTGTTTCGAGCGGGCGAAAGTAGAAGAGGAATTCTCCGGTCTTGCCGGCTATCTGCACGGAAGGACTACATAGAAAGTGGTACCCTTGCCAATCTCGCTTTCAGCTTCCATCCTTCCTCCATGGGCTTCGGCGATGCTCTTGGCGATTGCCAGGCCCAGGCCGGTTCCTGTATCGCCACGGGAATGTATCTGATCTACACGATAGAAACGTTCAAATATATGTGGCAGGTGCTCAGGAGGAATGCCCACTCCTGTATCACTGATAGCCACTACCGCCATGCCATCTTTCTCGGTAACTGATAGCGATACACTACCCCCGCTCGGAGTATAATGGACGGCGTTTTCCAAAATGCTTATAAATAATTGCCTCAACTTTAAACGGTCTGCCCTTAGAGTGAGATTGTTCCGTGGTCCCAGATTGAATTGGAGTCCCTTTTCAATTGCTAATAGTTTTACGTCAGCTGATACTTCAGCAAGAAGCTCGTCAAGATTAACGTCAGCCAGGCTTAAATACTCTTTACCGGCATCACTCCGGGCCAAAGATAATATTCTGTCTATTGCAGATGACATGTAAGCTGACTCCTGGGCGACCAACTCAAGCGACTCCCTGTATTCGGATTCAGTTCTTGCCTTGTTAAGTGTCAAGGTGGTCTCAGCTTGAATAACCGCTAAAGGTGTGCGCAACTCATGAGAAACGTCAGCTACAAATTGCCGATAGCGGTCAAATGACCCTTCAAGACGTTCAAACATTCTATTCAAGGTCGAAGCCAACCTTCCCAACTCATCTCCACTGGCCACCTTTATCCTGCGGCTTAGATCACTGTATTCTATATCCTGAGCTATTCTGGTTATCTGTTCTACCGGCTTGAGTGCCCGGTTAGCTAATAAGAACCCGCCAATTCCAGCCAGCACGAGAACGACCAGGGCGGACCAAGCGAGGATATCTCTGAAGGTCGCCATGACATCACCTATCCAGGCTACTGGGCGACCAACGACTATGATTGTGGGGCTATTATCAGGGCCAACGGATAGGGAGGAAGCGTAGAATCTTATCTCTTGCCCACTTCCGGTGACAACAGTAAAAAACGTGCCCTGACCATCTAAAGCTTGCTTAATGACGCTGTCCATACTGGGCAATTCGACATTGGCGCCGTATCGCTTGAGTAAAGTCCCATCGGCCTTGTAAATCAATATTAATTCGTTTAGCTCTTCAACTACCTTTTCCTCGGCAACATCATTTTCTCCGGCTTTAAGTCTGGTCCCTGTAGCTGTCGCCATGTTCGTCAGGTTATAGTCGAGATTATGATGCAGATTGTTATTTAGCAGGGCATAGGCTACGCCGCTAAATACGAAAAGCAGCGTAACAATGACAGCTAAGTGCCAGATGATAAGACGGAATTTGATTGTCTGGAAGAATCTCATAGTACAGCTAGCCGGTATCCGGCCCCCCTCAATGTTTGAATCAGGCTGTCCTTTCCCTCATCATCGATCTTGCTGCGGAGCCTTCGAATGTAAACATCCACGATATTGGACAGGCTGTCAAAATCGTAGTTCCAGGCTCCCTCTTCAAGCATTGTCCTTGTAACGACCATATTGGGATGGCGCATGAAGTATTCCAGTATAGAGTACTCTTTCGCGGTAAGCTCTATCTTTCTCTGCCCTTTTCGCACCTCTCTCGTCAATGTATCCATCACCAGGTCTCCGACCTGCATTTTGGGTGTTTTGAATATCATGTCTCGCCGCATCAACGCCCGAACCCGAGCCAGTAGTTCGCTAAAGGCAAACGGCTTGGTCAGATAGTCGTCAGCACCGGAATCGAGCCCCTTAACTCTATCCTCAATGCTGTCCTTGGCGGTAAGCATTAATACGGGCATACTAACCTGCTTTGCCCGTAACTCCTGACAAACTACAATTCCGTCTTTCTTTGGCAGCATAATATCGAGAATAACAAGGTCGTAGGGCGTAGTTTCAGCCATGTATTGGGCCTCCTCACCGTCATAAACACAGTCAATGGAGTATCCTTCTTCCAAAAGACCTCGCTTGATAACACCGGCAAGCCGCCTATCATCCTCGACCACTAAAATTCGCATTCTGTCTCCTTACGCAGGACATTATCCATATTTTTCATTACCTCTATTATATTAAAACAAGATGAACAGAAGATGAAAGGATATGCATCTGAAGCTCTAAACCGCTGTTAATACTGCGTTCATTTTCCATTCATTACCGGTTCATATAAGGGTGTTAAACTGGGTTCAAAGAATCGAAGTAAGAAACATGAGGTATATAAATGCAGAATAAAGAAATGAACAACTTAATAAATGGAAAGGTTAAAATCACAATATTTAATGACGGATACCTGGTGTCTTTGTTGATGGGAATGATCCTGTGCGGCATTGCCCTGCTATTCCTGCTGGTAACCATAGGTACTACGTATCTATAACCGGTAGCGAAGAAAACAATCCTACAGGTACTGAAAGAAGGGAGGAGCACATAAAATGAAGAACTTCAAGACAATTACTGTAATCAAAGAGACTGTCATGTTCGTCGCTACAATAGTGTCAGTGATAGGTTTCGGCTTTACACTTGCGTTTCATACCACGTCAACGGCCCCGACCGCGTATGCCGAGGCTGCCGGCGCCTCAATCTATGATAACGTTGGCCCGTCGGTCGTGGTGATCGAGGTAACCCGACAAGGTCCCAATCCCTACGGTCTCCCGTTTCCCAATGAAGATGTAGGATATGGCTTTCTGGTAGATAGTCAGGGGCTTATCCTCACCAATAATCATGTCGTCGATGGAGCCTCGAATGTACAGGTAGTGCTGAAGAGCGGTAACACTGTTGATGCCAAAGTGGTCTCCACTGACGCAGCTGATGACCTGGCCCTGATAAGCATCGATTCCACATCTGTACTCGGAATAACCCCGCTTGGGCTTGGTGATTCAAGCGCAGTGAAGCCCGGACAGATGGCTATGGCTTTGGGCGGCCCGAATTCCATGATCGCTGTGGTACCATCACCCAGCCGTAGGGCAACAGCCCTACTCCCTGTCACAAATGTATAGAATTATTCATCTTGCGTTAATGTTAGATTCATCAACAGTTCATATAAAAGTGTTAAATTATGTATAAACCGTTTGAGTAAAGTGAAAGCATAGCGAATAACTTCGTTGAAAAGAAGGGTTGTATTACTTTAAAACAGGAGAATTATGGCAAATGGCAAGAATTGAGTATAGGTCTAAGGAATTTCCCGAGCTGGCCAAGCTCAGAGTACAGGCACGGGGACTAGCATTAGTCCAGGGTAAGACAATGGCTCAAGTATTTACTGAAGCTTTACAGCTTTGGATGAAGCATAATTGTGGCGAAGGAATGAATCAATGGTATCAATTGGTTGACGCAGCGGATATGCCAACTACGAAGAGTCAAAGGAAGGCCAGCTAACATTGCCTTGAAAAATACAATGAATGTGGGCCTGCAGGCCCTATAATATCGAGAAAGAAGATGGATCACTATTTACGGGCAGTCAAAACATATACTCTCTATCTGCTCATGTTCGTAGCAATACAAAGTTTGACACTCATTCTAAATTTTGTACGTAGTCTTTAGAGAGGTTGAGGGGATGTTCAGCACGCAGCTATCTGGGAAATTCAAAGTGGGCCAATGTGTGCGCATTTTTTCAGCCAGAGATTGCAACGGCAAGCGCAAATATCCGGCATGGGAGCAATACATCGATCTGGAAGGTATAATAATCGACTCGTATCATGCCCGCTATGGACCATTATTTGTGGATGGCATCATAGGTTGCGATGATATCAATTTCTATAATATCATCTTCGACGGCAATTTTACGGTTAGCGTGCCCGAAGAGATGTTGGAATCCGCCTAAATTTGGGCGTTCTTGAGCCAAGAGAATACTACTGTGAAGATCCCGTATTGCCATTGCTGGGTCTTAGCTCTGTCATGGCTGCTTGCCAGGCTGCCGAAATCTTATCCACCGGAATATTGAGAGATACGGACATCTTGTTAAAAAGCGCCTCTCTCAAAGCCGTCCTGTTTTCTGAACCTGACGGATGACCGGTTGACCCCTGTCCCGGCGGTGTAACAGATTGTCCATTTTGCGATGGCACCGAGGGTGGGGATGGCGGAATCGTTGCGCCCCGTGCATCCTGGTACGCCTGTGTAACAGCATCTACTGAGACTCCCAGCTTATCAGCTACTTTGGCGAGGACATTTTTTATGAAATTGGGATTTCTAGAAGACCTGCCCTGCTGATTTGCCTGACCGGAAGGTTGCTGGTTGGAGGTGGTTCCCGATGCACCCGATTGAGAGGGCGACTGGTTTGTACCCGCACTACAACCTGCCGACATAATAACTGTACCTATCGTTACAAACATCAAGAATACAAAAATATAATTATGTACTTTTTTGATCAAGTTTTTCTCCTTAAAAAAACAATTTAGATTATTTTACTCATTAATTATTAATTTTTTATTAACATATTTCGTCTGTGGATTAACAGCCGTATTTAGTTATAGCACATATATCTAGCTTAAATCTAATTATTGGGCCGCCGTCTGAAAATCCCAATCAGCGCGATGACCAAGGCCAGCAAACACCCTGCGGCAATGATGCCGATGACCACCGTAGCAAGCCCGGAAGACTGCTGACCGGACGGGGCATCTTTAAGGACTTCAAATCCGGCGTTAAGGCCGCCGATGCTGACTTTATAATTTCCAGGGGCACTTTCCGAAACTGTAAAGCTGACCGGCTGAGACTTGCCCGGACCCAGAGTTACTTCTTTTGGGATATCATCCTTGCCATTAATTGCAAGAGCAATATCACCTGTTGCCTCCGAGGAGCCGCTGTTAATAACGCGCACTGACAGCGTGACGTTTTCACCAGGGCCGACAATCTCCGGCGTGACAGTCAGGTCGGAAAAGGAGAAGGCAGCCGTAGGGGGTAAGGCTGCCGCCGTTGGAGAAACCGATGCAGGCGCCGGGCTCGATGCCGGCGGAGGACCCGATCCGGCTGTCGAAGCTGCAAGCTGCGCCGTTGTATCGGGTATACCCCTCACGGCGAAGATCGTGAAATGCGATACAGAAGCGGTGACTTCCCCGGCGACTGTATCCACTGAAGAGTCCAGTTTAGTCCAGGCCGACCCGTCCCAATAGGCGATATAAAGTGCGGAATCGCTCAGCCCGGCAGGCAGAGGAGCCTCGTATTTCAACGTCATCGTTGCCGGAGGGGAAAAAGTTGCCCCGCTGGGATTAAAACTGTAAGACTCCAGACAGATAGACCCGTCACTTGAAGGAGGAGGATTCGTTTCATCACCAGCCCCTATTACGGACTGCCCCTGAAGGTTAAGCACGGTACCGGCTGTCAGATTCAACCTGACACGCCTGTCGCTGCTTGAAAGTTCCGTGGCTGTATTAAGGACATTGCCGCTGATATTTAAGGTATCGGTCGCACTTAGGAAATTGGAACTAACAGAAGCAGTTTGAGTAACTGCCTGTGAAGGGGTAGTTTGGGATAAGTCGGTCGCCGGATTGACTTGAATTGAAGTGGTCAGTGTGAAGTAACTTGATTCGCTGTCGTTGACCTGGATTGTAAAGCTATAAACCTGGGGACTGCTTGGCACGCCCCTGACTACGCCTAACGTGTCATCCAGCGTTAATCCTGGCGGCAGGCTGCCTGAGGAAATTGACCAGGTATAAGGCAGAACGCCGCCTTGAGCATAAAACGCAAAGGAATATGGGCGCCCCACTGTGGCTACTTCCGGGCTTTTGGGCGAGATGCCGCATGAGGCAGCACGGCAAGCAGCACAAGCAGCGCCGCCACAGCTGGTTTGAGGCAGTTGCGCAGGCGCACCATAGCAGATCAGGTTCAACTCAGTCGCTGCACCGCCCTGAAATATAACCGCCTGGAGCGCTGGATGATCATTTACAGAGAAATTTACCGTTTGCCCGGGGCTTGCGGTTACCTCGAAAACAGGATCATAACCATATCTGCCCTGTGAATCCGTAGTGGTTTCACCCACCCTGGTAGCGCCTACGAGGGCAGTTATGTCATAGCCGGACGGAACCAGCACATCATTGTTATATACAACCCCATAGAATTGCTGTGTCGTTGATGAGATATCTGCTGTTGCCGGGCTGGACTCAGACAATATAATCGGTAGAGACGTTAATGCAATCAGCGTTGCAGTAATCAGACTTAGCTTCAGCCGTTGACTATTAAAAGCAGTCATATTTGATTTATTCTAGCACTCTCCACTCTTAATAGTCCCGTTCTCCGGCCCGAAATAACTTGTGGTAAATAAATCGAAAATACTCAGACCCAAGCATCAAATCCTCACAACTCAGTAGTTCGGATAAAAACTTTATTCAGCAAAAATCGTTATCATATATTGGACATGGACATTTTCGAAGATTACTACGAGATACTTCAGGTGCACCCCCTGGCGGAGCCGGAGGTGGTAGAAGCGGCATATAGAAAATTGGCGCAGAAATACCATCCGGACGTCAACAAAGGCGCCTGCGCCGAAAAAATGCAAAAAATCAACGAGGCGCATGATATCCTCGGCAATTCTCTCAGCAGAAAAGAATACGATGCGGAATGGTCTCTGTATCGGCAATCTGGTCCACACCAGCATTCGGCCGACGTAAAAGAACCTGTTTTAAAAGTCCTTCCGAAACATATCAGATTCAAAAATCTGGGCAATGGCGAAATTAAGACTTCGCATTTTGATATAAACAATATTGGCGGCCCATATACCGGTTACAATATAGATACAGATCAGCTTCCTGAATGGCTCGAAGTTACAGGTATAGAAAAGTTGGGCAGCGAGCCGCTACCCGCACGTGTTCATATCAAAGCCAGCGGTCAACTCTACTATTCAAAATACGACTGCCTCATCCCGATCAGGATTGAAAACACTGAAGCGCATCATGCCGAAGTAGTCGAGGTGTTCGTTGAGCTAGACGTGAAAGGGCCAACTCTGCAGATAAACGGCAGGTTTCTCGAATTCAAAGTGGTAACCGATATTATCCCACTGCCGCAATCCGTGAAACTCGTTAACACGGGTAACGGACATATCGAAGGCGAGCTAATTCCCAGACAGAAATGGATAAAAGTCAGTCCGCGACGCTTCCGTTTCGAGCATCAGCGTGAGATTCAGATACAGATTGACACGTCGAGGCTTGTGAATGATATGTTAGGCTATATAGATGTCAAAACAAATTGCGTGAACGATCTGGTTACGGTGAGAGCTAGCTTGAGTACCCGGAAGAAAGAATCCCACAAGTAAGATACTCCACCATCATGTATTAAGAAAACCCTATTTGTTTCGCTGAAGCCCGGTCGGATCCTCCGATGACGCATATTTACAATGCGGCCGGTTTAAATTCAAAATTGGACTCGCATTTCTTAACAAAACCTTGACAAATACAAGGTATAATTGAAGCAGGAATCAAACAAACAAGGGTTGCAAAGATGAAACAATTTAATTGGAGCATCTAAAATGTTGGAAAATGTGTTGTTTTATGGATTGTCGCATGAATCAATGCAGCCGGTCATTAACTCGGCATTCCCAACGTGCAATCAGCTGGTTCACTTTGGCAAGTCGGATATAATAGCGGTGGCCGTCATCGGAGTTATTGTCATCGGCGGAGCTATCTTTGCGTTGATGTGCCGGTACCAATAAATCTTTAATTAAAAGCGCCATAACTCTAATTCATACCGGGCTATAAATAGTGTCGGGTTAAAGGCGTATCATTGTTTACATTGTTTGAAGGAGAGCGCTATGACTATCACGCGCTTTGCATGCTTAGCCTTATTACTGATCGGCTTCTCGTTATTCATTTCCTCCTGTGCAGGAACTGTGACCAGTCCTGCCCGGGCTCCAACTGCCCCGGTTAATTCGACTGCCCCGGCAGACGGTTCACAGGCAAATATAAAGTTGCCTGAGCCACGATTAAAGGGCGACATGTCGCTGGAGGAAGCTTTATCCAAACGGAGGTCAATAAGATCATACGCCGATGCCCCTTTAACACTCAATGACGTCTCTCAGCTTCTGTGGGCCGGACAGGGCATTACCAATGACAAAGGCGGTCGCACGGCCCCCTCGGCGATGGCAAGCTATCCTTTAACGCTGTTCCTGGTGGCAGGTAACGTGGAAGGGCTAAAACCCGGCCTCTATATTTATCAACCAGCGGGCCATGAACTGGTTTGGATAAAAGATGGGGACTACCGCCAAGCAATCGGAAATCAAAATTCGATCAAGGCGGCTCCAATCGATATCGTCATTGCGGCAAATTACGATAAGCTCAAGACGTCCGGTGACAACGGCCAGAAATGGGCCTATCTGGAAGGTGGACATGTTGCACAGAATATATGTCTCGAGGCTATCGCTTTAGACCTGGGCACGGTGACGGTGGGCGGCTTCATTGAAGACCAGGTGAAAAATGTCATCGGGCTGACGGGCAATACCGGCATTCTATATGTAATGCCTGTCGGTAAAGAGCCGTAAACCTGGCACGGAGCATTGTAATTATCAGTCTAGGCCTTTGTTGCCGAACCGGTTATGGTGGGTGAAATCCTTTACATTTCGGCGCACCCTCAGGTATTTGGCCGGCTTAGAGATTGGATAGCCCAAACGGCAGGCAAAGGCGATCCTTAGTTGTTTGGGAATATTAAGAGTTCTCTTTACCTCTTTTTCCACCGGGTCCGCTCCAAGCACGCTCATTATGTGAAAACCGATGCCCAGGGAATTGGCCATGAGCCACATGTTTTCCATGACGCAACCAAGACTTATAATACCCAGGAAATCACCCTCCGAAGCTGGTGCTCTTTCACCGGGGTCATAGAGCACAATCAGCAGGACAGGGCTTGTTGGGTTAGACCTTTCCAGGGACGAAATAGCCTTTTTATCGGCTTTATCCAGTTTAAAGTCCGGCTTTCTCCAGGCCGGAGGAAACAAGGTACCAAGAATACCTACCTTTTTTCTACGCAATTCCTCTTCGGAAAAGGATAGCTGCTTATAGTTTTCCCGTATAAAGGTTTCGGATACCGGACTTTTTATTTTCCCTATAGCTTCCAGAAGCTTTTTGTCGTCCACGACAACTATTTCAAAGTTCTGCATATTGTGAGCGGTGGGCGCCCACCGCCCCGCCTCTAAAACCCGACGTAAGTCCTCCTTTGCAACCGGGCGTTTAGTATCGAAGGAGATCCTTAGTGATTTCCTTTTCCGGATTAGCTTCAAGATATCTTGCATAATAGTCTCCTGATCAAAAAAATACATTAATGGATTTTCTATTTCTAGTCATGCACTCACTTTCAGAACAGCCCTGAAATGCACTTTGGATGTCATCATTTTTTCATAAGCCAATGCAGCTTGTTCTAACGGAAATACCTCAATCACAGGCAGGGCTCCGGATATAACACAAAAATTCAGAGTTTCTTCCGATTTGTCTTTGGCTGGTCTTCCTGTCCATCCACGTACCGAAAGTCTTCCCCCCAGCAACTGCCCCGGGGAAATCTGTAATGGTTCGCCCGGTGCGGCAACAACTATCAATTGGCCATCAAAACCAAGTCCATTTATAACTCCCGAAATAGCTTTACTATTGGGAGCTGTAGCCAGAATAACCCGTGCCCCGCCAAGTTTTTTAAGCTCGTCGGCCGGATTCGAAGATTCAGCGTCAATATATACATGCGCACCTAATTTATAAGCCAGCTCTTCCTTATCCTTGCCACGCGACAATGCCACGGTTTTAAAACCAAGCTTTCTGGCAAACTGTATTCCCAGATGTCCGAGACCTCCAATCCCTTGAATCGCAACCAGGTCACCACCCCTGGCCCCACTGTTACGCAGGGCAGTAAAAGTAGTTCTGCCCGCACACAGCAGAGGTGCTGCTTCTAAAGAGTTAAGCTCATCGGGAATAATTGTCATCGCCTGCTGTGGTGCTACCATATATTCGGCATAGCCGCCATCAAAAGAAATTCCGGTGGTTAAAAAATTTGCACAGTTGCCGGGATCTCCCTTTCTACAAGCCTCACATTTAAGACAGGGCCCTCCATACCACCCAACCCCGACCCGCTGGCCTATCTTCCAAAATGAAACGTTAAGACCTGGCCTGTCAATTGTTCCGACGACTTCATGTCCGGGAACTCTGGGATATTTGATACCGGGAAAATGCCCCTCTTTTACTACGGCATCTCCATGGCAAACTCCACAGGCCTGGACTTTGATGCGTACTTCGTTCTCCTTCGGTTCCGGGATTTCCTTTTTAACTAATTCGAAATCGGCGCCCGGCGAACTAACCTGGACAGCTCTCATTAACGACACGAGTAATTCAATCTCCTTTACCTAATTCTCACATTCAGGTTCCTGTGGAAAAGAGCAGGACAAGCCTACCTGCCCGGTGCGATGCAGCGACTGTTGCCCCATGCACCTGCGCAAATACCGGAGCTGTTGCTTGCAGTCGCGTTTCCAGATAAGATGCATGAGCATTTGCCCCAGGACTGATTGTACGGCAGGGTCCAGTTGTCAGAGCCGGCGGCAGCGGACGGCGTCACGTCAAAGGCAGCAATTACCGTCAGACACGCTACCGCGGCCAGCAGCGATATTCCGCATATTTTCAATATCTTCATGGCTTTACCCTCTTTAGAATATGTATTTCAGTATGCATTAAGTTTGCCTTGCTTTAATAAATTATAGTCTTTGAAGTATCAAATAGTTGCAAAATTGCGGACAGAAAGATGGCAAATCTATGACAATGCGTTTTCAATACACGTTTAACTGAAGTTCATTGATGAAGAACATGGAGATATTGCCCATACCAGTATCAAACGTCAGCGAGGATACACCTTCCTTTATTCGACGGCATTTATTGGTTGCCTGATATCATTTTCCCAAATAGAATGAACAATCTGCTGAAGTCACTTTATCAGCGCCCTATCGTCAGCAAAAGGGAAGAAAGCCAGAACTCTGTCTTCTATTTAAAAATGGTAGCGCATACCGGATTTGCTCCCAGGTGTCACAAACAGTGGTTTTACGTTCAAACTAGAACGATTGTGTCAATTGCGGAAAACCTGGTTTGATCGTAGAATTGCATCTGGTAACAACCCGTTTCATTCCGTTTAGTAGCAAATTAGTAGCAACATTCTAGCCTCAGCTTGCGATCGATATGGATAGAGTCTTAGCTGTGACCTGTTACACGCCTATCGCCTGCGCCACCTTTGCCCAACTCCGGTCTTGCTCTCCCTCCAGCCGACGGAGATAAACAGTGGTCACAGCAAGACTGCTATGGTCCAAGAACCGGCTCACGTCTTCCACTGTCTCCCCGGCATCCCGGCGCAGCTTAGCAGCGGTATGGCGAAAGATATGGACGCCGGCAGGCTTCATCCCCACCCGCCTGAAGTAGCGCTGGAGGTTGCCGTAGAACGTGCCGCTGGTCAGCCCCTCACAATCCTGCGAGCGTGATGGCCACAACGACGTCCCCGATTGCATGTTGGCTAGGTTCAGCCCGAAGGCCGCCAGCGCGGCGCTTACGGCATCCATCGCAGGCTTGGGCAGTTCTCTGCGGCCGCGTTTCCCACCTTTACCTCTATATGTATAGTATGTCCGATCGCCCTCAATGCTCAGATCACCTGCCTTCATACTCATTACCTCGGCACGCCTGCGTCCGGTGAGCACCAGTGTCAGAATGATAGCCCGGTCCCGCAGGCCTACAGGAGAATCTGGAACCACTGCCAGAAGCTGGTGGACCTGGTCAGCGGAGAGACCCCTGGGTGGGCTGGGTGATACCTGCGGCCTCTGGAGCTTGTCGCAGGGGTTCGACTGGATAATATCCATGCGGATAAGGAACCGGAAAAAGGAACTGAGACATGCAATGCGAGCACCTATAGTGATGGCTGAGGGCTGCTTACCGGAAAGCCCGGGGCCATGGGCGTAGACAAAGATGTCCTGGGCTATTACATGGTCGGGTTCTTTTCCGGAGCGGCCGAAGAAGTCCTGTAGCATCCGGGAATAGCCCTCAACGGTACGGCGTGATCCGGAGCGTTGCTCTTTCTCGGCCAGGAATGCATATAAAGCGCGCTGCCAGCCGGTGGCGGTGTCGGCAAAGTTGGTAATCGTAGTGGTCATGGTAGCATCTCCTTTTTATAGTGTTGCCATCATACATCACTCTGGCGTTCTCAGAAGTCAAGCAAACAAACAGGTAGCGTATCATTTTGAAAATAAATTATGTTAATATTGTTAATCATGGAAAATTGAGGAAGAGAATGCCAGAAAGAAAAGCAAAGAAAGAAGCACCTATAAAGTATTACCAAGCTAGTGATATGACTATATCGTATAATCCTGAAATTGAGAGGGTTGCAGGAGGAATAACATCTCAATCACTGACTATGGATTTTTGCACGGCAGAAGGTCTGATACGTATTAGGCTTGTAGGCGCTACATGTAATAGATTCAATACGATATACCGTCAAAATACTGATGGCAGGCTAAATGTAATTTAGGAATCAAACTAATTTATAGTCTTTTATTTGGTAATATTTCGATTCGTGCCGCCTACAACGGATTACAATTTGAAATTGATTGTGGGAATCCCATGCATTGCGCTCTTACGGACGGTTATCGACTATATAGTATGCTGGAAATACTATTATCCGAAACTCTAAGTGAGCCGTGGGGACGGGGAAGTTGGCCACCTATTTTACCACCCATTTTTTTGCCGCCGTGTATAGATGGTTCGAGAGCCAGTTTTTGCCGGAGTAAAGCCAGGGGGCCATCTGGTGCGGTAATTTCCGTTGGTAAACCAAGTACCTCCGTGCAGAGCCTGGTGTCAATTTCATGGCGAACCGGGTCACGGTCTATTTCGTTGACCGGCCGCAGCTCGCGACTCTTCATTTCATCAAAGATGGCTACTGCTTTTGACAACGCCTTTTTGGAAAGCTTGGTCACATCTAATACCGGCAGCGAGTCAAGCGCCGACACGCCAATGCTGCCACGGCCCGCTTGCTGTTTATTGGCATGCCACCAATGTAATAGCAGACCCAGAGACGAATTTGCCCACAATGTCAGGGCCTTTTCCTGATCGCGGTTATTGAGAAGTATGGACGGCCAGGCACGTCCACCAATGGTAGGCTTGTTTGTGCACTGCATAGCTGTTGATTGGCTGTTAAATCGAAAGTCTCTATTGAAATGACTGTGAGATGCTGTCTCACAAATGTAGTCTACTTTTTTCCTCACGGCCGTATCTTCTGCCGCCGTGGCACCCTGACGAACAATGCCTTCACTATCCGCCTCGAACTCCATGCAACGCTCACGCTTGGCATCATGAGACCACAGAACCGGATACGTTGGCGCTACCTTTGTTTTCAGGCTCTCGATCTGGAAAGGACCTCGAATTCCGCCGGTTGACGTATTGGCGTTAATGTCCATATGATAAGGACCGACTTGTCCAATTTTAGATACAGTTGAAATGAATACTGGTTTCGCACTGAGTTGGTTCAAGCCGGGCAACCAAACTAACCCATTGGCACTCAGCTGATAAGCTGTTTGGGCGAGAGAGCCATCTAATATGCGAGCCAACTGCCATGGACCCTCAGGTGCTAGGGGTGCGTCAATTGCGTAACCGATTAAATCATCACCGAAATGAAGTGGAGTTCCACCTACGGGCCCGTCTTCCAATTTGCGCAGGTTTCCAGCCTTGGCAATGCTGATCTGAACGGCAGCACTGGCACCGACAAGCGGAGAAGCAGGCCGCTCATTCAACACTACAAATGTGGCGCGCGTGCTTTCCTTTGACATCTTGCGACCTATAACCAAACACTCACCCATACCCGTATCGGCAGAAAAGGAAAGCTCGTCGTCACGGGCGCCTGCAATCGAGATGAAGATGAGGTCGCCATAGGATTTGCGGAGCAATTTCCGCGAGGCATCCCAAGCATCGCCTGACAATAAACTAAGAGGCATTACAAGCGCTAGAGCACCGTCTCTCTTCAGCTTACGATCCGCAAGAACGAGAAATGCACTGGCCTCGCCAGCATTGCCATGGTAGCTTGTCCCCTGAAGAAGGCGATCGGTAGCGGATGCCATCACTCGTTGTTGTTCAGCAGTGGAGCCGAAGGCGGCGAACATTGGGTTTGGCGTTCCGATTTTATCAGCTTCCTGACCCGTATCTCTTGTGAAAGGCGGGTTCATAATGACGAGGTCGAATGAAGCATGTGGCAGAGATGACCAAAGCTCTTGCTCTCTTTCACCCATGCCCTCCACAGCTTTGGCAGTGATTGCGATGATTTCGAACGGACGCTGAGGATCTAATAAGTCAAGAGAACCTAGCGCCACGCCACCGCCCGGCTGTGGACCATATGCCACGGTCATAATTGAGCTCTGTTTGTAATTTACCGTAGGGTGTGCACCAGCCAGCATAGAGGCTGTCAAATGGGCCGCTGCAGGCAATACGTCACAGCCGACAAGAGCCGCAGCCATCATTGATGGGTGTAGCGCCTCGGCATCGCCGCCGGCCGCTTCATGCAATTGGCTAATGCGCTGGTACGCGGTAGATAAAAGAGTCCCGGTACCGCAGGCAAAATCGGCTATGCGCAAGTTTTTAACGTCGTCAGGATTCGACCACAAGCCCTGTCCGGGCGTACGTTCCAGATGAATTGCAAGCCCGACTAATAGAGCTGCTGCCGCGGGGGTAGTATAGTAAGCAGCAAGAAACTTCCGGTCTGCAATCAGGCGCTGGAAAACTGCGCCAGTCAAATCATGTGAGCGCATGAGACGGTTTTCTATAAGTTCACCTGCGGTCATAATCAGGCGTCTAATTAAGGGTCTGGCGTTGTCAGCCGGGATCAGCTCGAGAATGCGCCGAGCGATATCGAAAATCGGCCAGTAATTGACCTTAAGAATCTTATACCATTCTTCAATGATGGCAGATTTGATAGCCGCGGAACCCGTGGCCTGAATCTCATCTAATGTACGCACATCACCCAGGGCACCCGGACCACGGGCAAGGCTCTCATGAAATACAAGTGCATTAGCCAGTATAGTAGTGGCCATCCTCCAGGTTTGCTCGTCATCCTGCTGGCGAAGCTGCTCACATATTTTCTTGATCGACGCGGGATGTGTAGAGGCCATATCGCTTAGCAATGCTGCCGCCTCACTCACACCACTTACTAAACTATCGGCCGCTTGCTCTATCACCGCCGGGGGCACAGAAGCAGCCTGAATAAGAATGGACATGTCGACTATGTTTCCATGCAACCAGCCAGCCCGGGGCCAACGCAGGTACGTTCTCGAATTCTCGCCTGTATAGAGGGCCATCTCAAAGTCCGAAGCAGACGACAGCTCCCGTTTGAGGGCGGCACTTGAATGGCTGCGCAGCCTGACAGGCAACCGTACAGCCAGAGAGGACAATATGCGTCGGCCGGAGGGCAGGAGCTGCTCGCCAAGCCGTTGAAGCGCATCTTTCTCCAAGCTCCGAGCCGGTATGACCTCCGTCTCGACGACCACCGGGGATACACTTGGTTCGACTACCAGTATGTCTGGCTGCTCTGCGCTGCCCTTGATGCAACCGATATTTTCAGACCTGACGATGTCCTTTGTACGCCATAAACTGCGGGTCTCTGAGAGGATCTCAGCGAGCGCGTCGTTTATTGTATGCTCCGTTATTGGCATCTTCTAATAGGCCTTAGACATCGCCAATGTGTTGCATTTTTCCTATAAATGGCTGCACCTTA
>DBZK01000033.1 GCA_002311135.1 Dehalococcoidia bacterium UBA1162
CCTGAATTGTCATTGCGAGGCACAGGGTGCCGTGGAAGGAAAACACGTCATTGCGAGGCACGCAGTGCCGTGGCAATCCCTCAATTCGAAGACTGAAGCCCTGCGGGGAAACCCTAAACTCCAAACACTAAATACTAAATAAACTCAAAGACATTTGGGTTTTGAGCTTAGGACTTGTTTAGAGCTTAGAATTTAGTATTTAGAGTTTTTCCTGTCGCCGCCTTAATAAAATATTAACATTCTATTGATATCCTGAATCAATTGGGCTCAGATATGGGCCGTTATTTATAAAGGAAGAGCCAAGATACATGCCTTCGGGAAAATTGCAGACGCCGCCAGAATTGCTATAATGATAAGCGTTTTGAAGAGACGGGATTCCGCAGATATAAGCGGCTATTCTTCCTCATCCGGGTATAATAATTGTAAATATTCTTCTTTTAATGCAACCGAAATACTGTATTCAACGTTAAGAAATAGAAACCCTGAACATGCGTAAATTAATTAAAACTTCTCTGATCGTCCTGTTAGCCTGCCTGTCGGTACTTTCCGTTATAAGCTGCTCGGCTGCCAAGCCGGCGGCTGCGGCCAGGACGCGGACAGTGACAGTGAAGCGCGGCGACCTGGCTATCAACGTCAGCGTGGACGGCAACCTGAACATGCCCAATGAGTACGACCTGCGCTTCGGCGCCCCCGGCCAGGTCGAAAACATTACCGTGCAGGACGGGGACACGGTCAAGGCCGGCGAGATACTGGCCACGCTGGACGATAAGACCGAGCGCCAGGGCCTCGAGACCGCCAGCAACACACTGCAGCAGACCCTGAGCAGCCTCTACGAGACCATTCCGCTCACCCCGCAGGTGTCGGGATATGTTTATACTCCAACTATACCTCCTCCAAACTATCCAAATGATACACTTCCTCCTAATTCTCCATATATACTGCTGCCTCCTGCACCTCCAAATAGCCCAAATCCTCCACCTCCTCCTGTTATAGAGCCGCCAAGTGCACAATACCCTTCAGGGCGGACATGGGAATCTGTTCTTGCAACCCCCAACCCACCCACCTATTTCGGCCCTGCCTGCACTCTGGAGGCTCTAAACTGGGCGCAGACTGAGATCTACAACGCTTATTCTCTGGTCTACAGCGACAACTATACGATGGCAGCTTCACAGTTGAACATGGCCGCCGCCGATTTGGAGTCGTGCGCCCGCATACTGCAGGACACGGTGGACAACCCGCAGTCCGGCCTGGGCAACACGGCGCACTATATGACGGATAACAACACCTGGCCCTTCCTGCTGAACAACATTCAGAACGGCGCAACCTCCAACATATTGGACGTGCGCAGGACCATAGCCCTGCTCAGGCAGAGGGAGGCGGATGTACAGCAAATCCAGGGCTCGATCTCCGACAATGGTACGGCCGCGGCCGGGCCGCTCTTCCATGACCTCTTCAGCCAGCTGCAAACCACATCCTCGGCGGTTTACAGCTACGTCTATCCCAATTTTATCAAGGCCTATTACACCTATCCCTGGCCCTTCCAGGATATAAGCAGCTATTTTTACGGCAAGGCGCAGGACAGCCTGAATAACACGCTCGATTCCTCCCAGACGGGAGAGATCAACTCGCTCAAATTCTATGAGAACCTGGCCCTGGGCCGGCATTACATGGAGCTGGCCAACTCCTTCCTGGGCAGCAACGAGATAGACCTGCAGCACGGCCTGAGCCAGCCGGCTGAGCAGAACTTCAAGGTGAACCTGTCCAAGAACGCCGTGGCGCTGGAAAATTCCAACCAGGCCCTGCTCAACAGCATCATCATCGCCCCGGTCGACGGCATCGTCGTCAGCGTGGGCATAAAAGACAACGACCAGCTCTCCGCCCAGACCTACTCGTCGGTCTCAGCCTTCCTGGTGGTCGATACCTCCGACATTGAGTTCAAGGGCCTGGTGGATGAGATCGACATCCCCAAGGTCAAGACAGGGCAGAAGGTAACAATCTCGGTGGACGCCGTGCCCAACAAGACCTTCACCGGCGTGGTCAGCTTCATATCCCCCTACGGCAACACGGTGGGCAATGTCGTAAAATACAACGTCACGATATTGCTCGACCCCAGCAACGTGGCCCTCAAGGGCGGGCTGAGCGCCACCGCCGATATAGCGGTTGATTCACTTAAGGATGTGCTGCTGGTGCCCGTCAGCGCGCTGAATACCACAGCCGCCGGCTCAACCGTCACCCTGGTAGATCCTAATACAGGCGCCACCTCGGTAAAGAAAGTCACCCTGGGCATTCAGAACCTGCAATATGCCCAGGTAACGTCCGGCCTGAAAGAGGGCGACCAGATAATCATAACCCTGAAAAGCAGCTCCCCCGTTATAACGGGCTTACCCTCCCCCGGCCAGCAAAGTACACAGCAGTCCGGCGGTGGAGGCGGCGGGCCCCCTCCCCGTTAAAGCGTGAGACAACAGGTAATATGAAATGAAAATAAGGATAATAACCATAATCATAACGGGCATGGCCCTGGCTGCCATGCTCCTGGGAGGCTGCAACAAAAGCTCAGAGAATACAACGAGCACAATCTACGATATCAAGAAAGGTGAGTTCGACATCGTGGTATCGTCGGACGGCAACCTCAATACGCCCAATACCTATAACCTGGCCTTCGGCACCAACGGCATTATCAATAATATACTGGTGAACGAGGGCGACCAGGTACATGCGGGGGCGATGCTGGCCTTCCTGGACGATACCAGCGAGGTAAACGGCGTCGAGACGGCCCTTTACAACCTGCAAAATACCGTCAATACTCAGAATGTGAGCGGGGGCAGTGTCAACTGCAACGTGGTGGTGCCCTACAGCTATCCCGATATGAGCTCGCAGCTCATCTTCGAGGAAGCGCAGAATGACATGGCCAGCTGCCTGGCCTATTATCAGACAGGTGACTATAAGGACGCCGGCTACCAGCTCGCCCAGACCTATTTCGATATCGACGTCTGCTGGGACGTTATAGATTCACGCATCAACAGCCAGCAATACGGCGGCATGCTGACCAATTCACCTTATTTAGGCGTTAATAATTTGAGCCCCACGGATACCACCGCCGCCAATGATAAGATGGTCATCGACTACCTGAAACAGTTCCAGGCAAGGCTGCTGAATATATCGGCGCTGTTCATGCACGGCAATTACAGCGAGCTCAACAGCGAGCTTCCTGCCGCACAGCAGGAGATGCTGACGGGCTACGCCCTGGTCAAGAGCACGGTCTACCTGCACGACAAGGCCGCCTTCACCTATACCGATACGCCCACCAGCCGCGATTTCCTGCTGCTGGCAGACCGCAGGCTGGAGGAGCTCGACAAATACCTGGCCGACAATGGAACGGACCCGGTGGAGATAACCAAGAAGCTTTTCATCGCCCGCCAGAGCCTGTCCGTCGGCAGCGATATGCTGGATACCCAGAAGCTGTTCTTCAGCTGGGACGGTTTTAACTGGAAGACGCTCCAGCAGTACAACCTGCAGTTGCAGGCCAATGAGATCGCCCTGCAGCAGGCCAAACAGCAAATTATGAACACGGTCATCCTGGCCCCTTCGGACGGCGTCATCACGTCGGTCAACCTCAAAATCGACGCGGTCCTCTCGGCCATAGATTTCGCCTCACGGCCGGCGGTTCAACTGGTAGATACCAGCACCATTGAGTTCGACGGGCTTATCGATGAGATCGATATCATGAATATCCAGAAGGGGCAGCACGCCGATATAACCGTGGATGCCGTGCCGGGCAAGGTATACTCAGGCACAATAACCTTTATCTCTCCCTACTCGGACATTTCTTCCACCACCGTCGTAAAGTTCGACGTGAAAATCCAGCTCGACCAACCGGCGCCCGAGCTCAAGGGCGGCATGAGCGCCACGGCCACCATCAAGACCTACAGCAATCCCGATGCCTTGCTGTTGCCTGTGCCGGCTATTGCTTACACGTCCACGGAACAGCCCTACGTGGCCCTGGTGGATAATACTACAGGCAAGGCGGTGTACAGGCCGGTCACCCTGGGAAAACAGAACTTCCAGGACGCTGAAGTGCTGTCGGGACTGCAGGAAGGCGATAGGGTCATGCCTGCCAGCGCCAACGCGGTAACACCTCCCATCGCACCCACCCGGGCCGGCGGGGGTGGACTGCCCGGATTGGGCGGCGGCGGGCTGCGTGTGCCGGGCGGCGGCGGCGGATTTGGCGGTGGCGGAGGCGGAGGTGGGGGAGGCGGCGCCAGCAGGGGAGGCACAGGGAGATAGAGGCTCGGCCGGTTTAGAAAAATAATTCAAATTTACTAAAATATTACTGCCATGAAAATGATAGAGCTGCAAAATTTGAGCAAGATCTATGACCTGGGTGAAGTAAAGGTCACGGGGCTGGACAATGTATCCTTCAGCTGCGAAGCGGGCGAGATGGTCTCCATTATGGGGCCATCCGGCTCGGGAAAGTCGACCATGATGAACATCCTGGGCTGCCTGGACAGGCCGACCTCCGGCACTTACCTGCTGGACGGCGACGACGTCTCCAAGCTGTCCGACGATCAGCTAGCCAGGGTCAGGAACAAAAAGCTGGGCTTCGTATTTCAGTCCTATAACCTGCTGCCCAAAATCGACGCCCTGGCTAATGTGGAGCTGCCGCTGATCTATTCGGGGCAGGACCACAGGCATGAGCGCGCCAGGAAGGCACTGGAAGCGGTCGGCATATCCAATAGGGCACGTCACCTCCCTCCCGAGATGTCGGGCGGTGAGAAGCAGCGTGTTGCCATAGCCCGCGCGCTGATAAACGATCCGGTCGTGATACTGGCCGACGAGCCGACCGGCAACCTCGATACCACCACCAGCCACAGCATCATGACCCTGCTGACCGACCTCAATAAAAAAGGCATTACGATTGTTATCGTAACCCATGAGGAAGATATAGCGGCCTATACTCAGAGGACCATCCACGTGAGGGACGGCAAAATCACGGAGGACAACGTGAGATGAGCATCTGGGAAAGCATCAACACTGCGTTAAAGTCCATCTTTGCCAACAAAATGCGCTCCTCGCTGACCATGCTGGGCATGGTCATCGGCGTCTGCGCCGTGGTGCTGCTGGTAGCACTGGGCCAGGGGTTCCAGACCAGCATTACCAACACGTTCAATAACCTGGGCGCCTACGCGCTGTACGTATCGACCTCCTCCGACAAGACGCTGACGACCGTACGGCCACTTACGCTGGACGATGCCACCGCGCTGACCGATAAGGCGCTGGCCCCTGCCATAGGTATAGTGTCGCCGACAATCAATAAGACTGTAACCGTGCAGAACGGGAATAATAGCGACACTGTGCCGGCCACGGGCATACTTCCGATCATAACGCAGATCAAAACCTACAATATAGATATGGGGCGGTTCATAACCGACCAGGATGTGGCCAACAGGGCCAGTGTGGTGGTGCTGGGATGGCAGACGGAGCAGGACCTGTTCGCCGGCCAGGACCCGAGCGGCCAGACCGTCCGCGTAGCCGGTCAGAAATTTCAGGTTGTCGGCAGTATCCAGAAGCTGGGCGGCATGACCGGCGATGGCTATATCTTGATGCCGCTGAGCACCATGCAGTCCAAACTGGTAGGCGGCACTAACATACAGATGATCGCCGTCAAAGCCGTAAGCACCGACCAGGTGGACAACGCCATAGCCGAGATAACCTCAATTTTGAACGCCCGTCACTACATCAGGCCGGGCGCCACATCCGATTTCACCATCCGGGATATGCGTGAGACACTTAATAGTATGCTTTCCACCCTGGCGGGTTTCTCGCTCTTCATGGGCGCCGTGGGCGCCATATCGCTCATCGTGGGCGGCATCGGCATTATGAATATCATGCTGGTCTCGGTGACAGAACGCACGCGCGAGATCGGAATACGCAAAGCCATCGGCGCCAAGCGCCGCGATATACTGCTGCAGTTCCTTATTGAGGCGGCCGCTTTGAGCCTGACCGGGGGGCTGGTGGGCCTGGCGCTGGCCATGGCCGCCGCTACGGGCATGGGTCATGTCACTATAGGCCAGGCTTCGGTTGTGCCCCAGATATCGGCCAGCATCGTCATCATCGCGCTGGGCGTATCGATAGGAACGGGCCTGCTCTCCGGCACCTACCCCGCTTTCAGGGCCGCACAGCTGGACCCCATAGAATCGCTCAGGCACGAGTAAAAGAGTAAATTCTAAGCTCTAAGCCCTAAACCCCAAACAAGTTCCAAACTCAAAATTCAATTATTTGAATTTAGGGATTTGTAGTGGACGGGTTTAATATTTAGACTTCGCAATTATCCCCTCAAGGCAAACATAGAATAAATTAAGTAGGCTAATCCTAAAGTCACAAAAATAATACCGTACCATTTCATAAATTTAGCTCTACTCTGTTTTTTCTGTTCTGGAGCTGCCAGATAATTACCTAGATAGGTCATCACTGCTCCGATACCAATCACGACTAATGCTATGCCTATCAATATTAACCGATAGATTATATTCGTATCCATCCTGATTGCCTCCTCCTTTAGAATTAGGTCACACAAAAGCGCCCGCAGATAGAATTTAGGTTTTAGGGGTTTGACTGAGCGTCGTAAGGTCGGCGTTGGCTTTTTGAATGAGCGTATCGTCGCTGGACAGCTTGAGCACCGTCTGCAAGTCGGCAATTGCCAGGTCGTTCTCCTTCAGGCCGCGGTAAGCCAGGCTGCGGTTGTAATAAAAGCTTGCCTGGGTTGGATCGAGCCCGATGGCTTTGTCGGCGTCGGCCAGGGACTGGTCGTATTTCCGGTTTTTATAGTAAGAGTAAGCCAGTTCGCTGTAGGCCGGGGCGAAATTGTCCATCAGAGAGAGAGCTTTGTTGAGGTCAAAGATAGCCAGGCTGAACTGCCACTGGTCGTTATAAAACCGTCCCCGTTCATAATAAGCCTTGTAATAATTGGGGGCTGTTTGAACTGCACTGGTGAGGTCCTTAATGGCATAGGGCATTAGCCTCTTTCCCCAGTAAAACCAGGCCCGTGCTATATAGGCATCGGCCAGCTTTTCCCCGGCGGCTTCCGTGGGAGAGTCGGCCAGCGCGGAGCGTGCACTTGCTATGGCCTGGTCGTAAGAGTCGGAATTCAAAACCACAGCGTAATTGCCGGCGGCGGCCTGGTCGGCCTGTGTTTGAACATTGCTCTGGCTAACCTGGCCCTGGGCCGCAGTGGAAGCAGCCGGGCCTGGCGCAGACTGCCCGGCGGGACCCGCTGGCTGCTGCGGTGCAGCGGTACAGGCCGCAAGCATACTTGCCAGCATCGAAAGGGCAGCAAAACAAATTATGGCGCTGTGGGTTTTTAATTTCATAGGTGTTGATCCGTCAGTTAAATTTGCACTATATTATACGTTTAAAACGTTTAAGGTGAAAATATTAACCGGATAGCAGCAATGTAAGGTGAAAAATGAAGGGTTCGAAGCAGAACCTTAATATCCGCTCGGCCTTTTTCTGCGGATATAAAAGATTCCAAAAATCAAGGCTGATAAAATCAATGCCGCGCTTATATACAGGATAAGGTTGGGATCGGTGAACTGGTCGACCTCGAAGCTGCCGGCCGCTATGCTGCCTACGTAGACGGAGTAGGTGCCGGGCTCATCGCGGCTGACGATGAACTTTACCGGCGTGCTGCTGCCGCTGGAAAGCGTGACGCCCTGGTGGGCCTCTTCCTGGCCGTTGACGTAGAGCTTGATCCGGCTTGAGCCGTCGGCCGTGCCCTTGTTAACTACATTGGCAGTGACGGTAACAGGTGCGCCCGGGCCTACTTTGGCACTGGAAAGCGAGATGTTCTCGACTGTGATATTGGATATGGGCGC
>DBZK01000017.1 GCA_002311135.1 Dehalococcoidia bacterium UBA1162
TACATCTTCATCCGGGATGGCGTGGCTGAGATCAAGGATGCCGCTCACCTGTGGGGCATGGATACTTATAAGACGCAGAACGCGATCAAGAGCGAGTATGACGATAACCGCGTACAGGTCGCTTGTATCGGGCCTGCATCTGAGAATCTAGTGCTTTTCGGCAATATCGTGTCGGAGTGGGGGCATTGTCTGGGGCGGGCCGGCCTGGGATGCGTCATGGGCTCCAAAAAGGTCAAGGCTATCGCTGTACGTGGCAAGCTGAAGATCCCGATGCAGGACCCCGAGAAATTCCGCGAGGCAGCGAAAAAAGCCATGGATGAAGTAAAAGAAGGTTTCTTTACCGCGATAATGCATGAGACTGGGACAGCGGGGTGGGTAGATGGAGCTATCAGCTATGGAGATGGTCCAACCAACTACTATACTGCGCCCACCATGCCGGAGGCGACTGATATAAGCGGCGTCACGCAACTGGAAAAATATCAGACGGGAAATACTGCATGCTACGGTTGTCCCATACGCTGCCGCAAAGTTCTGCAAATAAAAGAGGGTAAGCATTTATACGACAAAGTAGAAGGCCCCGAATATGAAACGGTTATGGCCTGGGGTCCAATGCAGGGGCTGGTTCTGGACATGTCCACCTCGGTATATTTCAACGAGCTATGCAATTCGTATGGTTATGATTCCATAAGCAGCGGCGCCAGTGTCGGCTATGCCTATTATCTGTATGAACTGGGGGTTATAACTGAAAAAGATACTGGCGGGCTGAAGCTGAACTGGGGGAATATCGACGCTGCTATTGAGCTGGCGCACCTCATAGGCAAGAACGAGGGCTTCGGCAAAATACTGGCCGGCGGGACCAGGCGTATGGCGCAAAAATATGGCCGTCCCATCGGGGAAGCTGTTCAGTGTAAGGGTCTCGAGTTTCCCATGCATGATCCCAGGGCATACCATGCGATGGCGCTGGTTTACGCCACAGCTCCACGCGGCGCCGATCACAATAAGAACGATGGTTACCAGGTAGAAGTCGGCACAGGCCATTTTGACCTCGGCCTCAATCCAGGCGACCGTTGGGGGAATGATAAGGCAGCAATGGTGGAAAAAGGCCAGAATTTCAGGGCGCTGACCGATTCGCTGGGCATCTGTCATTTTTGCATGTTGCCCTTTGCCAACATGGTTGACATGGTCAACGCTGCTACCGGTTGGAATACCGATGTCGACCAGCTACTAAAGACAGGTGAGCGCGTCTTCCAGTTGCAGCGGGCGCTTTCGTGCAAGCTGGGCATTTCGGCCAAGGACGATGTAATGCCTGAGCTTGCGCTCAGGCCCATCCCAGACAGTGGCCAGGAAGGCCATGTGCCCGACCTGGGGAAGTCGTTGCCCGATTATTACGGCATACGTGACTGGAATAAAGTCACGGGCAAGCCTTCAAAAAGCCGGCTGGAAAGCCTGGGAATGGCCGAAATAGCCGCCTCGATCGGCGCACAATAGACACTTAAGACTTAAAGATATCGGATTAAAGGTCGTCGACAGTATATCGGGCCCATGAGTCGCAGCCGTGGCCGTCCGGTTTTTCCTTGCGCTCCCTGTCCCAATTATCCTTAAGATGCTTTACTTCGATCGCATTAGTGGCGGAAGGAACGCACAGGTCGCCGGAGCCGCGCGCTATCAAAACGGCGTAGTTTTCGCACACATCTGCATACTGGTCTACTGTGTAGAAGTGATAAAGATGCCATCCTTTCAGTACCCAGGTGTGGCAGATCATTTCGATATTAACCGCCGCCAGCAGCGGGTCGCAGGTCTTGAATTGCCCCAGTTTGCATCCTTTATCTATGATCTCTTTAAAGAGAGTCACCGTACGGAATTCCGTATGTACCACATCCTCCAATTGGTCCCATTCCAGGTGCTGCGCCGTGTTATACCAGAAGAGAACCATTTTATCCCTTGAATCGATAAGGTAAATATATTTCCGGATAGCTTTCCTCAGCATCTCCTCCGGCGCCGTATCTTCCATCTCCTTGCGCACTTCCCTCTCCCACTTCCGTATGTCCCTGATGTGCACTTTGCTGAAGATGCGGGGGAAATCGTATTTAGAGCTTATATAGTGATAGAGAGTTCCCACGCTGATCCCGCGCAGGCCGGCTATATCCCGGGCTGAGGTCTGCCAGAATCCTTTTTCAAAAAACAGGTTGGCAGCCACCTTGCAGATCTGCTGTAGCTTTTTCCCTGAGGGTTTCTTCTCGCTATTGACCATAGGGTTAGAGCTATTTTACCTTAACTGAAATTCCTGTTCAAAATATTGTGCATGAGTTTTCGTGACTGTTTACGAACGGCTGAAATTAGCTATACGGAAGGTTATAAAGGGCTTTGGGGGTACCGTTGACAATAAATTTGGGTTAATGGTAAACTGATGCCCATAATTAATCGATCGACTATTCGTTCGACTATCATTGGCTAGCTTCGATATCAGCATATGGCGGCAGTTTATCAAGGGATGTTATTATATAAAAGGATTTAATTACAATCGATAGATGATGAGGCAGGTAAGTGAAGTGATAGTCAATGTGACTGTAGACGCGGTAACGGCAATCAAGTCATTTCTGGTGAACAAAGACAATCGAAAACCTATTCGCATAGATATACATAACACCGGGTGCTGTGATTGCTCCCTCGACTTGAGTGTGGATGAGGTCCGAGAGAACGATTTAATCCAGGAGATAGAAGGCCTGACATTTACTATCAGCCCCGAAATCCACGAGCTTGCGGGAGACGTGACCATATCCTATGTGAATGAAAAAGTGAAGAAGGGATTTGTTCTGACCTCCAGCAAGCCCTTGAATGAGTGGGATGGTTTTGGGGTCTGCGATCTAAAGCAATAACACCGCATATGTAAAGGTGATCAGTTACCTTAGATATGGCATCTTGTATCAAAAAATATTATTAGGAGGGAGGCACAAGTGGAACAATACAAGCTGTTCATCAATGGCAAATTTCAAGACGCAGCCAGTGGCAAGACCTTCGAATCGGTAGACCCCGGCACCGAGGCCCCTATAGCGACCATAGCGCAGGCAGGTAAAGCTGATGCGGAGGCTGCTATAGCGGCAGCCCGCAGGGCATTCAACAGCGGGGTCTGGAGCGGACTTACCCCGGCGGCCCGCATGGCCAAGATTCACGATTTTGCTGACGAGGTAGCCAAGCAGGGCCTGCGCCTGGCAGCAACAGAGTGTATGGACTCGGGCCAGATCATAGGCCTGGCCAAGTTTTCCCCTTTGCTGGGCATCGGGTTTCTGCGCAACATGGCCCTGGCGGCGGCCACAAAATTCCCCTGGGAAGAGGAGATCCCCGTATCCGGCAACGCCTTCGGACCAGGCCGTGAATTCATCCGCAGGGAGCCAATCGGCGTGTGCGTGGGCATTATACCCTGGAACTTCCCCATGACCATGGCGTTCTGGAAAATCGCTCCTTCCCTGATTATGGGTAATTGCCTGATTTTGAAGCCTGCTTCATATACGTCATTGAGCGCCCTTATCATTGCCGAGTGCGCCCAGGCGGCAGGCATTCCTGACGGCGTGATAAACGTTATCGCCGGCCCGGGTGGAGAATTGGGTAGTGTCCTCTGCACCCATCCCGACGTAGATAAGGTCGCCTTCACCGGCAGCACCGAAGTCGGTCGTGAGATCATGAGGATGGCGGCGGATACTGTGAAAAAAGTAACGCTGGAACTGGGCGGCAAATCGGCTAATATCATACTTGACGATGCCGATATGGAGCTGGCTGTAGAGGGCGCCTGCTTCGGCACCTTCTTCCACCAGGGCCAGATATGCGAATCGGGCACCCGCGTGCTGGTCCCGGCCAAGATATATGATCAATTCGTAGAAAAAATGAAGAAACGGGCCGAAGCCCTGCGCATCGGCTATCAGCTTGATCCTACTTCACATATGGGTCCGCTGGTCAGCAAGCAGCAGCTGGCAACGGTAGAACGCTATGTTAAGATCGGCAAGGATGAGGGCGCCAAACTGGTGACAGGAGGCAAACGCGTTGAGGTAGCGGGAATTAAGGGCGGCTATTATTACGCTCCGACTATCTTTGCCAACGTGAACAACAAGATGCGCATTGCCCAGGAGGAGATCTTCGGCCCCGTAGTCTGCGTGATTAAATATGACAGCGACGAAGAGGCGGTAGCTATCGCCAACGATTCGATCTACGGCCTGGGAGGCGGCGTATTCTCCTCTAACCAGGCCAGGGCCGAACGGGTGGCCCGCGGCGTACGCACCGGCACGATGTGGATCAACAACTACCATATCTTTTCCGATTATTGCCCCTTCGGTGGCTATAAACAGTCAGGCGTGGGACGCGAGCTTGGCGTTGCGGGACTTCATGAATACACTGTGATCAAGCGTGTACACGTCAACACTATGGCTGATGCCAAGACCAACATGACCTTTCAGCTTATGTCTGATTACAAAAAGGTGGACGGTTTTGCCTACAATTGCCCGACGATGGTGATAGCCGGGCATGGAGCTCTCAGCTCCATCTATAAGGCGATCGTCGACCTGGGCTGCAGAAGGGCTTTGGTACTCACCGATCCGGGTGTCAACAAGGCCGGGCTGGCACAAAAGGTCAAGAATGCCCTGGCCGATTTTTGCGTGGGCATCTATGACAAAATTCCGCCCGATCCCGACCTGGAAGCAGTAGATGCGGCGACAGCGGTAGCGCGTGAGCTGAAAGCGGACTGCATAGTAAGTGTGGGCGGAGGGAGCGTTATCGATACTGCCAAAGGTGTTTGTGTAACCCTAAAGAACGGCGGCAACGCCAACGATTACCTGAACTTCCTGGTGCTGACGGAGCCTCAGACCCCGCACATAGCCATCCCGACTACGTCGGGGACAGGCAGCGAGGTGACCAACGTGTCGGTACTGACCAGCCATAAAGCCGGGCGCAAACTTTTCATAGTCGATGCCAGGATCATGCCAAATGTGGCCATCCTGGACCCGATCTTTTCCCTGTCCCTGCCCAAAGATATGACCGTTAGCACGGCCATGGATGCCATGACGCACGCCATCGAAGCTATGACCAGCACCATGTCGAATAAGATCTGCGACGGCATGGCCCTGCAGGCCATCCGCCTGATCAATGAGAACCTTCCACTGGTGGCAGCGGATGGCAAAAATGAGAAGGCCAGGCTGAACATGCAGCTTGCCGCCACCATGGCAGGATGGGCCTTCACCATCGCACAGGTGGGCCTGGCGCATGGCATGGCCCATACCGTTGGTGCGCTGCACCATGTTCCGCACGGAGCGGCCTGCGGCATAATCCTTCCCAAGGTGATGCGCTATAACGTGGAGACCTCGGCGGACAAGCTGGCGCAGGTAGCACACGCGCTCAACGTCAACACCTCCAATATGTCTGATCGTGATGCTGCCCTGGCAGCGGCGGATGCTATTGAAGCCCTGATGGTCAAGGTCGGACACCCGATGAGGCTGCGCGATATGGGCGTACCTGAGGAAAGCATTCCAGTCTGCGCTTTCCACGCCATTGCAGATACGGCTGTTATTTTCAACGGACGGCCAGTAAACGATCCGAACGACATCATCGCTCTTTACACCCAGGCATACTAAGGTTTATAAATACGGGCCAGTCAGAGAAAACTGAATAAACATAGCCGGGGCTGGCTATCGAAGAAATTTTTAAAGTCGGCCCCGGCTCGGTTTTATGGCAAGTACTGCGCTTGAAAGACTAAAAACATAATATAATATGTAACATCAGGCTGTTTAAGCGATCTAGATAGGTATGGCGAGGATTAATATTAACTTTATAGGCTCGTGGAGGCTGTTTGTCGGTGTGGGGGCTGTTATTGCTGATGTGAGCAGCATCGGGGAAGCCAGAGAATACGTGGAGGCCAATTACGGCCCCGCTTACCGCGATAAACTGCTATCCATGGGAGTTAAGCGGCAGTTGTCCATCTGGCAGAGCAGCAACGTGCTGCTGAACGGCAAGAACGTAAAACAGATGGCCGAAGACTCCAAATTAAAAGACGGTGACAAACTGGACCTGCTGCTGGCAGTGGCCGGCGGATAAAACGAGTTATAAATCAACGAATTGACAAAGAATTAGGGATGATGATAAATTACGCCGGCATAAATCGAACGAGCGACCAATCGATTACTTAGTCTCTCCACTATTTTAGGCTGGTATAATCTATTATAATCAGGGCAACAATAATCAAATAAAAAGGAGTCATTAGCATGGCAAAGTATGCAACGCAGGAATGGTGTGATCTTTACAAGGAGGCGCTGAATAAGAACACGGCGTGGTCGGAAGCCG
Organism: Dehalococcoidia bacterium UBA1162; assembly: GCA_002311135.1. GTDB lineage: Bacteria > Chloroflexota > Dehalococcoidia > GIF9 > UBA5629 > UBA1162. The sequence goes on from DBZK01000017.1 coordinate 6,322, forward strand.
CCAAGACATGGGAAGGCGATTTCTATTTTATTTTCGAGGTTGGAGGCCCGATCAAGGAGCCGCGTTATATGTATATAGATCTCTGGCATGGTAACTGCCGTGCCTGCGAAATGGTCACCGATACCAGTAAATACAAGCCCGAGTTCATCATTTCAGCGCCATATCCTATTTGGAAAAGGATTTGCCTTAAGCAACTCGACTCCACCCAGGCCATAATCACCAAGCAGTCCAAGCTGACCGGCAATATGGCCAAGATCATGCGCTACACCAAGGCGGCCAATGAGTTGACCAACACCACACAGAAGCTGCCGACCGAATGGGAAGACTAGGGGTTCAGCGATAATTAAATATAAAAAATAGGAGGTTCAACATGTGGGCTTTTTCATCCCCAATGATTTCGTACGGCGATAATGCGCTGGAGTACATACTTCAGATCCGGGGTAACAAGGCATTCGTTGTCGCAGATAAAAACATTGTAAAACTGGGGCTTTTAAAGCTGGTGACGGACCAGCTTGACGCCGCCGGTAAAAAATGGGAAGTGTTCGATGAAGTCGAGCCCGAACCCTCCCTCATAACGATTAAAAAGGGCGGCGCCGCAGTGGCTAAATTCCAGCCCGATTGGGTGATCGGCGTGGGCGGCGGTTCAGTTATGGATGCAGCCAAAGCCATCATCCTGTTGCTGGCCAGGCCGGACCTCGAGCCCGACGCTCTTTCACCGGCGGAGACGTTCAATTTCAGGGATAAGGCCAGGCTTATGGCTATCCCCACCACCAGCGGCACCGGATCCGAAGCTACCTGGGCCATTGTGCTCACCGACACGGTGCTGGGACGCAAACTCGGCCTGGGCACACCCGAATCCATGCCTGATGTTGCCATACTTGATCCTGTTATGGTGATGGGCATGCCTCCGCTGATTACGGCTGATACCGGCATGGACGTCCTGTGCCATGCCATCGAAGGATACACATCCTTATGGGGCAGCACCATTACCGACGGGCCGGGTCTGATAGCGACGCGACGGGTTTTCCAGTACCTGGTCAGAGCCTATAAGGATGGCTCCGACCTGGAAGCACGCAAGGAAATGATGTACGCGGCCACACTGGGCGGTATGTCGTTTGGCAATTCCATGGCCGGTCTGGGGCACAGCCTGGGGCATGCGCTGGGAGCCCTTTTCCATATCCCCCACGGGCGAGCAGTTGGGCTTTTCCTGCCATATACGATGGAATACCTTATGAACGGGTCAGAAGAAACCACGGTAAAATATGCCGAAATGGCCCGCTTTTGCCTTGGCGCCAGCGGGGATGACAAGGCCTGTGCTAAAGCCCTGATTGCTGCAATACGCAAGCTGGCCAAATCACTGGCACAGCCGCTCTCGGTAAAAGATTGCGGCATCGATAAGGCTAAATATGATAAAGCAATACCGGATCTGGTTGACCGTGCTTTGAATGAAGTTATGACCATTTCGGTCAAACGAATCCCGGAGAGCGAAGACCTGATCAAAATGTTCGCCTATGCCTATCAAGGCAAGCCCATCGATTTCTAACGAAAATAGAGAGAGAAGACTATGAACGGATACTGGGGGAAAATACTGGTTGCAGACCTTACAAAGGGCGTTCTATCCGATGAGCCGTTGAATGAAAAATATGCCCACGATTTCTTGGGCAGTACGGGCCTGGCAGCGCGCTACCTGTTCGATATGGTAGATAAAAAGACCGACCCGTTGGGGCCCGATAATCCTCTAATACTTATGCCCGGGCTTTTTAACGGCACCAGCGGACCCAGCGTAAGCCGCTGGGGCGGCGCAACCGTTTCCCCGTATACGGGCCACTATGGCGATGCCAATGCCGGAGCATGGTTCGGAGCTGAATTCAAAAATGCCGGTTACGACGGCATTATCCTCAAAGGCCAATCCCCCAAACCGGTTTACATCTTCATCCGGGATGGCGTGGCTGAGATCAAGGATGCCGCTCACCTGTGGGGCATGGATACTTATAAGACGCAGAACGCGATCAAGAGCGAGTATGACGATAACCGCGTACAGGTCGCTTGTATCGGACCTGCCTCCGAGAAGCTGGTGCCTTTCGGCAATATCATGTCGGAGTGGGGGCATTGTCTGGGACGGGCTGGCCTGGGTTGTGTGATGGGTTCTAAGAAGGTCAAGGCCATAGCTGTGCGCGGCAAGTTGAAGATCCCTATGCAGGACCCCGAAAAGTTCCGCGAAGCGGCAAAAAAAGCCATGGATGAAGTAAAAGAAGGCTTTCTTAGCCAGATCATGCATGAGACCGGGACGGCAGGCTGGGTAGATTCCGCCATCAGCTACGGTGACGGCCCGACCAGGTATTACACGGCGCCTACTATGCCCGAGGCCACAGATATAAGCGGCGTGACCCAACTGGAGAAGTTCCAGACGGGCAATACCGCTTGCTACGGTTGTCCAATACGCTGCCGCAAAGTGCTGCAAATAAAAGAGGGCAAGTATTTGTACGATAAGGTTGAAGGCCCCGAATATGAAACGGTGATGGCTTGGGGTCCTATGCAGGGGCTGGTCCTTGATATGTCCACTTCGGTATATTTCAATGAACTGTGCAACGCCTATGGTTATGATTCCATAAGCAGTGGCGCCAGTGTCGGCTATGCCTTTTACCTGTATGAACTGGGTGTAATAACTGAAAAAGATACGGGTGGGCTGAAGCTAAACTGGGGCAATATCGACGCCACCATTGAACTGGCGCATCTCATAGGCAAGAACGAGGGCTTCGGCAAAATACTGGCCGGCGGGACCAAGCGCATGGCGCAAAAATACGGCCGGCCCATCGGGGAAGCCGTCCAGTGCAAGGGACTCGAGTTTCCCATGCACGATCCCAGGGCATACCATTCAATGGCCCTGGTTTACGCTACAGCTCCGCGCGGCGCCGATCATAATAAGAGCGATGCCTACCAGGTGGACGGCGGCACGGGCCATTTTGACCTCGGCCTTAATGCCGGCGACCGCTGGGATAACGACAAGGCGGCAATGGTTGAAAAAAGCCAGAATTTCAGGGCGCTGACCGATTCCCTGGGAATCTGCCATTTTTGCATGCTGCCCTTTGCCAGCATGGTTGATATGGTCAATTCTGCAACCGGCTGGAATACCGATGCCGACCAGTTACTTAAGGCTGGCGAGCGCGTCTTCCAGTTGCAGCGGGCGCTTTCCTGCAAGCTGGGCATTTCGGCTAAGGATGATGTAATGCCTGAGCTTGCTCTTAGGCCGATCCCTGATGCCGGGCAGGAAGGCCATGTGCCCGACCTGGGGAAGTCGTTGCCCGATTATTACGGCATACGTGACTGGAATAAATCTTCGGGGAAGCCTTCAAAAATCCGGCTGGAAAGTCTGAGTATGCCAGAGATAGCAACTTCTATCGGAGCAGAATAGCGGCACCCGAATCCAATCAGCTTTATTTGCAGGATAGCACGGCGCGAGGCTAAAGGAGTTGGGCCGGTTGGAACTAACAGGCTGGCTTTTTTGATGATTTATATATTCCGCGGGCCAGCGCCACTGCCATATCCTGGCACAGGTTGGAATATTCTTCCAGGGTATATTGGCCTCTCAGAAACGGCGCCTTCAGAATCCATTCATGACACAGCAGCTCTATGCTATAAGCTGTAACCCGTAAATCCCTGAATTTAAAGCTGCCCTCTTTTTTACCTTTTTCCAGGATCTCTTCAAAATACCCGATAGCACGAAATTCTGCGTGTGTAATCGCCCTCAACTGGTCCTGGCTCAGGTACCTGACCGTATCGTACCAGAACATAATTAACTTACTCCGTCGGTCGATCCAGTACAAATATTGTTTTACAGCTTTTCTGAGGGTATTCTCAAGGGTATTGACGAGCATCTCTTTGTGTATTTCCTTTTCCATTATGTCGAGATCGCTGTTATGGATTTCGCAAAACATCTGGGGGAAATCATTTTTCGACTTAATGTAATAATAGAGGGTACCAACACTCATGCCGCAGGCCTCGGCCAGTTCCTTGGTCGTCGTCTGCATGAATCCCTTTTTGAAGAAAAGGTTAGCTGCTACCTCGGCAATCTGCCTCCTCTTGGCAACAGCGCTTCTTTTCCTTCTGTTTTGCCCGGAGCTAGTTTCTGGTGTGCCCTTTATCCTTGTCATTTAGCAATCTCGGAATTATACACAAATCGCCCGCATTATATAGGAAACGTCCAGCCGGCTCAATTATTTACGTGTAAGTGCGGCAATTTTTTAAGTCAATATTGCTTCATACGGCTTGACAATAATTTCCCGTTGATGTTAAAGTACCTTTCGCATAAATAAATCGAGCACTCAGTCGACTTTCCAAACAAGATTTGTTCTAATATAAATTTTTAGGAGGTTCAAGGTATATGCGGAAATGGCATGGGATTACAGCAGTTTTAGTCATTCTTGCGACTGTGCTGGGCCTCGTGGCCTCGGCATGTGCGGGAGGCGGAGAAAAGGCAGCTCCTCCGGTAGCTACCGGGCCGGTCATCTACAAGATGGGATGCCCAACGCCGCTAAGCGGCCCTGCGGCGCCCTGGGGTCAGGCAGGGCACGATTTTTATCAAAAATGGATCGAGTTGTTTAATCAAGCCGGTGGTTTCAAAGTAGGGGACACTACCTATAATGTTACATATACTGAAGTAGACGATGAAAACACCCCCGAAGGCGGCGCGGCGGCAGCCAAACAGCTTATCTTCGGCGACGGCTGCCAGGCAATAGTCGCTTACTGGAGCTGGGGCATGCCGGCTGTACAGGCAGTAACCACTCCGGCCAAGGTCCTCCTACTAACCAGGACGGGCAACGAGGCTGTGCCCCAATCAGAGGGCGGTATATATGACCCTCAGAAATATCCCTACACAGTGTTTGCCAATCCTTCTCACGAACAGATTATCTCCGACTTTAAGGCCATCGCAAAAGCGTATCCGGGCAGAATTATCGGCATTGAAGACTCGACTCTGGGAAAAGGCGCCGGATGGGACGTTGTCGACAAGACGCTGGATGCGGCGGGCATCAAGTATCACCATGAGTGGTATACACCCGCGGCCACCGACTATACCCCTTACATCACCAAGTTCAAGGAAGCCGGATGCGGTGTTATCTACAACGCCGGCGATATCGGCGCAGCTTTTGATACTGCCAAGCAGCGCTGGGACATGGGCTACAAAGATATCATATGCGGGGTTGCCGGACCCTGTGTCGACCCGGCCGTATACAACGAGGTCGTAGGTTACGATGCTTCCCAGGGCTTCATCGATCAGTACTTTGGGATCTGGGATTACAAAGAGACCAAGATAGATCCCGCGATCATGGCCATGGCCAAGCAGGTAAATGATGACGTGGCCAAGGATACTGGTGCTCCGGTTGTCTATACAGGCTGGATTGGCTGGATGCCCTCGCACATGTTGATTCTCACGCAGGCGATGACGAAAGCCGGGAGCACTGATCCCGATGCCATCATGAAAGCGATCCAGGGCGGAACTTTCAGTACGACCACGGGCACCTATACGATGTCAGGCGCCAAGACCTATGGCTCCCCGATAGTTTTCGGCACCCCGGGCGCTCTCTCGCAGATTAAGGGCGATAAAGAAGTCTATCTCTCCGAGTCACCCTGGACTCCTCTGCCCTAGTAGCACTTAAGAATTATAAGGAGAAATGGTATGCCCCCTGCTGGAATATGGATCGATGCACTGGTCCAGAGTAGTACTTATATAACCATGGCGTTCGGCATGGTGCTGGTATTCAGCATCCTGGGAATATTGAACTGGGCGCACGGACAGTATTACATGCTGGGAGCAGTCGTTGTCTTCTATGGAGTGACAGCGGCGGGCGTACCTTTCCCCATAAGCATGCTCATTACCGGTTTGATCATAGCCGGCCTGGGCATGCTGGTCAAAAAGGTTCTTATCGATCGCGTATCGGGTGATTTATATGTAGGAGCGGTCACGCTGGCGCTGATCTTCTTTTTAGAGGGCCTGGCCAGCATGCTCTTCGGCATGCAGGATAAAGGGCTTGCCAATGTGATGCCCGGCAATATGGACTTGGGATCGTTCAGCGTTAGCTACCAGAAAATTGCCGTGGTGAGTTTTACGCTGGTCGTCATGATAGCCATGTATATCGTGCTGAACCGCACCAAAGTTGGTTTATCCATAAGGGCTGCGGCACAGGAACCCAGGGCGGCAAGTTTATACGGGGTTCGTGTGGACCGCGTTTCATTGATCGTTATGGGGATCGGTTGTGCGCTGGCTGCATGGGCAGGCTGCATCATGGCCCCTGTTTACGCCATTAATCCCTTCATCGGGCGTATTCCCATGATTTTTTCACTGCTGGCCATCGTCATTGGTGGCCTGGGTAGCCTGAGCGGTGCAATTATCGGCGGACTCATCCTGGGTTTCCTCAATAGTGTCATGACCTATTACATTTCATATTATTCTGAGGTTGTTCTGTTTGTGCTGGTAATTATCCTACTGCTGGTCCGGCCGCAAGGACTATTCGGAGCTGCCTTGAAATGAATGTGTGGTTAAATAGATTCAGGACATTCGATTGGAGAAATACCTGGCCCAAGGTAGTGGCCGCCGTCCCCGTCATTATTTTCCTCCTCATCCCCGTTTTCACCCAGGGTGAAATCGTCCTCAATATGCTGATCTTAAGCGGCATCTGGGCGGTGGCGGCCTTGGGCTTTACACTGATATTGAGGACCGGGCAGTTCAGCCTTGGCCAGGCAGCGTTTATGGCCATAGGAGGATATACCTCTGCCATACTATCGGTTGTGTTGGGATGGCCGTGGTGGGTTGCATTTTTGCTCTCAGGCATCGTTTCGGGTATTGTGGCTATGGGGATTGGCGCCGTAGTGCTGCGCGTGGGCGGGATTTATTTTTCAATCATCACACTGTCGCTCACGGAGGTCATCAGGATTATAGCTCAACAGTGGGAGCCGGTTACCCATGGTTCAAGGGGCTTGATAGCTAACCCACCGCCAAATATCGACCTTGGCCCGCTGCATATCAATTTCATGGCCAACTCCATTCCTTTCTACTATTTGACTTTATTACTTGTCATAATAACCGGCCTGGTTTTCTGGAGGGTAGGGAAAACCCGCATGGGCGGCACTTTCTTTGCCATGGCTGCAAACCAAACTCTTGCCGAACATGAAGGCATCCACCTTATGAAATACAGGGTTATTGCTTTTACGCTGGCTGGCGTATTCACCGGGTTTGCCGGCGCTATTTATGCCAATTACCTGACCGTGATATCGCCGCTTATATTCGGGCTCTGGCAGTCAATACAGATAATGATGATGAGCATTGTGGGCGGCATGAGTTCACTGGTGGCAGGCCCCATAATTGGCTCGACAGTGCTTTATGTGCTGGGTATACAACTGGCACAGCTGCCGATTTACGGTATTTCACAATTGCTTTACGGAGCGGTAGTCGTACTCGTGCTGATATTCTTGCCCAAGGGAACCGGGCTTATCGACCTCTGGCCCAGAATATGGCGCAAGATATATAAAGAGGTCGAGGACTACGAAATACCGGGCGAAGCCAGACAAGAAGACTAATAAATCAGGGATTAAAAACGATGGCCTTTTTAGAATTAAATGATGTCACTAAACTTTTCGGTAAATTGGCGGCTGTTGAGGACATCAGCTTTAAAGTAGAGCAGGGTGAAGTCCTTGGCATCGTCGGGCCCAACGGCTCTGGCAAAACGACTCTCATTAATTTAATTTCGGGCTACTATAAGCCGACGCGCGGAACGATTTCTTTTATGGGCAAGAATATATCCGGCCTGAGACCAGATAAAATAGTCAAATTGGGTCTGGTCAGGACGTTCCAATCGAACGTACTTTACGAAAAAGCCACCCTTATCGAGAGCATGTTGGTAAGCTCGCATCTGCAGTATAAAAAGAATGACTTCGAAGCCTTCCTGGAAACTAAATCATACAAGGATGAACATGAAAAAGTCGTGGGTAATGTTCTTCAAACGCTTCAGTTGCTCGATCTTTTTAACGAGACATTCAGGCCGGCATCCGTATTATCACACGGGTATCAGAGAATGTTAGGAATCGCCCTCGCACTGGCTGCCAATCCCAAGGTGCTCCTTTTGGATGAGCCTACCACCGGCATGAACTATGAGGAAGCCCAGTTCGTGGTCGAAAATATCAAAAGGATCAATGAGCAGGGCATTACTATACTGCTGATCGAACACAATATGAAGGTGCTGCTGGATGTGGCCACCCGGGTGATTGTCCTCAGCTTTGGCTGTAAGATTGCCGACGGGAACCCTCACGAAATGATGAACAAACCGGAGGTCATCGAGGCCTACCTGGGAACGGAGACAGTATAAATTATGCTGGAACTGAGAAGCATACTGGTCAAATACGGAAAAACTGTTGCTGTCAGAAAATTATCTTTATCGGTGAACAAAGGGGATTTTATCACCATCCTGGGCGCCAATGGGGCCGGCAAATCCTCGACACTTAATGCCATCAGCGGAATCGCCAAGGTCAGGGCCGGCGAGATAGATTACAAGGGAGAGAAAATAAACGGGTTGAAACCGGGTACCATTGCTGCCAAGGGCATAATACAGATCCCGGAGGGCAGAAGGCTTTTCCCTCTTATGACGGTTGAGGAGAACCTGAAAATGGGGGCCTACCTCCAAAATGACAAACGTAGGATAAGCGAAGCGTTGGAGAAGGTGTTTATCCTCTTTCCGGTACTGAAGGAAAAGATGCGTGCCAAGGGACGCGAGTTAAGCGGCGGCCAACAGCAGATGGCTGCCATTGCCCGCGGGCTGATGGCCTTGCCGGAGCTTCTCATGTTTGATGAACCGTCCCTGGGCTTAAGCCCCCTGCTGCGACAGCAACTTGCTGAAAAGATAAAAGAGATTAACCGTGACGGCGTCACCGTCATCCTGGTAGAACAGAATGCGCGGCTTGGATTGATGCTGGCTAATTACGGCTACGTTTTGGAAAATGGCGAGCTGACTATACAGGGTAAAACGTCGGACCTCATGCTTGATGATAACGTCAAGAAAGCCTACCTAGGCGTATAAAACTAGCCCCAAGTCCGTAAGTCGCTCACTCTTTTTAGTTTTTGGTTTCTATTTTATTTTCTATCCGTATATTCCCCGTTCCTGTTCAAAGTTTTCACATACCGCGCTTCTTACCAGGATTTAACTAGGGCTATAGACGCGACTGCGAGGCGTCCGTGAGCGTGAACGCCTCGCAGTTTGGGAGGACTTGAAACAAGGACCGCTTAAATCAATACAATAAAGCGATCCCGCATCCTGCTATTAATGAAGTATCGACTGATTAGTCGGTCTAACCTTCATTAAAGCGAGTTTAGCATCAAATTTTATTAGTGTCAAGAAACCGGCAGGCCTGCGAAAGCCGTAATCCCTAAGCTACAAATAATGGGAAGAAGCTATGATCAGTTAGGAAGAATTAGTGGCTTTACTGTGTGAACGTAAAGGAAAAAATGCCGGCATATGCGGGGTTCCTCTTTCATATGCCGGCATGCAGGTCGTTTATTTTATTTTATTTTGATTTCTCTTCTTCCTGGAGGACCCTGCGCAATACCTTGCCTACCATGGTCTTGGGCAGGTCTTTGCGGAACTCGTAGAACCTGGGCACCTTGTAGCCGGTCAATTTCTCCCTGCAGAACTTCTGCAGCTCGTCGGCCGTAACCTCGCACCCTTCCTTGACGACTACCCAAGCCTTGACTGCTTCACCCTGGCGCGGGTCGGGGATGCCGGCCACGCAGGCCTCGACTACCATGGGATGCATCATGATGACATCCTCTATGTCACGCGGCCACACCTGGAAACCTCCGCACTTGATGAGGTCCTTCTTCCTGGAGGTAAGGAACATGTAGCCGTCCTCGTCCAGGTGTCCAATATCGCCGGTGTAGAGCCAGCCGTCGCGCAGGGCCTCTTTGGTCTCTTCGGGGTTCTTCCAGAACCCCTGCATCAGCTGCGGGGCCTTTATACACAGCTCGCCGTCTTCATTTAGAGGCAGCTCCCTGGTGCCGGTCTCGATGTCCACGATCTTGAAAATGGTATCAGGAAGAGGACACCCGATGGAGCCCTGCTTCCATTTATTCCTGTTTGAGATGGGAGTGGTGCTGCCGGCAATGGCCGACTCGGTCATGCCGTAGCCTTCGGCGAGAACGCCTTTGGGATCGATCAATTTCTCAAACTCCAGCTTGGTCTCGGTCATAAGAGGCGCTGCGCCCGAGCTGCAGCGGTTTACGGACCTGAAGTCTTCAGGTCCGCGGTCGGGCGAATTGAGTAAGGCAATTAACATGGACGGAGTGGCTGAAATGCTGGCGATCTTATAATCCCTAACCAGCTCGATAATACCCTTCATGTCGCGGGGATTGAAGACCAGCACCTGCTTCATATGGGCCTGGAAATAGACACCGAAGGCGACGAAGCATCCAAACGCATGGAACATGGGCAGGTTGCCCAGCATGCAGTCCTCCCAATCCGTAGTGAGCGACTTCCACCATGCATAGTGCTGCATGCCTATCATGACCATGTTGTGATGCCTGTGCATAACGCCCTTGGGGGCGCCGGTGGTGCCGCCGCTGAAGAGAATCAGCGCAATGTCATCTTTGGTAACCTTGACTGCCGGGCGGCCCTTGCCCTTATTTTTCTCGATCAGATCGCTCAACCAGACGTCTCCCTCCTCGAGTTTGGTGCCGCCCTCAGCCTCTTTCTTAATGGGCTTAACCGCATAAGCGTCCAAGTCGGTGGCAATCACCTTGCGCAGCTTGGTTTTCGGCTGAAACCCTTTAATGGTGGAATACCACAGAGAATGTACTATGGCAACCTCGGCATCCACGATTTGAACGGCGTGTTCGAGCTCAAACGGCGTGTACAGCGGGTTCATCGGCGTTACAATCGCTCCCGCTTTCCAGATGGCAAAATAGCCCACAAAGACCTGCGGGCTATTGAGGAAAAGCACTACCACCCTGTCGCCTTTCTTGACGCCCATATCGATCAGCGCGTGCGCCAGGGCGTTGCTTTGATCCTCCAGCTCCTGGTAGGACAGCTCCCTTTTCATGAAAATGGCCATGGGGAAGTCCGGCCTTTGTTTGGTATACTCCGCCAGTTGATCCATTACGGTAATATTTGGATAGGGCTCTAAGGTATGGGGTACATTGGGGTCGTAACTCTTGAACCAAGGATAGTCTTTCATAGATCCTCCCTTATTAAAAAATGATTATTGTTTGTGAACGATGAAAGCCGGATCGATTCAACTGCTGGACCATAAAGCACTTTGTATTCATATGTCGTTAAGATTACGCCCCGGCTAGTAAGCCAACACACCATCTTCCCGACCATTGCGCGATCCGTACTCTATCACTAATTGGAAATTACTGTCAAACTCTGACCTACAATTAATTTAGGTACAATCCTTATGGCTTTTGAGTACAATTTCATTCCGGACCAATCTTCTTGTATATTTAAGGTTAGTAATGATGGGAGTAGGACTATCTTGAGAGTGTTGCTCATCGCTATGCCAGATACCATCAGCGCATTAGATGCCGTCATGCATATGCCCAACCTCGGATTGTGTTCGATATCAGGCAACCTGAAAGAGCACGAAGTAAGGATAGTAGACCTGGCATTTCACAATAAAAACATGGCCAGCTTTATACGGAAGGTGATGCGAAACTTTAACCCAGAAATAGTGGGGCTAAGCGCCATGAGCTTTCAATATGATAGCGCACGCCGGGTAGCGCAAATCTGCCGTTCTGTTAACCCCGAGATAACAACCGTCCTGGGGGGATATCACGCTTCGATGATGTTTGAGGAGATTGGGGTGGGGACCGACGCCCACCTCTTCGATTTTGTGGTCCGGGGAGAAGGTGAAGTAACCTTCCCCAAATTGGTGGAGGAACTGGAGAGCGGGCGCAGGGAGTTTGGACCTATTGAGGGCCTTTCATTCCGCATTGATGGTGGGTTTCAACATAATCCGCCCGCGCCGCTGGTAGACCTGGATACACTAGATCTGCCGAATCGTACTTCTCGTGCGCTGGACGGCGCCCGTTTCCTGCAGCAGCGTTTCGATTGCGTTGAAACCTCGCGCGGCTGCACTATGGGTTGCAAATTTTGCAGCATAGCCCGAATGTACGGGCGTTCGATCCGGTTTTTTACACTTGAGCGCGTCATCGCCGAGCTAAAAGGCCTTAAACGGCGTGGTATCGAGGGGGTCTTCTTTGTCGATGATAACATCACTCTGGATGTGCAGCGGTTGAAAAAGTTATGCGATTTGATCGTAGATGAGAAACTGGATTCTATGTCCTATGCTATTCAAGCCAGCGTTAAAGGGATCGCTTCGGACCCCGAATTAGCCGTCCGCTTGAAAAGCGCAGGATTCAGATGGGTATTCCTGGGCATAGAGAGCGGGATCGAGAGGAACCTTAAGTCTATGGGCAAGGCAGGTGTGTTTAATAATACACAGAAAGCTGTATCACTGTTACAGGAACACGGGATAGGAGTTTTTGGAGGTTTTATAGTGGGCAACCCGGATGACACACGCGAGGATATACGTTCCACGTACCGGTTTGCGCTGGAGTTGGGAGTAGACCATCCCATTATGCAGTGCATGACTCCTTACCCCAAGACTGAAATTCGTGAGCAACTTCTCTCCGAAAGCCTTATCACCAACCGTGATGATTTTAGCCTGTACAATGGGTTTATCTGTAACGTACGCACACGGCATATGAGCAGCCGCGAGCTTACCATGTCGATGTTCTGGGAAGGCTTGCGTTTATACTTTCACCCGCGCTACCTGGCTAAAAGCCGTTTCTGGAGGTATCGCCCTTCGCTCTGGTCTTCTCTAGTGGCCAACAATTTCCGTTATCTTGTAGGGGCGGCCAGGGGCAGGATGTTCGCTTCGCGCCATAGTTGGTAGTTAAAAGGGCTTCTTTGCGCGGCACCCTTTTAGCGGGATATACTTATAACGCATTTTTATTTATCAGGGTTGCCAGAGGCGGCGTTCCAATGAAGAAAATGGTCCGGTGTAAGGCATGCGGCTATATTATGGAGGAAGGCAAACTCGGTGACAGATGCCCGGCCTGCGGTGTGCCCCATATTTCTTTCGAAGTATACACTGATACAATGGGTGAAAACCGGCGCAGGCTGCTCAATTTGGACCTTCACCCCATATCGGTACATTTCCCGATATCATTTACCGTAGCTGTACTGGTGTTCGCCCTGGCCAGCTTCATCTTCATAGGCCAGGTAGAAGATTTTCTCACTTGCACCACAAAAGTGCTGGTCCTGTTTTTGCCGCTGCTTGTCCTGTTATCTTTTCTGGTCGGACTGCTGGATGGGAAGGCCCGCTTTCGCAAAATCGGTAATTCTCATATACTCAAGACCAAGATAGTACTGGGGACTATCCTGTTTGTCCTGTCGCTATGCCTGGCCGTAGTGGTCTGGTTAAAGGCGTTCACCGATCCGGTATTCACGATTATCTCCGTCATAATCGGCGCGGGGGCGCTGGCCTGCATTTTTGTGCTATCTCTGCTGGGCACCAGCATATCCAATTCGGCTTTACCGGGTAAATAGCTAATGGAAGCTATTGCACTTGATTTAGCCCGTGCCCAATTCGCCGTCACCACAATTTTTCATATGATTTGGCCCCTGCTCAGCATTGGGCTCAGCCTTATGATGGTGGTGATGGAGATCCTATGGCTAAAAACCAATAATGAAATATATTACCGGCAGGTGCGTTTCTGGTCGGCCATCTTTATCATGGCCTTCGGCATTGGAGTGGCCAGCGGTGTCCCTCTGGAGCTGGAATTCGGCACCAACTGGTCGCGTTTCTCCACAGTAGCAGGTGATATCTTCGGTACTATCCTGGCTTTCGAAGCGGCGATGTCGTTCGCACTGGAAGCTGCCTTCCTGGCTATATTTTTCTTCGGGTGGGGCAGGGTATCCAAAGGGGTTCACTTGTTTTCCAATATTATGGTGGCCCTGGGAGCGTCCCTATCGGCCTTCTGGATCATGTCGGCCAACTCCTGGATGCAGACCCCTGCGGGCGTGCAGATGCAGGGTGGGAAAATGGTGATCACCAATTACCTGCAGGCTGTCTTTAATCCCGACCTTCCCATTGCTTTCATACATATCTGGGTAGCCAGTGTTGAAACCACGCTTTTCTTTGTAGCCGGCATATGCGCCTGGTATATCCTGCGCAAACAGAATATTGATTTCTTTCTTAAGGCCTTCAAGGTTATGGTCGTCATAGGTATCCTGGTGGCCCCTCTGCAGGTCTTCCTGGGCGACGCTTCGGGCCTGGCGGTGCTCAAGAACCAGCCTGCTAAGGCGGCGGCTATGGAAGCGCACTGGACCACTAATCCGCCCGATAGCAGCGCCTCCTGGGTGGCAATCGGATGGCCGGACCAGGCAGCGCAGAAAAACGTCTGGGAAGTCAAGGTGCCGTACATGCTGAGCTTGCTCAGCGATCGCTCGCTGACAGGACAGGTGACCGGCTTGAAAGATTTCCCGCTCAGTGACCAGCCCCCGGTTACCCTGCCGTTCTATGCCTTCAGGATCATGGTGGTGTTGGGTATCTTAATGGTTCTACTCGTATTATGGGCGTTGTGGCTGTGGTATCGCCGGATGTTAAGGTCTGAGGCCGTTGCGCAAAACAGGCTATTCTGGCTCTTCTGGATATATGCGCTGCCGTCCGGTTTCATAGCCACTGAATGCGGCTGGATAGTGCGCGAGATGGGCAGACAACCCTGGATTATCTACGGCATCCTGCGCACCAGTGACGGCGTCTCCCCAATTGGCGTAGCCACAGTGGCCACCAGCCTGGCAATCTTCACCCTGATTTATCTTGTACTGCTTGGACTGTTCGTTTATTTTACACGTAAAATCCTGATCAATGGGCCGGATTTAACCAGCCCCTTGCCCGGCCAAGGATCATCGATGCCGCCGCCGAAAATCGACGCCGATTACGGGGGTAAATGACCTGTGGAAGCCTTTCTTCCGTTGATCTGGTTTTTCATTGCCGGCCTAACGCTGGTGCTGTTCGTTATTCTGGATGGGGTTGACCTGGGAATCGGTGTATTATCATTGGGGGCTACGGACGAGCGGCGAGATACACTGCTGAACGCCATTGGCCCGTTGTGGTATGCCAATGAGACCTGGCTGGTCATTGCCGGAGCTACCTTGTTCGGAGCCTTCCCGCTGGCATACAGTATCATTTTTAGCTCGATGTACATCCCTGCCATGATGCTCATCTTCGGCCTTATGTTCAGGGCCGTCTCCATAGAGTTCCTCGACCAATCGCAAAACAAACGGCTGTGGGGATACTGTCTGGGCGTGGGCAGCTTGGTAGCTATCCTGGGACAGGGATTTCTCCTGGGAGGCCTGCTCACCAATATCAGTGTAGCCGGCGGCTCATTTGCAGGCGGACCCTGGGACTGGCTAAACCCCATGTCGGTTTTGATAGCTGTAGGCACTCTTGCTGGTTACATCATGCTGGGCGCAGCATTTCTGGTCAATAAAGTTCGCGAAGATGCGCGGGCCGTCAATTGGAAAATATTGCAGGCCAGTTCCTGGATTGCGTACGGTTTTTTTGTTTTGGCGGTAATCCTGATGCCCATTGTACGCACGCCCGTTTCGGAGATGTGGATCAGACAGTTGTTACGAACGGTTATTTCCGGTCATCAGCAGTATATTTACATTATGCCTGTGCTGTTGCTGATAGCCATCTTCGCCTTCATCATGGTTTTCATCGGCTCGGCCCGGCGCACTAATACCAGGGCGCCCTATGTGTGGAGTATCGTGCTTTTTTTGAGTGTGACTTCTGCCATCGTTGCAGCGATATTCCCATTCTTAATACCGTTTTCTATCACTATTAACGATGCGGCCTCCTCAACGACGTCCCTGATTTTCATGCTGTATGGAGCGGGTGCGGTCATCCCCATCGTAATTATTTACAATTTATACGTACGCAAAGTTTTCGGCGGCAAGGTCAACGGAAAGGAAAAGCCGGCCGGGTATTAGATCAGGGTCTTCTCAGTTACTGTACCGGAGCCATGGTGGTGCCGTCAACGCGTATCATCCAGTTCACCTTGCTTCTATCGGTATACCAGACCGAATTAGGGTAGAAGTGTTCCATGGATATGATCGCAAGGTAGGGTGGTTTGCCCTGGGCCAGGTCTGAATGTTCATTTTCAATACTATCGTCCACGCCTATCTGAACTCCATGGTGCATGCTCATGCTGGTATATAAATATATAAAGAATTTTCCCGAAACCTGTGTCGGTGGGATCTCGAAGTCAACCCATTCAGGCGGACGGTAGGGGAAAGCCCCCTCAACCGGGAATTTGGCTGCATAATATGAAGTATTGTAAAGGACTGACTTCATGTTGCTTCCTAATATAGACAGCTCAAAGGTCTTGCCTTCCCAGGCGGTGCCATAGAGCCCTCCGCAGATTCGTACCTTATCGATGGTGAGGCCGCTATCAGGCGCAGTGAAGTCGATGAGGAAGCCCCCGTTATTCCCGGCCCAAAGTGCATCTTTGGAAGTGCCGTTATCGTATTTAAGCTCCACCTCTTTTTCCGCCACAGAGTTGACGGTAAGCGAGGTGCTTGAATCCTCCAGTTTTATCGAGTACTTGCCGGGATCACTCAATTTAAAAACAAAGGTCACTGTCCGGGTGGCCCCCGGCTGTATGGTTACCATTTGCCCCTGTATTTGCTTGCCGTTGACCATCAACGGGTCAGAAAAATTGCCCGGCATGCTGCCGGTGTTAGTAACCTGGGCGGTGACAGTGACTTCATCTCCTGCAAGTACCTGGGAGGGGGTCACTGACAGGGATGCTGCTTCAAACGTAGCGGGCGTCTCCGCTTGCTGGGGTGCGCAGGCCAGCAACCATATTGCCATGGTGGCGACGACCAAAGCGAGAGAAAAGATTTTAAGTGTGAGACGCATGGTTAAAAGACACCAATAAAGAGGCTTGGCCTCTGAATACGGCTATATTATAACACCAGCAGATTGCTAACCCCCGAAAATCCTCCTGGGATTTTCCACCATCATAAGGCCGATCTGCTCATCGGTGATCCCGGCTTGCTTAAGCTGCGGGATGATATTTTTGAATAAATGGGTATACGACCAGTCTGCGATCATCTGAACCACAAAATCGGGCAGGTTATAGGGGCGCCCAAGCCATTTGGCTGAGAAATCGTGGGAGAGCACAACACGGTCGGCGAAACCCAGGCCCAGCAGGCCCAGTAAGGTAGCCTTACGAAGATTATCCGGGAAAAGGAAATTTATACCCCAGCGGTCAAAGCCCACTGAAACGCCCTTATCCAAAACCGCCATATGATACTGAAGATTGGCATTGCCGCACATGTGCCCGATAACGATCTTGCCGGGGTCTACCCCTTCCCCGGTAAGCAGTGCCGCCTGCTCCGGTCCCATGGTCCCCTGCTGTGTATGGGTTATTATGGGCACCCCGGTCTCTTTCTGCGCCCTGGCTGCGGCTTTGAGTACACGATCCTCGTAGGGTGAAATATGGCCGTTGCCGGTGGCAACCTTAATGACGCCGGCTTTAATACCGGATTTTCCGATGCCGAAGGTGATCTCTTGCACAAAGGTCTCGTACAGCTCGGTCAGCGTGTCGTGGACCTGAGCACGGAACTTGATATAAGCGGGCATGCCTTCCTCTTCCATATACATTCCCGTCGAACAAATGATGTTAAGCCCGGTTCTCTCCGAAACCAGCTTTATAAGGTCAACGTTCCGATTGAGATCGTTAGGCGTGGCATCGACTATAGTTTTTATCCCGTATTGTTTAACCGTGCCCAGCGAATCCGCCACGATTTTTGCCAAGTCGTTCAATTCGATATGCTCGCATAAAGCGTCCTTGTCCCATCCGGCGTAGGCCAGAACCATATGCTCATGCATGAGTGTGGGACCCATTTGATCGGCTGATATACTTCCCAGTACGGTATTGACCTTGGACATAATAAAACAACCTCCTCTCAACTTGTTGCCCTTGAATATGACGGCACTATATCACCCGCTAAAATCAAAGTCAACGACTTTGATTTTATATATATCCAGCCTTCTTGTACTCCTGGGCCATATCTACGTAGGCATCGGCGCCCAGCCGTATAACGGCCAGCATTTCATCGCTCAACTGCTCCTTTATACGGGCGGGCGAGCCAATGGCCAGCGATCTATCAGGTATCTTCATGTCCGGTGGTACCAGTGTCCCGGCCGCCACCAGGCAGGACCGTCCCACATCGGCATGTTGAAGCAGCACTGCGCTGATGCCTATCAAGCTGTCGTCACCGATACTGCGGCAGTGAACGGTCGCAGCATGGCCGATGATGACGTTGTCGCCGATAGTGATTTCGTCCGGCGTATGGATAACGCAGTTATCCTCTACGCTGGTATTCTTGCCGATCTTTATGCGGCCGAAATCTCCCCGGACGATTGCGCCCGGCCAGATGCTGGAGTTTTCACCGATCTCCACATCTCCCACTACATAGGCCGCCTCGCTGATAAAGGCCGTGGGGTGAACCCGCGGTGTTTTCCCCTTGTAACTTCTTATCATCGTAATGCCTCGCTCAATTAATTTGGCTTCAATGTGCAGTCCAGTGGCTTAGACGTTTAATGGCTGCCATCTTCTCCTTATCATCGACTTTGGCCCTTTCCAGCGCGTTATGCAGTATTTCGATGCTTTTATCGTAGGTTTTCCTGTCAACGGGAAAGGGGATGCCGTCCTTGCCGCCGTGGGCAAAACTGAAGCGCGCCGGGTCGCGGAAGCTGACAGGGACGCCGTAGATGATCTCGGATATAAGGCTCAAGGCGCGAATAGTTTTAGCCCCAACGCCCTCCATACCCAGAAGCTTCTCGAAGTTCTCGGGTTGCCTTTCATATGTCTGGACGAAGATTTTATAAAGGCGGTCCGGATGAATATCTTCCGTCAAGATAGCGTGACGTTTGGGCAATTCGAGGTTCTTAAGATGTTGCAGGTGGGACATTATCTTATCCGGATTTTCCTGGCGGGTTATACCTGCAATCGTTTCTCTTGCCACGGCGCTTTCCAAGGCCACCAGGTTGAGCGTACTTGCCGCGGCCTCGGCGCAAACGGCGTTGTGGGGCTCGCAGACGAAGTCTGTAACCTTTCCACCCAGCCAGTGATAGCGGCGGGCGAGGTGGTTCTCCTGGTTCATGCCCTGTTGAATTACCGCCCAGGAGCCCTCTCCCGTGAAGCAGAATACGTGATGATATAGCTGGTATCCATCCTGTACGGCGTTGTTGTCTACCTTGGCCGACAGGCGGCTGGCATAGACCAGCTTGCCGGCGTCAGCTTTGATCAAGTGTCCAACATTCTCTATCTCCGACGGGGTTTTGCGGGAGGTGCCGCCTTTGCCCCCGGCCACGTAGAATCCGAGGTCGGACTGCATGCCTTTAATGCCTTCCTTAACTGCTCCGCAAACTGTGGTTGTCACGCCGCTGGAATGCCAGTCAAAACCAAGTACACACCCAAAGGCCTGGAACCAGTAAGGATCGGAAAGGCGGTTCAACATTTCATCGGGTCCGAAATCCGAGATGATGGCGACGGTTATCTCCCTGGCCAGGCCCGTCATGCGTTTGAACAGCCATGCAGGCGCCTTGCCTCCGTGCAGCGGAAGGTGGGCTATACCTGTACGACGAGCGGGGAAATCCATATTTATTGAGTCACCCTTAACAGTTTAATGATAGCAGAACAGGAAAGTGATAATATACATAGTGAAGGGAGGTTACGATGAAGAAAAATCCGGTAGTATACAAAAACATGAGAGAGATAGTCGATCCGTCACATACAGCGCTGGTGCTGTGGGATGTGCAGGATGCTCTGGTAAATGTGATATTTAACAGGCAGGAATTTCTCCTTAATTTGAAAACGCTGACTGATGCCGCCAGAAAACATGGAGTCCCGGTAATTTATACTAAGATCACGCCTTTGCCCTTGAGCTGGGAGTCATCCTTCAGGCTTTACATGCAGATGAAAAGATCCCATGTGGACTCCTTGGATAAGCTACGGCCTTTCCCGCAGGCGGGGAGCCCCGAAGCCGAGATAAATGGCGAAGTGAAGCCGCTAGAGGGCGATATTGTACTCGACAAGCACACGGCTAGCATATTTGTGGGCACACATTTTGAAAACCTGATGAAAAATGCCGGCATAACCACGATTTTATTCACCGGCATATCCACTGAATTCGGCATCAGCTCGTCTGCCAGGGACGCGGCCAACCGGGGTTTCTACCCGGTGGTTGTTGAGGATTGCGTCTCATCTTCGGTCAGGGATATGCACGAGGCAGCGCTAAAAACAATGGCAATTGTGAGCATCGTCGTTCCGTCGGCTGACATTATCAGGGAATGGGCATAGGACTGCAGGTGCTTGTGCTAAAGGGAAGGTATCTTGGACGTTAGATATAGCTGTCGGTGCTTTTATTGAGGCCGCAGCAATATGAGATGGCCCTGCTGGCCAGCCCGATATACCTGTTCAGATAGTAGTACCGCTTCGTCTCCAGCGTAATTAGCTCACAGGATATATCATCCTCCACGGTCATAATTCCGTAGCTGCGGTGCATGGCGGGGAACCTGCCTATGACGCTGCCGGGATTGAAGAAGAGGATGCCGTCTTCGACCGTATTCCTGCAAGCGTGTGTGTGGCCGTACAGTATGGCATCCACCTTACCATCGAACTGTGTGGTCAGGCCCCATTTAAAGCCAAAGGGGAAAACACAGCCGTGGCCGTGGATGATGCCTATGCGCTTGCTGTTGACTTCTATTAGGTCTTTCTCGGGAAGTCCCGGGATATGGCCGTCATGGTTACCAGCCACACCGCGAAAATCTGCGATCTCTTTGAGGTCGTTGACCAGGTCCTCTGAATGGAAGTCTCCCAGATGCACTACCATATCCATACGGATAAGTGCGTTTATAAGGGAAGAGGGCAACTCGCTGATGCGGTGTACGTGGGTGTCAGAAATTACACCTATTTTCATAATATTTACAACTAAATCCGAATGATTCTCCTGATTGAGCGAACGTGGCAAATATTATCACGTTTTGCAATTAATGTCTACCCTTTTAAACGTCTGTCGAATCTGTTATCTCCTGCTTGTATTATACTTGCAGAAGTTTAACGTGAGGTTAATGTTATATTAAAAGTTTGTGAAATTTAATTGCTGAACCAATGGAGTTTATTGTCGATCAATTCACTCAGTCTGAGACAAGTCCATGACAGCGGTGTAATTAAGAGGTATAATTCCCACGTTTTTCGTTTATCTCTGAAGGGAGTCACGAACTTTTGATTATTAAGAACCGTGAGGATCTGATATCTTCCAACCTGCGTGCCCGGGCAGTGGAACTAATCGAAGCGGGGATTACCCGTGTTTTGCCGGCCAACCTGCTCAGAGCTGCCGTCCGCTATAGTCATAATAGGAAAATCCTGCGTGTGATGGGCGAAAGCTATGATTTGTCACGGGGCCGTATATTCGTAGTGGGTGGTGGTAAGGCTTCCGGGCTGATGGCGGAGGAGCTGGAAAGGATAATTGGTCCCGCCAATATCACTGCGGGCATTGTGAATTGCAATACCGACGGTTATGAGACCAGGAAAATAGCGGTCAGGCAGGCGGGGCACCCGTTGCCGGATGAGGCGGGTGTACACGGCGTTCAAGAAATGCTGGCTATGAAAGCCCGGCATTCTATAGGCAAGGGGGACCTTGTCCTATGTTTAATTTCAGGCGGGGGCTCGGCCCTTTTGCCCTGCCCGGCCAGCGGCATAACCCTTCAAGGCCAGCAGGAGATCACCATGCTGCTATTGCGAAGCGGCGCCGATATCAAAGAAATTAATATCGTGCGAAAACACCTGTCGCTCATTAAAGGCGGCCAGATGGGCGCTTTTTATGAGCCGGCCAAAATAGTGTCTCTTATTATCTCCGATGTTGTTGGCGACGATCTCAATACCATAGCTTCCGGTCCCACCGTTCCTGACCCATCCACTTTCGCTGATGCGCAGGCTGTTTTGAAGAAATACGGGCTGTTGACCAAGGCGCCCAAAGACGTGGTTGATTTTATTAAAAGGGGTATAGAGGGGCTTGAAGCTGAAACACCCAAAGAAACCTGCAACTGCGACAACTATATTATCGGTAATAACAGTATGTGCCTCGAAGCTATGGCAGAAAAAGCCAGGGACCTGGGCTTGAGGCCCACCATTGTAACGGCGGAATTCAGTGGGGATACGGCCAGGATGGCCTTTGAAAAGGCGCAGGAAATCGCCGGCGGCAAATATAAAGGATTCGATGCGATCTTGCTGGGTGGTGAGACTACGCCCACCCTGCCTGAGAACTCAGGTAAGGGAGGCAGAAATCAGCATTATGCGGCTGTCTCGATGCTGGCCATGAAGAAACTACCTTCTCCCTGGCTGGTGGCGTCAGTGGGAACGGACGGTTCGGATTATCTGCCTGAGGTGGCCGGCGCCATGGTGGACGATCGCTCGCTGCCTGCCGCTATGGCTGCCAAGATCGATATCGAGGATTATATCTCCAGATTCGATAGCTATGAGCTTTTCCTCAAGATGACCAGATCACTGATCATTACCGGGTCGACAGGCACCAACGTCAGCGACGTGATACTTTACCTGCTAGGCTGACAGGTCTTTTTCCATGAAACAGACCAGAAAAGGCAGGTGTTTAAACTGTTTTGTACCAGTTTCCACGAAGCCGAACGATTTATACCAGTTTTTTAAGTTCGTCTGGCTATTTACCATACCCAGCGCCACTTTGGTGCCTCCCTGCTTGCGTATATAGTCCAGCAAATATTCCACCAATTTCCGTCCATAGCCCTGGAGCCTGTATGCGGGCAGTATCGACAGCCGGTCCATAAAATAGACACCGTCTTCGCTTTTTTCCGACGCTATGAAACCAACCTGGTTCCCGTCAACATAAAGTCCCCAAAAAGTTGCCCTTTTATGCAAGTCCTGCAGCCTTTCCATGGTATAAAATGCGGGGTGGTCAGGGGTCTTTTCGCGCGTCATATTCATTTCTTCGGCAACCGTCCTGAAAGACTGCCTGATAACTTCCAGGCTCTTTGCGAGCTGTTCTTCAGTTATTATTTGTTTTATGTCCGGCATGTTCGGTTCCTGATCTCATAAATTATATGCCTGTGCTGTAAGAAAAGCCCTTACTCGATTCTATTGAGCTTGCCGTAGCCCTGCCAGTATTTGCGGAAGAGCAAGCCCGGCCTGGCCTCCGGCAATTTAGCCAGGGTTGACCCCCACTCCCCGACGATGCTTCTCGTTCGGGCAAAATACCTGTCTATGGTGGGCTGATTTGGGGCCATATCCGCCCCTTCAACGGCTAGAAGCATTTCATGTTCATAATCTTCGATTTTCGAATGTATTTCTTTTAATGCGGAAGGAAAACGCAGGAGGGCTTCCCTGTGCAATTTTTCACATTGCCACCAATAGGAGTCGGGGCTGTAATCCGCCTGGCCCTCCAGATAGCCGGCAGGGTTGGCGGTGCCGGGGCCGAATACCGGATAGAAGGGGCTGAGGCAGGGATTAGCCGCTCCCGTAACGTAGAGCCAACTCCTTTTTGCATTGACATTGCCGACCATGGAATTTACCGACTGGCTGCGGCGGATAAGTTTATCTGCGGCGTGCATACAAACCGTGCCGCCGTATTTGTCAGGCCGGAAGTCATCGTGCCGGCCGTGATCGCGCAGGATCGACATGAAGTCGGCCGTGGTCAGGGCTCCTTTCTTTTGGTTTAGAAGTTTCCGGGAACATTCAACCCTGTTCTTGGCCGCAGCCGCCCAGGTATATAGCGGGTCCGAATAACATCGGGCGAAATCGAAAGCGGATTCATTGCGGCACCAGCCTTTCTTGATTGCGTTCTGGATCAGCCCGGGTGATACTGCATCAAAATCGCCGCCTATAGAAATTACGTTGGAAATGCTCCAGGCATCCTTAATTTTCTTCCAGGCCCACCACGATTTTACAGCCTCCAGCACATAGGCTTCCCGGGCATCAGCTATCAGGTAGCTGTTCATATAGTAGAATTTCTGCCGGTAGCCGCAGTTGCCGCCCTGGCCGTGCGTCTCAAGCAGCCGGATGATTATATCCAGCGCTTCTCTGGCAGTCTTGCTTCTTTCCAGTGCCAGCCGCAGCAGGTCCATGCCCGTCAGCCCTATCTTATCCGGTTTTTCCCTGGTGAAGAGCGCCTCGTTGCCGATCATGACCCCGTATTCGTTGGCGCCCATTTCCGCGCCGAACATCCAGAAGGGCTGGCAGAGCAGTATTCTGGCGGTTTCCTCAACCTGCGGCACCGAAATATAGGTGCATTTGACTGTTTCTCCCGGCTTATTCCGCTTGCGCGGCTGTATAATTATATTCTGGACCTCATCCGGCTCGCGGTCGCTGTTCTTACCGAAAAGCGTATTGCCGTTTGCTGTAGCCAGTCCCAGGGCAACGATGGTATCGCACATGTATCCCTCCTTCCCGGTCGTCCTTTCTGCATCTTATCAGAATACAGCCAGGCTTGACAAAACAACCCCCGGCTTCATAAAGTGTGTTGATGCTTTGAATTAAAAAGTTCGGGAGGATTTTTAATGCCGAATTTGAAACAGTTCTCACTGGAAAGAAAGGTTACCATGGTGACGGGCGCCAGCAGGGGCATCGGGCGTGCTACGGCTCTGGCATTTGCTAAAGCGGGTTCCGATTTGATATTAACCAGCCGCAAGGTTGAAGATCTCGAAAAGGTGGCGGCCGATATAAGAAATGAAGGCCGGAGAGCGCTGGTTATCAGCGCACACCTCGGCCGGATGGAAGACGTTAAGAACGTGGCGGATACAGCCAGGGCTGCCTTTGGCAGGATAGATATCCTGGTCAACAATGCGGGAACCAGCCCCATTTTCGCCTCTTTCCTGGAGTCGGACGAGAGGCTCTGGGACTCAATTATGAACCTGAACCTCAAGGGCCTGTTCTTCCTGAGCCAGGCTGTGGCCAAAATTATGAAGGAGCAGGGTGGGGGTTGCATCATAAATGTCGCCTCGATAGACGGCTTTTTACCGGAACCAGACAACGGTGTATATGCGGTCAGCAAGGCCGGTGTTATTATGGCTACCAAGGTTATGGCGCGGGAACTGGCGGCTTTCAATATCAGGGTAAATACGCTGGCGCCCGGATTCGTGCATACCAAGCTCCTCGATGCCAGCTTCCAGGCCCGGCCGGGACGTGAGGAAGAATGCAAAGGGTTCGTCCCGCAGGGACGCATTGGAGAACCTGAAGATATGGTGGGGACTATGATCTACCTGGCGTCGGATGCCTCCAAGTACGTCACCGGGCACGTGGTGATAGCCGACGGCGGCATGCTCTATATTTAATCGACATACGGCATGCCCAAGATTCCTTAACGCTAAAATTGATTGCGGTCCCGCCGGATTCTAACAGATGCCTGAACTATGGGGACGTGTTCGGCGAGGTTAGGCCAAAGCCGGGGAATAACGGAATCTCATCAATAAAAGTGGGTAGGGCGAAATATACAATTGACTGCCCTACCCATGGACGGATTCAGATTAACGCTCTTGTCAGTATTCCGCCGGTGCGGTGTCCGTTTTGCTGATTAGCTGTTGCAATAAAAGTATCTAAATACTTAGTATTTACTCTATATTTTTAGTCCATGCAAACATGCCGATGTTTGTTCAATGGTAATAAATTCTAGCTGGGCGTGCTAAAAGGCCTTCGAGATGGCCGATTTTTGCGGTCTGGATATAATTCTCTATTACCCAACTGCCTTTATGTGTCCTATTGGGCTCTGAAGGCCAAAAATGCACGAATATCCCCTCCTTTCACGATCAGTATTGTGGTAGAATGATGACATGGGCAAAGTGGGTGGAACAGATCAGACCCCTCAACATCTTCCGGCTATGTGGAGTTTTATTTGGCAACATCGTAAGGGTATTTGTTATTGGCTGGTACTTACGCTAATTGCCTCAATTTTGTGGGGATGGTTACCGCCTATGGCGAAACTAGTTGTGGTAATCATCATAGCCATATCCGTAATTGTTACGGTCATGCATTCAAAACAGGTGATTGACAAGCTTCCATGTTTTTCGCATGTTATCAGAATAAGAATTACCCCGAAGAGTTTAGCAATCGGCATAGCTTTTGTCTTAAGTGTGTTAGTCATTATATTGGTCGGGTTTGTATATCGTTATGACGTGATATCCATAGTAGAACCATCCGAAAGTCTCTATGTATCTGAGATATCCAATCCCCTACCAGCAGAGAATGAGACGTTGCCTTACAGATTGTTGCTTCAATTTGGTGTAAAGTACGGGTCATTAGACCCAATCGAAATTACCATCAATACTAATCTTACGAAGGATGAGGGAGGAGGCATCTGGTGGGATAGCCCGTTGCTTATGTCGATACAAGGTAATAGAACCGTATTAGGTGTAAGCAATCACGGAATGAAGTTTGGCACGGAACCTACTTCAATTGTGGCATTTGCACAAATTTCGCCGCCCACGGTAAGAATTCATAGCGTTGGGACACCGATTTCTAGCCAGAGATGCCTTTATGTCTATTTACACAGTTCGCAATCCATTGTAGTAACTAGTGTCGAATTTTGTGACAGACATTTTCATGTAGAGGGAAATCGACTGATCCGCGACTACTGAGAATTATCACTTGTCGATACGATGGGCAAATATCCTTTTACTGATTACTATCCTTATCGGCTTTTCTGTCATGGCCTTTCACAAGAATAATAGCAAATCCGGTTCCAAGAGTACCGGTTATGAAAAACGTTACGGCATCGACCATGAGCCATTTAGCCTCATTAAAGTTTCTTGTTTGATTAGGTAAATTAATTTCCAATGCTGTTGAAATGCTGCCCATTAAAGCAAGTAAGCAGCATAAAATACTAAATGGACGTGTAACCAGGTTAACAGACATCATGACCGCCATTGGATTTACTGCGGACATCAACAAATAGCAAAACAATACCAACCCCGGTTCTATAATAATTTCAGACGCCAGCAGCATGCCCGAGTTTTTGTGAATATTGAGGCAATTGGTTTCTAGGCCGAAAAAAAAGGACGCTGCCGAAAGACAGCGTCCTCAAATTTATTTCGAGTGGCTCTACTTGAGAGCTAGGGTCTTGCATATCGCCATGATCTGGTCTTTTTTGGCCTGATCGCCGAGTGTGAAACCGGTAATAGCGATCCCCACACCGTCCTTGTTGATACCAAGAGAAAAGCCCCACATATTGACTATCATTATTTTAGCAGTAACTATCGCTTCCACTGCGAAAGTTTTGCCGTCTGCCAGCGTTGTCAATTTGGATGACTCAATATTCACGGTAACGCCTATGTTTTTCAGGCCCGGGCTCTCATCGAAAGCGGCTTTAATTGCTTTGCCGAAATCAGCTTCCGGGGTGCCGCTGACACTTGCCGGAGCAACGCTGGCATTCACGCTGTCGGCGCCCTGGAAGCTGCTCGCAGCTATTGCAAAAACCATGGCACCCGATTTCTCCGCTGTTATCCAGTTGCCGGGATACATGAAAGTGAAGCCGTACTCATCATTGGTATATGTAGCATCGAACACTTCCTGCCTCCTTCACTAAAAATATTATCCATCGGGCAATCTATCACCGTATAATAACACCTTTCAACAACCTGCTGCTCAAACTCATAACCCGAAGGTCGCAGGTTCAAATCCTGCCTTCGGTTTTATGACGTTTTGAGGCGCCGGCGGCGCTCGTTATATTCGACAACCATCCTCAGCGCCTCAGCGGCTGCCGGGAAGCTATAATAGACCGGTTTCTTAGATGCCACTATCTTCTGCACCAGTTCGAAAATCACCTTCTGGCGCTCGGGGATGATGCCGTTTTCGCAAATATAGGCCACAGGCTTGTGCGATATATCATAAGCATGGCTGAGCGCATCGCCCCACATGAACAGGGCCGCGAAGGCTTCCCTGGGCATCTGGCTGGGGCGTATAAACCCAACACAGAAATCTATCTCATCCCATGCGGTCAGCACGTCCACGGCCTTCTCAAGGCTGCCGGAATCCATCATGCTCTGCGAGTAGTCTACCGGGTTGCTCAGCATATTGCCGGCAAGCTGGGTGAAGCCCATCAGCGTTTCCCTGATATCAGCGGGCACGCGCGGCAGCCTGAACCCCCTGCGCTCAAACTCATCGGTAAGCAGCACGCTGGCGCCCCCTCCGGGGCCGATTAAAAGCGCATTCCTGCCGCCCGGATCGGGTATGAATGACAGGGTGACCAGCATATCCACAAGCTCTTCCACGTTGCTCATCATGATGGCGTTGGACTGCCTGCAGAGCGTTTCCCAGATGGCATGATTGCCGGCCAGTGAAGCCGTATGAGTGGAGGTCGCCCTGGCCCCGGCCTCTCCACATCCTCCCTTCACCAATACCACAGGCTTTTCCCTGGCCGCCTTCTTAAACAGGGGGAGGAACCGCTTGCCGTCCTTCACGCCCTCCAGGTACATGGCGATAATTTCCGTTTGGGGGTCTTCGATCAGGTATTCCAGGAAGTCGCATTCGTTGAGGTCGCAGGCATTGCCGAAGCTGATGACCTTGCTGAACCTTACGCCGCGCCAGCCGGCTTCCATGATTACATAGTCAGAGTTGCCGCCGCTCTGGCTGATGAACCCTACATGACCGCTTTCCTTAGGAAAATTGGGGTCGAAGGAGACCCTCGATTCGGGGCAGTAGATGCCCATGCAGTTGGGGCCCAGTATCCTGATGCCCGTTTCGTGCGCCAGCCGGGTAAGCTCATCCTGCAATCCTTTAACATCTTCCTGTCCGGTCTCGGCGAAACCGGCGGTGCAAAAATGGATGGCCTTAGCACCCTTGGCCGCACATTGCTTGACGATCTCGGGAGCAATTTTGGCGTTTACAGTGCCGATGGCGTAGTCGATGGTCCCCGGTATTTCATCGACCGATTGATATACCTTATAACCGTCCAACTCTCCGCCGCGGGGGTTGACCGGGTAAAGAGGCCCCTTGAACTGGAATTCGCGCATGGCGCTCCAGAAGGTCCTGGTCCAGTGAAGCGGATTGCTGGTGGTGATCCCTACCAGGGCAATGTTCCTGGGGTGAAATATGGGGTCGAGCATATCGTAAATTTTAGTCATCAGGCCTTCTCCATAACTAGAGCGAGAATATGTTGATTAATTAGTCAATTAACAGCGGCAAATGAAATTATATTATACCAGGGCCGTGACAGACAAGCGGCCCATCAGCGGCCGCCGGCCTTTTCGATAGTCGTTTGTATAGCGCCGGTCCGCTGCAGCAGCGGCGGATGTGTATAATGCAGGAAAACATAGAAGGGATGTGGGGTGAGGTTAGAAAGGTTATCTCTGGATAATTTCTTCAGGGAATCGATCATCCGGGCAGCATCAGGCACAGTTATAGCCGCGAAGCGGTCTGCATCATATTCATATTTACGTGAAAGCATGTTCATCAGTACCGAGAGCACGAGCTCGATAGGAGTGTACAAGAGGCCGAAGAAGATCAAACCTGTATAGATGGAAGGCTGTTGCATGTAAAAAGCCTGGTATAGGCCGGGGCTGTTGATGAACAGGGACAGCAGGAAAAGCAGTATGCCGAAATGAAGGAAATTGGCAATCAAGCCCCAATAGATATGCTTTTTCTTGTAGTGTCCGATCTCATGCGCCAGTACGGCGACCAGCTCAGGGACCGTATGCTGCGCTATGAGGGTGTCGAAGAGGGCTATCCTCTTATTGCGGCCGAAGCCCGTGAAAAAGGCGTTGGACTTGCTCGACCTCTTGGAGCCGTCGATTACATAGACGTTGCTGATGGGGAATTTTACAGATTCAGAATAGTTGATAATGACGCTCCTCAGTTCCCCTTCTTCCAGCGGTATGAATTTATTGAAGAGCGGCATGATCCAGTTCGGTGCGATGAACTCGATAACCAGCAGGTAAATGGTCAGTGCCGCCCAGCAGTAAAGCCAGGCGTAAACGCCCGCCAGTTCAAATAAAGCTAAAATGCAGGCCAGCAGCGGGGCTCCCAGGATGGCAGCCAGCAGCAGCGCCTTTAGCCTATCGGTGATGAAGGTGCGCGGCGTTGTTCTATTGAAGCCGTAATGCTGCTCGATAACGAAGGTGGCGTAAATGCTGAAAGGGAGCATTACCAGGTTGTAGGCCAGCAGTAAAATGCCGGTATACAGCAGCCCGTTGATTATGCTTCCCATTCCCCACGATCGCACCGCCTGGTCGAGCCAGTTGAAGCCCCCGATGAACCAGAATGCCAGCAGCAGGGCCAGGGTGAAAACGCCGGTAACCAGTCCAAAACGTGTATTTTCGCGCGTATATTCTTGTGACCTGCGGTAGGCATCCGGGGTATAAATATCCTTGAGCGCAGCAGGGGGCTCGAGCTTGAGCGCCTTGAGGTTCAGCAAATTGGAAACAAGGTCAAGTAAATATTCGAGCAGGAGGGCCGCCAGAATAACAACAGCAAAAATATTCATAGGGAATATTATAGGAAAATCTCAGGGCATGTAAACCTTTGCCGGTTAGTCCCGTTAATATATATGAAATCCCAAAATTATGGAGGTCTTACTGCCATGAGAAACTTAATAATCCTGTTTATGGCGGTTTTTATCATAGCGGTGGTGGGTGGCTGCCAGGTAGCTTCGGCCGGCACGCCGGTAGTCGTAAGTTACGACCAAGGTGAAACCAACCCGTTCACCCTTAAAATCATCCAGCCTCAGGATGAATCGGTAGTGAGGAGCACCCCGCTGGCGGTTAGCGGAACCGTAACTTCGCCGGCTGAAATTACTGTAAACGGGGTTTCAGTTGATGTCAAGGACAACCATTTCAATACGTCAGTTGACCTGGAACCCGGCCCCAATTCCATCGACATCTCGGCCACGGATATATCGGGTCACGAGACGTCTAAAAATATTTCGGTGGTCTACGTGCCTTAACTTTGACAGGCTTCTTCCTATCCTTTAAATTAGCCTGGCAATGAAACCTGTAGTGCTTGCTTCCTCTTCTCCACGGCGCAAAGAGCTATTGGAACAAATCGGGCTGAAATTCACCGTCGATGCCGGCGAGGTCAACGAGGATATCAGTCGCAAACCTAACCCTACCGACCTGGTTAAAACCATTTCACTGGAAAAGGCTACCGCTGCCGCTGCACGCCATCCCGATTCAATAATAATAGCTGCCGATACCATTGGTGTGCTGGGAAACAAGCTGCTGGGCAAACCGCGAGGAGCGGCCGAGGCGGTTGCCATGCTTCACATGATGAGCGGCAAGTGCCATAGTGTTTTGACCGGATTCACTGTCCTGGATGCTGGAGACGGCAGGACTGTTTCGAAGGTGGTGGAGACCAGGGTATATTTTAAAAAGCTTAGTCCTGAAGAAATCGAAAACTATGTGCGGAGCGGTGAGCCGTTGGACAAGGCAGGGGCGTATGCTATTCAGGGCATTGGCTCGTCGCTGGTAGATAGGATTGAAGGCGATTATTATAATGTGATCGGCCTACCGCTGTACGCATTGGTAAATGAGTTGAAGAAATTTGGCATAAGTCTAGCGGGGGATGTCAGTCATGCTTCGCTGCGGAATCCCCCGCCAGGTAGCCCATGGAGAAGGCCGCCTGAAGGTTGAAGCCCCCGGTATCGGCATCGATGTCCAGCACTTCGCCGCAGAAATATAGCCCTTTTATCAGCTTTGATTGCATGGTGCGCGGGTCGACCTCGTCCAGGCAAATGCCCCCGGCCGTCACCATGGCCTCGGCCAGAGGGCGTGACCCCTTAACATCCAGCCTGAAGTCCTTCAAAGTTCGGATGATGTTTTCGCGCTGCAGGGCGGTGACCTGGTTGGCCCTTGTCCGCCCTGAAACCCCGGCCTCGGCTAAAATCCGTGCTGCTATTTTCGCCGGCACGAGATCCTCGAGTATATTTTGCACATAACGGCTGCCGTTACTGCTGAGCGTTCCCTGCAGCTCCTCCTCCGCATGCTTATGGCCTTTTTGGGGGATAAGGTCGATGGTAGCGGCAACGAAGCCTTGATCTAGGGCATCTACTACTGCCAGGCTCATAAGCAACACAGCCGGGCCGCTGAGGCCGAAATGCGTGAAGATAACGTCACCGGTGCGGCTTTCGATAAGAGGCAACCGGACCTTGCGGCCCGCTATGCCGCGTCCGCAGTCTTTATGGGGGATCAAAGACGTGTCGATATCTTCAGCTTTGCAGGCAAAGGATGTTATCCTTACACCTTTCAGACTTATACCCTGCAGATCACGGGCTTTGGACCCTTCGGTCACCAGCGGCACCAGCGCAGGCCGCAATTTGATGATCGAATGACCCAATGCGGAGGCCATTTTATATCCGTCGCCGGCTGACCCGGTCTGAGGGTAGGAGGCGCCCCCGGTTGCCAGTATCACGGCATCGGCCCCGTACGAGCTTCTAGTAGTGTAAACAGTGGTGACATGTCCGCCTGATGTTTTAATTTCCCTGACAGGCGATTCTGTTTCGATTTTGACGCCGTTTTGAGACATGTATTGTAAAAGAACAGCCAGTACTTCGGAGGACCGGCCGGAAGCCGGAAAAATGCGGCCGTCCGGCTCTACTAGTGTTTTAAGGCCTTGCAGGGCGAAGAAATTTAGCAGGTCATTGCGGGAAAATCGCCGAAGAGATGAATAGAGGAATTTCCCGTTCTTGCCGTACATGCCGATGAATTCTTCGAAGCCCCGTGCATTACTGAGGTTGCAGCGCATATTGCCGCTGATGAGGACCTTTTTCCCCGGGCGCTCCATTTTTTCCAGCAACAGCACATCGGCGCCTGATTCCGCAGCACGTCCGGCCGCCATCATGCCGGCCGCCCCACCACCGATAACGACAACTTTTTTCTTGCTCATGGCGCTATTCATCAACGAAAGCGGTTATAAACCGGGAGAATGTTGAACGCCGGGTCCTGGGTACGTGCATGCCCCTCTCAATCCGTATTATAATAACATCATTTCCACCCGGCAGGATATGTCTCAAAATGAAAGAAGCCAGCGGCGTATTGACACGCGAGGACATGCTCGATTTGCTAAAGGGCCAGCCCCCTCTTTTGACGGGATTTGTGAACCTTGATGAACAGTTACAGCCCAACGGTGTCGACCTGACCCTGCGTGAAGTCAGCGCCTTCTCATCCAGGGGCAACCTTACGGAGACCAACGAGGGCAGGGAACTGTCTAAAACATCCCCGTTGGTATTCGATGCCCATGGAGGAGTTGACCTGATGCCTGGTGCCTATCTGATCACGTTCAATGAAATAGTCAACCTCCCCTCGAATATTATGGCTCTGGCCAGGCCGCGTTCCAGCCTCAACCGCTGCGGCGTCAGCATGCACAGCGCTGTCTGGGACGCAGGCTATTCCGGACGGTCCCAGTCGATGCTGGTTGTATATAACGTGCATGGCTTCCGGCTGCACAGGAACGCGAGGGTCATGCAGCTCATCTTCATGTATACTACGCGCGATGTCGGCCGCGGCTACAGCGGCCGCTATCAGAATGAAAATATTTAATCTTGAATTAAGGAGAACCTATCCTGATGAAAATAACCAGACTCGCATTTTACTTGATGCTATTAAGTTCATTATTGTTGCCCGGTTTAGCGGGCTGCATCAACCAATCTCCCATCGATCAGGCGGTCATTACAGACAATGTGACCAAGACCGGCCAGCCGGCACTGTCGGTCGACAGCTTCGCCCCCGATGTAAACAATATATATTGTTCGGTCAAGCTTTCCAATGTGGCGGCTTCATCTGCGGTAAAAGCGGAATGGTATGTGGCTAAGAGCGACGAAGCCAGCCTCACCAACTCCCTGATAGGGAATGAGACTCTGGCGGCATCGAGCACCTACATTGTTTTTACCTTTACACGTGCGGACAAGCTCTTGCCGAGGGGTGATTACGAGGTAAAACTATATTACGACAATAAATACGAGAAATCTGCCACGTTCAAAATACAGGGCGATGTGACTGCGCCAGCAGCCACTGTGAGCGAAGCAACCATGTGCTCCTCCATTGACCTGCTGACCAATAAGCCTATCGATAAAATCGATACCTTTCCCAATGATGTCGGCAAGGTATTCTGCTCCTTCAAGGTAAGCGGAGCCGGTATCAACACCGTACTTAAAGGACACTGGGTATATGTCGGCGGCGAACTTCCGGCCCTGGCAGGCAAAACTATTAACGACAGCACTACTACTGCAGAGGGCAGGGACTACATAAGCTTTTCCATAGCGACGCTGCCAGGCAAACCCTTCCCGAACGGGCAATACGACCTCAAGTTGCTGGTGGAGGACAAGGAAGCGGCGGACCTGCCCTTCAAAGTAGTGGACCCCGCATCCATACCCGGGCCTTTTTTCACCGGCATGTCGACCTTCATGTACTCGGGTTCGGATAACAATACATTTGTTTTGACATCGCAATTCCCGGCGGATAGCCCGAAGGTCAACCTGCAGGTCAGAGCTTACAATGTGCCGGCGGATACAGCCCTTGACTTTCAATGGAGCATTGTTAAAAGCACCGACCAGACCGTGATCGACCAGGTCGTAAAAGAAGATAAGTGGCGAATACAGGGCTCAGGGCCGCTCGTAGATTCGTTGAACAGCCCTTCCGGCCCCTTTATCACAGGCGACTATCAGGTCAAACTGCTGGTGAACAGTGGCGAAATAGCCACGGTTCCCTTCAAGGTGCAATAACCAGAGTACTAGATATGAAAAGAGCGTTACAGTCATTCTGGCCTCGGCACTGATTATAATTGCGGCTTTAGAGGGCTGCAGGCCCGCCATACAGGCAGACCGGGACACTCTGTTCCAGGTATCAACTATCAGCGCGCTGATGCAGGGCGTTTATGACGGGGGCATGACGCTGGGTGAGCTCAGACCCTATGGTGATTTCGGCATAGGCACATTTAAAGACCTGAATGGCGAGATGCTGCTTTTGGATGGCAAATTTTACCGGGCGCAGCTTGACGGCAGCATTATAAATGTGCCGGATGACACCAGGACACCCTTTGCCGAGGTGACTTTCCTGGATAATGATGTGATCGTGTCGCCTGATAAGTCCATGAATTTGGGCCAGATGCAGGCATACATAGATAGCCTTCTGCCCAGCCTGAACCTCTTTTATGCCATAAAGGTGGAAGGCCAGTTCAGTTACATGAAGACCAGGAGCGTGCCCGCCCAGTCCCAGCCCTATCCAACCCTGACCGAAGCAGTTAAGAACCAGCAGGTCACGGAGTCCCATGATATCGAGGGCACAATGATCGGCTTCAGATGCCCGCCTTACATAGACGGGGTGAACATCCCGGGATACCATCTCCATTTCATCGATAAGGACTTGAAAAAGGGAGGACATGTGCTCGATTGCCAGACCTCCGATATCAAAATAATAATCGACAATACGGCCAATTTCATTATGGAGTTGCCGGGTAATAAGCACTTTTATCAGGTGAATTTGGGACAGTCCGATCAGCAGGGACTTAACCAGGTTGAAAAAGGCAAGTAATCGCTGGATTTATATGTGCTTTGACTCGCCTTTGAAGGTGAAGTAAACTCACATGATATGGCTAAGAAGAAGAAACTCAAGCCTTCATGGCTGGATAATCTCAAGGTCGGCGTTAAACAGGCGCTGGGTATGAAAATCATCCTTTGCGATTCCTGCCGGTACGATTGGAGGGGCGCCTGCCATCAGCCCGCCCGTCCCAATGCCGTGTGGTGCCCGGACTACAGTAAACGCGGCAGCTAGCTTTGTCTGGCTAGCTAAGGCCTATAGGCGACGCCTGAACAACCCTGAGCGGTATCCGCGTCATCTCATGTCCTTCCACCACAGCGTGAATTGAGTATGATCCGTATCTGGGGAATTCCATGTTGTCGAAGCGCATGGCAATACGGCCTGTGCTCTCCGTCCCGGAGGGGGGCCTGGGTATGGTGATCTTGCCTTTCAAGGGCGGGATGATCTCTTTACCGTCCTCATCTATCATATGCACTTCGAAGTTCTTATCGCCGGCCTCCACTACCGTGGCCCGCATCTGGATAACCAGGAAGAAGGTCGGGTGCCGGGTTGGCACATGTTGAGCGACGATAGTATCGAAACCAATGCCCAGCGCATTGATCTTATTGGTGGCCTCGGCATAGTCACAGATAAATGAGAAATCTACTTGCATTACGTTTTTATTTTACCATGTCCGGCAAGGAGGTATTTCCCATTCGAACCTGCGAGTTTGAAAAGGGCCGTTTTTTTGACGGCATATATAGCTGATGTTATCATAAGTCCAACGCAGCGGCTATGACGGGAAGGATATGGACAGTCAGCACGGTTTATATTTCGTAATAATCTTTATATGCCTGCTTCTATCGGCGTTTTTTGCCAGCGCCGAGGTGGCCGTCATCTCCATGAGCAGGATACGCGTGAAGCACCTGCTCAGCAACGGCGTTAAGTTTGCGGACATACTTGAAAGCTTCAAGCAAAACCCCGGCATTTTCCTTTCGGCCATCCTGCTGGGCAATACGCTGGTCAATATCGCAGCGGCTTCCATGGCTACGATCATCGCCGTCAGCCTGTTTAAAGAGCAACTTGGCGTGGTGGTTGCGACCATCACTATAACCGTGATTATACTGGTATTTTGCGAAGTCATCCCTAAAACCATAGCGGCGCACAATAACGAAAAACTGGCGCTGGCCTATTCCATCCCGGTACAGCTTTTAATCTGGGTCCTTTACCCCTTCGTGTGGGTATTGAGCAGGATAGGGGTTGGGTTCACACGAATAGTGTCGGGAGAGGAGGAGGCCAAGCTGACGGTGGACGAGGCCGAGATTAGCACGGCCATAGATGTAGGTGAGGCTGAAGGTGTATGGGAGGAAACCGAGGCCGATATGATACACAAGGCCCTGGAATTTCCCGACCGCCCGGTTAAAGATGTGATGCAGCCGCGCACCGAGATTTCGTTCATCGAAGAAGGTACGAAGCTGGATGAGTTCCTCAAAATATACAGCGACCATCCTCATTCTCGATTTCCCGTCTTCAAGGAAACGCCCGACAATGTGACCGGCATGCTGACCACCAAAGACGTCCTGATGGCCATAGCCAGGAACTCTGTTGAAATGACGGATCCCATAGACCTGCTGGTCAGGCATGCCTATTTTGTGCCCGAGACCAAGCGTCTGGGCGAGATGCTGGCCGAGATGCGCGACAACAATTTCCACATGGCTATCGTCATAGACGAATTCGGAGGGGTGGCCGGCATAGCCAACCTGGAGCACCTGGCCGCCGAGATCATGGGCAGCATGGGCGACGAGGGGGCCGCCAATGAAAAAGAAATCACCCCCATCGATGCCAATACCAACGAAATTGACGGCGGGCTCAGAATTGAAGAGGCCAACGACCAACTCGACCTGGACCTGCCTGCGGGGGAGTACGATACGGTGGCCGGGTTTATACTGAGCCATCTGGGACGCATACCTAAGCAGGGCGAGCATTTCAAGTTCCGCGATCTGAAGATGGTGATTACGGAGATGAAGGATAGGAAGATCGAGCGGATCACTATTACCAGGGAAAAGAATGCACCGCCTGCGCCTTAAATTCAGCCGCGGCGAGAAGCTCAAATACCTTTCGCACCTTGATCTCATGAGATTATGGGAGCGCGCTCTGCGCCGTGCCGGACTACCCGCCGCCTACTCGGAAGGGTTTAGCCCGCATCCCAGGATCTCTCTGGCCTCGCCGCTGGCAGTGGGCGTGACCAGCCGCGCCGAATTGATGGACGTTTTCCTGAACCGGACGGTATCGCCCGGGCTTTTCATGGAGAAAGTTGTTCCACAGCTACCCGACGGAATAGAAATCCTTGAGGTATACCCTGTGAATGTCCAGGCCCCGTCACTGCAGTCGCGATTGCGGCAGGCGGAATACCTGGTTGAGCTGGAAACCGATAGGGAGGCCGGGCAAATAACAGCAGAGCTTAAATCACTGCTGGCCAAAGATAGCTTGCCCTGGCATCATTCACGCGATACCGGCGAGCGGTTTTACGACCTGCGTCCCCTGATCGAAGACCTGTGGCTGGTCGAGATAAAAGAAAGCTCATGCCGTATCGGCATGCTGCTCCGTTGCGACTCCTCCGGAACCGGCAGGCCCGAGCAGGTGGCAAGGGCATTGAACTTCACCCAGCCGCCCACCTGTATTGAGCGCACTAAGCTCATCTTTGCCTGAACCCTTACTGTTCCCCGATTGCTAGCATCCGGGTTTAACCATATAATAAGCCGTCGGCACACGATATCATTCAAGGAGGAGACTCATAAAGCTCTATCTTATACGGCACGGCGAGACCGTCTGGAACAAACAGAGGATCATCCAGGGCAGCGGGAGCGATACGGAGTTGAGCGAGACCGGCAAAATGCAGGTGGATAAGCTGGCCCTGGTTATGAAGGATGTGCCGTTCACTGCAATATATTCGAGTCCCATGCAGCGCGCTATAGAGACAGCCGGCGCAATTGCCGGCTATCATGGTCTGAAAGTCCATCCGGAACCCGATCTAAGGGAAATACACGTAGGTGAATTGGAAGGCATGTCACTGGAAACCTTTGCCAAAGGCTTCCCTCAATTCCTGGTTGACTGGCAGACTAAGGGCGAGGATATCAACTTTAACGGCGGCGAAAAATTGGGTGAGTTCAGGGATAGGGTATGGTCGGTGGTAGAGAAGATTGTTAAATCCAATCCCGAGGGCACGGTGGCCCTGGTCTCGCATTACTTCGTGACCGCCACTATCGTCTGTACTGCTCTGGG
Source organism: Dehalococcoidia bacterium UBA1162 (assembly GCA_002311135.1). Taxonomy (GTDB): domain Bacteria; phylum Chloroflexota; class Dehalococcoidia; order GIF9; family UBA5629; genus UBA1162. The sequence goes on from DBZK01000017.1 coordinate 45,190, forward strand.
TTTACCCTTGACGAACCTTGTCAGGATCCGCATTCAACCCAGCAGCCGGACCATCCTTGACTTTGAGGACGGCTGCGACCCGCGCCTTTTACTGTTGAGCGATATCTGTCATTTAAGGGAGAAGTGATTTGCCCGCCAATATCAACAGCCTCCCTAAAAATGTCAGCAGTTTTATAGAGCAGTATGGCCTCCTGTCAGGAGGGGAGAAGGTACTGGTGGCGGTATCCGGCGGGCCGGACTCGGTGTGCCTACTTTATATTCTGAACAGCCTGAAAGACGAGCTCGGCATTCAGTTGCACGTGGCGCATCTTGACCACAGCCTGCGCGGTGCGGAATCCGATGCCGACTCACAGTATGTTTCCGCCCTGGCAGAAAAACTGAGTTTACCTGTCGCCATAGGGAAAAAAGATGTACATGCGCAAAGCATCCAGGACAAGATTTCGCTTGAAGAAGCTGCGCGGGAAGCCAGGTATAAATTCCTGGATGAGATCGCCCATGAGGTAGGCGCTTCCAGGGTGGCAATTGGCCATACGCACAACGACCAGGTTGAGACTGTCCTGATGCACTATCTTCGTGGCACCGGAGTACAGGGCCTGCGTGGGCTGAGGCCGGCCGTTCCCATGCCTTACGGTGAGAAGGATAATGGCGTATGGGTGATCCGCCCCCTGCTCAATCTTACCCGAGTGCAGACTATAGAATATTGCAACTCCCTCGACCTGAAGCCCCGCCACGATTCGAGCAACGAGCAGCCCGGCTTCCTGCGCAACCGCATCCGTCTGGAGCTGTTGCCGCTGCTGAGACAATACAACCCCGACATAGATGATGCTCTAACCCGGTTGGCGGACCTGGCTGGTGAGGACGCCGATCTGCTGGATGCACAGGCTGCTGCTGCTTATGAACAGACTGCCAGCACAGAGGGTTGCCTGACCTGTTTGGATTCAGGCAAGCTGCGCGGCGCTCCGCTGGCGCTTCAACGGCGCGTTTTCCGAATTGCGTTGGGGCAGGCCTACGGAAACCTGAAGGATATCGAAGCCCAGCATGTCAACGCGCTGGTCGACCTGCTGTTCGGCGCTACGGGCAGGTGTGTGAGCCTGCCGGGGGGCGTCACAGTCACCAGCGAACGAAGCCGCATGGTCATATCTAAACAGGGAATCCCGGTCTGTCCCTGGCCCGTTTTAACCCGGAGCTATGATTTGAAAATCCCAGGCGAAACAAAGCTGCCGGGCTGGGATATTACAGCCGAAATCATCGGTGAAAATTATTATCGGGATGACGACATCTTCAGCGCCAGCCTCGATTTAGCTAAGACCGGCAGGTCGCTCACGGTCAGAAGCCGAAAACCCGGCGACCGCTTCAGGCCGCTGGGCATGGAGCACAGCCGTAAGCTGCAGGATTTCATGGTCGATGCGGCCATACCGCGATCGTGGCGCGATACAGTTCCATTGGCATGTTCGCCCTCTCAGATTGTATGGGTGGTCGGCTGGCGTATCGACGACCGCGTTAAGGTAACGGGCGGTACCGGGCAGGTGTTGCGCCTGGAATTCCACCGTGCAAGCCAGGACTGATAATGGCCAAAGACGAACACTTTTCAGGGAAAATAAAGAAGCTCGATGTAAATATGGAACTTGACCTGCATGCCATGACAGTGGATGAGGCTATACCCCTTTTGTACGATTACCTGAATGATGCATGCTTGGCCGGTCTTAAGGAAGTCCGAATCGTACATGGAAAAGGTACAGGAACACTCAGGCAGGCTGTGATGCGCGAGCTCAAAAAACACCCGCTGGTTAAATCCTTCCGCATTGGAGGCCGCTTCGAAGGCAGCACAGGGGCTACGGTTGTGCACTTGTAGGTGCACCAAATTTCAAATTCGAATCCGTACATGGAAACTCTAAGCCCTAGACACTAAATACTAAACAAATTCTAAATTCCAAATTCTAGCCCTTGAGTTTCGAGTTTTGAGCTTGTTTAGATTCTTAGAGTTTAGTATTTAGAGTTTTAGCATAATAAGAGGGGGCACACAATTTGTGTGCCCCCTCTTCCGTTATTGTAAATAAATTGTGTTCTCTATTGTGTTATCTGGATTTTGGCGGAGCCGGGCTTGTACCCATCTTTGTAAACGGCTATTTCATACTGGCCCGCCGAGATGAAAGTATATACGACCTGCCCATTGGAGTCTGTATTGCCGGCCAGGGTCCCCCTGCCATTATCCTCCCTGTTGGACCAGGATCCCAGTGCGATGGTGCTATTATCCACGCATTGAATGGACCGCTCCGCCTCTTTTTGAATCCTGTTATTCTGCGGGACGTTCCGGCTGCTCTCCAATATACCCATGCGGTTCCCCTTGCCGCCGAACGCGTCGTTATGGTTATTCTGAGAGTTGGAAACAGTGGGCGTAAACTTTTTAACCTCGGCGCCCTTCGGTGTCAGGATGTAAACAGAGGCTCCCTGCACGGGCGTTGTATTGTCGGAGACCGTGATAGTGACCTGTTGGCCGGCAGCAGATGATTGCGGAACTGCGATTGTGAGTTGCTGCGTGCTGCGGTCCGGCTTGGTATCCTGGTCGGAAAGCGCGACTGATAGCATGGAGTAGCCCGCAGAATAGTTATCGCTGACGGCCATCAAGAAATAGCGGCCGGCAGTAGAGAAAGCATAAGAAACCTGTCCCTGGTCGTCAGAGGACCCAAGCAGGATGCCCGACTCTTTAATGCCGGGTATGGAGATCGACCAGTTGTCACTATCGTTTGATTTATTGCCGAATGGAAGGGACTTTTTAGCAAGGCCTTCAGCAAAGCCATTGCCGTCAAATCGCCACGCATATAGCTGCGAACCGGCAACGGCCTGCCCGCTTTCCTGCTCTGTTACCGTGAAAGTGACCGTCTCATTTAAAGCGGCCGATGATGGTGACTGTATAGCCAGTGCCTTTTTAGCTGCGGATGTTACTGTCAAACGTGAAAAGCCGGGTATAAAATTATCTGCAGTTGCTGCCAGCACAAATCGCCCTGTTTCTGTGAACTGGTATGCCAGGGTGCCGTTATCGCCGGTGACGCCGATCAATGTCCCTTTGGACTCAACGAGCGTTGCATACTCGCTGATCAAGGTTGTGTAATTTTCGCTGCCGGGCTTGATGACCAGGTCATCGGCTTTAATTAAATACACTGAGGCTCCGGATATTTGGTCATGCCCGCGTTTGCCGAAGACGGATATATTAACCGATTGGCCCAACTCTACCCTGTTGGGTACTTTAATTGCCAGCGCAGCAGGAAATGATGCCGCGGGGTTGCCTTTATCTCCGGAATCCGCAATAGCAGGCGCTGTAGCGGGTATGATGGCCGCCAGCGCCAGAGTAAGCATTAAAATACTTGAAAAAATTCGGTTCAATTGATCCCTCCTGTTAAAATTGTCTTGCTCCGGTGGGCAGAAACAAACTTGGTAAATTCACATTTGCACCCCCCCTTGCGTTTTCATGTTAGTAATAACGATAGCAACGGGAAAATGGTTTAGTCCGGGCTCGTGGCGGAGTGCTTGACAGGATATCGGTCAACTGAGATAGTATATAGAAACGGTTCGACTAAATTTTAGAAATAACGAGGCACAGGCGGTAATCAATGGTAAGCCAAATGGACAGCTCTGACCTGGTGAATAAATATAAAATACTGGCGTGCACCGGCGAGCTAGTATTTACAGGTACTTTCGTATACGGGTTCGAGCAGCGCCTGATAGACGCTATGAACGAGGGCGTCAAGACCAGCGCCTCAACCAAGATCGTGGACTTCCTGCCGCTGGAGGACGTGACCATGACGTCCAAAGAGGGCGGCGATCATAAGTTCAATCAGATATATATAGCCAAAAGCAATATAATCTTTGTGGCGCAGAGCCCGAGCGTAAGCCGGGACAAACCGCTCAGCACTTATCCCTTCAGGCAAAAAACACCCGTAGATGTAACTATCTACGCAGCACAGATATATGTCGCCCAGGTCTTTGCCGCCCCGTATATATTGAAAGGCCGGCTTTATATCGATACCTGGGGACAGGTAGTCGACGCTATTGAAAGTTCAGATAACTTCATCCCGCTGACGCAGGTGGAGATCACACCCGCCCTGACCGGCGGAGCTTCTAAATTCGACTTCATAGCTATAAACAAGCAGCGCATCATTAGCATCAGCGAAAACCCTGGCTCGTAGAGGCTCAAAATAGGCTCTAAAGCGGCAGGTTAACGTGAGGAAATTTATTGTGTCCGATCTGCATATAGGCCATCCCCAGGCACAATATGATGTCATGGAAGAAGCAGTCAAATATATCCTTCAAAATGCACAGTTGGGAGATAGCATCTGGGGCTTGGGAGACTGGTTTCACCTTAATGAGATGGGCATGGAAGCGTGCATGAATAAGCCTATAACACGCAAATTGCGTGATCTTGCAATAAGAGTACCCACCAGGCTCATACCCGGCAACCATGATAGGAAGCTGGCAATGTATTATGACAATCCTGACCAGGTCAATCCCATCAGTCCCATTGAAATAATCAAGCCTTTCTGGCGTGATGGGTTCTATTATTGCCATGGACATGAATATGATCCGGCCGCAAAATATATTGGATCGTGGCTTCCCGCTTTCTGGGACCGCTACCTGCACAAGAAAACACCCGGGGAATTGAAAACCGATACCTTAACAGAAGAGTTTCTCATGGCAGTCAGCCTTGTCCATACCAGGGCTCTTTTGCAGCTCCCCAAAAAAGCTCAGGAAGAAGGCCAGGTATGCAGGGGGATCGTACTGGGGCATACGCATTTCCCTGCCATACAGCAGGCGCCGGAGCTGCCCTATCTGGTCAGTGATGGTGATATGAGGCACAGCGCCAGCTTTGCCATGCTGGATGACAGCGGGTTCCATCTAATGAGATGGGACTATAAGCAAAAAAAATGGCAGGAGTACTCCGGTCTGAAACCCTGATGTTGCCGCCAAATTGACAATAGCAGGAAATACATATAAGACATTTCTTTTTTAGACTCAGTACTTTCCTTATTTCCTTTGCCCTGTGATACCATATATAGCTGACATGCCGAATAGCAACATGATCGACAGCTATACAGTTTCCTGGAGCGGCGGTAAAGACGGCTGCCTGGCCATGTACGAGGCGCAGCGCGGCGGGTTAAATATATCCCACCTTGTCAACATGGTTAACACGGAGCCTGACAGGGTGCGCCTGCACGGCAAAGACACTAAATTGATCCAGCTCCAGGCTGAGGCCCTCGGCATCCCTCTTGTACAGGTGGAGACAACCTGGAAGGGTTACGAGCAGGACTTTAAATCAACCCTGTTGAAGCTAAAACCTTTGGGCGTAAAGGGAATGATCTTCGGGGATATCTATTTGCAGGAGCACCTGGACTGGGTAAACCGGGTCTGCGGCGAGATAGGCATCGAAGCTTTGGAACCCCTGTGGGGAAAGAATACAGAAGAATTATTCTTTTCTTTTGTGTATGCCGGCTTCGAAGCTTCCATCGTCAGCGCCAAATCCGAATTGATAGAACGCGAATGGATCGGGAAGAATCTCAGCAAGCCGTTTGCAGAATATATGCGGCAAAAGGGCATCGACTTCTGCGGTGAAAAGGGCGAATATCATACACTGGTAAAGGGTGGCCCTCCCTTTCGCCGTCGGCTGGTATTCGAGGAAACCGGTATAGGGGCACAGGACGGCTACTGGCTATTAGACATCAATAAATACAGGTTGGAATAGTCTTTGCCTCGGCTATGTTAGTGATTGCCGTGTAACAGGTATAATCTTGTTACATATTTAGAGTTGAAAAGCAGCAAATGGTGACTGATAAATTCTCCGCTCTCTTTTATGCCCGTTCGGTGGCCCTGGTGGGCGCTTCCAACGACAGACGTAAATGGGGCTTTGTAACCTTGAAACACCTGGTCGACGGCGGCTTCGCGGGCAGGATCTATCCTGTTAATCCCAGCGAGGACGAGATACTGGGCCTAAAGGTCTACAAAAACATAGGCGACCTGCCGGAAACGCCTGATATGGCTGTGATCGTAGTGCCCCCTCCCACTGTTCCGGACGTCATTAAGCAGTGCGTTGATAAAGGTATAAAGGCGGGGATCATCATCACTGCCGGCTTTGCCGAGCTGGGCAGCGAGGGCGCCCGTATGCAGTGGCAGATCACGGACACGGCTCGTGCCGGCGGGATGGTCTTCGTGGGGCCTAATTGCAACGGCGTTATGAGCCCCTGGAACAAACAATATGTGCAGTTTCCGTCCTTTTTCGTTCCACCAGGCCCCATAGCAGTGGTAGCCCAGAGTGGCAACGTGATGGACTCTCTGGCGCGCCAGGTCATGATGTACGGCCAGGGCTGCAGCGTTTGCATCGCCAGCGGCAACGAAGCCAGTTTGCATATAGAAGATTACCTGGAATATCTGGCAGACGACCCTCACACCCGGGTTATTTTATCCTATATAGAGGGTTTCAAGAATGGCGACCGCTTTATTAAAGTTGCCCGTGAAGTCAGCAAAAAGAAACCTATTATTATGGTCAAGGCGGGCAGGACGCAGGCCGGTGCTGCAGCAGCAGCTTCACACACGGCCTCGATAGCAGGTTCAGATGTTATTTTTGATGCGGTCTGCAAACAGACGGGCATTATCAGGGCCGCCAGCCTGGATGAACTGGTCAATATCGGCCTTGGACTTCTTAGGCAACCTCTACCCAAAGGGCGTGGCCTGGGTATAGTCACAGCTGGGGGCGGATGGGGTGTACTGGCCGCCGATGCCTGCGCTGCACTGGGATTTAACGTAGTCAAGCTGCCGGAAGCAACCATCAAAGAGCTGGATAAGCTGCTGCCCGCCTGGTGGAACCGGGGTAACCCGGTCGACCTTGTAGCCGGTGTGGCGGGCGACAATATTTTCAAAGCCATCGAACTTGTCATGCAGGTCCCTTGGGTGGACTCCATGATGTTTTTAAGCATTATGCCTGCCTTAAAAGTAAGGGGATTCGATGCGCCACAGCAGCCGGAGGCCAGGGAGAAATGGGATAAGGAGATAACTGCAGCAGTGATAGAGGCCTTTGAACGGCTAAACGCCATTGCAGATAAATATCAAAAGCCTCTGGTGGTGGCCAGTGAACATATGTGGTCTACAGCGGTCGAGCAGGCCGAGATCGGTTATGAGCTGGGGAAGAATAATGCCGTTTGCTACCACATGCCGCATGAAGCGGCGGCCGTGCTGGATGCAATGGCCAAATACAGCGGTTATTTACGCGGGAAAGCGCTTTGAAAAACTTGGCCTTACGTCTAGCTGGACGGCTTAATAGCAGAGTTTGGCGGCACATGAGTCGGTAATGGATATCATCGAAGGCAAAAATCCGGTGATAGAGGCGCTCAAGGCCGGGCGGCCGATTAGCAAAATATTGCTGGATAAGAACCTCATGGCGCGCGGCTCCGCTGATCAAATAGTCCGCCTGGCCGACAGCAAGGGAGTTGAAATCCAGTATGTGGATAAACAGTCAATGGACAGGCAGAGTGCAACAGGCTCATACCAGGGGGTCATTGCCGTAGCCGCGACCAAAAAATACATCGGCCTGCAAGACCTGCTGGCGATGTCAGAGGCAAAGAAAGAAGCTGCCCTCTATCTAGTTTTGGACGGCATCGAGGACCCGCACAATCTGGGGGCGATTTTGAGGACAGCTGATGCTACCGGAGTTCACGGTGTGGTTATCAGGGAAAGAAGGGCGGTGGGCATCACCCCGGCGGTAACCAAGGCTTCAGCCGGCGCAGTGGAATATATGCCAGTGGCTATGGTCGCCAATATAGCTCAGTCCCTTGAGGTATTGAAAAAAAAGGGCGTTTGGGCCGTTGGAATTGATATGGCTGGAGAAACAAACTACAGCGCCGTAGATTTTAAGCTGCCCACGGCCATCGTTATAGGTGGAGAGGGCAAGGGGCTTTCCGACCTGGTCAGGAAGCGCTGCGATTTAACCGCTTCTATACCCATGAGGGGTAAAATCTCATCGCTCAACGCTTCCGTAGCTGCCGCGGTCGTCATGTACGAGGCTCTCAGGCAGAGGACATCCCGGTAATAAAGTGGACTTATTTTCCAGCTGGTTGATGCTATTTCAGAATGCCTTTTTCTTCTTGGCCATAACGATGTAAATAGCATAGATGATGGTCAAATATCCCAGCACCCGGATCACAAGAATAAGCCCTAATAGTGCTGCCGCAAGCCCGATAAGGCTTAGCAGATGGGTTATAGCGAACAAGCCGAAAGCAATACCGATGTAAAGCACTGTACGAGACTGGCTGCGTGCATATTCCCATACGCCCATGATCAGTATGATAGTAGACAAGACGAGATTTGAGATGGTTACCATATCCATTTGCGCAACCTCCAATTAGAATTACTACAGGTGCGGCCTTCTGCTAACTTCACAGAGCGACCAATATCCATCATAACATTATTTGGTAGCAGACTGCCTGCCAGCACAACAAAAGGCGCGAGGTGATGATCTAAATATAGCTTGCGGTCCCGCGCCGGCCTGGCAAAAGACTGGCGATTATTATTGATTTAACTGCAAAACTTGCTTAAAGGAATCGACAGGTCTTGATAATTTCATAGAGCGGCCGCTATCCATGATAACAACATCGTTCTGATTGACCTGTAGAATTATTTGGCATATACTTTAGTATATATATAATTAAGTATATATATCATTCAAGCATAAATATCGGCGGCAGAAGTTAATAAACTTAGAGAGATAGGTTAAAAGCATGTTAATTGAGGATTTTTCGATTGAAACGAGTGATGTGGGAGGCTATTCAGTGCTGACCTTCAGGAAGCGTTTTTCAAATACCTGGGAATTGTTTCATAAAAGCACAGTAAAGTATACCGATCATGTTTATTTGATTGAAGGTCAGAACAGGCTTACCTTCGGGCAAGCGGCCGACATGGCTGTCCGTCTGGCTGCTCACCTCAGGGAGAAGGCAGGGGCCTGCCAGGGTGATCATGTGGGGATCCTCATGGAGAATTCGATCCATTTTATAATCTCTTTCTGGGCGATCCAGAACCTGGGAGCTACGGCAGTTATTTTCAATACCCGGTTAACGACTGCGGAGTTAAAACGGCAGCTTCAGTTTTCCGATCTGAAAGTATTAATCTCTTCAACTGTTTTATCAGAAAAAGTTCAAGTAATCCCTTCGCATGAACTTTACATTCAGACGGTCATACTTGGGGATGATTGGCTTGCTAAACTCCCCGCACTGGGACAAACACGACCACTGGAAGGGATTTCCGAAGATAATACGGCTGTTGTTCTTTTCACATCCGGTACATCCGGAACTCCGAAGGGGGTTATGCTTACCCATCGCAATATAATTACCTGTGCTTTCAGGGCAGGTGCTACTGTTTCACAGGGTATTGCTCTTGCTCTCTCCAAAGGTATTGCTCAAGGTCCCACATCCGAGGAGTCGACCGAAGATCGGTATTTGTTGATTATAGCTCCCCTTTTTCATATCATGGCGCTGGAGCAAATGTTGGCGGCCGTATTTCTCGGCGTAGGCAGTATCCTGGTCCCGTCTTTCAATCCTCAAGAAATTATGGGAATGATAAATCATGGAGATATTCATGGACTAACAGGAACTCCAACGATGTATTGGCTGCTACTTAATAAAACAGCCATTCGCGGGAAGAAAATAGATAGCATCAAGAGGCTCGGTTTCGGTGCGGCTCCTATGCCGCCCGATTTAATAAAAGACCTCCGGGAGGTTTTTCCCTTTGCACGCTTGAGGAATGGCTATGGTATGACAGAAGCTCCCTCTATCAGCGCTTTGCCCGATATGTATATGGAGACTCATCCTACATCAGTAGGGAAACCGACTTTTTGTACAGAAATAAAGATCGTTGACCCCCTCAGCAGAAAAGAATTGGGACCAAATGCCGTGGGTGAATTAGCGGTACGCGGCGCGAATGTGACCAGGGGTTATTATAAAGCTCCGGAAGAAACCGCCAAAGTATTACAGCGGGGATGGTTTTATAGCGGCGACATGGCCTATCAGGATGCTGACGGGTTTATCTACCTTGTGGGACGCAGCCGAGAGATGATTAACCGGGGAGGAGAGAATGTCTACCCCATTGAAGTGGAAAACATCCTTCACCTGCATCCCAAGATTCTTGATGTCGCGGTTTTTGGATTGCCCGATCCAGTTATGGGCAGCATCGTTGCCTGTGCGGTTGTTCCCAGGCCAGGAACAGAAAAAATTACCATAAAAGAAATTCAGGAGTTCTGCAAGGATCAACTGGCCTCTTATAAAATGCCTCAAAGGCTCTTCTTTTTACCGGAACTGCCGAAAAATCCGGGCGGAAAAGTAATTAAGAATGAGCTTACAGAACGATTTTCCAGAGCTTAATGTTGATGAATGGAATATCACGAGAGGAGATGAAAGATGGATTTTCAATTAACCGAGGGCCAAAAAATTTTCAAACAAACGGTGCATGATTTTGCAGATCAACGAATTTCCCCTCTCGTCGATGGATGGGAAAAACATGGCATTTCTATGACGCGTGATCTCCTTGTTGAATATAGAGAGTTGGGCTTGCTGGGTATAACATTGCCGGAGCGGTATGGGGGTGGGGGGCTACCGGCAATTTATGCCATCTTGGCTATGGAAGAATTGGCTCGTGTTAGTACGAGGGCATCCGGCCCGGTTATGGAGAGCAGTTTTGGACCTATTAGGGCGGTAGAGAAGTTTGGCACTGAAGAACAGAAGCAAAGATTTATCCCTGCTTGTTGCCGGGGAGAGAAGTTTATGTCAGTAGCCATGACCGAACCCGGTGTTGGATCGGCGCTAACTGACTTAACAACGCGGGCCGTCCTCAAAGGAGACTACTATGTTCTCAATGGCCAGAAAAGGTTTATTTCCGGTG
>DBZK01000013.1 GCA_002311135.1 Dehalococcoidia bacterium UBA1162
TGGATTCCGGTCGCTACTGGCCCCTGATCACCCATGATATCCTCCGATGCATATAGTCAAAAATAGCACACCCTAAGCAAATTGTATCATAGGCTAATCTATAATTTGTAATCAAATAATGTCCATAGCCGAGACGCTTCAACTTGCCTGAGAAGTGTCGAAAAAGCGTCGGGGGCATGCAGGTAATCAAATGTTATAGGTTTAATTCTTCGGACGCTTCACGCACAGGAAGCCGTCACCATCTCGTGATAGTGTGCGCTATATTCGGCGTCGGTGATGCCTGCCAGCCGTCGAAGGCAACGGCCCCTTGGAAGGCATACTATTCAGCCAAGAATTCTTCCGCGGCCCTATATCTGTTATAATCGCGCAACCGGACAACTCAGCATAATATTATGTTAGCTATAGCAAATACGGCTGCAATGGTTGGGATGGACGCCCAGATGGTGAAGGTTGAGGTTGATATCTCGCCCGGCCTGCCCAATACCCTTATAGTAGGCCTTCCGGATACGGCTGTTAAAGAGGCCAGGGATCGCGTCAGGGCAGCCATCCGAAACTCCGGCGGCACCTTTCCCATGAAGCGCATCACAGTCAATTTGGCGCCGGCCGACCTGAAGAAAATAGGGCCTACCTACGACCTGCCTATAGCTATCGCTGTACTCGTCAGCTCAGGACAGATAAGCTTCGATACCTCGGACGCACTTTTCCTGGGCGAGCTTTCCCTGGACGGCAGCGTGCGGCACATCCACGGCATCCTGCCCATGGTAGCCATGGCCAGGGAAAACGGCATTGCCAGGGTATTTGTCCCCGCCGATGATGCGGCTGAAGCGTCATTGATCACCGGCGTCAAGGTATTTCCTGTAGTAGCCTTAGGCCAACTGGTGAGTTATTTCCTGGGCGAGACCGATATAAAGGAATTTGAAGGCGATGGATCGTGGCAGGAAAGCTTAGAGCATGACCAGAGGATAGACCTAACACACATCAAGGGCCAGGAACATGCCAAAAGGGCCCTGGAAGTGGCCGCAGCAGGCGGCCACAACGTGCTTATGGTCGGGCCTCCCGGCAGCGGAAAAACCATGCTGGCAAGGGCGCTGGCCACCATCTTGCCTGCATTAGCCCTCAACGAGGCTATTGAAGTTACCAAGATCTACAGCATAACCGGCCTGATATCTAAAGATATGCCCCTGATAAAACAGCGGCCTTTCAGGTCTCCACACTATTCAACTTCACATGCCGGACTGGTGGGCGGCGGCCGGATACCGCACCCGGGGGAGATAAGCCTCAGCCACCGCGGTGTACTTTTTCTGGATGAGTTCCCCGAATTTAACCACATGGCGCTGGAATCACTCAGGCAACCCATGGAAGACAGGGTGGTTACTATCAGCCGCGCTGAGGGCAGCCTCACCTTTCCAGCTAATTTTATCCTGGTGGCAGCTATGAATCCCTGCCCCTGCGGCTATTATGGCGACCCCGTGCGGGAATGCAAATGTTCGTCTACCGTAATCACACGCTACCAAAAAAAGATCAGCGGCCCCTTGATGGACCGCATTGATATTTTTCTGGATATACCTCGTATAGATTATGAAAAGCTGGTAGATGAGAGCATGGCCGAACACTCAGAAAAGGTCAGGTCACGCGTACAGGAGGCCAGGTCCATGCAAAGCAGGCGTTATGCCGATTCCGTATTGACCTGTAATGCGGAGATGTCGGCTTCAGATATACGGCAGTTCTGTAAAATCGATGCCGCCGCCCAATCGCTAATGAAAACTGCCATGAAACAAATTCACTTTACCGCACGCGCCTTCCATAGGACACTCAAGCTGGCGCGCACGGTAGCCGATCTGGATAATTCCGACCTCATAAACACCAATCATCTGGCTGAAGCCTTGCAGTACAGGCAACGCAACATCAATATGTAAACCTCCAGACTTACTTGTTAAGCTCCTTATATTTCTTAATAATCGCTATCGTGGCATAGTCCGTCAGCAGCACGGTGCGGTTGATTCCATCGGACGCCTGATATTGGTCCAGAGCTGAAGTAAAGAGGTTCTGGAACTCTGCATAGACCCACAGGTGCCTTCTGAGCATTATCAAGGCATATATGGCCTCATCCAGCGGTATACTCTCATAAAACTGGTCTTCGGCAAACTTGGAGAAATATGCCGAGACCACGTCATAGGTGTTCTGGTCAAAATAGAATTTTTTCAGGTTTTTGTAGAAATTTTCGCCCTGATTTACCAGTTTAAACTCTCTTACTTTTTTGTAAGATGGCGTTTTAGGGTTGGTAACAAGCGCTTTCTGCCATTGCTGTGCAATATCCCTGGCGTGCTGCTCAGCAAAATTCAGTAACTTGTCGGCATATGCTATATACATCGCCATCGTCGTCCTCCCTTAATTAAATTCAAGTTCAGGAAAATAAACAGCTTCCGGCACAAAATTTGTGATTTAAAAACATTCTCCTTCCAATACTCTTCCACCCCCTTGATTATTTACTCAATTAAATTATAAGAGGCAAAACTTGAAATAACAAGAGACCAGGGTCACCTTTTCCTGATCAGTTCAAAAACTACCGGATTAGCAGGGTCGGGACAGGCCACCGTGGCCTTGTCCGGATCTGTTTCCCAGGGGAAGCTTCCCCCGCAGATCAGGACCTGGGCAAACGGGAAAAGGGTATAAAAAGCCCAGGCGCACATATGCTCAGGGCATACGTCAGAGATTACAAATTCATGCCCCACCTTGTGGCCTGCCACGCAAGTCCCCTTCTGCAAAATTACCTTTGCTACGACTTGGCGATTCTCATATTCTTCCATCCTTCACTCCTTACACTAAGTTTCCTGCCCGGAAGATACCCTGCGTTAAAACAAAGCAAAGGTCCACCGGCCCTTAAAAAGAAACCGGTGAACCTCTGGCAAACTATCGGTGAATTTATTTTACTTCGACTTTAGCGCCCGACTCTTCGAGCTTCTTCTTCATTACGGCCGCTTCGTCTTTATTCACGCCCTCTTTAACCGGCTTGGGAGCGCCTTCCACCAGGTCTTTGGCTTCTTTTAGCCCAAGTGTTGTGACTTCACGGACGGCTTTGATAACAGCGATCTTGTTCTCACCGATTTCTTTAAGTATGACGGTGAACTCGGTCTGCTCCTCTACTGCTGCTCCGCCTGCTGCTCCACCGGCAGCCACGCCGCCGGCAACCGCCATAGGTACAGCTGCGCTGACGCCGAACTCAGATTCAAGAGCTTTTACCAGGTCGGAAAGCTCAAGCACTGTCATTCCTTTAATTAAGGCTACGATCTCTTCTTTGGTCATTCTAATATCCTCCTGAAATGCGTTTTTTCTGTTTATTTAAATATGAAAAGGTTGAACCCTCGAATTTTCTTATCCTCAGCCTCCTTCCAACTGCCTGGCTCTGGCCTGCAGAACGCCCACCAGCCCGCGTAGAGGCGAACTGAGAACAAAGTGAAGCGAATATACCGGCGCCTTTAGTTGCCCCATCAGCCTGCTGATCAGGACGTCCTTGGTGGGTATCGATGCCAGGTTAGCAACATCGGCAGCACTGAGGGCTTTGTCGCCCATGACGCCGCCTTTGATCTTCAAGACCGAGCTTGCGCTCTTGATGTGATCCATTAAAACTTTGGCCGGCTTTACGGGATCATCATAGCCGAGAGCAAGGGCCATGGGCCCCGTGAAAAACTGATCGAGGCCTTTGACGCCCGCCTTCTCAGCGGCAAAGTGCGCAAGGGTATTTTTCACGACTTTATATTCAACCCCCTGCTGGTGTAACTGCTTGCGGAGCTGAACCATCTCCTTGGCAGTAAGACCGCGGTAATCCGTAGCTATGGTTACAGCAGCCTTGCCGAGGTTACTCGCAAGCTCGTCGATAATCTTCTCTTTTTTCTCACGTATCATATCGATGCTCCTAAAAAAATATCCTCGTGCCATGACACGAGGATAAAATACGCTGCAATCCATGCAGCTATCTCTTAACCTCGGCGGGCAAGTATTGAGCCTTGCGGCACCCGCTGTCAACGGCACCAATAAACTAATTGTTAATTATACACTTACAGCCAGGTCCATCATCTCCTTGGTATCGAGATTGAGTCCCGGTCCCATGGTTGTAGATATGGACGCTGTCTTGATGTACTGGCCTTTGACCCCGCTGGGCCTGGCATGCACGATGGCTTCGATGATAGACATCAAGTTCTCATAAAGCTTCTCTTCATCGAAGCTTTTCTTGCCGAACGGAACGTGTATGATGGCAGTCCTGTCCAGCCTGAATTCCACACGGCCCTTACGGACCTCCGAAATGGCACGCGGCAGGTCAGCGGGAGGAACTACGGTCCCCGCCTTGGGGTTGGGCATTAATCCACGCCTGCCCAGGATTTTACCCAGCTTACCTACCTTGCCCATCATATCAGGAGTGGCAATGCTCACATCGAAATCGATCCAGCCGTCTTCGATCTTTTTGACGATGTCATCGGCGCCGACAAAGTCCGCATTGGCCTCTGTGGCCAGTTTGGCGCCTTCTCCCTGTGCGAATACAACGACTCTGACCTGTTTGCCCAGGCCGTTGGGCAGAAGGGCTGTGCCCCTCACCTGCTGATCGGCAGCGCGTGGGTCTACGCCCATCCTTAGATGAAGTTCAACGGTCTCATCGAATTTGGCATAGCTCGCCTTTTTGGCTATGCTGATGGCTTCCTTGAGATCATATACCTTATTTGCATCGCGCAGTTTAGAAGCTTCTTCGTATTTTTTACCTCTGGTTGCCATGAAATTTACTCCACTTTTATGCCCATACTCCGGGCGGTTCCCTCTATAATTCGAGCGGCGCCTTCGATGTCCAGTGCATTTAAGTCCTTTTGCTTCATCTTGGCGATCTCGTTGATCTTCGTTTGGGTGATTGTGCCCACCATCAGCGTGGGCGTAGTGCCACTGCCCTTCTCAATGCTCAGGGCCTTCTTCAATAAGTCCGAGGCAGGCGGCGTTTTGGTAACAAATGTGAACGTCCTGTCTTCGAAAATAGTTATCTCTACCGGGACGATCGAGCCCTCCATCGACTTGGTGCGCTCGTTATAGTCCTTGCAGAAACCCATGATATTCACGCCATGCTGGCCCAGCGCCGGTCCCACCGGGGGCGCCGGTGTAGCCTTGCCGGCCTGGATCTGTAATTTGACTATTGCTTTAACTTTTTTTGCCATTTAAAGTTTCTCCACTTGTAAAAAGTCCAGCTCTACGGATGTCTCTCTGCCAAAGAGGGTCAACAGTACTTTGACTTTTCCTTTGCTCATATTAATTTCGTCTACAATGCCGATAAAATCCGTAAACGGACCGTCCATAACGCGGACGCTTTCTCCTTTTTTAAACCTTATCTTTACCTGTGCTACGCCTTCTTCTTTCTGTTTTAGTATCCTGTTGGCTTCGCTTTCTTCCAGAGGGGTAGCCTCTTTGCCGTCCCCTACGAAGCCGGTTACCCCGGGCGTTTCCCTGACTACTTTCCAGCTATCGTGGTCCATCACCATGCGGACCAGCAGGTAGCCGGGAAACATTTTCTTCTCAACCGTCCGGCGTTGTCCGGACCTTATCTCAATCTCGTTCTCTTTGGGTATCTCAACATTAAGGATCTTAGTGCCGGCATCCATCGATTTAATACGTTGCAGCAGTTTGTTTTTAACTTTTTCCTCGTGCCCAACGTAGGTGTGGATTATATACCACTGTGCATTGCCGGTCGCCTTCACCTTACTTGCCACCTAAAAATACTTTCGCAACAAGTTCGGAAAATCCATAGTCCAGAGTGCCCAGCACCAGCGCCATGAAAAGGCATATGCCGATGACTATCGCCGTAAGGCGGATAGTCTCCTGGCGCGTCGGCCATACAGTCTTTCTTAACTCGCCAACTATATCGCTAAAAAACGTAAAGCCCCGCTTCTTGGGTGCCGTAACCTGCACCTGGGCCTTTTTAGTTTTGGCTGCCGGCTGCAGGTTCTTCTTATCTTGAACTTCTACAGCTTTATTCTGCTCTTTATCGTTGGCCACTATTACTTAGTCTCCCGGTGCAGTTTCTGACTGCGGCAGCGCGGGCAGTACTTATTTAACTCCAGGCGCTGTGTATCATTTTTCCTGTTTTTAGACGAGGTATAATTCCTTTCCTGACAGGCTGTGCATGCCAGGTAGATCACACCTCTCGCATCGCTTTTCTTTGCCATTTGTTATCCCAGTATCTTGGTGATTACGCCTGAAGCTACAGTCTTGCCGCCTTCGCGAATGGCGAAGTGCATTCCCTGCTCGAGTGCAACAGGATAAATCAACTTGATATTCATTTTAATGTTGTCGCCGGGCATAACCATTTCCACGCCCTGCGGCAATTCGGCCTGACCGGTTACATCAAGCGTCCTGATATAGAACTGCGGCTTATAACCGGTAAAGAAAGGTGTATGCCTGCCGCCTTCTTCCTTGGTCAGAACGTAAACTTCACCTTCAAAGTGTGTCTGCGGTTTAGCAGTACCCGGCTTTGCCAGCACCTGTCCCCTCTCTACTTCTTCACGCTCAATGCCCCTGATAAGGCAGCCCACAGCATCGCCCGCCTCACCGGTCTCAAGCTGTTTGTGAAACATTTCGACACCGGTCACGACGGTCTTCCTGGTGTCTTTGATGCCGACGATTTCGACTTCGTCTCCGATTTTGACCACGCCGCGCTCGATCCTGCCGGTAACAACCGTGCCCCTGCCTTTAATGCCAAACACATCTTCGATCGGCATCAGGAAGGGTTTATCTATCGGCCTCTTGGGCAGAGGAATGTAGTTATCAACCACATCCATTAACTTCAGGATAGGTCCGCACCATTTGCAGTCCGGTTTGCCGCAGCCGCATTCCAGCGCTTTCAAGGCGCTGACGCGGACTATAGGAATTTTATCTCCGGGGAAGTTATATTTCTTAAGAAGGTCTCTCAATTCAAGCTCGACCAGCTCCAATAGTTCCTCGTCTTCCATGGCATCGACTTTATTCAATGCCACGACCATGGCCGGCACTTCTACCTGCCTGGCGAGGAGGATGTGTTCCCTGGTCTGGGGCATGGGGCCGTCGGGAGCGCTGACCACCAGTATGGCGCCGTCCATCTGTGCTGCGCCGGTGATCATGTTTTTGATGTAGTCAGCGTGGCCGGGGCAGTCCACATGGGCGTAATGCCTCTTGGCCGTCTCATATTCGATATGGGCGATAGCAATCGTCACGCCCCTGGCCTTCTCTTCCGGTGCGTTATCGATGCTATCGAAGGGCCTGAACGTATTATCTCCGATACCCGGTTGCTTGGATAAGACCAGGGTAATGGCAGCGGTCAACGTCGTTTTACCATGGTCAACGTGACCTATCGTGCCCACATTTACATGCGGCTTCTTGCGCTCATAAACTTTCTTTGCCATATTGAAAAACCTCCTTCATTTCTGAGCCCACAATCAGATTCGAACTGATGACCCCGTTCTTACCAAGAACGTGCTCTACCGACTGAGCTATGTGGGCAACTAACCATAATATTATATCTCACATTACGAAGATGCGACTATAGATTATACTATAAAATATTTTTAATCCACAATAATTGAAACGGCTTAGTGGTGGAGAGGGTAGGATTCGAACCTACGTAGACCTTAGGTCGGCAGATTTACAGTCTGCTCCGATTGGCCGCTCCGGCACCTCTCCAAACAGATCACATGATCTCAGCCCGAGAGGGGAGTCGAACCCGCTAACCTACCGATTACAAGTCGGTTGCGCTGCCATTGCGCCACTCGGGCAACTAAACATCAATTCAATATACTCTATTTGGACAACAAAGCAAAAGTATATATAGACCGAAGCTGAAAGTCAAGGAAGGCTCGAAATACAAAACTCATTGCTTACATGAATTCTATTTGTTAAACTTATATTGAGCACATAATATGGCATAAGGAGTGATGTTATGGGTTCCAAAGACAAAAGCAAGCGGGAACAAAAGAAACCGAAAAAAGACGGTAAAAAGACGACTATGGCTTCTATCTTTGAACCGGTAGTCGAAGTGGAAGTTGTAAAGAAGAAAGGGAAGAAAGAGGAGTTTCCCGAGTAGCATTAACTAGGGTTGTCACATCGGCCCCGATCATTAATCTGAGTTGGTCATAACTGCATGTCTGATATCGTACATCTCAACGCGCTCGTGCACGGGCGGGTGCAGGGTGTATACTATCGGGCTTTTACATCCCGGCTGGCAAAATCGTTGTCCCTGAAAGGCTACGTGCGTAACACCAGGGCAGGCGACGTCGAGATCGAAGTTGAAGGCGGCAAGGACAAGGTGGAGCAGTTGCTGAGACAGCTAAAGATAGGTCCACAGGACGCCATAATCGAAAAAATCGATATGAAATGGTCCGATCCCACCGGAAAGTACACCAGCTTCGATGTCAGGTACCTGGACTAGCTTTCCATCTCGACCTTGCCGGCATTGATGATATCCAGGTATTGCGTGTCCACCCCGGCTAAATTCGTGGCCTCCCAGTCGACTTCGAAAGGTTCTCCCTTAATTATCTTGCCCAAATTCTCGGTCTTGCCTTTGAATGACTCATCCTGCGAGCTGAAGCGTTTCCTGCCGTCTATAATGGCGAGGTCGAAGGGAAGTGTGAAATAAAGATCCGCAAAAACCTTGTCCCAGCCGAATTCATCCAGGGCGCCCCATCCACCCGTTGAACTCTTCTTATATTTGCTTACCGGCAGCAGGCTCAACAGGTTTTTAATACTGAAAATCCCCTGGTTGCCGGTGGTACGGAAGGGTGAAACGCTGATCAAGAAATCGCAGGAAAGCACGACATTGGGGACCCAGAAAGTGGCTACGGCAAAGGGGTGGGGCAGGGGGTTTTCGATTTCCACCCAGATACAGTCCTTGACATCCAGCATCAGAACACGCTGGAAATCATAGCCCAGCGATTTATAGATCGGATAGACAGATTCACCGCTGGCGGCCCCCTCCAGGATAATGATATCGGCGTCGCTGACCTGTTTGACCTTATCGATAATCATGCCCAGGATTTCGCGGCTGGTGCTGAAGGGATAAGGGTAAGGATAGCTGGCGCTGGGTTTAATCAGTATTCTATGTGCCCTGGAAACAAGGGACGGCGGATCGAAGACGAACTTAGAAGCTTCGTAAATCATTCCGGAAGACACAGCTTCAATATTTTATACACTTCCGATACCTAACCAAAGCCGGTAATGAAACCTTTCCACATTGCCACCCGATATAATTTTACCATTGGAAGTCAAGGGCAAAATACAAGGTAACCAAAAGAAAGACCTTAACATCTGGATAGTGGAAGGAAGAAAATTGATTTCAAAAACACGATGGTAAACCATCGAACGACCTAGGAGATCATACTCCCTAGAAAGGAGGTGATCCAGCCGCACGTTCCCGTACGGCTACCTTGTTACGACTTCGTCCCAGTCACCAGTCCCACCTTCGGCGACTGCCTCCCTTGCGGGTTAGCCCATCGACTTCAGGTGTTACCGACTTCCATGACGTGACGGGCGGTGTGTACAAGGCCCGAGAACGTATTCACCGCAGTGTGCTGACCTGCGGTTACTAGCAACTCCAACTTCATG
>DBZK01000034.1:0-125429 GCA_002311135.1 Dehalococcoidia bacterium UBA1162
TCCCTGACAAGGTCGAAAAGCCGGCGGGCCGTCTCGATCTCGACATCCTTCATTCTGCGGTAGGGGTCGGGGTTGCCGCTCGCTTCTTTTACCGCTGCATGCATGGCTGTGGCAACGACGATAGAGATCGAGCCGGGCTTGAGTTTCTCCTCCAGTACCCGTTCGGCCTCTTGCCTGGCACCGGCGCGTACGGCCCCATCCCCGGCGGCCAGCCTCGAGGCCTGATCGGCAAGCCTGAGCAGGCATTCACGGCATTCTCTGGAAATTCTCATCTGCAGACTTTAATAGTTAATAATGGCAGCGTTTTGAAACATTTAAAGCTGTGAGCGCAGCCTGATAATCATTACCAGTGTAATTATAATAAGAACCAGGCCGACTCCGATCACACCCCAGACCCATAACGGGGTGGCAGGTTCGACAGGAGGTGCTTTGACAGGAAGAGGGGCTGGTTCGGTGTGGAAGTTGAAAGTGGCGCTCCAGTCGGACGTGACCGGTTGCCCGTTGACTTCCACGGCCCGTACCCTCCAGAAATATCCGGCGTTGTAGTCCAGCGTGCCGCTATATTGATAGGCCGTCGTGGAGGTATGGGCGTCCCTGATCACCTGTTTGAAGTCCGTATCCGAGGAGAGCTGGAACTCATAGCCTGTAGCTTCCTTCCAGGGCGACCAGGAGAAGGCGGCAGGCCTGACCTTGCAGGCCGCGCATCCGTTCACCGGCGACAGAAGCTGGACCCCCAGGTACGGCGACTTAACTATAAAGCCGGGCGCTACCTTGAAACTCCGGGGCTCGGACCAGGGGCTTACGGCGATCTGGCCGGTTGCCGACCTGTAAGAGCGGATCCTCCAGTAGTAAAATGCGCCGGCTTCGGGCAGCGAGCCGGGTGGGAGCCAGGCGGAGGGGCTGGTGACATTCACCGGGTCTGTATTTATGAATATCGAACCGGTAACCGATTCAATGTGGTCGGCGTTGGATATCTCCGGATTGATCCTCAAGGTAAAATCCCTGTCTTTGGCAATCTGCATCTCATACGTATTGCTCAGGCAGAGCTGTTCCCATGACAGGTCGATCTGCTGGTTGCGCCCGGTGACAGGATCGGCGCCGGCCAGCGCCTGGTCCGGCGGGTTCCGCAGGACAGGGCCTTTTTTAGCCAGGCAGTCCGTATAGGCCCACAGCATGCCCCGGTTATTGTCGGGGTCGTAGCCGGGAGTTTGCTTATAGCGGCCATTGAGGCCAAGGGAGAGCAGCAGTGCGGTTAGATTGTCCGACTGCAAAAAAGCACTGGTACTCAGGGTCAGTCCCGACTGATTATCTATGGCAAAAAGTGTAGTGTTGGTGTTGAGCGAGCAGCATCCGCACGACTTCAGGGATGTGGGCTCAAGTGTAAAATGCACGTTGTTTTGAGTGGGCGGCGCAAATATATCCAGGCAGTCCCAATATACTCCCGGCTTGGGGATGCCGTTCCTGCTTTCCAGGGTTCGGCACACGGCGCTGTCGGAAGGCAGTCCGCCCGGCCCGGGAGCTACGGAAACAGTGATATTGTCGTGGGCCGCATAGAGGGCTGGCTGAGGGTCTCCGGTATTGGCCATGACGATGCCGAAGAAACTGCGCTGGTGCGGCGGATCTCCGGCAGCCTGGCTGTAGCCGTCGTTCCACCAGTCGGGACCAGTGGCGCCATTGGATACGTCCATCAGGTCGCCATCGTGCCAGGGGGTAAAGTTGGGTGCCGTGTTGCGGTATACGCTCCCCGTCAGGTTATCATCCGTTGCTGCGTATATAAATGAGTTGTTCTCATAGTCGGTATCGAAAATAACATGCAGGTTGCCTCCCGTCGGCAGGCGGTCCCGGTAAATGTACCAGTTCTGGCCGTTATTGGCCGAATAGGCTATCGCCCCGGCCTGCAGGTTGGCCAGCGCCGCTCCTACCAGCACCTGTCTGTTCCTTGCAGCAATGGTGTGGCCGTAGAGCCCGCAATTGGTGACGGGAATGGTATTGGACCAGGCCGTGCCGCTGTATACCAGTCTCTGCACTACACCCTGCGGGCTGAGGGTGTAAATTGTTTTGCCCGTATCGAAAGTGAAATCCTGCACGATGTAGCTGGGATCTATGGCCGACCAAAAGTCCCCGTAGTCGGAAGACCATGCCATCACGCCGCCACTGCCGGCCGGCGTCAGAGGCTCATATTGCGAAGCCCACGCCACGGTGCCGCCGTCAGCCGAATCGGTACAGGAAGGCACCGTCCGCAGGATGGGCAGGTCGGTCTGAGGGAACCGGCAGCATACCGACGTTGTGTGCGTAAAGACACGCTCCCAGTAGTAGCCAATGGCTCCGGGCGCGGGGAGGGGTGCAGTAGCAGCCGGGCTGATGGTCGAACGCCAGACACTGTCGAATTCATTACAGCCGATCCCGACGTTCCTGTTGACGGAAGCCAGATAAACGGTAGTGCAATCGGCGGACACCGCAACATCGTTGAACCAGTCGATGGTGGTATCTATCAGGGCCAGCTGGTTCCAAGTATCGCCGTTATTGCGGCTTATGGAGAGCGCCGATTCATCATCCGGTATCAATGTCGATATCCATGGCCCGGGGCTTGAGGGAGAATTCCACCATGTTACGTTATTGGCAATAGTCCCCGACCCGGTAGCTGCATAGGCCAGCGAACCATCGTGGTTCCAAGCCACCAGGGCCGAACCGATCCCCGTCAGGTTATCGCTGCAGCTTAAGATGCTGGCGCTGCCGCAAAGCCCCTGGTTGGCTGCGCCCGTAGGCGGCTTGAGGGATTGATACACGCACGATCCGGCGCAAAAACAGGGTGTACCCGCGAATAATGTTGGCACGGCCGCATTGCAGGGAGACCCCCATACAAAACCGGCCAGTAGCTTGCCCGTCTGATATGTCCCAAAGAAGGCTATGCTGTAGATTTGAAGCGTGGAGCTGGCAGTGGTGCTTAAAAGCGTGGCCGGAACTGAATCGTCCATGCGGAAGATCCCCGATTCATCCGTCCCGAGGGCCGGCGAGGGAACGTTGAGGCTGACAAAGGCGCGCCGCAAGCTGCTGGTTTGACCGGAGAAATCGGACGGCAGCGAGATATCGGCCGTCGCCAGCGTGGCAAACGAAGGCGATGCCCCCACCGGTGACGTGCTGGAGATTATCTCGATGCCGTTACCCGTATATATCCATGAAGATAGGGAGTTATTGTTTATATCCCTGACCCCTATGTTATAGAAAGTCGAGGTCGCATTCGCCAGCACGGCTACCAGGCATTGGTCGCCGGCATAGCCGGGAGAAAACTTGACGCTGAAAAAGTCCACCGGATCAGAGGTGGGGCTGGCCTGCTGGCTCCAGACGCCGAATCCGGTCTCCCTGGTTATGAAGATGCGCCCGGCTCCGGTGCTGCTGCGAGTTGCAACCAGGAAATCGCGTCCGGTGGTGTAATCGGCCGAGATATCCATAGCGCTTATCGCCTCACCAGCAGCCAGGGCGGGGACCAGGCTGTTGCTCCAGGTAGCGCCGGCGTCGCTGGAAACCCAGAGCTGAACCGGCCCGGACGAGAGGCCGCCAGCCGTAGCCGCCCATAAGTTGGGGTTATCAGGGGCAATCAACACATTATAAACGTGGTTGCCCGGAGTCCAGCCGGCTGCATTTACCAGGTGAAGATAAGGGGATATAGTCCAGCTTAAACCGCGGTCGGGAGAAGCCAGCAGCACTCCCAGCGGGCCGGGAGCCGCGGCCGCATTTATATATCTGGCATCGACCGTAACGGCCGACAAAAGAGTGGCGCCGTCGCTGCCGATTGAAAGGTCGCGGATTTCACTGCCGGTAAAGGCCCCGCCGATGAGAGGGTTTAAGATATCGTTCCTGCCGGGATAGGAATAAGGAGTGGAAACAGTCTCCCAGCACATGATCCCGGGGCTGGCCTCGGCCGGCAGGGAGAGCAAGCTTCCACCGGGCAGCAGAAAGTTCGAGATGACCGCCAGCCAACAGGTGAAAGCTAAAAGAAAACGACGATTAACTATCATTTAACCGTGTAAAGGGCTTTGATTAGGGTGGGCAAAAGGACCGGGTAATATGATAACATAGGAATCACTTTTCTGCACCGGATAAAATGTGATGACTGATAACGTGGACAAGCTCAAAGAGCTGGGCAAAAACGAGCCCATCGCATCCTTCCTCGACATGAATTTGACAGACCTGTCGGACGGCTATGCCAGGGTGGAGATGCAGATGAAGCCCGAGTACATCAACTTCAACGGCACCATCTTCGGAGGCATTATTACCGCTGCCGCCGACCAGGCATTCGCCTATGCCACCAATTCAGTGACTACGCCCAACGTAGCCTCTCAGCTGAATATTCATTTCATAGCCACGGCCAAAGAAAATGATAAGCTGGTCGCAGAATGCCGGGTGGTTAAGAGGGGCAAGCGCGTTTGCATTTCGGAAATCAAAGTCACGGATCCCGACGGCAAACTTATAGCCCTGGCCAGCGGGACAACCATCCCCCTCGGTTAAATTTCAGCAGGAGCCGTGACGGTTTACCTTTCATCAGCCAACTTCTATAATTCTAATCAGGCGATTAGTGAGGAGGACATGAGAAAAGTCAAAATCCTGTTTACCGACGTTCATCAGCCCGAGTACCATGACAAGAACCCTTTCAGGGAGGGCTTTGAGTGGGGCAAGAAGGTCATACTTGACCTTTGCGTGGAAGTCAACCTGGACGACATGTTCAATATCTATATAGAGCAGCCCGAAAAGCGCATCAGGAACGGCAGGGTCATCAAATTCAGCGAATTCGCCATCGAATACCTGGAACAAGAGCAGAAAAAACAGCGGGAAGCCCGCCAAGCTAAGGATGAAGCTGTGGAAGCTCCTCCTATTGATCAGGCATAAAAAACGTCCGCAGGTTGCGGCGTCAGAGAATAATGCGTACCCTTCTGCGCAAGTACCATCCCGCCAGCAGGCCGGTTAGAAGGCCTCCCAGGTGACCCTGCCATGAAACTCCGGGTATAAGGGCCAATACTAGGAATGTGACCAGTATGGCCACCCACAAAGGCATCGGCACCGGTATGGGAAAGATGAATACCTTTAGCTGGGGCGTCATTACCGCCAGCGCGCCGCCCAATGCGAAAATGGCGCCCGAAGCGCCGATAGTAGATGATATTACCGGTGACAGCAAGAGTATGACCAGCCCCGATACCAGGCCGCCGATGAAATAGATAGTCAAAAATATTCGTGTTCCCACCAGCCGGTTGAGGAACTGCCCGAAGAAGTACAGGGTCAGCATATTGAACAGGATGTGGAAAAAGTCCTGGTGCGTAAACATGTACGTGACAATGGTCCATGGATTGGCAAAGAAAGTCGACCTGGAGAGGGCCAGATACTGTATTATGCTGTTATCTGTAAAATTGCCGATATTAACGGCGATATATACCAGGAAGTTTAGTATGATGAGGACGATAATCGGGGTCAAGTCCCCGTCGCTTGACCTGTATCTCATGTTAAATTTTTTGCCTGCCTATCCAAAAATATCCTGCAATAATAGCCCATCGTTGATCGATTATCAAGGATTTCATTCCAGCGAATAGTATATCTGGCCGTCCTCTTTGTAGCTGCGCAATACGCCGTCATTCTCAAGGTACTGCAGGTGTGCCACGGTCTCGCCTACGGCGAAGAACTTCTGGGCGATGGGAAACTGCTCCCAGTCGGAACATTCTATCTTCCACGTGATATAGGGGGCGATCTCATAAGCCGTCATGTCACCGTCCTGCAGGGCAGTGACTGCCTCGTCCAGCCGCGAACAATGGTGTTTCTTCAATTCTTCGATCCTTTCCAGGTGGTTATGCCAGGAGCTCCGGTGGCCCGGCAATACCAGTGAAACATCCAGCATTTTGACTTTATCCAGGCTGGCCAGATAGCTGCGCAGCGCATCTTTCATCTGCGGCCAGTAGGAGATATTGGGAGTGATATCGAACAGGATATGGTCGCCCGAAAATAGGATCCTTTTGCCGGCCTCGTAGAGGCACATGTGACCCGGCGAATGCCCGGGAGTCTCTATACACTTCAGAGCGTATTCTCCGGCCTCGATCACCTGTCCATCCTCCACCGGCGTTATATCCACCAGCCGGCTGGGGCCGAAGATCACACCGGGATGCCTGGATATCGACTCCTTTAAAACGTCCACCGGGAAACCGTTATCGGAGAAAAGCGACAGGTATTCATCCCAGCGCTTTTCACCCTTAACTATCCCGCTTTCAAGGCTCCCCATATAGCATTTCGAGCCGTCGACGGCCAGGTCGCCGCTTAATCCAAAATGGTCGGCATGCAAATGGGTTATGAAAAGGTCCGTCTTCTCCATGTCGACCCGCAATTCATTCAGAGCGGGAAAGAGGACGGCCTTGCATTCCGGCCGGTTCATGCCGGTATCGATGATAAGGTTCCTGTTTTTACCTTTTATCACGTAGGCATTGATGGATTTCAACGGGTTCTGCGGCAGCGGCAGCTCGATGCAAAACAGGTTGGAGGCTATTTCATTTATCATGCGGGTCCTTTCAAAACGGCGAGCAAATTTTTATTCCGGGCATGTTTTAATCCGGTATTATATGGCAGTTGGGTCTTGTAAGGCCAGAAAAACAGCGGATTACTCTACAGCATGTACTATTGGACGGAGGCGGAAGTTTACGAGAAACTCGACAATAAGATGACTACTGCCTATCACTCAGTCTACGATACGCATAAGGACTATAAGATCAACATGCGTCAGGCAGCCTACGTGAGGGCTGTGGAACGTGTTGTGGAAGCCATGAGGCTACGTGGTTGGGTCTAAATTAGAACCTGATTATAGAAGTGACCGGCTGCAATGCAGCCGGTCACTTTATTTATTTCAAACTATTATTAATTAATACCTTCCCATTCCACCACGGCCACCGCCACGGCCGCCGCCACCGCGGCCACCACCACCACCACGGCCACCACCAAAGGACGGCCTGCCACCACCAGCACTGCCACCGCGGGGTCCGCTTTCGCCCTTGGGTCGAGCGCCGTTGACGGTAATCGTGCGCTCCTTCAGTTTCTTGCCGTTCAAGCCTGTAATAGCCGCCTGGCCTTCCTGTAATTTAGGCATCTCTACAAAGCCGAATCCCTTGGAGCGGCCTGTGTAGTTATCCTTAATTATGGCTACCGAAGCAACCTCTCCAAATGCTTCGAACTCCGTCTTAAGATCTTCCTCTGTCACCTCGTAGGCCAGGTTTCCAACATAAATGTTCATGATACTTAGTCTTTCCCTCCAAAAATTATTCCTGTATATATAATAATGGCTTGAAGTCGGGTCATCTTAAACTTAGATTAAGCGAGGCGGGGTATTTGCGCAAAGGGATTAAGTCGACAATAACCTAAACAAAAACCACTAGGATAACTATACACTTTATAGCGGTTTGATGCAAAATAATACGTCACAGCTGAACGTTGCCAAACTCGTAGTCCGCTTGGTGTGTTTACCATACACCTGATATACTTCTAAACTTCGATTATGGAACTGCACGAACTCAGTTTCTCAAAGCGCTTTGTAATACCCTGCATCATCTATGCACTGCAGTCGATGTCACTCTGGACCGTGCTGACCTACGTTACTATCTACTGGATAGACATCGGCTTCAGCCACTTCCAGGTTGGCCTACTCATCGCCATATTCACGCTGATGTCGCTGCTATTGATGATCCCAATCGGCGTCTTCGTCGACCGCATCTCGCCTAAAAAACTGGTTGTCGTAAGCCAGGTTATCTTCGGCCTGGGGATCGTCGGCCTCATGATGGCCCGGGAATTTTGGCCTACCCTGCTGTGGGTGGCGGTGGCAGGCACGGGATACGCTCTATTCAATAATGCACTGCCCTCGCTTTACTATAAAACGCTGGGCAATAAATTCCGCGGGCTTAAGCTCGGCTACTTCAACGCCGCACTGCTGGTAGGCTACGGCCTGGGGCCCCTGCTGGGCGGCTACATATTATCGGCCTCCAACATGAATGAGGTCTTCATATTTGCCCTGTCCGCTCTGGCGCCATTGTTCATCCTCTGCATTTTCCTGGCGGATGTGCCAGGCACACAGGTGCAAATTTCGGATTATAAGACCGACCTGTCGAATAAGTCTGTGCTCATCTTCATCGTGCTGGTTTTTGCATTTTCCCTGCATGCAGGGGCAGAGCAGTCCAGCTTAAGCCTGTTCCTCAACAAAGATGTCGGGCTCAATGACGAATCGATAGGCTGGCTGTTCTTCATCCACGCCAATGTCATGGCTATCCTGTCGATAGTAAACGGGTTCCTGGGCGACCGGCTCAATTCAGGGGGCAAAGGGCTGGCCAAGCTTTATTATATGGGCATAGCCATTTCCGGCGTCACCAACATTTTACTTGGTTTCACAGCCACTTTCGGGACCGTCCTGGGCACACGCTTGTTGCATGCCGTGGGCGATAGTGTGGTTATGGTGACGCGCAGCCTCATCATCTCCAATCTCTTCGTCGTTACCCGCATGGGAGGCAACCTGGGAACCATCACCGCCACCGTAACTCTCGCCACATTAGTGGGATCAATCATCAGCGGCGCCGTTCCCGGCTACGTAAGCGGCTTTGTTATCGCCGGCGCTCTCGCCTTGCTATCCATACCCATTGCCATCATAGCGAAGCCGGAATTCTAGTATGGTTTTCAATTGCCGGATTGGTTCAAAGCGTATATGAACCCGCCCCGGCTTTAAGGTATAATTCGCTCATGAAGGCCGACTTAAGAAAAGCCGTAAATGCCATTGCCAGGGACCGGGAGCACGGGGCAGGATGTTTGACCACTCAATCCCTCGAAGCCCTCAAGGACGCCTGCCGGGGAAGCGATGCCCGTACGGCAGCCAAATTACACCGCCAGATAGGTGAAGTCGTGGAGGCCCTTATTCAAGTAAGGCCGGGCATGGCCTGCATAGCCAACTATGCAATGAAATTCAAGGACGAATTGACTGCTCTGGAAACTAAGGTTACAACCATCGAGAGGTTGAAAAAAAACGGAGCTGATATCGCCGCCCGGCTGATCAAATACGAGGATAAATCAGCCGCCTCGGTGGCGCGCCAGGCAGCTAAATTGATCGGCCGCCGAACGGTTATCCTGACCTGCAGCTACAGCTCCTCCGTCTGCAGCGCACTGGAAACTGCCAGGCGTAAGGGCATCGATTTCAAGGTCCTGGCTGTAGAATCCCGGCATGGCAAGATAGCCTACGGCCAAATTGCAGCCCAGCGCCTCGAAAAGGCTGGCATCCTTTGCAGGATTGTCCCCGACGGGCAGGTGCGCTGGCATGTGGCCAGGGCCGATGCCGTCCTGATAGGCGCCGATTCCGTGTCCCTGCAGGGCTGGTTTCTCAACGGCTCCCCTACGCTTGAAGTAGCTGAAATTGCCGCTCGCAGGTCCATCCCGGTCTATTCCCTTTGTGAGAAGGCTAAGTTAGACGTCAGGGGCTTTATAACCGGCATGCGCAGGCCGGAGCCCGGATTCGACATGGTCCCGCTTGAGCTGATCAGTGCATTTATTACTGAATCTGGCCCCTTGAAGCCTGACGATATATATAACTTGAGTTTTGAAGATATCTTCGGGAGCCGACTTGCCGGGACTGGTTGATACACACGCCCACCTCGATGAGATCGAGGATATAGATTCAGCTCTAAAGCAGGCTGCGCAGGCAGGCGTGGAGGCCGTTCTAGCGGTGGGCCAGGGTCTGACCTCCAATCAAAAAATATTGGAGCTTGCCGCCCGCTATCCTGCAACAGTTTACGCCGCTGTCGGCCTGCATCCCTGGGCGATGAGAAACCTGGATGAAACCGGCATCGAGGAGAATATCTCCTTTATTAAAAACCATCTGCTGTCCGCCTGCGCCCTGGGCGAGGTGGGCCTGGACTACGACAAGCGGGTGCTCAAAGGGGCCGGCAAAGAATTACAGCAAAATGTTCTCCGCAGGCTGCTCCAGTTGGCCCTGGAATTCGACAAACCGGTATCTTTACACAGCCGCTATGCGTGGAAGGACTGCCTGCATTTAGCCAAAGAGACGGGGATAAAAAGGCTGGTATTTCACTGGTACACGGGCTTCTCCAGCACGTTATCCGAGCTGATCGAGGCCGGCTACTATATCTCCGCCACGCCTGCAGCCGAATACCATGACGAGCACCGCCGGGCCATCAGGGAAGCGCCGCTGAACAGGCTCCTGCTGGAGACGGATTGTCCCGTATTTTACGGCCGTCCCGACAGGTACCGCTCTCAGCCTGCGGACGTGCTTCGAAGCCTCAAAGCGGCGGCCCAGATCAAGGGGATGGATGAGAGGGAGCTGTCAGTCCAAACCACAGCAAACTCAATTGAACTGTTTAAACTCTCGATATAACGTATAATATCTGGAACGATGTTTAGCTGCATCCGGACTATGAAAGAAGATATCCGGGCCGCCATGGACCGTGACCCGGCAGCGAGGAGCGCATTCGAGGTACTGGTCCTCTATCCCGGCCTGCATGCGCTGTGGTGGCATCGCGTGGCGCATTTCTTCTACTGCCATCGATGGTTTTTTATCGCCCGCATGATCTCGCAGGTCAACCGCTTTTTCACCCAGATCGAGATCCACCCCGGCGCTATCATCGGCAGGCGCTTCTTCATCGATCACGGAGCGGGCGTAGTGATCGGTGAGACCTCACAGATAGGCGATGATGTGCTCATGTACCAGGGCGTGGTGCTGGGCGGCACCATGCTTCAGAAAAAGAAAAGGCATCCCACCATAGGCAACAACGTGGTTATCGGGTCACGTGCCATCATACTGGGCGCCATAACGGTGGGAGACGGCGCACGGATAGGGTCAGGCTCGGTGGTAATCAAATCGGTCCCGCCCGGCGCCACCGTTGTGGGCGTGCCCGGCAGGATAGTCGAGGAACAGCATGCAGCCAAAATCGAACTGGACCACGACCGCCTGCCCGATCCGGTAGCCGAGGCCATCAGGCTGGTGCTGGCCGAGCACGACAAGCTGGAAGAGCGAGTGAAAATGCTGGAGAGCAGTATCGGTGTGACAGCGCCTGTGGATGAGCTGAAGGAAATGCAGATGAAGGTAAAGCAGGAATTTAGCTACGACTATCAGATTTGACCCGTTACTGTATTTACGTTCATAGGGCTATATGAAACTCACTAAACACTGAAAATTGAGTTATTTCACTATAAATCAATAAAGCTGAAAAGATTTTTCACCCCAAGCAATAAGAATAAACTGGGGTGAAATTGACGTTTCTCGCGAATTAGACACCTTACCAAAACAACTTCGCACGTTTTTACTTTCATCTTACATTTATGTAAAATAATTTTATAGGTATAGAGCATAGAGTTCACGGAGGCCATGTGATGGGACCTGGCGTTAAGGTTAGTGGCAGTGAGCGGAGAGCCGGGATGGGATGGCTAAAAGTCATCGGCCTGATACCCGTGCCGCTGTTCATCGCATTAATAATCGCACAGGCGATACTCGGCTCCTCCGCAGTCTTTGAACCATCCTACTTGCTCCCCACACTCGACATCCTGTTGATCATTCCCTTTGCAGTGGCCTTTTTATGCTGGAGAGGGTATGTCAGTACGGGAGCCATAAGAATTCTGCTGATAGGATGCGGCATGATCGCCCTGGGATTCTCCGGGCTGGTAGCCGGTTTTGCAACCACGTTCCCCAGCGGCCTGAACGTCTCCGCTATCATCTACAATACAGGAGCATTAATCGCAGCGTTGTTCATCGCCCCCGCCAGCCTCCTTGCCGTCAGGCACAGGAAACCCTATACATCGCCGGAACATGGCCGGGTTTACGCTGCCGCGGCTTACATGTCCACACTGATCGTTATGGCTCTCTGTATAATCGCGGCATTCCGTGGTTGGATACCCCCGTTCTTCTTGCAGGACTCCGGGTTCACCCTCCTCAGGATGGCCGTGCTTGGGACGGCAATGGCCCTATTCGCCCTGTCTTCAATACTTTTTCTGATTTCGTTTGCCAGGTGGTCAGGTTTTGCATACTGGTTCGGCCTCGGCCTGACACTGATCACAATAGGACTGATCGCGGCCCTCCTCGCGAAAGCCATAGGAACCCCATTAGGTTGGACCTCAAGAGCAGCGCGCTATATAGGGTGCCTTTACATGCTTATCGGCATATTAACGTCAGTCCGACTATCACATCTGGAGCGAGTTCCGATCGTGGATGAAATCGTAAATTCTTTTACTCGCTCCCCGATTAACTACAATAAATTGACCAAGAAACAACTTGCGAAATTACTCGAACGGCACCTGGATTTATTTGAGAATTCCGGGACGGGGATTGTAATCATTGATAAGGACGGCCGCTTCCTGATGGCAAACAATCGGGTAGCTGCCAGCTTTAAAAAGACAATTTCGGAAATTATCGGCCTGTCGTTATATGACTTCCTGCCGCGGGAAACAGCGGACCGCTATGTCGAGCTCAACAGCCAGTTGCTACGCACAGGAGGTCACAGGGAATACGTGGACACATTCGTCCTTCCCACGGGAGAGCGGTCTTTTCTTATGGTCGATACTTGCCTCAAAGACGAGAGCGGCAAGAATTTTGCCGTCCAGCACAGCAGCATTGATATCACTGAAAAGAGAAGGGCGGAAGAAGCTCTAAAGAAAAGCGAGGAAAGATTCAGAAACATATTTGACAACTCCGCTATCGGTAAATCGATCACGTCGAATGACGGCACGGTGAACGCCAACCAGGCATTGGCCGATATGCTGGGATATAAAAAAGAAGAGTTGTTACACGTTAAATGGCAGGATATTACTTACCCGGAGGACATTGACGAGACTAATAGAAAGATTGAAGCATTGCAGGCAGGCCGGGAATCATCCGTCAGGTACAAAAAGCGGTATATAAAGAAAGATAATTCAATATTATGGGGTGATGTGAGCTCGGTGCTGCAAAAGGATAATGGCGGCGCGGCGCTCTACTACATAACGACTGTTGTCGATATCACCGCGCAAAAGCAGGCCGAGGAAGCATTGAAACAGAGCGAAGAGAAGTTCAAGACACTCACCGAAAAGACTATTGCTGGTATCTACATCATCCAGGATGCCAAAATGGCCTATGTGAATCCGAGCTTTGCAAAGACATTTGGTTATTCCCTCGATGAAATCACGGGCAAGCTCGGTCCCCAAGACCTGATTCACCCCGATGATATCCAGGCTTTAACGAGAAGACTTCAAGAGAGAATGGAAGGCAAAACCGAAAGCAGTAACATTGTCTACAAGGGCTTAAAAAAAGATGGCTCACTCATCTACATAGAAGTCTACGGCATGCTGGTCAACTATCAAGGCAAAACTGCTGTGATGGGGACAGTGATAGATATCACCGAAAAGAGAAGGGTGGAGCAGGCGCTTCAAGAAAGCGAGTTGCGGTACCGCGATCTATTCAATAGTACTAAAAACGGCGTGGTTGTTTACGAGGCCGCGTCGGACGGCGAAGATTTCACCATCAAGGATTTCAACTGCGCTGCCGAAAGGATAGAAAATGTTAAGAAGGAAGACATCATCGACAAAAGCGTCCTCCATGCCTTTCCCGGCGTAAAGGAGTTCGGCCTCTTTGATGTCTTACAGAGAGTGTGGCGCACGGGAGTGCCCGAGCCTCATCCCATTACACAGTATCGTGACGGAAGGATAAGCGGCTGGCGTGACAACTACGTTTACAGGCTGTCTTCAGGTGAAATCGTAGCCATCTACAACGATGTCACAGAGCGCAAGCAGGCGGAAGCTGAGATTGTCCACCTGGCATCGTTTCCTGAGAACAATCCGAACCCGATAATCGAGATCAACCTGGACAGTAAAATAAGTTACATGAACCCAGTGGCCAGACTCCTCTTTCCAGATATGGCATCTCTCGGTATGAGTCACCCCTTCCTGTCTGGCGCGGAAGATCTACTTAAAGCAGTTCGTGATGGGAAAACACACACCATGATCAGGCAGGTCAAGATTGCGGATACGTGGTGGGAAGAAACGGTATACTTGGATCTCTCTAGGGATAACATGCGTTTTTACGGCACCGATATCACGGAACGCAAGCTGGCGGAAGAGAAATTGCGGGAAAGCGAGGAAAAATTCAGGTCGCTTTCTGAAACCAGCATCTCCGGCGTCTTTGCCAACCAGGAAAAATTTATCTATACCAACCCTTCTTTCCAGAGTTGGACCGGCTATACGGACGCAGAGCTGCAGAGTATGAACTTCTGGGATTGCGTAACCCCGGATTTCTTTAACCTCGTGCGACAACGAGGAGAGGCGAGATTACGAGGCGAGAGGGTTCCCGACCACTACGAAACCAAGCTGTTGCGGAAAGATGGCAGTGAGCGGTGGATCGACATTGCGGTAACTATGACAAAACTGGCTGGAATACCGACAGTAATCGGTATTGCTGTCGATATCACGGACCGTAAAAAGGTGGAGGAGGCGCTGAAGAAGAGCGAGGAGAGGTTCAAGAACATGGCCAGTTTACTTCCCCAGGTAATATTCGAAGCCGATGAGAAGAGCAACTTCACCTTCGTCAACCGCCAGGGACTTGAAATATTTGGCTACAGCGAGGCGGAAGCTGCAGGTATGAATGTGCTTGAAACAATTATCCCGCAGGACCGGTCCCGGGCGATGGAAAATATAGGTGCCCGCATTAAAGGGCAAAATTCCCCGTCAAATGAATATACAGCGGTAAGGAAAGACGGGAGCAAATTCCCGGTCACAATTTATGCCTCCCCTATCATGCTCAACTCAAGGTATGCGGGCATGCGTGGCATATTGGTAGATATCACCGAGCGCAAAAATATAGAGATCGAACTGCAGGCGTCGCACGAGGAGATGAGAGCGCTGGCAGGTAACCTGCAGATGTCCATGGAGGCAGAAAGAAAAAGGATTGCCAGGATGATACATGATGACCTGGGGCAAACGCTGACCGCCTTGCAGATAGACCTGTCGGTACTGGCCAAAAAGTTGCCTTCTGATCATAAGCAGCTGTCGGCTAAAGCCGCCGCAATGGACAAATTGATCACCCTGATGGACGAGAAGGTAAAACACATAACCACGGAGCTGAGGCCGCCACTGCTGGATGAGCTTGGCCTGTGCGCGGCCGTCGAATTGAGCCTGCACGAATTCTCCAAAAGGACCGGCATTCGCCATGAGGCTCACTACGACCCGGAGGATTTTACGCTGGACACAGATATCGCCATTGCGCTTTTCCGCGTTTTGCAGGAATCGCTCACCAATATCACCCGTCATTCAGCGGCCGACATGGTTACCATGCACTTAAAGAAGTTGCAGGACTGCATATCCCTGCAAATCATGGATAACGGCAAAGGCATTGAAAAACGGGAGCTGGCCAACAAGAAATCCATAGGGATAATCGGTATGCGCGAACGGGTCGCTTCCTTTGGAGGTAAAATGCGAATTACTAGTCCCCAGGACGGAGGAACCGTTATAGATGTGAAAATTCCTCTCGCTCAGGAGGTGACGCCGTGATCAGGCTTCTGGCAGCAGACGACCATCCCATAATCCGCCAGGGCCTGAAGCAGATCCTTGAAGATACGCCGGACATCGTAGTGGTCGCCGAGGCCTCGACCGGCGATGAAGTGCTGGCACAGGTGGGCAAGGGGGATTTCGACCTTGTCATACTGGATATCTCCATGCCCGGCAAGAGGTGGCTGGATGTCATCAGGGAAGCCAGAGCCATCAAGCCCGACCTGTTGTTCCTGGTGCTGAGCCGCCATGCGGAAGTGCAATTCGCGCTGGAGTCGCTGAGGGCCGGCGCCTCCGGCTACCTGACGAAAACCAGCCTGGTGAACGAGTTTATCGGCGCCGTCCGCAGGGTGGCCTCCGGATCGAGATATATAAGCTCCGACCTGGCCGGCGACGTGGCGGAGGCAGTGGGCACCGGGCAAAGGCCCCACAGGCAACCTCATGAATTGCTCTCTCCCAACGAACTGAAAGTGGTGCGCCTGATCATAGAGGGCAAGACGATAAAGCAAATCGCCGGGGAAATGTCGATCAGCCAATCGACGGCCAGCACTTACAAAGCCCGCGCTATGCAGAAACTGGATGTTAAAAGCGATGCGGACCTCATCCGCTACGGCCTACAGCACGAGATTCCTGAGTGATTTCCGACCGGAAAGGTCAAAACGGCAGTCCGCATCCTGTAGATAAATAAAGACAAAAGAATAACATATATCTACAGGAGAATCACCCCTCAATCTATATAAATCCATCCGGATTTGTCCTATCCTTATACCGCGTGGCATCGTTTACTTGGGAGGGGTATCTCATATGAAAGTCATACTGGCTGACCGTTCCGGGCTCATAAAGCAACGGCTGATTGCATTGCTGGGGGATCGGCAGAAAATCCAGGTGGTGGGTCAGCCCATGAACAGCGCCGAAGTCATCTCCGATGTCTGGAAATTCCAGCCTGACGCCCTGGTCATAGACCCTCTAATTACCGACGGGGCCATCATCGAAGTGCTGACCACAATTAAGAAGAACCACCCCGGGATTTTTGTCATCGTCGCGACCGGCAATACAGATACGGTCTTGGGCAAGAAATGCCTGGCCGCAGGGGCCGACCTGCTGCTAAATAAAAGCAGCGAGTTTAACAGGATAATTGAAGCTTTGAAAGAGCGTCACCGAACGCGAGGGGAGAGAAAATGATCCGGGGGAAAACCCGCAAAGAACCGGAAGTAATTAAACAATCCGCAGATGAAGCCCGCGAATATGCCGAGAGCATCATCAACACTGTGCGTGAGCCTTTAATTGTTCTGGACCAGGATTTAAGGGTAGTCACGGTCAGCCGCTCCTTCTATGAATTCTTTAAGGTAAAGCCCGAAGAGACCGTGGGGCAGCTTATTTATGACCTGGGCAATAAACAGTGGGATATCCCCAGGTTGCGGGAACTGCTGGAAACCATCCTTCCCCAAAAGACAACCTTTGATAACTATGAGGTGGAACACAATTTTTCGGCCATTGGCAGGCGCATAATGCTTCTGAATGCCCGACAGATTCAAAGAGTGTTGGGCAAAGAGCGGATCATCCTCCTGGCCATTGAGGATATCACCGAGCGCAGGGAGATAGAAGCCGGCCTGGAAAAGACCCGGAAAGAACTGGAGGTCATTAAAAAATCCGCAGCGGAAGATAAATTGCAGGAAAGCGAGGAGAAATATCGCTTGCTGGCCGAGAATGCCAGAGACATCATCTGGACTATGGATATGAATTTGAAGTTCACCTATATGAGCCCATCTGTTTTGCAAATACGTGGCTACACCGTTGAAGAAGTTCTGGCCCAGTCTCTGGAGGAGATCTTCACCCCCTCCTCTCTTGAGATTGCGTCGAAAGCATTCGAGGAAGAACTAGTCTTAGAAAGCATGGAGCCAAAGGACCTGTCCAGGATGAGGACGCTGGAACTTGAGCATATCTGTAAAGACGGCTCTACAGTCTGGGTTGAAATCAATGTTTCTTTCATACGAGATACAGATGGCCAACCTATCGGTATTCTAGGGGTGTCACGCGACATCACCGAGCGCAGGCAGACGGAGGGGATGCTGAAAGCAGAACGACAGCGGTTACATGATATCCTGGAAATTATGCCGATGATGGTATGCCTGCTGACGCCGGATTATCATGTCGCCTTTGCCAATCGCGCTTTCCGGGATGAGTTTGGAGAGTCGCACGGGAGGTACTGCTATGAGTATTGTTTTGGGAAAAAAGAGCCCTGTGATTTTTGCCAGACATATAATGTGTTAAAAACCGCAAAGCCTCATCATTGGCAAATAACAACCACGGACAACGCCAAGGTTATCGACTTATATGACTTCCCCTTCACCGAGGTGGATGGTTCGTCTATGATCCTTGAGGTGGATATAGACATCACCGAGCGCCAGAGATTACAAGAATATTTGGAAAAAGAACGCCATGAATTCAGGCTCATTGTCGATTCATCGCCAATAATAATGTTTTTTAAAGATCAAGAAGGAAGATTCGTGCGCGTAAATAAGACATTTGCTGAAGCGCTTAAAATACCTGAAGAAGAATTTTGGGGGAAAACAGTTTTTGACCTTTATCCGGCCAAGATTGCACAAGACATGGCAAACGACGACCAGGAGGTTATTAAACTAGGAAGGCCCAAATTTAACATAATAGAACAATATAAATCCGCAAGCGGTATAAGGTGGGTGCAGACAGATAAAGTTCCAATCCTTGACGAAAATGGCGTTGCAGTTGGTCTGCTAGGATTTGCACAGGACATCACCGAGCGCAAGCGGGCGGAGGATGCGCTGAGGAAGAGCGAGGCGCAATACCGCTTACTTACGGAGCACATGACAGATACTATAAGGCTAATGGATATGAACCTCAAGACCACGTACCTGAGTCCCTCCGCGGCAAAGCTGCGCGGCTTCACGTACCAGGAGATTTTGGAACTGCCGCTGGAGAAGCAAATCACACCGGAGTCGCTCAAACCGGCGTTAAAGATGTTTTCAGAGGAGATACCCAGGATAGAGGCTGACCCGGGCTATAATCCTGTCCGCACATTGGATCTTGAATATTACCGCAAGGACGGCACAACCGTGTGGGCGGAAAGTAGTTTCAGCCTCATACGGGACCCGAGCGGCAAGCCCATATCCATCCTGGCTGAGGCCAGGGATATAACCGAGCGTAAGCAGGCCGAAGAAAAACTTGTAAAAAGCTACGCATCCCTGAAGAAAACCTTGGATGATGCCATCGATACCATGGCCAAAATCGTGGAAACGAGAGATCCCTATACTTCAGGCCATCAGCATAAAGTGGCCGACCTGGCAATCGCCATAGCCAGGGAAATGAAGTTAGAGGATACCCGAATTGATCAACTTAGGATGGCGGCAGTAATCCATGATATCGGGAAACTGTATGTTCCCTCTGATATACTCAGTAAACCCGGAAAACTTTCCGATATTGAATTTAACTTGATAAAAGCCCATCCCCAGCATGGCTACGATATTGTAAAAGGGATGGATTTCCCTTGTAATATTGCGAAGGCTGTCTTGCAGCATCATGAAAGACTGGATGGTTCGGGATATCCCAATCAGCTAAAGGGTGAGGATATGATCTTGGAAGCCAAAATACTGGCTGTAGCAGACGTGGTTGAAGCCATGGTTGCACACCGCCCCTACCGGCCGGCATTGGGTCTTGATAAGGCACTGGAGGAAATATCAAAGAATAAGGGCAAGCTATATGATCCGGATGTTGTAGATGCCTGCGTGAAGCTCTTTAAGGAAAAGGAATTTACACTAACAGGAAGTTTGCCACAGCTATTCCTCTCCAAAGACCTAAAAGGAGAAATACTATACTGAGTATAAGATGTAATGACCATACCGAAGCACCCATAAATAGCGCAATGATTTGTGATATAACCTAACGTGATGTAAGGGTATACTTGCGTTGAATTAACAGGCTATTACCCTGAACGATGGAATTTGATTTATTCTACGATATATCGATCCTGTGTTATTCAATTAGTTGCTACACCTCAGCAAACGGATTAAAATAATTTAACCCC
Source organism: Dehalococcoidia bacterium UBA1162 (assembly GCA_002311135.1). Lineage (GTDB taxonomy): Bacteria > Chloroflexota > Dehalococcoidia > GIF9 > UBA5629 > UBA1162. The sequence goes on from DBZK01000034.1 coordinate 19,583, forward strand.
CATTATGAAGGCTATTATTCTCGTGGGCGGCGAAGGCACCAGGCTCCGCCCATTGACTTATACCGTTGTTAAATCCATGGTGCCGGTTGTCAACAAACCTTTCATCGAGCATGTAATTCTCAGGCTGGCGGAACATGGCATAAATGAGATCGTGCTCGCCATGGGCTACAAGCCCGATTCCATTTTCGAGTATTTCCGCAATAATAGTGAGCCGAATATTAAGCTATCTTACAGCCTGGAGGAGAAGCCCCTGGGCACAGCCGGCGCCGTCAAGCGTGCCGGCAGCCAGGTGAAAGAGACTTTTTTCGTTCTCAACGGCGATGTTTACACGGACATTGACTATACCGATATGCTGAATTTCCACAGGAACAATAAGGCCAAAGCGACGATCGCCCTGACCAGGGTTGAGGACCCCACCAAATTCGGCGTGGTCGAGACCGACCAAAACGGCCGCGTGCAACGCTTCATCGAAAAGCCATCCTGGGACAAGGTCACGTCCCATTGGATAAATGCAGGCATCTATATACTGGAGCCGGATGTTCTGAACTATATTCCCGAAGGTGAATTCTACATGTTCGAGCGAGCTGTTTTCCCGGAGATGCTGGAGAAGGGGGAGCCCGTTTACGCTTACGCCAGTGATGCTTACTGGATCGACATGGGAACGCCCGAAAAATATCACCAGTTGAACTGCAATATCCTCGGCGGCAACTGCGTTTCACCGCTGCATAGCGGTGATAAGATTGTAATCGACAGCAGCAGCAAGGTGCATCCCACCGCGCGTATAACTCCGCCGGTTATAATAGGCGGCGGCTGTGTAATAGAAGAGGGGGTCGAACTAAAAGGCCCTGTGGTGCTGGGAAAAGGCTGCCTTATTAAAAAGGGCGCCGTCATAGAGAATTCCCTCCTGTGGGATAACGTCACCGTAGGTGAAAACGCATTTATTATTAACAGTATTCTGGCAAGTGGTGTTAACATTAATGACAAGGCCCGTCTGGAAGGCCAGACCCTGAACAGGGAACCCGGCCCGGCGACTGACAAGAATTAAACTACACTCGGAGGCGAAATGACCGCAAATATCAAAGACGTGGGAGAAAAGGATTTCAAATCGACTGTCCTTGAATCCCAAAAACCCGTGCTGGTTGATTTCTGGGCTGTATGGTGCGGACCGTGCCGCATGGTAGCGCCTATCATCGACGAGCTTTCCGTGGAATATAAGGACAAGATGGAATTCACCAAGGTAAATGTTGACGAGTCGCCCATGCTAGCTTCGACTTATTCGGTAATGAGCATACCGACCATCATCGTTTTTAAAGAGGGCAAACCATTTGAGCAGGTGGTCGGCTACCGGCCCAAGAAGGATATACAGAAAGTCCTGGAAAAGGTATTAGTACAGTAGGCAGCCGTTGACAGATATACACTACTGGACAGCCTTCGGCGCCGGCCTGCTCTCATTTTTTTCGCCGTGTGTACTGCCGCTCGTTCCCGCCTACATTGCCAACCTGGCGGGCGCTTCGGCCATCGCATCGAACGAAAATAGGCGGATGTGGCCGACCCTGCTGCACAGCATATCCTTCATACTGGGCTTTTCGATCTTGTTCATCCTGATGGGCGCCTGTGCCGGCCTGATCGGCTCGGCCATGACTACCTACGCCGAGCCTATACGTATAGTCTCCGGTATCGTAGTCATCATATTTGGCATCTTCCTGGTAGCCACTTATAAAATACCCTGGCTGAATTATGAGAAACGCCTGCATTTAAAGCAGCATTCCAGCAACCCGGGTTATATCAGGTCCGCCCTAATAGGGGCGGCTTTTGCCGTGGGCTGGACGCCCTGTATAGGCCCAATATTGGGTTCCATCCTCTTCATAGCCTGCTATACACAGGAGACGATGAAGGGGGCTGCATTGCTGGCAACATATTCACTCGGCCTGGGCATACCCTTCCTGCTAATCGGATTAGCCTGGAGCTATGTGGTACCCTTCTGGAAGAGCATTAACCGCTACCTGGGCGTTATTTCCATCATCAGCGGAATCTTGCTTATAATTGTCGGTATACTGATGCTGACCAACCAGCTTACCTGGCTGAGCCGTTTTGCAACATAATGCCATAACTACGGAGGAGAAGGTTGATATGAAATTATTCTTTTCAGTTCTGCTTGTAATATCGATATGTTCTATCTTCTTGGCTGGTTGCGGAGGCGCTGCCGCCTGCCCGAAGATAGGGGACGCTGCCCCCAACTTCACACTTCCCACCTATGAAGGCAAAAATATCAGCTTGAGCGATTATGCCGGCAAGCCTGTGATCATCAATACCTGGTCTGTAAGCTGTATCGAGTGCAAAAAAGAGATGCCTTATTTGAAGCAAATCTGCGACGAATATGTCCCTCAAGGCCTGGTTTTCCTGTCCGTAAACACCTTGGACAGCACCAGCGTAGCCAAAGATTTCTTATCTCAAAACGGCTATAACTTCACCGTATTGTTCGACTCGAAAAGGACTATCTACAAAACCTTCTGCCTTCCCAAGGAGGCCGACCCGAATACTTTCTTTATCGGCAAGGATGGAATCATCAAGTCAATAAAAATCGGTGGATTTGCCAGTAAAGACGACGTCGAAACCGAGGTCCAGAAAATAATGGGCGGCTCTTAAACCATCCGGTTTAATCGGAATTAACGATGAATATATTTAGATCCCCGCTTTTTTTGTGGATACTTTTGGCCGTATTACTAATTTCTGTTGCAGTGGTAGCCGTTATCGACCGAGTCTACCACCCAGCGCCACAGGCTGCCCAATCCCAGGTCCTGCATCCGATAAAGAGCGTACCGGCCGATCTCTCGGCAGGCAGCAGGATCGGCGATACCGCACCGGACTTCACACTTGAGACGATCGACGGCCGGCAAGTTAGCCTTAGCGATTACCGCGGCAAGAATGTGATCTTGAATTTCTGGGCTACCTGGTGCGGGCCCTGCCGCTTCGAGACAACTACCGTGGAAGCCATACACGAAGCATGGTCGGACAAGAATGTGGTAGTGCTGGGCATCAATGTGCAAGACGGTTTCGATAGCGCAACCAGCTATGCCAGGGCTAACAACTTGAAGTTTACCATTCCGGTCGATGTGTCGGGAGATACGGTACGGCTTTATGGCATCCACGGCATCCCCACAACCTTCTTCATCAACCGTAAGGGTATAATCAGTGCAATTAAGATCGGACCTTTTATCAGCACGGATGAGATGGAAGGAATGATGGCATCGTTCAAATAGCCTTCCCGCATAAATCCGGTTACAGAATGTCCAACTTCAAACAGGTTTATTCAATTCCGTTTATTGTAGGTGTATAATTCGTGTAGTCAAGAGGTATTTATATTTAACGCATCCGTCCGATGGAAGATATTAACAACGTATTCGAAAAGATAAAAAAAGCAGAAGCAATCCTGGACGATCTGGACAGGAAACGTGGCGAGAGCGCAGTTGAAAACAATGCCCTGGCTAAATTAGATAAAGAATATCTGAACAATATTGCCAACGCCAGGCATACCCTCGCTTCAATCAAAGAAAAACTGAGCAAAGAGCTGGCCGTCAGGATACTGGAACTGGATAAATGCCAGGAAGACCTGGCTACACTTGATGCCAGGTTAAAGGTCGGAGAAATTACCGAGGAGGAACATCAGGCCAAAGGTAGGCACCTTATTGAAAAAATCAAAAACCTGGAACAAAAAGTTACCGATACCCAGGGCTTGATAGCCGCCAAGTTTGCCGAAAACATAGCTCCTGTAATACAATCTGGGAAAGCATTAGTGGTTGCCGGCCCTTTAATTGATACCACGCCGGCGCCTCAAAAAGCAGTTGAACCACAGGAAGTGGAAATAGACCAGGTCCCGGACAAGGAGAGCCCGGCGGAAGAAAAAATAGCAGAGACAGGAAAATTTGACGAGAAAGCTCCGGAACCCGAAGAAATACGGGAGATGGAAGCCGAACAAGAAGTGCCTGAAACAATGAAGAACGAAGAAAAGAAAGAATCTGAAAAGGCATCGATGCCATCCGGCGCAGACGTAAAAAAGGCTGAGGCCCCCAAGGCCCACAAACCCTCACTGCACCTCCACCCGCTTAGGGCGCAGTCGATCCCAAAGGTGCATAGGTCCGCACTGGATATGATGAAGAAAAACCCAACCCTGGCCACCATTCTGGCAGCTATAATCCTTGGCCTGCTGGCCTGGGGTGTGATTGCACTGGTTATACCCAGGCCGGGCTACAATGTCGGCAACCTGGCCCCCGACTTCGTCATGCAGCTCGGTGATAACAAGACGTCGGCCCTGAGCTCATTCAGGGGGAAAAATGTTGTCGTAGTATTCTGGGACCGCGACTTCTGGGACGATCAGTTCTTCTCCGTAAATGGAGTGCAGCACAAGCTGTACACACCTGACAGGTTAAATGACTTATATGCTAAATATCAGGACTCAGACCTTGCCGTCATAGCTGTCGCGTCAGGAACCAACAACAATGAGGTTGACGCGATGATACAGGAATACGGGATTAAATTCCCCGTCATCGTCGATTCCTTCGGCAAACTGCAGGCCAGCTACAATGTATCCTATGAGCCCACTTTTTTCTTCCTGGATAAGAACGGTATCATACGCTCGAAGGTAGAGGGGCCGATCGTGAATACGTCGGACTTCGAACAGATATTGTATGGCATAAGCAAGAATAGTGAAATCAAGCAATTAAAACCGCCTGTTACAGACGTTCTTATACAATCTGTAACTGTAAAATCCGCGGTCGTAAACTGGTCTACCGATACTCCCACTACCACCCAGTTGGATATTGATGGCAAAAATATTCTTTCGGTAATTACCCCTTCCCCCCAGACCATTCATTCTCTCACGCTGAGGGACCTATGGCCCCACACATCCTACCGCGTGAGAATCTTATACAACGTCAATAATATAAACGTTTCGGAGCACTCATTTGCTGCCCTCGCCGATACAATAGTCTCAAAAAGATACCTGGTGACGACATCCAACATCGATACCAGCAACCCGGAGATTTCCAACGTAAGCACCAGCTTCATTACCGATACTTCCGTAACTGTGACATGGAAAACCGACGAACCAACCACCGGGGTAATTGAATACGGCAAAGATACCAACTATACGGATAACGAAACCCAGATCGAACCATCATCAATCTGGCATACAGTAAAAATAAACGACCTCGATCCTGCTACCCTGTATTACATGCAACTTGAATCCCAGGCTGCCAGCGGAAAACAGGCCATCCTGCCAATCGAGGCCGTCCAAACCCAGAGCAGCGTGGAAGTCGCCTCCACGGTGGGCAAACGTGCCCCCGATTTCTCTTTATATTCCATAGACGGCACCAGGTATACCTTAAGCCAGTTCTTAGGCCACCCGGTATTGCTGAATTTCTGGCTGCAAGGTTGCCCCGCGTGCGAAGGGGAAATGCCGATAATCCAGCAAGCCTATGACAAATACACCCGTGATCAACTGATCGTATTGACTGTAACCGTGCGCGGCGACCCTGATAAGGTCACATATTTCCTGGCCCAAGGGAAGTATACCTTCCCTGTTCTTATGGATTCGGAAGGCAATGTTGACGATATTTATAAAGCACCCTATTTCCCCACCACGTACTTGATCGACTCCAAAGGTATCATCCAGCAGATAGTCGGAGAACGGTTCCAGTCTATTGGCGAGATCGACGACGCGCTGAAAACATTAGAGTAATATAAGTGCCGGGCTCTTTCGTTTTCAGGTTGTGAAAATGGAAAGTAAAAGCCGTTTCATCATCTGGATCTTCGCCCTGCTCTTTCTGATTGCCTTCGGTACCCTCGGTTACATGGTCATCGAAAAATGGAATGCTTTCGATGCCTTTTACATGACAGTCATCACCATCTCTACGGTCGGTTTCATGGAACTCCACTCCCTCTCGGTTGCCGGCCGCGTCTTTACAACCGTCCTCATCCTGAGCGGAGTCGGGACCGCATTTTACATCCTGACATCTATTGTGCGTGTTACACTAGAAGGCGAATTTGGGACATTCGGGAGGCACCGTATGGAATCCAGAATTAATAAACTCGACCAGCATTTTATCGTCTGCGGCTACGGCCGCGTCGGTGAAGCCATAGCCAGCACATTAAAATTGCAGAAAGCGAATTTTGTAGTCATCGACCATAGTTTGAATAGCTATACCAGGGCAGTGCAGCAGGACTGCCTGACCATTATGGACGATGCCACCAACCACGACGTCCTCAAGCGGGCAGGCATCCTTAAAGCCAAAAGCCTGATAACCGCCTTCGGTGACGACGCCTACAATACCTATGCCGTATTGACCGCACGCGAGATCAATCCCCGCTTGATCATAATCGGCCGTGCCGGCAACGACGAAGCGGCCAAAAGACTGAAACAGGCAGGCGCCACCCATATAATCCTGCCGGAAGTCATAGGAGGACTGCAGATGGCCCGGCTGGCCCTGCGCCCCACCGCCGTCCAATTTATCGAAACTGTGCTTTCAGGCAAAGAAGGAGAATACCTGGTCGAGGAGATTTACGTGGGCGAGGGCTCCAGCCTGACAGGTAATAACATCAAAGACATTGAAGACCGGTTCCCCGGCGTCCATATCCTGGCCGTTAGAGAAAAAGGCGGGAACCTGCATATCAGCCCGGGCCTCACCACCAAAATAGAAGCCGGTGAAAGCCTGACCGCCTTCGGCGCGATGGAGCAGCTTCAGGCTGTGGAAGGCTGCTGTTCTTTCAGCCGCGATAACTCCAAAAATGTAACCCCGGACCTGTAAACCGCACATCCAGGTACGGTCAAGGGCAGAATCCTGGCCTTACTTATCCTCTGGCAACCTGTGGAACTATACTGTAAGATTTAGAAAACCGGGCTAAATTATTTTTATTTGAAAGGAAAGAGTTAATGAATCTCCGCACAAAGAAGACTCTGCTCTTCATCGGCCTGACCTTTCTGCTCGACTGGTTGATGGTCCTGCTATATGTGGCTATGGGTGGCAAGGATGAAGAAGTGGCTTTCCTGGCTGCCGCCTACATGTTTATGCCTATGGCTATAGCTTTCGTGGTTCAGAAAGGTATTTTCAAAGAGCCTGTCATCCAACCCCTGGGCATCTCCTTCAGAATAAACTCATGGTTCTTCGTGGCCTGGTTCCTGCCGGTTGTCATAGCCTTCGCTGTCATGGGAGCCAGCCTGCTGTTGCCGGGGGTCCGTTTCACGCCTGATATGTCCGGATTTCTCAACACGCTGGCCGCCTCGCTGACTCCGGATCAGATGGACCAGGTCAGGCAGCAGTTAGTCTCTTTCGCTGTCCACCCCATCTGGTTGGGGGTACTGGTGGCACTGATAGCGGGTACCACCATTAATGCGGTCCTGGGCTTCGGAGAAGAAGTGGGATGGCGCGGATTCCTACTAAAGCAGCTTGGATTCATGGGTTTCTGGAAATCATCGCTCTTAATCGGGTTTATCTGGGGCATATGGCATGCGCCTCTGATACTGCTGGGATTTAATTACCCGGATCACCCGCAAGCCGGCGTGATGATGATGGTCGCCTGGGTTATAGTTATTTCTCCGCTCTTCAGCTATATACGTCTCAAAGCCCGTTCGGTTATCGCCAGCTCCGTCTTCCACGGTACCATCAATGCCGTCCCTCTGCTGGCGGTCCTGCTTATCACGGGCGGCAACGATCTGACCGTAGGCATCACCGGGCTGGCGGGCATCATAGTTTTTGCCCTGGTGGATATCTGCCTGTTCATATTCGACCGCTTCATTACCAAAGAACCTGTAAACCGTATTCTTAAAAACATATGATTGATAACCTGGCAGACCTGATTTCCGAGAAGCTCCAGCGGCCTGTCTCCAGGCTTGTCGAAGCCGCCGGGCGAGCCGCAGCCAAGTCAGATATGGGCCTCTACCTGGTCGGCGGCATTGTACGCGACCTCATGCTCGGCAGGCCTGGCAACGATATCGATATGATGGTTGAGGGGGATGCACTTAATCTGGCCGCCAACTTGCATAAAAAGCCTGTCATTCATAAGAAATTCGGGACTGCCACCTTTAAGCTCGGCAATTACAGAATAGACCTGGCAACCTGCCGCAGCGAATCATACGACCACCCCGGGGCATTGCCTGCGGTTAAACCCGGCACCATTAAACAGGACCTCTTCCGCCGTGATTTCACCATCAATGCGCTGGCCGTTTGCCTCAAGCCGGGCCGGTTCGGCAGGTTGATAGATTATTACGGCGGCCGTCAGGACCTTGAGGACAAATTAGTCCGCATTTTACACGCAAAGAGCTTCCAGGATGATGCTACTCGTATTATGCGGGCGGTGCGCTATGAACAACGGTTAGGCTTCAAGCTGGAAACCGTTACCCTGAAAACGCTTCGCAGCGACCTGGAAATGCTGGATACAATAAGCGCCGACCGTTTGCGTCACGAGCTGATCCTTTGGCTGGAGGAAGCCCAACCGGAGAAGATACTCAAACGTGCGGGACAGCTTGGAATCCTGTCCGGGCTCAATCCTTCATTATCCTGGGAACCCTTGTGGAATAAAATCTTCCCATCCGCCAGGAAATTATTTAAGGGAGCCAGGCTCAAACAGCTATATTTTGCCCTGCTTATCTACAACCTGGATAAAAAACAGTGCGCTATTTTGCTCAAGCGGTTGGGCATAGAGGGGGGCGAATTGAGTGAAATCGCCGCCGATACATTGAAGTTGAAGGACAACCTGAACGCCCTTGAGAAATCCGGCCTTAAACCCTCGGAAATATATGCAAAGTTAAGCCGCTACAGCAAAGTTGCTGTCCAGGCCAATGCCCTCAGCAGTTCGTCGCTCCATGTGCGCAAGAATCTTAAGCTGTTTACCGGCAGGCTGGCCACTATAAAAACCCATTTAAACGGAAAGGACCTGCTTCAAATGGGCATCCCCGAGGGGCACAAGGTTGGACAGATATTGCTAAGGCTCTTAACTGCCAGGATCGACGGTGACGCTCGGACAAAGGAAGATGAGATCAACCTGGTACACCACATCATCAATGGGAAGTGAACCACGGATGTACCAGGAAGGGTAACTGATGTCCCAGGTAGGCTATCAAAAAGGCACGCGGTAATTTACCCAACCACGTAGCCAGCAGGCATTTCCACCAACGTATCTTCAGCGCGCCGGCGGCAATCCCCACCAGGTCATAGGGCACTATCGGCACCAGTGCAATGCCAAAGACCGTCCAGGCGCCGTAGCGGTTCATCCACGATGAGGCCTTTTGATAAGCGGGCATATGCTCATCGATAATTATTCTCTCGCCTATATATCCCATCCAGTAGGCGGTCATTTCACCGATGGCATCCCCTGTGCCGGCTGCCAGGGCCACGAAAAATGGATCCCAGATAGCCGCCGCGGCCAGCACAAAGACCAGCCCTGGCGCCGGGACGAGGATTGTGGCGCTGCTCAGCATGCTAGCCACAAATACGATTAAATAGGCCAGCCAACTATAGCTACGCAGGGATACGTTGAAGAAGTCCTGGAAGTGATACAAAAGCAAGGCAATGCCCGCCGACAAAGCCAGCATGCCCAGCACCAGCAGTGCTTCCTCAAACCACTTTAGCTTTTTACCGCCGATTTTTCGGGTCCGCTATCAGTCTTCATTTTTTTCCAAACTTGCAACGGCGTACGCCTTTACGCCCTTGCTGCCAAGCTTTGGTTTTAAGGCCTCCGCCTGTGGCCGGCCGTTAGTTAAAGCGAATAGGGCCGGTCCCGAACCTGCCAGGTGGATATCCCTATCAACAAACTCACCGAAGCGCGTCCAGAAACCTTCCATCCCTATATAAGCACGCATGGCGACTTTATCGAAGGCGTTGTACAACAAGGCCGGGTTGATTTTCCGTTCCCTTCGCATCTGCTCTATTGCTCTATCTGCGTGACGGCCGTCCGAAAACTCTCCGGGGCCCAGCATACTGTACAGCCTTCCGGTCTTGCCGGGTTGGACCTGTATCTCCGGCCTGGCCAGCAAATAATATACTTCGTGAGGATCGGGCAAAGGGGTAATTCTCTCTCCCCTGCCTTCCGTCAGGCATGTCCCCCCATGGATAAAAAACGGCACATCTGACCCGATATCCGCCGCTATTTCAACCAACTCCTTTTGAGATAGACCGAGCGACCATAGTATGTTTAACCCGGTCAGGGCCGCTGCGCCATCGCTGCTGCCGCCACCCAATCCGCTATCCATAGGAATAATTTTCTCAAGACGGATGCGGGCACCCCCCTCATAGCCTGTTTTTTTTATCAATGCTTCGGCTGCTTTGACAACCAGGTTGTCCGACGATCGTAGCGAGGAAACATTGCATCCTATTTCCAGACGGTCGCTTTTTTCGAAGCTTAATACGTCGAACAGGCTGACTGCCTGCACAATGCTTTTTATCTCATGATAGCCGTCGCTGCGTTTGCCCAGCACTTCCAGCACCAGGTTGACCTTGGCGGGAGCCCTGATAGTCAGCATTAAAGCCCTCCGGCAACGCAATATAAGTTTCTCCATTCGGCCAGCTCCAGAGTTCCCGGGCGCCGCTGAGAATCGATTTTGGCCAGCTTCAAAAGTTCCTCTGCTTCTGCAGGCTCTTTTTTGAGCCCGATTGCCAGCGAATTGTGCAGTTGCTTCCTGGGTGCGGCAAACCCGTTGTGCACGAACTGCAGAAAGCCACCCATATTTTTCACAGTGATAGCAGGCTTCGATAGCATGTTGAATTTGACCACGGCCGAGTCCACCTTGGGAGGTGGGAAAAAGCTTTTAGCGGGCACACGGCATACGATTTCCGACCTGCTGAATATCTGCATGCTTACGGACATAAAATTCATCTTGCCCGGCCGGGCCGTCACATCTTCGGCCACCTCCTCCTGCATCATAATGACCATCAAGGCCGGCCTCAAGCTTTCGTGCATAAACAGGTGAAGTATGGGCGAGGTTATGTAGTATGGAATATTGGCAACTACCTTATAAGGACCACTGCCCACGATCTCCTCCAAATCGACGTGCAGGATGTCGGCGTGAACCACCTCCAGATTACTATGTCCGGTCAATTTTTGCTTCAGGCGCTTGGCCAGGGTTTCATCCAGCTCAACGGCCACCACCCTGCCCGCCTTTTCCGCCAGCCTTTCCGTGAGGATACCCATTCCCGGACCGACCTCCAGGACCGTATCTGCAGCAGACAGGTTCGCCGCCTCTATGATAGTATCCCTGATATTTTCATCAACGAGAAAGTTTTGTCCCAGCCTTTTTTTGGCTTTTGGGTGCGCGCTTTGAAGCTGGGGTTGGATATTGCCCGTTGGTACTTTCTTTTTATGCAGCACAAATATATATAAGCGAAAAATTTGAGTGGGTCGTGCACCGGCTGTCGATAGTGCCTTTCAGCTTACACTTGCCAGCCAGCTCCAGCCAGGCATCCCTGCGTCACCCGGAGCTTACCATTTACCGCTGCTTCCTTCCGGACCTGACGGGATTCATAGCCCTCCGCCGCGCAAGACCCAACCTTCAACGCCACTTAACCATTGCAGTATTGAAAAACAAAACCTCGAGTCGGGATTCAACCCCGCTAAGCGGATCTCGGGTACAGGGCACCGCTAGTTCCCCGTTTAGCACGACCCAATTCAAATACTACTACTCGGATCGTGACTTTTCAAGGTTAGACTCCCCATCCCAACCTGCTCACCAGGAACTCCGGCAGCCCTGCCGCCTCCATTTTATCCTGGGTCAAACCGATCTCGTAGGAAATCCTGTGATGGTGTATTATCCCATCCTCGGAATCATAAATAACATAGGCGGCCCGGGGGTCGCGGTCACGCGGTTGTCCTACGCCTCCCGGATTGATAATCAGCCTCTTGCCGGCCGGCATCAATATGTCGCCGTCGTTCAAATAGCTTTCTTTAACCAGAGAGTCCTCCTGCTCGAAGAGAAACGGCACATGGGTGTGTCCCACCAGGCAATACGGCGTATCGAAATAGTCGAAATTATCGGCCGCCGTGAAGGCGTGTGCTATATACTCCCAGACCGGCATACGCGGGCTGCCGTGCACCAGCGTAAAGCCATCCTGCACCAGTTTTTCAGGGAGCGCAAGCAGGTAGTCCCGGTCATCCTCACTTAACTGTCCCGCCGTCCAGCGGTTGGCGCGGGCGGCCTCGGAATTGAAATCTCCGATATCGATCTTTCCCACGGCTGCCTGGTCGTGATTGCCGCTTACGCACAGCGGGTCAAGCCCTTTCAATAGCTCAATGCAGGCCGACGGGTCCGGACCGTATCCCACGATATCGCCCAGGCACCACACACGTTCGAAGCCTCCATAGTTCTTCGCATCATCCAGCACCGTCTGAAAGGCTTCGAGGTTGCTGTGTATATCCGCAATAATCAGGTACTTCACGGAAGGTGGATTATATCACAAAAGCAGCCGCAGGCCATTGGTCTCATACGCTTTGACTGTCACCGTCCGCGATGTTACTATTAGTCCCTTAACAGGAGGGGGATGATGTATTACTTCGCCTATGCTTCCAATATGAACCGCAAGCAGATGAAGGAGCACTGCCCCGATGCAGTCGCTAAAGCCGTGGCCACGCTCCCCAACTTCAAATTAATCTTCACCGGGTTTTCCCGCGGCCGGAAAGGCGCCGAAGCAACTATCAAGGGCTCCAAAGGCGATAAGGTTATAGGGGCTGTATATGATATTACCGAGGCCGGACTACGCAAGCTGGATAAATGGGAAGAATACCCCGCCAACTATAAACACCTGGAGGTAAGGGTATTTACCGATGGCGGCGACGTTTACGACGCCATAACCTATATAAAGGCGAATCAGCAGGAGGAGGACAGGCCCTCGCCCGAATATTTGGCCGTTATTCAGCAGGGCTATCGCGACTGGGGTATTATTTAATCTCCGCTAGTCGCTCTCGGCTATATCTATTTCGTTGATGACGTCGCCCTTAAAGGAAGGGTTTTGAGTTGGGTCGCGCGGCGTCAGCTTGTTCACTACATCCATGCCCTGTATGACCTGGCCGAATACGCTGTATTTCCCGTCAAGAGAAGGCTGAGCCTGGTAGCATATAAAGAACTGGCTTCCGTTAGTATTGGGCCCCTTGTTTGCCATGGATAGCGCCCCGGCAATGTGCTTCCTCTGGCTGATTTCGTTCTGAAACTCGTAGCCGGGTCCCCCGGCGCCTGTGCCGGTGGGGTCACCGCCCTGCGCCATAAAGCCCGGGATAACACGGTGGAACGTGCAGCCGTTATAGTAGCCCTTGCGCGCCAGGGAGACAAAGCTGTTCACGGTGACGGGCGCATCCTGTGGATACAGCTCACAAACTATGTCGCCTTTGACGGTCTTGATCGTGGCTGTATATTTCTTATTCAGATCGATAACCATCGGGATGGGTGAGTTAAAGCCCTTGGGGGTTTGTGATCCCATATTAAATACTCCTGTCAGATATAAAGTCAGAGTCAACCCGGCCAGACAAACCAGGGTTATCAGGACTATTCCAACCTTACTCTTATACCATTTATTTTTCTGCTGTTTTTGATTCTGGCGCCTGGCTTTTTTAACTTTGTGTTTGGTCATTTCAGTAGACTTTTCCTCGTATTTTCTGGGAGACCTATTTATTAAAACGGAGTGCTGTTGCACCACAGCACTCCTTAGAATTTCAAATCAATTTACTATAAGATGTAACTTAAAAACTGCCGAAGACCGAATTGTAGCCTAAAACCATCCTTACTACCATATATAAAAGAAACATCAGGCCGCCCGTGAACAGCAGCAGGCATAACGTTCTCCAGAAAAGCCCCCAGGCCAATGCCCATGTAGGTTTTACTTCAGCCTGCCTTTCCGACTGTACAGGAGGGGGAAATACCGGCGTCATCATGGGCTGACCGACCATACCCACACCTGCCACAGGCGCAGCAATGCCGGTTACGACCGGCACATGCGGTCGGGCGGAAGTACCCAGATTTGCTCCACATGATACGCAGAATTGTTGATTAGCAGCGTTCTGAGAACCACAGTTGGGGCATGTCACCATTTGCTGCATATATCACCGCCTGATTTATTTACTTTCTTGCATTATATACATCGTTTTACAGTATAGCAAGACCCGGTAAAATTCCTTTCGTGCCGCGGAATATACGTGTGGTATAATCACGCCATGCTTGTATCTGATCTGGGTGAGTTCGGACTGATAGACCGGATTACCAGGCTCATCGATAAAAATAGCAAGAAAAGAGCCGGCCCCTGGCAGGACCTGCTGGTCCCTGTAGGCGATGACGCGGCGGCCTGGAAATCCCATAGCGGCACAGAGCTGATCACAACCGACATACTTGTCGAGGATATCCATTTCGATTTCTCCTACACAGGCTGGCGGGACCTGGGCTGGAAATCGATAGCCATCAATATCAGTGATATATACGCTATGGGCGGAAGGCCACAGTATGCACTGGTCTCCCTGGCTCTACCGGGATCGCACAGAGTCATTGATGTGCTGACCATGTACCAAGAGATAATAAAAATATGCAACAAATATGGTATCGTGCTGGCCGGAGGTAATATCTCAGCTTCGGAAAAGGTGGTGGTCAACGTGACCCTGACCGGCACTGCGGGCAAGGACATCATGACCCGTTCGGCGGCCAGGCCGGGCGACCTGATAGCCGTATTCGGGCATCCCGGCCTCTCTGCAGCCGGTTGGAAAGCCCTCACCGGCCGGAAGAAAATAGACGAGATCGATATGAAGGTATTGCGCAAAGCGCACATGCATCCTGCCCCAGGGGTGGATTCCGGTCCGAAGCTGGCAGCCTGTGGAGTGAAGGCCGCCATCGATACCAGCGACGGTCTGCTCTCGGACCTCGAACATATATGCGAGGCCAGTCGCACCGCTGCAGTAATATACGCGCAAAGCCTGCCGATGCACCGCCTGCTAAAAAAGTATTTTAAACAGGAATTCCTTGAAATAGCTCTGACCGGCGGCGAGGACTATCAACTGCTTTTCACTGCCGGACCTGAAACCATGGATGCCGTAGTCAAAACGATAAAGCCCGCTCCGGCCGTTATCGGAGAGATAATCTCCGGGAAACCGGGCAAGATAACCGTCATGGATGCCACGGGCAATACATTCGCCTTCAATTGCAAAGGATGGGACCATTATAAGAGGCCGTCCCTCCATGAGTAATTTCACTCTTGTCACTCACAGCCCCGAACAGACCCGTAAGCTTGGCACGATCATGGGCAAGCGGGCGCAGGGAGGCGACATCTATCTATTGAGCGGCAACCTGGGCACCGGTAAAACGTGCCTTATCCAGGGCCTCGCCTTCGGGCTGGGAGTAAAAGAATATGCCTGCAGCCCTTCCTTTATGATCGCCCGTGAATACCACGGCAACCTGACCCTTTATCATCTCGACCTTTACCGGCTGAACAATATCGAGGAGATATTCGACCTCGGGCTGGACGAATACTTCAGGGAGGAGGCGGTATGTGCCATTGAGTGGGCTGAGAAGGGCAGCGGCGCACTGCCGCGAGATAACCTCGTCATCGAGCTCGAGCACATGGGTGAGGACAGCCGCAGGATAAGTTTAATACCACGGGGGTCGCGCTATACGGGCATCGTGAAACAGTTGAAGGAAGACCTTAAGCAGGATAAAGAGGAAAAATGGAACTTTCAATAGATACGTCCACCGCCTGGGGCGGTCTGGCCCTGTCACAGGAAGGACAGCTAATAGCCGAGCTCACCTGGAAGCCGGGACAAAACCATACCTCTGAGATGTTCCCCAATATAGACCGGCTGCTGGCGATGGCCAGGGCCGACATTCATGATATGAGCGCTATCTTCACAGCCAGGGGTCCAGGGAGCTATAACGGCCTGCGCGCCGGCATCAGCGCCGCAAAGGGGCTGGCTTTTTCACTGTCGGTACCGCTGGTAGGTGTGAGCACCCTGGAGATTGAAGCCTTTCCATTTGCTTTTACAGGACTGCCCATTTGCCCTCTACAAGATGCGGGAAGGGGAGAAATCGCCTCGGCTCTATATAATCTCGATGGAAATTGGAAATGCCTGAAGGAGCCATACCTGACAACGGTAGAATCTTTATGTAAAGAAATGTCAGTGAAAACGCTTTTCTGTGGAGAGATCCCGCCCGCGGCCGCCGATGCGATCAAATCAACGCTGGGCTCCAAGGCCATCGTGCCGGGGGATCGATTGCGGCATTCGGGCAGCCTTGCTCAGTTGGGCTGGTTGAAACTTTCATCAGGACAGAAAGACAACCTGGCAACCCTGCAGCCGATCTACCTGAGGCAGCCGCCCATCACCAAGAGCAAAAAGAAATATTAGGGCTACGCCGCTTTGCCGGTAATTTGAAGCAGCGCTGTTATGAACGGGCCGAAATTGGCGACAAGCCAGTTTAAAACGTGCGAGGATGCCAGGACGCTGTTAAGCCAGCTAAGTATCGGATAGATATTTAGCAGTTTTACCAGCAATACCAGGCCCAGTGCACAGTCGATCAGGCCGAATATTCCTCCCAGCAGGCTCCAGACAAAGCCGCCGTCCCAGACCTTAGCAATAAAATAGCGTGGAATCCAGAAAATGAGGAACATAGCGATAAGGATTAAACCCATGGTCAGGAGGAAGGCCAGGAAGTTGCGCCAGTTAACGATGCCGATAAACGACAGCCATCCCATAACATAGCCGATAAAAAGTCCCGTCAGCATCAGGGCTATAATGAATGCCAGCAGGCCGAAGAATTCTTTGATCGCCCCCTGCCTCAAACCACCGATAAGGCTAAAGATAAATATGAGTGCCACAATTATATCGGTGACTATGCCGAAAGCCGATGTTAAATCCATATCCTTTGAATCCAATTTAAAGCTTCTAGATATTGTATCTGATTAGGTGGATGTAAACAACGGCGCGTCTTTTTTCCACAACGGCCTTGGCGGTGGAAAAATATGCGTTTTGCAGATAAAATTAATACCCGCGAAGTAAGTAAGTAGAAACGGAGTCGAAATGGAAAGAACTCTCATTCTGGTAAAACCTGATGGCGTGCAACGCTGCCTGGCCGGCGAGATCCTAGAGCGTCTCGAGCGGCGCGGACTCAAAATCGTTGCCTTGAAAATGTTATGGATGGACAGGGCACTGGCCGAAAAGCACTACGCGGTGCATAACGAAAAACCGTTTTTCAAGGACCTGGTGAAGTTCATCACGTCCGGGCCTATTATCGCCGCCGTCTTGGAAGGAGAGAAGGCTGTAGAGGCCACACGCCAGACCATGGGCGCTACCGACCCCAAGAAGGCAGCCCCGGGAACGATCCGGGCCGACCTGGGCATCAACATGGAGCACAACATGGTCCATGGATCAGACTCCCCGGAGAATGCAGAGAAGGAGATAAGTATCTTCTTCAAACCGGAGGAGATCCTCAAATACAGCAGGGATGTCGATAAGTGGCTTACTGGATCCTGAGCAACCTGGGGGCTTTTTCGTAAACGCTTTCCAGACAGTAAAATTCCCTCACTTCTTTAGAGAAGATGTGAACCACTACCCCGAGGTAATCCAGCAATACCCAACCCGAATCCGAATTGCCCTCACTGCGGTAGGGGATCACTAAGGCTTTCTTCAGGGTGTCCAGGATTTCCTGATGGATGGCATCCACCTGGCGGTCCGTTTCAGCGCTGCAAATTACAATGTAATCAGTATACGAACAGGTTTGCCGGGTATCGAGTAACGCTATATCTTCGGCCTGCTTGTCAGAGGCCAGTTCAACTGCCCGGCGGGCGATTTCTATTGACTCCAGGTCTGTCTCCTTTGCTTCATATCCCCCGTGAGTACTTTCAAAATTATTATAGCATAATAATCGCAACGCAAATATGATCGGCCGAACGGCGGTTCGGGAACTTCATTTTTCAGGCCTTTTTTCGCCTCCGGCACCTGATAACCACATGCGCATGGGTTTTAGAGACTGTCATTTTGACATTCTCATTTTTTCTGTCATAATTTGGTTAATTACACATAAACGACCAACAAGAGTCAAGGCCGGTAGTTCGACGAAATATCGGCTGTTTATATTGGCAATTTAACAGAATAAAATTACCCCCGGAGGATAGAGATGGCACAGCAAATTAAAGCCGACAAAGACTACACGCTTGTAACCTCGCTGCTTCAGGTGGCAGATATTTTTGTCAAAATCAGGGAAAGGGAATTGCTGCCCCAGAACCTTTCAGCCACATCTGCGGCAATATTATTCCTGATCGATGCAATGGGCAAAGACGTAACACCGGCCAAGATCTCAAGGATGCTTCTTAGAGAACCCCACTCAATATCGGGCATACTCATGAGAATGGAAAAACAGGGCCTTATAAAAAGGGCCAAGAATATGGAAAGGAAGAACCTTATCAGGGTTACCCTGACTTCCAAAGGTGAGACCGCTCTCAAGCAGGCCATGAAGAAAGAGGGAGTCAAGCATGTCCTGTCCAAACTCACGGAAGAGCAGCGCAGGCAGCTCAAGCAATCGCTTGGCGCCCTGAAAGACGCAGGCATGAAGGAGCTTAACCTTAGCCCCAAAGCACTTCCCTGGCCTTAATAAAAACTTGAAACTTTATGGGCGTCCTGCACCGGGGTGCAGGACGCCTTTCTATCAGCGTTTACATGCCGCATAAAACCCTGACATATACGACTACTTCTTTATCATCTCCTCTGTATTTGTTATAATTATCAAACGATTTAATCGAAAATAATTATGAAAGCACGATGGTGGCAAGGTAGCCTTCTCTACCTATTGATCCTGGTTGCGCTGCTGGCCCTGGCCTTCAGCTTCTTCCCTGTTAACAAAGGCCCTAAAGAAGTCGACTATTACACGTTTATTGATAATGCCAAGACCAAGCAGATAGACGATATTCAGCAGGACGGCACGACGATCATCGGCCTGAAAGACGATAAGCCTGCCGTGAAGGCCTCTTTTGTCGGCAGCACCAAGGAACTGCTGGACAGTCTCAAGGACGCAGGGGTCCAGTTGGGAGACACAGGCATCAAATTCGAGGTCAAAACCGGCGGCATCGATTGGGGCAGCATTATGCTTACCTTCCTGCCGCTGCTTCTGTTTGCCGCCTTCATATTCTTCGTATTCCGTTCGGCACGAGGGGCCAATACACAGGCCTTTAATTTCGGCAAAAGCCGCGCACGGCTGGCCTCGGGAGACAAGCCTACCGTGACCTTTGCAGATGTTGCTGGCATCGATGAATCCAAAGGTGAACTGCAGGAAATCGTCGAATTTCTCAAGTCCCCTCAAAAATTCCTGGCCTTGGGCGCACGTATACCGCGCGGCCTGTTGCTGGTCGGCCCCCCGGGCTGCGGCAAAACCCTGATAGCCAAGGCCACGGCAGGGGAAGCGGGCGTGCCCTTCTTTTCCATCAGTGGCAGCGAGTTTGTGGAAATGTTTGTCGGCGTCGGCGCCTCACGTGTACGCGACCTTTTCGACCAGGCTAAACGCAACACTCCCTGCATCGTTTTCGTCGATGAAATCGATGCTGTCGGCCGCCACCGCGGCGCAGGGCTGGGCGGGGGACATGATGAGCGTGAGCAAACCCTCAATCAAATCCTGGTTGAGATGGACGGCTTCGACAGCAATACCAACGTGATTGTGCTGGCCGCCACCAACAGGCCTGATATTTTAGACCCCGCGCTGCTCAGGCCAGGCAGGTTCGACCGCCATGTCGTTATAGACCAACCTGACATTAACGGCCGCAAGGCCATCCTGGCTGTGCATGCCAAGGGCAAGCCGCTGGCCAAGGAGAGCGACCTCGAGATCATCGCCCGCCAGACACCGGGCTTCAGCGGCGCCGACCTGGCAAATCTGATAAACGAAGCCGCCATCCTGGCCGCCCGGCGCAACCGCAAAGACGTCAGCCAGAAAGAGTTGGAAGATTCCATAGACCGGGTAATTGCGGGGCCGGAGAAGAAGGGCAGGGTCATCACCAAGAACGAGAAGGAATTGATCGCCTACCATGAAACAGGACACGCCCTGGCCGCCAAAATGCTGCCTAACGCCGACCCGGTCCACAAGAT
Source organism: Dehalococcoidia bacterium UBA1162 (assembly GCA_002311135.1). Classification (GTDB taxonomy): domain Bacteria; phylum Chloroflexota; class Dehalococcoidia; order GIF9; family UBA5629; genus UBA1162. The sequence continues at coordinate 39,662 of DBZK01000034.1, forward strand.
TTCGATCGTGGCCAGGGGCATGATGGGAGGATGGACTCGCTTCCTGCCCACAGAGGAACGTTATCTGGAGACATTTGAACGTTTTAAGGACCTCATGGTCGTAAGCCTGGCCGGACGTGCGGCGGAGCAGGTTGCTTTCAACGAACTCACCACAGGCGCTCAAAACGATCTTGAAAAAGTCACGCAGATTGCCCGGCGGATGATAACCGAGTTCGGTATGAGCCAAAAACTCGGGCCACGAACTTTCGGCAAGAGGGAAGAGCTGGTTTTCCTGGGAAAGGAAATCCACGAGCAGCGGAATTATAGCGATAAGATAGCCGAGGAGATCGACGCTGAGGTGGAGCAACTGGTCAAAGACGCCTACGCCAAGGCCGTAGAAATCATGATACAGAATAAAGACCGTCTTAAGTTTATCGCCGACTATCTGATCGAGAAAGAGACCATTGATGACATCACGTTCGAAGAGCTCCTGAATAAGCCGATCCCGGCCCCCGATTTAGAGACCGCCCCCGCCTCCTGACAACAACCCTATTTATTCCTCTCGATGACGTAGGCCACCAGCGCTTTCAGCGATTTCCTGGCATCGCAATCCGGCAGTTTATCCAGCGATCCGCTGGCCTTTTCGTAAAATTCCCGGGCAATAGTTTTACATTCATCGATGGCGCCGGAGCCCCGAATTTTAGCGACAGCTTCCGGTACCAGGCTTTTATCCCGTTCAACGATAACTTTGTAAATCACACGGTCGTCAGGATTGTGCTGCAGATAGATAACCGTCGGCAGGGTCATGGCGCCTTCGTTGAGGTCCGACCCGACCGGTTTGCCCAGGGTCGACTGGTCGCCAACAAAATCGAGTATGTCATCCACTATCTGGAAGGCCAGCCCGAAATTTTGGGCATAGTCTTTCAAGGCCAGCACCTGATCCTCAGGACACCCGCTTAACACCGAACCGCACTCGGCAGCCATGACGAAAAGACAGGCCGTCTTATCGCTGATCCACCTATAGTAATTGTCCCTGGCCTTTCCGGGTTCAAAGTGCGTGCTGGCCTCGCGCAACTCTCCGCCGGATATGATCATAATGGTCTCGGTGAAACGCCTGATAACGCGGATATTTTCCGTGGTTGTGGCAAGGGTGCCAGCCCTGGAAAAAAGATAATCCCCCAGCAGCAGGGCGCTGTTCGATCCCCACGTGCGGTAAACCGCCGGCTTGCCATGCCTGGTGGCCGAGTTATCGATAATATCATCATGCACAAGCGTGCCGATATGCAGCATCTCCACAGCAGAGGCCATGGTAACCAGCAATTCCAGGTCATAGTTATAGAATTTACCGCTGAGCAGTGTGAGGGCGGGCCTGACCCTTTTGCCCACGTTAAGCAATGCATACTCGAGCATTTGCGATAGAAGCGGGATATCGTTGCGGGCTATATCGCCAAGCTTGGCTTCCACCAGCTTCAGGTCTTCTTTTACCGGGGCATAGATCTCATCCAGGTTCATTAAGAGCCTCCGCTGCCCAGGTGCGCCATCTCCTCCTCAACAATCTTATCCTCCAGCTTGACGAAAAGCGCCTGCGGTTGAGGCAATTTCTGCCCTGCAGCGGGCAATTGCACTCGCCACCCGGCCTCGCGTATATCTCCCTCGAAGCCGAGGTAGTTGTGCAGCTTCTGCGATGTGAAGGGCAGGAACGGATAAAGCATAGTTTTCAAGGCCGATATAGCCCCGATGGCCGTATAGACAGACCTGCCGGCGACCAGCCTGTCCTGCTTGAGCATTTTCCAGGGGGCCGTATCATCCAGGTAGCGATTGACATCCTGCGCCAGAGCCATAGCAGCCTTGAGGGCCTCTTTAAAATGGCAGTTGTAAAGATGTTTGTCCACCTCTTTGAGTGTGCTGTCCGCCTTATCGAGCAGCCCCTTGCTGGCTACATCCAGTTCCCCCGGATCAGGGACTTCAGCCCCGAAGTTGCGGTAGGTAAAGGTCAACACCCGATTGACCAGGTTGCCGTACGTGGCTACCAGCTCGTCATTGTTTTTCCTCAAGAATTCATGCCAGGAAAAATTGGCGTCGCCGGTCTCCGGCATATTGATCGAAAGGTAATAACGAAGTGGGTCGGGATCATAGCGCTGCAGGTAATCCGGCAGCCATATCGCCCAGTTCCTGCTGGTCGAAAGTTTTTTTCCCTCGATGGTGAGGAACTCATTGGCTGGAACATCGTAAGGCAAATTCAGCCCGCCATAGCCCATCAGCATGGCAGGCCAGATGATGGTGTGAAAGGGGATATTATCCTTGCCGATAAAATAGTAGGACTTGCTCTCGCCTGTCCAGAAAGGCTTCCAGCCGTCGGAATCTCCATGCGATCTGGCCCATTCCTTGGAGGCCGAGAGGTAGCCGATGACGGCTTCGAACCATACATAGATGCGCTTTTTCTCGAACCCAGGTTGAGGGACGGTTACCCCCCATTCTATGTCGCGCGTGATGGCTCTGTCCTTCAGCCCGCCTTCCAGGAAGGCCATGGTGAACTTCTGGACGTTGTGCCTCCAGAAGGTTTTATCTCCTACCCATTTCTGCAGCTTCTTCTCGAAGGCGCTGAGCTTGAGAAAGTAATGCTCCGACGTTTCAAAAACTGGCGGTGTCGAGCAGATCCGGCAGTGCGGATTTTTAAGGTCGCTGGGATTCAGCGTCCGCCCACACTGGTCACACTGGTCGCCCCTCGCGCAGTTGAAATCGCAGTAGGGACAGGTTCCTTCAACATAGCGGTCGGGCAGGAAGCGCTTATCCTGAGGGCAGTAAGGCTGAAGCATAGAGCCCTTATATATGAACCCCTTTTCCAGCAGGCTCAGAAATATATCATGTGTAACTGCAGCATGATTTTCCGTGTCGGTATGCGTGAACAGGTCGAAGGTGATGCCCAGCTTATCCCAGCATTCCAGAAATTCCCGGTGATATTTTTGGGCGACTTCGGCAGGGCTGATACCCTCCTGCTCCGCCCGCAAGGTGATGGGCGTGCCGTGCTCATCACTGCCGGACACCATAAGCACATTGTTGCCTTTCAAACGGTGATAACGGGCAAAAATATCCGCCGGCAGGTAACAGCCGGCTATGTGGCCGAGGTGCAACGATCCGTTGGCATAAGGCCAGGCCACCGATACCAGAATATTTTCAGGCAATTGGAACACCCCCGGAAGTAATTGTTGACTATTTGCCGGTCTTGGACGGGAAAAAAGTGAATATTTTCTCGCCTTTTTCCTTTCTTTCAGTTCCCGCTTTGCGTTTATCGCAGCACTCGTTGCAGAACCGCAGGTTTTCGCTGCGCTCCCTTGATTTATCAAACCGGATGACGGCGCCGGAGTTTTTTTTCCTGAAAGACTCACCGCCCTTCTTTTTGAAACAAACCGGGCAGTAGCACTTCTCGCTGTCGCCATCCAGCACTAGCAAGTACTCTTCGCCGTTTTCCAGTTTGTTGCCGCACTCCGAGCAATCGATATCGTCGATGAAAATTGTCTCTTCTTTGAATTTGTCCGACGGTTTTTCGTCTATCGACAGATAGACTTCACCGTTCTGCATAATGCGGTCACAGCCGCTACAGGTAATAGGACCAATGGAAATTGCACCTCTGCGGAATCTCTGCTGCATACTCAGTCTCCCTTATTAAATTTGTCCCTGGCTCTGCGCAAGGATTTTTTTATCTCGCCGGTTCCTTCAATAACTAGCGTAAACTCGCCCCTGGGTTTGGCAAAATGGCCTACTGCCTCACTCACCGTGCCCCTGAAAACCTCCTCGTGCAGCTTGGTCAGCTCCCGGCAAACAGCGATATTTCTGTCGCCCAGCACTTCCAGTATAGCCTGCAACGTGGCGGCAACCCTGTAGGGTGATTCGAAGCAAACTATGGCCCGCGGTTCTTCGCTCACGGACATCAGCAGGTTTTTCTTCTCGTTTTTCTTTCGAGGTAAGAAGCCCAGATAAATAAACTGGGAAGCTGCCAACCCCGATGCTGCTACGGCTGTCGTGACTGCCGAACAGCCCGGCAACACTTCTACGCGGAAGCCCTTTCCAATAGCTCCTTTGATCAACTCGTAGCCCGGATCGCTTATGCCGGGCATACCGGCCTCCGAGACCAGGGCTATGTCCTTTTCATCCAGCATTCCAAGTAACGCAGGCAATTTCATCCTCTTATTATGCTCGAAATAGCTGGTCAGCCTGGTGTTTATGTTGTACCTGTTTAGAAGTTTACGTGCTGTTCGGGTATCTTCTGCGGCTATAAGCTGCACTTCACCCAGCACTCGCAGTGCCCTCAGTGTGATATCTTCAAGGTTTCCGATGGGCGTGGCTACGATATATAAGACAGGCACAATAACCAGATAATTATAGCTTAATTCGCACTCGAGGGCTACTTAAGAGCCTGTTTGCTCGAACAAATAAACCAGGGATATCGGGTTATTTCCCGATAGCCTATTTTCCGGTAGACCGGCTCTCCAAACTGGCTGGCCTGAAGAATAACTTTACGCGCGCCCAGGGAGAATGATGCATTGCTTACTTCTGTTGTGCACTGCTCGGCCAGCCCCAGCCCGCGCGCCTTTTTTATTGTGCCCACCCAGTAAATTCCAGCGATGCCATGGGAAAGCAGGGCCATGGCAACAGCTGCCGGTTCGCCCTGATAATAGACAACTGCCCAAAGCGTATATGGGCTGAGCACCCGCCCGGCTAGAGCGAAATATTTTTCGGTGATCGCCGGTGGGAGGCTCAGGTCGTGAAAGGCCTCCGCTGCAACCTGTTTGAAGCTCTCCAACTCATAGGCATCCTCCACCCATTTCAGCTCGGCTCCATCCGGCAGGCCTTTTCCTTTAACAGGCTCGTCAAGCACCATGCCGGCGTTATTGGATATCATGGGCATTTTAAGCTCCTGGCAGCCACTGATAATAGCCCGGTCGTCATGGTCGCGAAGCAGTAGCGAAAAGGCCGGTTTGCGTTGTTCGAAGAAATCTCTGGCCCGGGATAGGAAACCTTCGGCATCCTCATCGTGCCCTTCCGACAGGTTTAACACTATATTGCAACCGGGGAAATCTATAGCGGAATTGATAAAGACGGCGTCACGATTTTTGAAGACCTCGGTACCCGGCATCCAATTCAAACTCTCACACCAGTATTCCGTACGGTTAAGGTCAGCCAGCCTCAATAAATCGGAGTCCCTCACAGCCGACAGTATACGTGGGAGTTTAACGATGCGTCAATTCATTTTCATGTTGGACTGGCTTGACTTAGGACAGCTAATTTTGATATATTCTGCAACATCATCTTTGAGGTCCGAAATGTCCGTACCTAAATTTAAAGAACTCGAAAGAGCTTATGGTTTTGATGAAGTGGCCATTGTGCCCGGCGATGTAACAGTAAACCCCGACCAGACCAATATAGAATTTAAAGTACGCGATATTACCTTCCCCATTCCCATCGTGGCTGCCGCCATGGATGCGGTCGTGGATCCTGATTTTGCCATTCTTTTCAATAAATACGGCGGACTGCCCATGTTGCACTGCGACGGCGTCCAGGTAAAGTATGAAGATCCCAAATCGGTGCTGGAAGAGATCATCAATGCCCCCGCCAACCAGGTAACAGCCCTGATGCAAAAGATCTACAGCGAGCCTATCAAAGAAAACCTGGTTGCCAAGAGAATCAAGAAAATTAAGCAGGCCGGAGCCATTTGTGCAGTCTCGCTGATTCCGGCCACCACCAAGAAGCTGGCTCCCATTGCAGAAGAAGCCGGCGCGGATATTATAGTTGTTCAATCCACAGTTACAACAGCACGGCATATATCCAAGAGCTATCGCGGTCTCAGCTTCACCGACCTGTGCAAACAGCTACACGTGCCGTTGATCGTCGGCAATGCCGTCACTTATAGTGCAGCGCTGGAGCTGATGCGGACCGGCATCGATGGACTGCTGGTCGGTATCGGGCCGGGCGCCGCTTGCACCACCCGCGAGGTACTGGGTGTTGGAGTACCCCAGGTTACAGCCACCATCGATTGTGCGGCCGCCCGCGATGTCTACTTCAAGGATACCGGCAGGTACGTTTCTATAATTACCGACGGCGGCATCCGCATAGGCAGCGATATGTGCAAAGCATTTGTATCCGGCGCCGATGCTGTAGTTTTCGGCTCCATCCTGACACGCGCCGAGGAAGCTCCGGGCAAAGGCCACCATTGGGGCATGTCACAGCCGTCTGCAACACTCCCCAGGGGGACCCGCATCACCACCGGCATCAAGGGTTCATTGGAGAAAATCCTCTTTGGCCCGACATCGGTCACAGACGGCAGCGAGAATTTCGTGGGCGCCCTGCGTAATGCTATGGGAGTCTGTGGAGCCGTAAATATCAAGGAATTCCAGAAGACCAGGCTGGTAATAGCCCCGGCCATAAAGACTGAAGGCAAATACTTCCAGGCTTTGCAGCAGACCTGCTAGCAGGGCTTATATAAAAACGGAAACCCCAAACCAGATCCCAAATCCCACCAGGACAAGGGCGCATATTCCAAATACTACCTTTTGTACATGAGGCGTCCACAAATGTCTGGTCTTAAAAACGGTCATCGAGACCACCTGCTCCCAACCGATATCGCAGGCCAGATGCACTACGGTGAAAAGCACCAGCGCGTATATGCCGAAGGTCACAGCGCCGGCGATGAGCGCCACACCCACGGTGGCCCACCAGAGGAAGAAGTAGGGATTACCCCCTGTCATAATTATCCCGGTCACCAGCGAGTTATACGGCAGGGAGACAAACCCTGCCACCGGCTTTTTAAATGTGAGGAAGATCATCAGCCCCATGATAACCAGCAGCAGCCCTCCCGCTACTCCCGTCGCCTGTTTGACTAGAGGAATAGTCAAATAGGTTGCAAACCCGAAATTTATCAGGGCGATGATGGGTACTTCGATAATGCCGTGCCCCAGCCCGATGAATATGCCTGCATTTTTCTCGTGGTATCCTTTGGCTATGGTGGCCGCCGTCAGAGGTCCGGGCAGCATTACACCCGATAGCGAAATGCCGACCGCGGAAAGCAGGTAAATCCAGATATTTTGTGACATCCTTGGCTCTTCCTATTGCACCATAGGGTTAAGTGGCTGATTTAATCATCGTCATCGCCGCCTTCATCTTCTTTGGGAGTAGCCTGCGTTTCAATGCGCGGAATCAAAGCTACTCCCCTCCAATCTTTTTTCCTATCCGGGCTGGGGAGCCCGGCGATGTCACTTATAATCTTGCCCAGCTCTGGCACCGACGTATCGGCAGGCAATACCAGGCACTTAACACCGCTGTCACGCAGGGCTATCAATTCGGAGCGCGTCAAAGATTTGTTGACCTGGGCGATAACATTTTGTCCCGTGAAATCCGCCACTTTCCGGCTGTTCATCAAATTTTCAAGCGTCAGCGGGTCAACCCTCAAGTCGATCATAACCGCATTAACGGTAGGATAAAGATCGTTTACAGTGCGCAAGAGGCCCGCCTCCATAGCCGAGTTAACAATCAATATTTTGCCTGCCGCTTCGAATTCCTTTCCGTCAAAGGCTTTCACCGGCAAGCTTAAATCGAAGACGATAAAATCAATATCGGAGGTCATCAGCTTCGCCGCATTGGCATATTTGCCGGCCGCAACTACCAGTCCTATAGCCATATCGCCGCAGTTTTTGAGACATTTGGCCAGGGCGCCGCTGGTCAGCCCTATGGAATCAACAATGGCAGCCGCTGCGCCTGCATCGGCCAACCCTTTCAATTCCTCGTCGGACTTCCCGGCGGACTCCACTGCCACCAGCATGGCAGGCTGCAGCGTCGATTCCATTGACCTGGCAAAACCCATAGCGGGCGTCGATTTTTTAGAAAAACTATTTAATTTTTCGATGAATTTGCTCATAAACCGTCAGCGCTCCTCCGATTCAACTTAGGAATATTATCTCATGGAAAGCAGATAAATTTCTCTTTCACGCCATCGAACGACACATTGTGCTAACTGCCCCACTCTATCCGTATTACCACTGAAATACATCGATGGATACAACTTTGCCCATATCCGGCCAAGTAACCAACTGGCCGGTCTGCGGGAAAATAGGTGAAGACGAATATTCTTCACCAACCTTCAAATTGACTATTTTATCGGCGTAATAGCCCTGTGTAGATGAAACATCGTCAATATAAACCGTGCCGCGGTCGGTGGTATCAAAAGCATTCAGCGAGTGATTGGACAGGCCACCGCCGTCATCGGGCCGCAGCTCAATAGCGACTATGGCTGCCATGATCCCCGCGGCTTCGGCGTTATTGTGCAGCATCTCAGCGAAATCGCCACAGGTGAACTTGCCGGGAATATACGGATGCTTATCAGTCTGGTCCGCTTGCAGGAAAGATTTCAACTCGGCCCATGTTGGGTTGTGCGCTAACGGGTTATTACGTAAAACAATGTAGTGGTTGTCGGCGCCGACCATTACGGCCCCTTTAAAGAAAACGTAGGACTCATTCTTACCCAGGGGAGGAAGTAAACTCAGGGGAAAGTCCGGCTGATTATTGGTAGGGCTTATTGGGTTGACAGTGGCGGCCGGACTGGTGGTTTTAACCGCCGTCCTGACATTAACTATCACGGCATAGTCGATCGTGCCGCTGGCATTGCTGGCCTTTAGATTATAGGCCGTTATAGTGTCGGGTTTAACCTCCATAGTTCCTTTCAGTGCCACCGGGCCGATGCCATTATCAATAGTTATATTGTCGGCCCCCTGGACCTCCCATTCCAATTTCACGGAATTGCCGTCCTCTATATTGGATGGTTCGGCTGTGAAAACCAGCACCCCCGGCCTTGGGATTACGGCCGGTTTTGTGGGCGCCGTCCAAGGCAGGGTGGCGGAACAGGCAACCAAGAGTAATGCCGCGGCACTGAAGAACCCGAAAATTATGACTTTGTTCATATACTGATTATTATCCGACGATTATTTTTAAGTATAGCTTCGGTGGTTCACGCAGGCAAAATGCCGGTGATGTAAAAAGATAGGATGTTACGCGGTGGCAATGGGCAATTCGATCACAAAACTGGCCCCCTGGCCCGGCTTGCTCTCTGCATAAATGTTGCCGTTATGTTCCCTGATGATACCGTAGCTAATGCTCAAGCCCAACCCTGTGCCCTTGCCCACTTCCTTGGTGGTAAAAAACGGATCGAAAATATGGGTAAGGCTGGCAGGCAATATTCCGGGGCCATCGTCCTTGAAAATTATTTTAACCATATCGTGTATGCGTTCGGTGCTGACTTGGAGCGAGCCCCTTTTATTGGCCTCATACATAAAATATTCGGCATTGAGGACAATGTTCAGGAATACTTGCTGCATCTGAGATACATCCAGCATCAGCTCCGGTAATCCATCGCAAAAATGCGTGGATACCTCGATGCCCGATTTTTTCATATATGTACGGCGTAATTTGATTACGCTTTCGATTGTGGCATTGAGATTCGCCACTTGCTTGTGCGGCTTTTGCCCGCGGGCGAAGATAAGAAATTCACTCAAGATGCTGGCTGCGCGGTTTGCTTCCCTGCAAATGGTGCCGGCATCTTCTTTGACAGTCTCCGGAACATCCGGCTTTTCCATCAGCAGTTGCGACAACCCGATCACCCCCGTCAGGGGGTTATTGATCTCATGGGCCAATCCGGCGGCCATTTCCCCCAGCGATGATAACCGGTCCGCCCTGATGAGCTTCTCCGTCATCTTCTTATGCTCGGTAAGGTCTGAAAAAAGCACCGCGTACCTGCCCCTTTTAGGGCTGAGGCCATTGACACGGAAATACTTATCGAGGGTGGCAGAATAGAATTCGTCCATATGTATGGTCTTGCCTTCCGACACTATGCTTTCCCAGATCTCTGCGGTGAGCAATCTCATAGTGGGAAACACTTCCCACATGGTCTTGCCGATAATATCATTGGACTTAGCCCCGGTGATTTTCTCGAAGGCCGGGTTGACTTCCAGGAAACGCGCCTCGATGGCGCTACCTCCTTCGCCATAAGTCACTTCAAATACAGCGAACCCATCATGCATGCTGTTGAATATGATACGGTATTGTTCCTCACTCTCTTTCAGCGCCTGCTCGGCCTTCTTACGGTCCGTTATATCCCGCAAAACCACCTGGAACTTTTCCACCTGTCCTTTTTCATTGGAGAGCGCACGCAGAGTCTGCTCCATCCATCTTGTGCTGTTGCCTTTGACAAAGGGCTGGATATCATAAATAACCCTCTCAGGCTCGGTCAATAACTCCTCTATCGAGGCCGTAAATATGGGGTACTGGTGCTCGTTTATCATAGATAAATAGCTTCTCCCCACGATTTCCCTGCTCGATTTGCCATAGAATTTGCAGAACGCTCCGTTGGCAAAGGTTATGGTGCCATCGGGAATAAACCGGCATATTAACTCCAGTTGGTCTTCTACTATCGCCCGGTATTTCTTTTCACTTTCTTTTAAGGCTTCTTCCAGATATTTGCGCTCGGTTATATCGTGGATTATGACACTGAAGCCTATAACCCTGTCCTCGTAAACAATGTCTGTAGGACTGGTATTGCACCATACAATGCGGCCGCTCTTATGGATGATACGGAAGTCGAGTGTAGACCTGGCGCCATTACCTTTAACAACTCCGCCAAAGAGCTTAATGATATTGTCCGCATCCTCCTTATGCAGAAAATCCGCGAACAACTTGTCTATTAGCTCTTCACGGGAATAGCCGATCATCTGGCAAAGGGTATCATTCACATAGTTGATATGCCCGGACAAATTGATGGTGGCCATCCCGGCCCCGGCGCTTTCCACCAACCTGCGGTATTTGGATTCGCTTTCCTTGAGCGCTTCCTCTACCTTTTTCCGTTCGGTGGTATCACGCCCTATAATCAGGCAGTATTCTTTGCCATTATGCAGCATGTAATTTATGGTTGTATCCACCGGGAAGGTATATCCGTCCTTGTTGCGCTGTAGTGTCTCGATCCTCACTGAACCGGTTGCCCTGATCTTTTTGAACATCTTATCCCAGACAGCCACATCGTGAATTACATCTATGTCAGTCATCTTCATCTTGGCCAACTCTTCAATGGAATAACCCAGAGACTGACAGGCGGCATCATTGACAATCAAGAAAGCTGCATCGGCCCCGACCAGGTAAACATAGTCTGCGGATCGATGCACAAGGTTAATGATAAATTGGGGGATATCCAGCTCTTTAGCTTCGGCTTTAAATTCGGACGGGTTAATTTTGCGTTCGCGCAGGTTGTCATGCAGAACCGGTTGACGGTTAGTCTTTTTCTCTGCAGATTTTTTAGCGCTTTCCATAAAAAAAATAGACACAGCTTCCATATATGAAAACGGGCTGTGCCATCGAAAAGTTTATTAACCTTCTTCGCTTATAATTTATAGCCGACCTCTTTGCACAATAAAATCAGCTCAATTTATGTTGACCCGATATTTGTACATGTTTTATCTATATGTACTATCAAGCCCGGATATTTCCTATACCTATTTTTTAATTTAGTCCCCTAGAAATATAATATACTAAAAATCAGGTTATTTTCAATATCTACAGGTAATATCTTTATATACGTCTAAATTTTTCGATGAGGTAGGGCGATGGATAAGAAGAAAAATTTCGTAATAATAGGTGGAGGTGCGTGCGGGCCCAAAGCAGCGGCAAGGGCACGCAGGCTGGATGCAAATGCCAACATAACCATGGTCCAAGATGAAGTTTATACTTCTTATGCCGCCTGCGGGCTTCCCTATTTTATCTCCGGTTTGGTTAAGTCCGGAAACGAGTTGATGGTACGCAACGCGGAAGCTTTTAAAAGGATCAGCAACGTCGATGTACTGATACACACCAGGGCGGACAGCATAGACCGGGCAGCCCACCAAGTGCACATCACCAATTTGCTGGATGGGCAAACTTCCGCGCTACAGTATGACAAGCTGGTCCTGGCTACCGGCGCCAACCCCATAATCCCCCCTATCAAAGGTATCGACCTTCAGGGTGTTCATGTGCTGAAAAAAATACCGGACGCGGAAGAGATCATAGCGCTAATGACCGCTTCGGTTACTCACAAAGCCGTTATAGTCGGAGCGGGATTAATAGGCATGGAGATGACGGAAAGCCTGGTTTCCAAGGGCTTCGAAGTGACAATTATTGAAGCGCTGGACAGGCTTTTGGCTGCCGTGGTCGATGAAGAGATTACCGACCTCATCGCCAGGCACGTGAAAGGTAAGGGCGTCACCCTTAAATTAGGGCAGAGGATTGTTGGCTTCGAAGGCGAAAAAGGCCATGTCCAGCGCGCCGTTACCGATAAAGAAAGCATTGAAGCCGATGTGGTTATTTTCGCCATCGGGATACGCCCCAATTCAAAACTGGCCAAGGAAGCCGGGCTGGAGATCGGTACATTCGGGGACATAGTTGTCGACCAGCACCTCCGGACGAACGATCCGGATATATATGCCGGCGGCGATTGCGTGGCCAATGTCAATTTCATCACGGGTCAAAAAGTATTTGTGCCTTTAGGCTCTACTGCAAATAAACAGGGGCATGTCATAGCAGCCAACATGACAGGCGGCGATCAAATATGGCCGGGCATCGTATCCACGGCCTGTGTCAAGATCTTCGATTTCAATGTCGGGCGAACCGGTCTGGGTGAAAAAGAGGCCGTAAGCGCCGGCTATGACGTTGTTACCGGCCTCATTCCGGGATTGGACTTGCCAGAGTATTATCCGGGAAGCAAAGAGGTAATCATAAAGTTGATCGTGGATGCTGGAACGCACCGCATACTGGGCGGACAGGGCACAGGATCCGGAGAAGTTATCAAACGCATAGACGTGCTGGCCACCGGCATCACCATGGGCATGACCGTAGAAACGCTGGCCAACCTGGACCTCGCCTATGCACCACCCTATAACTCATCGCTGGATATTCTGCACCATCTGGCCAACCTGGTGCTGAATAAAATGGCCGGAAGAATACAGGGGCTAAAGCCTAAAGAAGTAAAAGAAAAACTGGATAAAAACGGGGATTTTACCTTGCTTGATGTCAGGAGCCGCGGCGAGTTTAAAGCCGCCAGGATAGAGTCGCCCCAGACACGGCTTTTGCCTCAATCCAGGCTCCGGCAAGAGATGCAGGATCTGCCGAAAGACAAGGAGATTGTTATGATGTGCCACAGGGGAGTCCGCGCCTACCAGGCGGCCTGCACCCTTAAAGGAGCCGGCATGAAGGACGTTAAATTTATGGAAGGCAGCCTGGCTTGCTGGTGCGATGATGTGGTCGGCGAGCCACCTTTATAGATGCGTTCCTCTGATTATGAATGGCCCCCGGGAAAATTTCCGGGGGCCATTGAATAAACTCTCTTTAACTAAATTTCCGCTTTATGCCTTTGCTTTCTTAGCATCTTCTTCTACCAGCAGGCGTTTGAGAACCTTGCCTACCATGGTCTTGGGTAGTGAATCGCGGAAATCAACAAACTTGGGGACCTTATATCCGACCAGCGTCTCCTTGCACAGGGCCTGTATCTCTTCCGTTGTTGCCTTCATGCCGGGCCGCAGCACAACCCATGCCTTGACAGCTTCGCCCTGCTTGGCATCCGGTATACCGGCCACCACCACCTCGGATACGGCGGGATGCTTGCTGATTACCTCTTCAACCTCGCGCGGCCAGACCTGGAAACCGCTGGGTTTAATAAGTTCCTTCTTGCGCGAGGTAATGAAAACATAACCGTCCTCATCCATGTAGCCTACATCACCAGTATATAGCCAGTTATCCCTGAGCATTTCCTTTGTCTCTTCGGGCTTATTCCAGTATCCCACCATTAGCTGCGGTGCTCTGAAGATGATTTCCCCCTCTTTGCCGGCCGGCATTTCGCCTTCGCCTGTCTCGATATCGCCTATGCGGATGATCACATCGGGCAGGGGCATACCCACCGAACCCTGCTTCCATTTTCCAGCAAAGGGAGTGCAGGTGCAGGCCATCGTGGTCTCGGTAAGGCCGTAGCCTTCGACTATGCGTGCGCCGGTAAGTTCCTCAAAACGTTTCTTAGTATCGGCTAGCAGCGGCGCAGCGCCCGAATTGCAGCATTTCATGGAATGGAAATTGACTTTGCCAGCCTTGACCTTGGGATGCTCCAGCAACGCTATAAACATGGCAGGCACCGCCGGGAAATATGACGGCTTATCGTGTTCGATTGATGCGATCACATCATCACGGTCACGAGGGTTGGCTACCAGCGACAGGGACATGTGGCTGACGACGGCCGTACACATCACAGCATAGGTACCGAAAGAGTGAAAGAGCGGCAGCAACGTGGCCATCACATCTTTATAAGGCTCGGCGAGTGCCCCGACCCAGGCTTTGAATTGCAGGCCGGTAATGGTTTGTGAATGATGCGTCCCGACTACACCTTTGGGCAGGCCCGTGGTACCCCCGCTGAAAAGTATCAATGCGGGGTCGCCGGGCAAAACTTTCACGTCCGGCCGCTTTGCGCCGGCTTTTTGTTTAAGCAGGTCCTGCAACCAGTAGTCTCCGGCCTGGAGCTCTATATAGTGTCCCTGTTTCTTTTCCATAGCGAGCGTAAAAAGCACCTTTAGCACGGGAGGCAAATACTCCTTAATATTGGTGGCAATGACATTTTTAACGCTTGTATGCGATTGTACCTTTTTCACACTGCTGTAGAACGGGGTTAAAACGACAACGGTTTCTGCCCCGCAGTCTTTGAGGGCATGTTCCAGTTCCGCTTCGGTATACATGGGATTAACGTGCACCATGATGGCACCCGCCTTCCAGGCGCCCCACCGGCAGATTATGGCCTGAGGGCAATTGGGCATCAACAGCGCTACACGGTCGCCCTTCTTGACATTTTTAGCAGCCAGAGCGGCGGCAAACTCATCGCTAAGTTTGTTAACCTCCGCATATGACATCTTCCTTTTCTTGAAATACAAAAACGCAGAATCAGGATGTTCTTGCGCGGCCTCATCAACATAATCGACCAGCGTCTTTTGCGGATAGGGCTCCAGGGAATGCGGAACCCCCGTGTCATAGTTTTTAAACCATCTATATTCTGCCATTGTGGTACCTCCTAAAAAATATATGTCAGGGTTTATTTTTCTGTTGCTTGGCCGGCAACCTTAACCAGGTCCCCTTTGCGACCACTTAGGAAAAGGTAACCTTCGGCGTCCAGATAACCGATATCCCCCGTACGCAGCCAGCCCTCCGCTGTCGTGGAAGCAGTCTCCTGAGGCTGGCCCCAGTAGCCCAGCATAAGATTGGGCGCTTTTATATAAATCTCGCCGGGTTCACCAACTCCCAACGTACAGCCCGTCTTCGCGTCTGCCAGCTTCACCAGCACATCGGGCAGAGGCAGTCCCACGGAGCGCTGTTTCCCTGTTCCAGGAACAGGCGCCATCACCGGGGCCTCCATAGCTTCCGTCAGGCTGTAGTGGTTTATCAACCGGATGCCGGTCACTTTCTCGAATTTCTCCCTTAAGTCCCAGGTGAGTTTATCTGCCCCGGAAATACAAATCCGCAGACCTTTTATGCCCCCTCTGCCTGGCTTGGCATTCAGATACTTCAACAGGTTTTCATAAAAATGCGGGATATCCATCATTACCGCAGGCTTGTATTTCTTAATGCTTCTGATAATATCCGGCCAATCCAACGGGTTGGCGATAAGAATACATGACGAGTGATTGATCATTGAGATCCCCAAAGCTCCTGCAAAACCCAGTGCGTGGAACATCGGCATGGAGAGCATCACCCTGTCATCCCATTCATAAATGACCGGGTATAACCAGGCGTTCATCTGTATAGCCGTCATGATTAGCGCCCGGTGCGTGCCTACCGCGCCCCTGGCATGGCCGGTAGTGCCGCCGCTAAACAGTATCACTGCTGGGTCTGACGGCCTTATGCTTATATCCGGACGTCCCGTGTTTTTGTACTTTTTTATCAAATCCTGGAAAATTATGTCTCCCTGCATCAAGCGTATTCGGCTGCCGATTTTTCTTTCCTGAGACAGCGAGTATATAAACCGCAAATTCGCAGGCATGTATTCCTTTAAGCTGGTAGTTATAACATTTTTGATATTTGTCCCGGCCTGCAGTTTCTTCACAATCTTGTAAAACGGGTTTAACACAATCACAGCAGCCGGGTCAATTTCTTTCAGGATGTGTTGCAACTCAAATTCTGAAGACAAGGGATCAATCGGCGCTGCAATAGCCCCTGCCCTCCATATACCCTGAAAACCTATCACCATCTGAGGCGAGTTGGGGAGCATCATGGCCACGCGATCACCTTTTTTAACACCCAGGGCTGCCAGCCCCATAGCCAGTGCATTGCTCGAGCGTATGAAATCGTCATAGAGGAGCTTGGCGCCCTGGAAAAAGAATACCGCCCTGTAAGGCCTTTCCTGGGCCGACTCGTCAACCACATCGATCATCGTCTTCTCAGGGTAAGGTTGCAACGTATGCGGGATATCGCTACCGTATTGCTTAAACCAGGGATATTCTTCCATGCGAAAAGCTCCGTTCCCGGCGCATTCAATTGCAGGGACCGCCGCCCGGACGTCCTAATTCATTGATTGACTGGTCAATTGTAACATAGTGAAGCGGATTGTCAAGTGCAGGCACTTCTGAAAACCAAATCCAGGGGCATTACTGCCGCTGCATGCGCCGCAACTGCCCACAGGCGGCCTCGATCCCTGCACCGCGCTG
Organism: Dehalococcoidia bacterium UBA1162; assembly: GCA_002311135.1. Classification (GTDB taxonomy): domain Bacteria; phylum Chloroflexota; class Dehalococcoidia; order GIF9; family UBA5629; genus UBA1162. The sequence continues at coordinate 56,380 of DBZK01000034.1, forward strand.
TTCCCTTTGGGTCACCGGTATATCCCCATCTTCCAGCACCCTGCGGAAATCAGCAGACCGGTCGGCCCGCGGCGGCTTATAATTTTTCCCCTCAACAGGATTAAAGGGGATCAGGTTCACATGGCAGTTCATGCCTTTCAATAATTCAGCCAGTCTGGCTGCCTCAGACGGAGAATCATTGACTCCCGCTAAGAGGCAGTATTCGAAGGTTACCCTGCGGCCGGTCTCCCTAAAATAGTCGCGACCTGCTTCGACTATGTCCTTGAGCGAAAACCGGGACATTCCCGGCACCAATCTCCTGCGTATAGTATCTTCGGAAGCATGCAGGGAAATGGCCAGCGTAAGTTGCAGATGCTCCCTGGCCACCCTGTATATGCCGGGGACATATCCGATTGTGCTGATCGTGATATTGCGCATCCCTACTTTCAGTTCTGAGTTCAACAGCTTAACCGCCGTCAGGGTCGCCTCGTAATTCATCAAAGGCTCTCCCATGCCCATGAAAACCACATGGCTGACCCTGCCATCCGGGGGCAGCATTTTTTCACGAACGGCAACCTCACCCACCGTTAACACCTGGTCGATTATTTCACCGGCAGCCAGATTGCGTTTAAATCCTCCCGCCCCCGTGGCGCAAAAAGAACAGCCGACGGAGCAGCCAACCTGTGTGGAAACACAGCAGGAAAAACGGTCCTCATAGGCCATGCCTACCGATTCTATAAAATCACCGAAAGCCGGTGTTAACAGGACCTTAAAGGTCCTGTCTTTGCCCCTCCGTGTCTTCACAATTTGCGAACGGCCGACCGCGTACTCCTTATCCAGCCATGACCTGAATTTTGCAGGCAGATTAGACATCAGCGCAACTCCCCTGCAACCCTGCCTGTAGACCAGGTCGGCTATTTGCTTTCCCCGGTATTCCTTCTCCCCTGCTTCAGCAGCCAGCAGCTTCAATTCACCATCCGACAGGCCCAGCAATAGCTTTTTCATCCGAATATCCGCTTAATTATGTATGACCCTGATGTATACTGCAAACTAGCCAAATGGGGCTTTGACCCTGTCGATCATTGGTGCTAGCATGAAGTTGAGGACAACCAAAGGCACTCGTCCTCACGGAGGTGGTGAATGGTCAAAAAACAGGCCATGTTCGTAGAATGGCACTTTCCTCTGACTGGCTCTCCTGTGCCGGAGGGGTTTAGGTAAGCTCCGACCGTGCATAATGGGGGAGCATGTAAAACTTCCGAGCTCTCCATTTGTAGCCGCAAGGCTGCATTTAAGCGAGAAAGCAGAGATTTCAGGCTTATCTGAAAGGGAGAGTAGGAAGGAGCAAGGATCGAGATGATCAAGGGAGTCCCGATTGATCGGGGCTCCCTTATTTATTGGCTCATCTTACCGCTTAACCTTATGCCCTTAAGTGAAATACCGGCGTTTGAAAAACAGGGCCACGTTTACCAGGCCTATAAGGACCGGGACCTCCACCAGGGGGCCGATCACCGCGGCAAAAGCCTGGCCTGATCCTATCCCGAAGACAGCGACGGCCACGGCTATGGCGAGTTCAAAATTATTGCTGGCGGCAGTGAAAGCAATAGTGGCCGTCTTGGGGTAACCAGCGCCGATCTTCTTGCCCATGTAGAAGGAGACCAGGAACATCACCACGAAATATATAAGAAGTGGAATAGCGATGCGTACAACATCCAAAGGTAGCCGAACGATAATCTGGCCCTTGAGCGAGAACATAACCAGAATGGTGAACAGCAGTGCCGCCAGCGTGACCGGGCTGATCTTCGGTATGAATTTAGTATCATACCACTGGCGGCCCCGGGTCCTGAGCAATACGAACCTGGTTAACATGCAGCCGAAAAATGGAATGCCCAGATAGATCAACACGCTCTGCGCTATCTGCCAGATGGTTATATTAACAGCTACCCCCTTCAAGCCAAACCATCCCGGCAGTACCGTGATAAAAATATAGGCATAAATGGAGTAAAACAGTATCTGGAAAATGGAATTGAAGGCCACAAGGCCGGCGGCATACTCGTTATCTCCCCTGCAAAGTTCGTTCCAGACGATGACCATGGCTATGCAGCGGGCCAACCCTATCATGATAAGCCCCACCATGTAGTCAGGGAATCCATTGAGGAACAGTATGGCCAGCAGAAACATTAATATGGGCCCGATAATCCAGTTTTGCACCAGCGACAAGCTAAGTATTTTCCAATCCCTAAAAACCAGGGGTAATTCTTCATATTTAACTTTGGCCAGCGGCGGATACATCATCAGTATGAGGCCAACAGCGATGGGGATCGAGGTCGTCCCCACCTGGAAGAGCGTTATGAAATCAGCGACACCGGGGATAAAATAGCCCAGGCCCACGCCGATTGCCATGGCCAGGAAAATCCAGAGCGTCAAGAAACGGTCAAGCACTGACAACTTTAAGGTGCTTTGCTCCGTGGTACAGGATGCTCCATTCTCCTTCATATCAGTTGTAAACCTTCTTTAAACGATTTCTTCCAGTAACCTGGTGACCCTAGATTTGATCTCATCCCTGATCTTTCTTATCTCTTCCTTTGACTTACCCTTTGGATCGGGCAATCCCCAGTCCTCAGTTGTCACCAACGTGGCAGGGCACACGTCCTCAGTACTGCAACCCATCGTGATTACTTTTTTCGAACTCTTAAGCATCTCGGCAGTCAGCTGTTTAGGTTTTTTACCGCTTATATCGATATCCAGTTCTTTCATAACCTCTATAACCATGGGGTCTACGCGGTCGGACGGCATGGTCCCGGCAGAAAAGGCCAGGGGTTTACCTTTAGACATATGATTGAAAAATGCCTCCGCCATCTGGCTTCGGCCCGAGTTTCCAACGCATACAAAGAGCACTTTGAGCATCTAGCAGACCGATTTAATAAAGTTTCAGCCAGAGCCCGATATAAACCAGGCCTATTACTATGAACAATGCCGCCATGGCAATCCTGATGTATTTCTCAGCCCGGCTGATAGCATTTATCCATTTAGCCGCGCCCACGATACCCAGCGATAGCAACGTGCCGAATAGCAGGACAGGGAGTCCGGTCCCCAAAGCAAACACAGCTGGCAAAGCAACACCGCCTGTCGTCTTCAGGGCCAGCGGGATAAGCACCATAAAAAAGAGCACTGCGCTGTAAGGGCAAAAGGCCAGCGCCAGTATAAGGCCCAGCGGCAGTGCCCCCAGCATACCCATGTCTGCAAATCTGCCGGCAGCATTGGACAGCCGGGAATCATGCTCGCCCAGGTCGATCCTGTCCAAGAACAACATAATGATGCCGACAAGGATCAAAAAGGGTCCGATTGCCAGTTCACCAATTTGCTGTAAGAAGTTAGCGATAGCCGGTATGCTTAACCCTGCATAGATTATCAGGGTCCCTAGCAGGGTATACGTTATCATTCTGCCCAGCGTGTAAAGCGCACTGCTAGTAAAAGCATACTTGCGGTCGGAAATTTTCCGGCTGATGTAAGCCAGAGCCGCCAGGTTGGTAGCCAGGGTGCAGGGTCCGAGGCAGGCCATGATACCGAGCAGGAAAGCCGATACTGCCGGCACATGCAGACTGCCTGCCAATCCCTGCAAATCCATTAAGTACTCTTGCCTTCCAGTATATCCGTCAATTTAGTCCTTAGAAAGTTTACAAGTTTATCCTTATTTTCGTCGCCGGTCATTAACCAGATATCATCCACTGTGTAAGTTTTCTCAATGCTGCCGCGTCTCTCGGTGACCCAGAGGGCAAAAACAAGCGTATCGTATTTCTTGACCAGGTCGATATTGGCGGGGTCATCCGAAACAATCGTGGTCAATTTCAGCGTACCGTTGGTCTGCTCATCCTTGAAATATGTGTCGACGACATACTGTATGCTATCGCCCACCAGAGCCATACAATGACAGGGCGCCTTGGTATGGAAATAGACCAGCTCTACTTTATCAGGCTTGGCCGGCAGAGGCGTTAGGCTCAAACTGACCGAAGTTGAGTTATCGACCAGCAATGTTGAAGTATCTGTAACGGGGACATCGCTCTTGACCAGAGCAGAAGCCGGCGGAGCATTGCATCCCGCCAACGGCAAAATAGCTACAAGGGGAGTTAGAACTACAAAAATCCAGAATCTTTTCATATCTATCCTTCTTTTTGACCCTGCAAGGCTGAATTGATAAGCGTTTTAAGGGTGTCTTTATTGGGGACCGAACCTGAACTGACTAATTTTTCATCGATGACAAGGCCCGGAGTCATTAATATCGGATAGTGCATAATTTGTTTCATGTCATTTACTTCCTCTACCACAGCATCAACCTTCATATCGGCCACCGCTTCCTTCACGTTCTTCAGCAGGCTATGGCATTTGGCGCATCCCGTCCCTAAAACTTTAATATGCATTCAAAGCCTCCTTGTTTGCTAACCTATGCCTGCCGGGCGCATTCCGGCAGTATACGCTCAGTGCTTGCCAGTTTCTGCAGGTCCTCCTGACCGATTTTACTCTGTTCCATCCCCTTCCGGACCGACCTAACGATTTCAGCCGTATTGGCATCTATGCCGTCCCAATCAATCGAGTAAAGTGCGAACAAGCCCTGCCGTCTCATTTTAAGCAGCCCGGCATTATACATGGCTGAAAGGTGGTGCGAAACACGCGGTTGCGACATGCTCAGCACCTGTATGATCTCGCATACGCAACACTCCCTCTCAAACAACATGTTGAGTATCCTCAACCTAATCTCATCGGATAATGCCTTTAAAATCCCAACTAAATTTCTCATTTTCTCTTAACCCTTTGACTAAAGTACAAGTATATAATAATATGTTTATATAGTTATATAAAAAATATAGCGGAAACGGGATGTGATGTCAATAAGGCTAGGGAATATATTATGGCACAGCAAGAACAGTTAAGTAATGTGGCGGCCTGCAGCTGCGGGTCAGACAACAATGCTACGGCGAAGCAGAACGGAAAGCCTGTCGGCAGGTCCAGGCTGTATATTTTGCTGGGCATCGGCCTGGCTGTATGGGTGTTACTTTACTGGGCACTACAGACGGTGGCCGACTTTCTAACCTACGACCTCTTGAAGCTGCCAGCCTCCAGCCATCTGGGCGCCAGCGTAAATTTCTTTCTCTATGACGCGCCCAAGGTGCTCCTGCTCCTGGTGCTTATCATATTCCTGGTCGGCATCATAAGGTCTTTCTTTTCCGCCGAGCGCACACGCCAGATCCTTGCAGGGAAACGTGAATTCGCCGGTAACATCCTTGCCGGTGGGCTCGGCATTGTAACGCCTTTTTGCTCGTGTTCCGCTGTCCCTCTTTTCATAGGGTTTGTAGAGACGGGCATTCCACTGGGCGTAACCCTTACTTTTTTAATCGCATCCCCCATGGTCAACGAAGTAGCCCTGGTCATGTTGTACGGCATGTTCGGCTGGCAGGTGGCACTGATTTACCTGACCGCGGGGCTTGTCATTGCCATCGTGGCCGGCTGGGTTATCGGCAGGTTGAGGATGGAGAAATACGTTGAGAGCTGGGTATTCGATATTAAAATGGGTGAAGCGAACGGGCCCAGTACCAATATGGCTTTTGAAGAACGTGTCCGCTACGGCCTGAACGCTGTAAGCGAAATTGTGGGCAAGGTCTGGCCCTATGTGCTGGCCGGCATAGCAGTTGGAGCTTTCATTCACGGCTACGTGCCTGATGGCCTGCTGGCCTCATTCATGGGAAAAGGCGCATGGTGGAGCGTGCCGGCTGCAGTACTGATCGGCATTCCCATTTACTCCAACGCCGCCGGAATCATACCTGTAGTCCAGGCCTTGATGGAAAAAGGCGCAGCATTGGGCACCGCATTGGCTTTCATGATGGCAGTAGTCGGCCTATCGCTGCCGGAAACCATCATTTTGCGCAAGGTCTTGAAGTGGCAGCTAATCGGCGTTTTTATCGGTGTTGTGGCAGTCGGCATTATTCTGATAGGCTACCTTTTCAACACCTTTATGTAAACACTGCGCCGTGTTAGCATTTTTAGCACTTCCGGAACGCCACGTATGAATCTTTGACATCAATACTTTTTATCTGATATAATCATATATAACAGATTCGGAAAACCTCCATTTGCGGAGGTTTTTTTATTGCCCTGAATTTCAACTTCGACGAGGCATTGCGATCATAATTTGCCAAGTTCATATCTCGTTATTATACTTCTTAAACACAATGAATCTTCAGCCCGAGGTGACACCACATGAGTAATTCCAAGCCGGTTATTATTGCCTGCCTTATCAGCCTGGTTATCCTGTCTTCACTATTTCTGGTCTCCTGCTTCAAGCCTGCAGCCAGCTATAAGCCCTCCCAGCTTCCCAGCCTGATAGCTTTTGCTTCCGACCGTGATAAAACCCCACATATCTTTACCATTAAGCCTGACGGCACTGATACCCGGGCAACTTCAGATGATAACTCCACGACTGATGGCCTGCCCACATGGTCCCCCGACGGCAAAAAGATCGCCTTCGCTTCCGATCAGTCCGATGACTATGAGATATGGACCATGAACGAGGACGGCAGCGGACGGCAGAAGGTCTCCAACAGGGTTGGATGGGACGGCCTACCCAGATGGTCGCCAGACGGGTCAAAGATCGCCTTTGTCAGCGAAGTATACAAAGGGAGCGGTCCCAGCTATGAAATATCCGTAATCAATGCCGATGGCAGTGGGATGAAACAGCTTACGGATAGCTCTACCTGGAATACCGGCAGCAACGCCTCTGGAGAGAACGAAAGGCTGGGGTGGAACAGCGTTCCCACCTGGTCGCCCGACAGCTCCAAGATCCTTTTTGCCTCCAACCGTAATAGTTCCAGCATTTCACCGATCCTTTATACCATGAACGCCGACGGCACCGATCAGAAAAAATTCGGGTTATTGTTCGATGTTGACGGCACCGGCGCCAACTGGTCCCCTGTTACCAATCAGATCGTCTTCGTCAGGGGTAGTGCCGCCAAAGGCGATATATGGGTTATGGATGGCGGCTCCCCCTTCCCGCTGCTCACCGCCAAAAAGCTTACCAGCAATCTCGATAACAACGATACCCCGGTCTGGTCGCCCGACGGCAAGCAGATCGCCTATGTGTCTGATACCTACGGGAAGGACAATATCTTCATCATGAATGCCGACGGCACCGGCATGCACCGTTTGACCTACAGCCAGTCCAACAACGACCGCAACCCGGCCTGGCGATAACCCCCTGTCAATCCCCATTTGACAATAGAACAAATGTTCTTATTATAATCTTCGTGCGCACTTGAGGGAAGGGGGTGAAGTGCGTCCATTTTGAAGGGAAAGTACTTGGTCTGCTGTTGAAACTGATCGCCTGCCCCTTCTCTCATTTATATCACCCCGCTATTATTCTAATTTTGTGCAATAAAAAAGCAAAGAGCGCCTCAGTGCACGGCGCCCTTTGCTTCGGGAGGAGAACCGCTATATTCAGACCATCCGGCTTAGTAACACCATCATGGAAATGATCAATCCCACATAAATCAACATAGACCAGAAGAGAGCCTGTGTTTTCCAGTTGTGTTTTACCGTTCCCAGAACCGATTTCATGGCAGTCATTTTTCTCCCTTCTTAATCTACTACGAAACTATTCTAGAGTGTGAAGCTCACAAATACAATAGCGTATGGGTACTGGTTTGTCTGTGACATTAGTACTAACAGGCCGCGTCGCACACATAGTGAAAAGGCGGGGGAAACCCGCCTTTATTAAAATTCCGGTACGATTTTACTGTCTAAACTGCTAATACGATGCCCAGCGCAATAACCAAGGCCAGAAGAAGCGTGCCATCTACCACCACGCCGCCCAGTAACAACCTCAGTTTGCCGTCCGTTTTCAATATCTCTCTGAATGTTTTTCTGGTATCCATGGCGTCCTCCTGATTATTTATAGCAATATTATGCCCCCTGACCACCCGGCCGTGAACCACCATAAGTCCGGTATTGATATCCCCCCGGGTGTGACTCTTTTTACCGAAGGTAGTAATACCGGCGGATGATAAGGCACTGACAAATGGCCGATAAGCATCCCCTTTTGACATTACACAGTGCCAAATCTATGCTATTAAGAGAACGCTGCTCTATTTATAGACATGAAACCTATTAAATGTCTCTTGCTGATCGCTCTAGTATCCTTCTCTGCCGTCCTATCCTCATGCGTCAGCAAAGAGTACACCATGACTCAAGATTACGTCGCTACCGAGAACAGGACCGAATATGTAACAGAATCATATACCGAAAATGAAACTTACGTAAGCGTTTCTTCAGGTGAATATGAACTTCCTTCCTTTAACAGTTGGACTTCCTTCGACATTACTTTCAATAATGTAGGCAACCTGTATTACTATGGCTACGATATACCGGATGCGGACATTTACGATAATATTAGCCTCAAGATCGAAATTTGGAGACCCCCGCAATATGAGGTGGAATCAATCACAGTTTTCGATGCAACTAAGACGGGACATCTCTCTTATCCAGAACCACCGGTTGTAGGTGAAGAAACCACAACGGCAACCACGGGCAACTATCTCATAACCGGTAATGCGTCCAACGATTGGCTGGGAAATGCCAACACATGGCTAAGCCAGTCGAAATTCCTGGGCGCCAGGAGCAATCTCTGGTCCAATCAAGATAATCCCCAGATCATCGAACTGGATGCAGGCAAGGCCCAAAAAATCGCCGTTATAATCTGCGGGCCGCAAAATAGGTGGAATACTAATATCAGGCTTACCATTCTCTGGACTATCATGAAACCGGACTACGGTTCCGTTGACAAAGAGAGGACCGTCGAGAAACTGGTACCTTACCAGGTTATGAAGCAGCGGACTTATTATGAGATACGGCATATTCCAATATGGGAAACTTTCTTTTCCACAAACTGATTCTGATAGCTATGAATCAAACAGGTGTGAATCTCCGTCTGTCAGGAGCTGATAAGTGAGGAGACAAGCTGTCGGGCGCAGATTGTATGTCGCCATTATCATAATGCTGATGCTGGTTGTCAGCATTGCAGCAGGATGCGTCGAAGTCAGTTACCCTGTCAAAGAGACCTATTGGGAAAATACAACAGTCTCGGAAAACCATTCCGAAACCTTCAGCCAAGTTGTTCCGATTGTCCGGGCTGTGTCCGGTGAACAGGCTCTTACACCAGATATCGTTTGGAGCAACCCCGAGCTTGAATACAACGGTTTAAAACATTTTTGGTATTACGGGTATAGCCTGCCCAAGCATGACGAATCCAGAGTTAAAGTATTATTTCTTAAACAGAGCTACTACGAGTTTGTCAGGGTCTACGTGTACGATTTTGGCGAGCGAGGGCAAATACTCGCCCCACCGCTTATTTCTGCTGGCGAAAACGTGACTTCCTCAGCCACAGCCTTAGGGGGCATCGAAAGCTGGAAAAATTGGATTAATTCGTCAAATACAAAACTTACTTATGCCCGTACCCTGGCCGGCATTTCGGACCTGTGGCTTAATGGCGAGGAAAATCAAATCTTTGAATTTAACACCCATGGAAGCCGGGAGATAGCTATAATCATAAGCGGTCCCGCCACTGCTCCGAACTGCTACTTCACAACAACCTTATCATGGTCGGATTATTCAACGGAAAATGTTACCAGAGCCGCCGATCACATTGTTACATCAAGCATCCAGCAGCCAACCGAAATAACTCAAAGCATTCTTAAAACCAAGGTGGTGCCCTTCTGGGAAATACTCCTTAACCGCTAAATCTCTCTGATCCCGGAACCCGACTGACCCAAAAGGCTCATTTAGTGACCCATTCGGATTGATTTTTTGACCCATACGGATCATAATTCATTTATGATGGCGCATGGGAAACAAATTAGAGCCACTGCTGTAGATCGCGCATGGCAAGGCCATATGTTTTTTGTATTATTGCTGATGGGGCAATTACAGCTGTGGGACGCGATTATGACACAGGTTTTTGTGAAGAGCGGCCTTGCCACTGAAGCTAACCGCCTGGTGCAGCCGCTTATAAACAGCGGTAGTTTTTTGGCAGTTAAGCTGGTGGGCCTTGCGGCGCTGCTTCCGCTTTTGTGGTTCGTTTACAAGCGCTACCCCAGAGTTGCTTTCACGGTGGCATCCTGCCTCTCAATATTCTATTTAGGCATCATCACCTGGAACTTTGTGGTATTTTTCAACTAAAGTTCCAGGCCGCCTTAATTGTGACGTGTACAATCCTTCAGGGCTAGTTTTTTACGGTTGCGAAATCGAAATCAAATTCGTTTCTTTCAACCACATCGATGAGTATATCTACAACCCGCGGGTCGTAAATCCTGTCCCTGCCGCTCTTCAGCTCGGTAATTATTTCGTCTTTTTTCCGGGCGGGCCTGTAAGGCCTGTGTGAGCTCATGGCTTCCACCACATCGCAGATACCAAGTATACGAGATTCAGTGCTTAGCTTATCTCCTTTGATACCATTGGGATACCCGCTGCCATCCAGCCGTTCATGGTGGTTTAATACCATATCCATCACATTTTCCGGCAGGTCCATATCCTGCAGCATCTCATGTCCGCGTTTTACATGGGAGCGGATAAGTACCCATTCTTCATCGGTTAATTTGCCGGGCTTGGAAAGAATAGTATTGGGTACAGCGGCCTTGCCAATGTCGTGTAGAAGCGCGCCCACTCGCAGCCATTCGAGCTCCTCACTATTCAGCCCGGCTTTCTCGCCGATAGTGACGGCCAGGGTTGCAAGCCTCTCCTGGTGGCTTACGGTATAAGGATCTACGGCAAACATCGCCCTGGATATCATCTTGGTAAGCTGAATAAAATGGAGTTTGATCTGTGCGTTCACCTTCTGACGCTCCAGCGCCTGCGCAATCATATTTATCGAAGTTGCCAACAAATTGATCTCTACCGGCCTCCACCCCTTTGAATCCGCCTTTTTATCAAAACCAACTACACCTGCAAATTCGGAATTAACCATTACAGGCAGTATGAGGCTGGATAAGTCACCATTGGATGAGCTGATTATGGCACCCTCCTTTTTAGATAGCTCCATAAAGCCCTGGCCAAGTCCGTCACTTCCCATCAGGTCGGACATGGATTGCGCCTTCACGTTCCCGCTGCTTCCTCCGCTTATATAGTTGACATACAGCTTGGGGTTCTGCAACCCATTCGAAGTTGTTACAGAGAGGGGTGATTTAGCCTTGTTAGAAAGGATATCGGATACCTTGCCCGAATTGGGCAAGTCGTTAAGCAGGATAAATGCACTATGGATATCGGACGTATTGCATAAAATCTCGAGTATCTTTTTATAGGGGATCTCTTTCCTGTTCTCTAAAAGCACTTGCCCAACCCTGGCTATAGCCTTAAGGCAGTGTTCTTTATCTTTTTGTGCTTTTTCTATCTCCCTGCGCTCCTCTATATCCCTGGCAATGCCCTGAAAGCCAGTCAGTTCGTTGCCCCTGTTTTTAATAGGCATGAAGCTAACCTCTACAGGTGTTTTCTTACCGTCGTTCTTCATCACGTCCATGTATAAATGGCGCCCTGCTATATCTTTATATTGCTTTAGCTGCTCGAAAATAAAGGGCCTGTATTCGGGCGATAGTATATCCCGTATGTTATTGGTGAGTATCTTGTCCAGGCTATAACCGCTAAGACTTTCAATGGCCTTATTGGCGAAAGTGAAATTCCCATCCCTGTCCAGTGTGAAAATGATATCCTGTGTTGTATCGATTATATGTTGGATCCTTTTTTCCGCTTTGCTGGCCTGCTCACGCTGGATTACAAGCTCATTATGTATTTTATATATTTCGCGGAAGCTAAAATGCACCAGCAAAGATATGATGGACATGCCGAACAGCCAATCCAGCAACATCTGGAAAACAGTTACAGCTACACCTGAATTTAGAAACACGTAATGTATTATCTGCAGGGATGCCAGCGTAGCTCCCGCCATAAACAGGATCAGCGCTTCCAGTTGTCTGAACTGAACTTTCACCTCTTTCTTAAGTATATCCATAGCCATTTTTTTCTCCTCACCGTTAGTACGCTGAATAGCGATTCAGCGTTTTATAAACCCTGGATGCAGGTTATCGCTGCTTCCAATCGTTTCCTCCAGAATTGTAATTAACCTGGCTGCCGGCATAAGCGCCTTCATCGTCGACGTCTTCGTCATCCAGATTCCTTAACCTCTTGATAGTATGGCCGATCCAGAAGAACATAAACCCGAACAGCACCAGTCCTAAACTAATCAAAACATACTTTACCCAGTCGGGCATATTGGTCAGAATTGTAACGAGTGTGTGTCCTTTGTAGAACGAGCTTACCGGCGACCAGGCACTTTCATTAGAAGCGCGGTCAACTGCCTTTACACGCCAGTAATAGGGAGCATCCTGCCCGGGCAACATTTTGCTGTCATCCGTAACATCTATGTAATTGGTCAACAAATTGGCCTGTGACATTATTATGTTAGTAAACTTAGGATCTCCGGCAATCTCAATGGTATACGAAACTCCGCTGGGGTCAGTGACGACCTGCCATTCGAAATGAGCGTCTTTGGTCACCCTGCTGCCCTCCGCCGGCAAGGTAGTCTCCGGCGCCAGGGGCGGTGTCGATTCCACTATGAAAATGACGTTCTGTGTGTTAATTCCGTCCGTTGCCGAAACCGTATGTGTCCCAAATCGGCTCACAGGAACTTTAAAGCTTTCCGTAAAGCTCCCCGTCTCCTGCACTGTAGTTCCATCCAACTTGATATTATCGTAGCTGGCACTGACCGGGAAACCGGGCCTGAAGCCGGCGCCTTGAAGCCCTACCTGCATGCCGATAAACCCGTTATTGGGGATCACGCTCAACGATGAAGATACAGCTATATCCGTATATGCTTTATTAATCTGGTCATCGAGCTTTATTTTATGCGGGCCGTCTCCGCAAGGCGGTATCTTAATAGTAGTCATAAAGCCGCCATTGGAGTCAGTCTGCGTTATGCCGGCATCTTTATCATCGAGAAATACCTGAACGTCAGTTACGCCCTGGAAGCCCGTTCCTATTATTGTGACGTTATCTCCCACGGCGACATTTGACGGCATAACGTTCATCTGCTGTCTTACATTAAACACTGCTGTAGCGACGTTGTTTTCGGTATCCTGAACCTTGATATTGTGATTGCCGCGCACTGTCGGGGGGATCTGGAGTTTAGCATCAAAAAACTGGCCCTTATCATCAGTCTGTGTGGTCACAATCTTCTGATCGTCCAGGCCGATATAAACTAACTTTTGTGCATCAAAGCCTTTGCCCTTGATCACCAAAACGTCATTTACGAAGCCGCTTACAACATTCCCTAGATCTATAGAAGGATCGACTTTGAAACCGGTGGTCAGTTTATTGACTCCATCATCAGCCATGATGATATATCTTCCGGCAGGGAATATGTCCAGATCCCAATCTATTACAGCATATCCGGAACCGTCTGTAGTTGTTGTGGCGGCGACCACGGTTTGGGTGCCAACTTCGGTCCCTGTGCCGATGATCGTGCCCGAGCCGAAGGTTATTATAACTTGCTTATTGGGCTGGTAATTTATGATTTTTAGGTAAATCTGGGTTCCTATAGTACCTTCGGTGGGCATGACCTCGATACTGGGTGAGCCCGTTGTATTATCTGCAACAGCTTGCGGCACGGCGAACCAGGGGAAGCCCAGAAAGCCAATTCCCATGGCGGTTATGATCAAAAGGAGCCTGACAGTGCACCAGTTGCGTGCTAGTTCGTTTTTTCGGAACGCCCGCAAAAGGAAATTGTTTAAATAAAGGAAACAGCTCATCAATGTTTCCATTTTAGATTTAACATTTTTATAGTTCATGGCTCCCTCCTTCTCATTTCGAATGCATGCCGCCTAAAAATTCCGATACCTCGTTGCCCAGATGCTCTATGTTCTCAACATCTACATCAAAGAGATTGGCTGCCAGGTCTGAGGTGGCCGAATCCTCCACTTCCTCCAACTCAAAAACACTCATTAACTCCTCTATGTTCTGCTGCTCAGGAGTCTCTTCCTCACCCTCTACCAGCGTGTCCATGGTGGGAAGATCCGGCAGTGCTATTTCAGCAATCTCTTCCTGCGGCGTATCTGCCGGCTCATGGGAAGCCGGGGACGCATCTTTTTCCCGGGAAGATTTACCAGCCTTTTTCGAACCTTCTTCCGCAGATTGAATATTTTCAGGTAGCAGCTTGTCGTCCGACAATTCTTTCAGCTTAAGCAACTTATCGTCTTTATGATTATCTTTATCTTTGCCTTTACCCTTTTCCTTCTTTGCGGCCTTAACCGGCACGGCCTTGGGGATCTTTTTGACCCCGGCCGCCTTCAATATTTCTATTTCCTTTTTAGTTAAAGCCCGGCGCGGCGCCATACTTCTCATCAATAGCCACATAATGCCGAAAACGCACATCGCTGCAACTACGATGATCAGCAGATACACACTAACTTCGAAAAAATCCACAGTTTACTCCTGCTTGTTCCTCATTATTGAACGATCGTCAAGTTGCCGAACATACCTTTGACCATGCCAGGGATGCAGACCATCGCCAGGCCGGTTATAAGCATCATGACCGACGCCAGGTAGAAGTATTTGTAGTTGTGTCCCCCTTCGACCACTTTGATGGCGGCAGGATTGACCGCCGTGAGCATGAGCAACATGGCTGTCGACATCATATAGAGCATCCCCAATGAAGCAGCGCCGTTGGAGAAAAAGGAAAAGGTAGGCAGCGAAGTCATGGCATCCATACCTTGCATGCCGGTAGTCTGCATTTTTTGCATCGCCGTGGAGAAATTCAACATGATCTGATATATGCCGACCAGCAATATAGCCATCGTAACATGCATAGTGGCAACCAGATAGAAAAACCCCGAAGATACCATTTTCCTTTTACCTCTTAGCAAAGCAATTTTCATGGCAAACATGGATGCCTGGTTGCCCACAGCGCCGGCGTCTCCGCCAACCGCGATCCCATCCCAGAAAATTCTCACGCTCCTGTTGACCTGTTCGCTTCCCGATTCGCAGACTAACTTCTGCCAGCAAAGCTCAGGGCGAATTCCGAATTTAAGCGCATTGTTCATCCGGCTTACCGGCTTTTTCAGTGAGCTGAGCGAGCCAAAATCGAGTCTCGAGATGCCCTCAGTGACCGTAGTGCCGATTACCTTGGTAATGCCTCCCAGCGATCTGAGAAATCCGGCTATATCCATGTCATATTTATCTATCCTGCGGTCGTCCCACCAGATCAGTATCCCCGGCGGGGCGATGATAATCGCAATTACGATAAGGGACCACCCCAGTCCGGCATTCATTAAAAATAGTATTGGGATGGACAGAACCAACAGTGGAACAGACACGTATTTGAGGACCTTTTTGGCCAATTCCTGGGCTTTGGATGTATGTGGAAGATTATGGGTTTTAATCTCCTTGGGAGCAGCCCTGTACATGACCCAGCATCCTAATAGCGTTGATATCAGCATTAAAAACGTAAGGGTAGCCACAAAGCTGGGCGCCATAGGAAAAATCAATATCGAGACCACGGTTATGACTACAACCAGTGAAGCTGAAATGATTAGGGCTGTAAAAGCGTCGGTCCATTTTTTAAGGCTTTCAACATGCGCCTCATACTCTTCGCCGTAGGTTGAACCCATTACTTCCGCTTCGCGTTTTAAGAACTCCGCTTCATTCTCGCCCGACGCCATGGCGCCCGCCATACGCAGCAGAAGCGCTTTTGGCTCAGGCTCTTTGATCGTTTCGCCTACCATGCGGCAGGCTTCTGAATAATCATAATTTAACTTTTTTGCCAGGAAGTGCACCTTACGCAGGTAAACCGACGACGTAAAGTTAAGCTGAGAGGCATATTCGAATATCTGCGACCGCGAGAGGTCTGAGGTCGCCAGCGCGGACAGGTAGGTAATATGGCAGAAAAGATCGCACTTCAGAAGGTCGGTATTCAGCTTGATCTTCCCGTTAGAAGAGTCGTCAAAACCGTAACCGAAGCCGCTGCCGTTACCGTTACCGTTGTCGCCGGTTTTAGAAGAGCCCTTCCCGTTGAGCTTTAGCAAGGACTTTAAGGAGATCATAAAAATTCTTTACTCCCTGTGTACTTAGCCTCTCAAGTATCTTGGCGCGCCTTTCGACCTCTGCATAAATTCGGCGCTTTTTGTGCGGCGGTATGCCCAGCATGGGGGCGATTTTCTGCTCGAGAATGTAGCTGTTCCCATCGCCGCTGAATACAAATGTGTCTGTTACCGGGTCCCAGCGAAATGCTTCTACAAAGGTAAAGGACTGCGCTACCGGGTCATAGCCGACTATTTCAT
The DNA here is from genome assembly GCA_002311135.1 of Dehalococcoidia bacterium UBA1162. Classification (GTDB taxonomy): domain Bacteria; phylum Chloroflexota; class Dehalococcoidia; order GIF9; family UBA5629; genus UBA1162. The sequence continues at coordinate 72,720 of DBZK01000034.1, forward strand.
TGATACTGGTCATACGTCTGCCGGTTTTACCGCTGGGCAGCTTCACGGCCTGCTGAATGATGACTATGTTCAAATTGTCCATATAAGATTTGGGCACATTAATGGGACTGCCGGTCATACGTTGTATCAGCCTTTCTACCGACGCAGCATGGAACGTTGCCATCACGGAGTGGCCTGTCTGCATAGCCTGAAAAGCTATAGCCCCTTCAGCTCCACGGATTTCTCCGATTATTATTTCGTTGGGCCTCTGGCGCAGGGCTGCTTTAAGCAGGTCGAACATCGTCACACCGGCCTGGCTGTCCTCCTTGGTGCTGGATACCACCTCCCGGATCCAGTTCTGGTGCGGCACCTGCAACTCCGGCGTGTCCTCGATCGAGATGATCTTGGCGTTGGGATGAATGAAGGTGGTTACAGCATTTAGAGATGTAGTTTTACCTGAGGCTGTTTCACCGCATACAAAGCAGTTCATGCCTTCACCGATGGTTATGGAAAGGTATGAGGCCATCTTATAATCCAGGGTCCCCATGTCTATGAGTTCCAGCACCGAGAGCGGCGTATCGCTGAATTTCCTGATGGAGAAATTGGAGCCGCGCTTGGATACATCACTGCCATAGACAATATTTATGCGTGAGCCGTCAGGCAAGGTGGCGTCCACGATCGGGCTGTGCACGCTTACAGGTTTCTTAATTCGCTCGGCCAACCGCATCACGAATTGGTCAAGGTCTTCTGTGGTAGCAAAATTCACTACCGTTTTAAGGCTCTTAAATATCTTATGTTCCAGGAAGATGACCCCCAGCCCACTGCAGCTCACGTCTTCAACGTACTTATCGTAGACGATGGGTTCCAGCACTCCCAGGCCGACCTTGTCCCTGCAAATAAGGTATTTGATCTCATCCATCTCACGAGCGGTTACTTCCAGGGGTTTGACCCTGCTGTTAAAGGACATTTTATCCATCAGCCCGGTAGCGGCTCTGGAGGCTCCATTCCAGTTGCCGTTGTTCCTGCGTGACCCATTACGGTTATTCCTCTGCATAGCCATATCCTGTCCCTTTATCACGCAGATGTCATCAATGCATTTGAGGAAGGCTTCACGTTTTTCATCCCCAGTTATGACGGAGAAATTCCCCAGCCTGTCCGACATTTCAAGCAGACGTTTCTCAACTTCCAGCATGAGCTTATCGATATTGTCCAGAAGTATCGGCTCTATAGATATATAAGTATTTCTGCCATCGCCGTGGTCATACAAAATATGAGTAAATATGTTGTCCTTCACCGGATAAATAAGGTTGGGGTTGGGATTAGAGGCCACGCTACGGTCCAGAGTCTCATAAAACTTGGGCAGACCGTAATTATCTATTGGAATCATCTGCAGATATTCCAGCAAGTGCGGATTCTTAATAACAAGTGCCTGCGTCTGTTTAGACAGCAGGCTGAGGATGTTGCAACCATCGGATTTTTTCCTGGTTGCCGCATCCGGAACAGGGAAGGGGAGTAGTATTTCAGGCATATAGTAAAACCTCTTTACAATCTATCAGGCCCTGGCTCTACCCAGCGGCATAACACGCATTCCTGTGCCGGGGTCCACGTCAAAGCTCATGATATTGCCGGTATTCTTGTCGGCACCACGTACTTTGGCCACCTCCAGAACCTTGACCAGTTTATCGCCTACCTCCTCTATTCGGAGTCTTAAGTGTGCATCACAAGCCGATCTGATCCGGATCAATACCTGCTCGTCAAAGGCATAGGTATGAGTTATATTGATAATCGTCCTGCCGCCATCACACATTTTTTTACATTTTTCAAAATATTCGATGATCTGTTCTACCGATGTATGGGCAATGATCGGAGTGAGAGAGTCCACGACAATCAGCTTGTAGGTGGGATAGGCCATAATTCCCGATACTATTGTGGCAAACGTATCCATAGCCTTCATTTTGGATGGCTCGACCGTAAATATCTTTATCCAGCCCAGCAGCAGGGGGTCGATGATGCTCAGCCCCAGGCTATCCATCTGACTGTGCATGCTTTTAACGGTATTTTCCGTTGTAAAAAGCAGGACCCTGTGGCGAGCGTTCAACGCACCCCACATCATCTGCTGCGCTAGTACCGACTTGCCTGCATCGGACTGCCCTTCAATTAACGTCAACGAACCTACGGGTATCCCACCGCCGAGCCGCTTATCGATCTCGGAGTGACCCGTACAAATTATTTCGTCTTGCGACCGTGCATCTTCATCCGATGCCAATATTTTCGTCATATTATCCCCTTAAAACTATGCCTCTCTATAACGGCTACCAGCCGAATGCTACCTGGCTCCGGGCGCCGTTGGGCGTTACCACCGTGGCCAGGTTGGTCATATTCTCAGTGGCCGCAGGCCACAGATTGATTACTATCTGCATCGTCTCACCCGGGTCTAAAATGTTGGGCTCGTATATTTCCGGCTTGCCCTGGAAAAAAAAAGGCACCGCTTGTCCATCCCGGCGTAGCCGCTGAATACGGTATCCAGTAAGTGCCCCCATCCTGATATCGCACGATGATATCCCAGGCTGCATAATTAGCGAGCTTTGTGTTGCCGGTATTAGCTACATAGAGGGCTACGCTGTTGCCTCCAGGAGATGTCGTAGCGTTTTCACAGGCGATGCTGGTATTAATCATATCCCTCGATAGCATCTCCTCCTGCCTCATTGCGTCCGACATTGTATTCACCGCGTTGAGAGCAGTCATGGACAGGGAAACTGCAGCCGCTATCAATAAGGCAATGCAAACAAGTGTGATTGCGAAATTCTCCATGGCTCTCCTAGGCTTGCGCTGTAAATATCCTGGTCAGATATCCCGTTGGGCAGCACAAATTTAAAATAGTATGAACCGGAAGGTGCGGAGGCTAAGAAAATTGTTATTTCAACTGTGCCTGTCGGCGCCCATTCAGTCCCATTTTCGATTGTATAGCTCCAGTACGGAACGTTTGATCCGGAACTGCCAAAAGGAATCCTGGCAAAGTTCCCTTCGGGTCCGAAAAATACATCGCTATTTTGTATTCCGAGTATCCTTGAGGCCCCGACATTCTTTATCCACACATAGACATTGCTATCGCTATTCGATATCTCGATTATCTCGATCTTTGACCTGATCCTGTCATCGATCTTTCCGGTGGCATCGGCTATAGCGCCCGTACTCTGTGTTATAGCCGGGTAAATAGCGTTGATAACCACCATAGTGCAAACAACTCCTCCTATTATCAGCAGGAGGGTAACCATCACTTTATCCACGTCTTGACTCCTTCATGACCGATAACATGGAAAGCAGGGCGCTGTCGTGTTCCTCGGAACCTCCCATCAAACTTTCCAACTGTGCCAGTGTGGCCAGGTAATCGGTCGCCGTCGGAGACTGCTTGGAAGTGGATTCATATCTGGATATATGCACCATCCTGATCAGGACATCCTTTATATTGGTAGGTATTCGGTCCATGGCACTCGACATCTCCACGAGCGCTTCCGTCCTGTCTTTACCAAGTTTTTGGCACGCCTGGTCAATCCATTGCGTCATGCCTGCAATCACTACCAGGTCAGCCCTGCTGCCAGGTAAAGTAGCAGTACCGCCCTTTTTCTTGCCGTTTCTGGGGGAGGCCGTTTTAGCAGTTAACTGCTCTTCCTTCTCTTCGTCTACAGCTTCATCTATCTCCGGCTCGGCCTCAAGTTCAACCGGTATAATATTTTTCTTTTTGCCGCGGCCCTTTGGCTTGGGCGCCGGCTCTTCTTCCGACTCTTTTTCATCTTCCTGCGGCGATCCTGCCGAAGGTCCAGGTTGAGAGTCTGCGGAAGGACCTGGTCCGGCTGAAGGACCCAATTCGGGCATTTCATCGGCCGGGCCTCCCGGGCCTGGCTTATTTGCATCGAGGTCAGCAAACGGTTTGCCGAAGGACAAGTCGGGATCATCAAGGCCGGCGTTTGCGGACGGCTGATTGCTGTCTTTACCTAAATCAAATATATCTGGTGGTACCTCTTCCTTATCTTTATCGGGTCCGGCAGGTGGTGTGCCGGTATTCGGTACCATGCTGAAATTAAAGGGGTTCTGTATATTGAGGTACTGCTCACGGATATCAAGCAGGATCGTCTTGACCTCATTTTTTAATATTTTTAATTCTTCTTCCAGAAGTTTTATTCTTTGTTCTTCGTTCATACCATTTACCCCTTTTTTGTGGTGGGCATCCGCCCGGGCGGATGCCCACTTTTTACATTACCACCTGTAAATCAACTTACTAATTCATTAGGCTTAGTGCAGGTCCATCACCGGGTCGATGGCCGGCGGCAGTTGCCTCGCGATGGTAATTGATGCGCCGATCGATGGTTTCACCTGTAGGCTGAATGTCTGGTTGGCAGTCAGGTTCTCGCTAAGAGATCCAGCGTTGCCGAGACTGTTCAGATCAACGGTGATTTCAAACTGCTCGCCGGGATCGAGAATGTTATTGCCATTATCCTGGCCGATGGCAGTCTTGGTCCACTCGATATTGTTGAGGTAATCAGTCTTGGTAGTCAGGCTGATGACGGTTTTGTTGGTAGGACTAGCACTGCCGTCACACGGGGTCATATCTATCGGGGCGCCTGCGATGGCAAGCTTCACCGTGAATTTAACGGTCCCCAGTGTCGAATTGTCGCTGGAAAGACCCAATACCGAGCCCGAGAGCTCCAGGTTGCTCTTGGCCTCATTCAGGCCGGCATAGATGGTTGACTTAGCCTGTTCTGCCGAAAATAGACCGGCACTCAGTACTGCATAGCCGAATACGGCTGCCACAGTCACGAATGCGATCAGTATGATGGCGGTCTCCAGACCGGTCATACCTTTTTCTCCCCTGTGGAGATGGAACATTGCTCTCATTAACTTAATCATTTTTTCCTCCTTACTAAAGGTTTCGACTATTTTTTTAATTTTGATTGCTTTTGGGTTAATTTTGATGTCGGCCCTGATAGGCTGTCACCTCCTGTTGATTTTGTTTATATTGTGTTCACTATGAACTTGCTGACACCTCCTTACTCATATTCAAGATAAATAATCCACATCTTCATAATTTAACAAGGGTAAAATTGCTCCCCTGCTGAAATAAAACCATGCGCCATAGATGGACAATGCGAATTGCTCCAATTAAATCGCTGCGCCTTACGTCCCCGGTAAGAAAACCCGACGCACCGCTTTCAATGGCCGGCACCAGGAAGTTTTGCTCATCATTCAACACGATGACGCCTACATGAGGTGAGCATTCCTTAATATATGAAATGACTTTAGTGCTGTCCGTGCCCCTCAACCTTCCGTCAAGGATTACGATGTCGGGGGATACCTTTACGACCAGGTCCAATGCTTCCTTGCCGTCACGGGCCTCACCGATAACCTTTATGCTTTCGTCACCCGCCAGCATATGGCGGATTCCCTCACGCATAGCCTCGCTGCTGTCTACCACCAGTACACGTATAGCGTCTTCAACCAGGTTGCCTGTTGAATCTGTAAATGCGCTTGTTGACCGTGTAATCATGACCCTCCTCAGTTATCGTATATCTCGAGATACTATCTTTGTTTTGCTCTATTTTGGCATGGCCGGACTTGAGCGGTAAGTCCCAAATGGTTTCATTATGGTGACCGTACTAGCTCATACTTTTGGCCCCGATACGGCCGCGAGTACGAGTAGGCGGATTGAATTTGAGGAAATAAAAAAGGCCCGTTGACGGGCCTTAAGGATCAAGCGGTGAAACCGATCACCGTTACAGCATATTTCTGCGGTAAGCTTCAGCTACAGCCTGAGTGCGGTCGACCGCATCCAGCTTACTGAAAATGGTATTAGTTTCCCTCTTTACGGTCGCTTCGCTGACACATAATTTGCCGGCTATTTCTCTATTGGTAATACCGGCTGCGATCAGACGCAGGATATCCAGTTGGCGGGGTGTAAGTAGTGTATTCCTGCTGAGCTGCGCGACATTGCCGAACTGCGTGAACAGGGTACGCGTAATGGAAGGCGCAAACGGCGACTGGCCCTCAAATGCCAGCTTGATGGACCTGGAAAGCTCCTCTCTGCCGATATCCTTTAAAAGATATCCCACGGCGCCGGCCTCGGCGGCCTGGGCCAGGTATTTATCTTCATATACGGTGAGGATTATTATGTTGGCCTTGCATTCCTTGGCTTTAAGCTGTCTGGTAGCTTCGATCCCCCCTATGCCGGGCATTCTGACATCCATTAATATAATGTCCGGATCCATCTCCGCGGCTTTAAGGATAGCCTCTTCCCCTGATTTTGCTTCTCCTACAACATCAATCCGCTCATCCAACTCCAGCATGCGGCGCAACCCTTCGCGCACCAGCTGCTGATCATCCACCAGCATAACCCTTATCAATTTTCTATCACTGTTCATTTCCTGCCACTATTGAACTGATGTGAGTCGAATCACTGTACGTTAAGAGCGGCAGGCGGCCGAATATCTTCGTACCGTTGCCGGGGGCTGTGATGATGTTCAGTGCACCCCCCAGCATTTCTGCTCTCTCTTTCATAGTGATTAACCCGATGCTGCTTTTGGCTACTTTGTCGCTTAAAGCATCCGACAGGTCGAACCCCTGTCCGTCATCAGTTATTTCAACTATGGCATATTCTAAATCAAATTTCAAAATAAGGTCAACGTGCGATGCCTGCGCGTGCTTCCTGACGTTATTCAGGGCTTCTAGTATTATACGGTATATGCTCACTTCCTGTACAAGAGACAGGGTGTTCATGCTGCCTATGATCTTAAATTCACAGGTTGTACCGTTTTCACGGTTAAAACTCTCAACCTGCCGGCGTAGCGCCTCGATTAAGCCCAGCTCAGCCAGTGCTATAGGGTGAAGGTCGAGTATAATCCGCCTGAGCTCCTTTATGCTTTGATTCAATATATTGTTGGTCCGCTTTATCTCGGTCACCGTATCATCGTGCCGCGCAGATGTCAGAAAAGCTTCGCATAACTGCATTCCGTAGGAAGCGCTGACCAGCCATTGAGCCAGACCGTCGTGGAGCTCAGATGAAATCCTTCGCCGTTCGTCCTCCTGGGCGGTAAGCGATTTCTTTAAAAAGCGCTCGAGATTCCTTTGCTGCATTCTCACGCTCTCAAACAAAGTTGCATTTTCAATGGCGATAGCCGCCTGCCCCGCCAGTATATACAAAAGCTCCAGGTCACCCTCTGTAAAGGGGTTGCGCGAGGTGATCTTACTGCAGTTGATGACCCCGATTACCTTCTTCTTTAACAATAACGGCACACAGAGAGAAGAAACTATCTCCGGATTGCCGCTGAATTTTAGTTGCTTGGCTTCACCGTTGAGAAGAATGGCGCGGCCGGTCTCAACTACGGACCAGGCTATGCTGTCATCTGAGATATCTTCGCCCTTGCCAATTAATTCACCGGGCAGCCCGATGGCCGCCTTGATAGTCAACTGCTGCGTGAACTCATCCAGCAGCATAAGCGATACGCGGTCAGCCCTTGTCTCGATACACACCAGATTAACAATCCTTGGGAATATCTTATCTGCATCCAATTCCGACACCAGTGACTTATTCAACTCAAATAAAGGCAATAGCGTTTTTAAACGCATATTTTCTTTGGCCAGACGGCTGTGCTGCAACACTTCTTCAACCACTTTCTTCAGGTTCTTTTCATCCACCGGTTTTTCCAGTATTGCCTGAGCGCCCGCTTGGAAAGCCCTTATCAGGATATCGGGAGAATCGTTCTGGGTCATCACTATTACGCCGATTTCAGGGCTGAGAAAACGCGCTCTATGTAATATTTCGAGCGCATTGTCCTCCTGAATGGCGAGGCTGAAGATCAATACGTCAATATTTTTGCGTTGGATGATGGAAAGGGCTTCCGAACAGGAATCGGATTTAATTACCGTGAAACCGCTGTTGGTTAGCGCATTTTTTACAGCTACTGCTGCTGTTCGATCGTCATCAACCAGCAGAATGCTCTCTTTATACATTATGATCCTTAAAAATTAATCCCGGTTGCCTCTTTATGTATATCTTATAATGTATACTATTTCTTCTTCGGCCACCAGCCCCACCAGTTTTCCTGGCCGCATTTAGTACACTTGACCTTCATAGCGACAACCCCCACGGAACCACATGAGCCGCACTTGAAGATCTTACTTATATTATAGCCGGCCGTTCCCCTTAAACCCTCTGAAATTACTTCCACCTGGCTGCTCACATTCTGAATTTGCTGTACGGCAGCTTTGAAGGCGGCGGGGTTGACCTGGGTTGAAGGACTATTGCTGTTATTATCAAGCTTGGTGATCATCACTTCAAGCCTGGCAATGCGATTTACGATCTCAGCCATCCTTTCCTGCAATGCGTTAATATCGCCGGCCGCTATGCATTCATCGTGACTGTGGCCGCCGCCCGAAGCCGGCTCATCGGCTGACATGGGGCTGGGCGCCGCACTCACTTTCTGCACGTTTTGCACCGGCGGCGCAGCAGGTTTGGGTTTAACTTCCGCTGTGGTGCTGGCTGCTACCCTATGTACCGACGCAGATTTACTGGCAACGCTCTTGCCCACCATTGAATCGATTTCTTCCTGCGTCAGCATTTTACTCGTATCGTCCATCGCACACCTTCTATGTTAAGTTCCTACAAGGCAACTAATATTCATTTAATTCGCTTATCAATATATTCTTTTTACTATCTTTGGTCAGGTCGATGTCACGTTTAACATCTTTGTGGCCCGGCTTCTCATTACATTCCAGCTCGCAGCCTGTACATATATCGGGTATTTCTTCCACCGGCTCTCTGGAGGCCACGCTAATGATTCGGATAATAGGCCTTTTTAGACATTCCGGGTTTGATTTACTTACTATACCCATCCGCCCATCATTAAGTTTTACCATTGCGCCGGTCGGGTACACCGGTACTGTTTTAGCGAATACCCTGACCAGCTCAGGATCGAATAGCTCGCTGCTGTAAGCGAAAATATATTCTATGGCATCCTGCGAAGATACAATGCTGTGCTCGATGGCAAAGGCGGGGAGGAACTCCTCGCGGTGTGGCCGCTTCGAAGCGAGAGCAAAGCCTACATCGGTTATCCCGAGTATGCGCGCCGGGAGGCATATCTCTGTACCTTTTAAACCGAAGGGATATCCGCTGCCGTTCCACCTTTCATGATGCTGTAATATGATGTTGGCGGTTTCCGGCCCGATCTCAGTGTATCGGGCTATGATCTGCGAACCATACACCGGGTGCCTCTGCACCGCCTTCATTTCTGCATTACTTAAATACGCCGGCTTCTCCAGAATGCCCTGAGGCAAAAGCACATAACCTACGTTCTGAAAAAGGGAGGCCATCCCTATTTGTTTAATCTCACGTTTATTCATACCACTGGCTTTGCCTATCAGCATGGAAAGGGCCGCAACCTTCACCGGGTGCACGTAGTTATAATCACGCAGGGAAAAACATCCCGCTATGGAAGCGTCGCCCTTCTTTTCAGAAAGGAGTGATTCCATCAGCTCCTCCATCAGGTTATTCATCAGCACCAGGTCAATGGGCTGCTGGTTCCTGCCCGTCAACATAGTCCGGAATTCGATCAATGCCCTTCGCAAAGATTTGGATATCGCTCCTTCCAATTGGGGAGGCACAAAGGAAGCAGGCTGGATATCCTCAGTTTTATTATTGAGGATAAATAGTTCGCCCACGCCTATATCGTCAATCTGGGCAATGTCCCGGGCATCCAGCACTGTCCCTTTCTGCAAAACGACATCGCCCCAATTGTCATAAATCGGGGATGCCAACTCCATTCCCGGCCTGGCATAAATTGCCGATATACGCTGCATCTATTCTAATACCTTCCCGTGTTTATTTTAGACGGCATTAATATTCCATCACCTGTGTAATCAATTTTCTCTGGTGCTCGGCATCGGCCAGGTTATAATCGTAAGTCTTATCCAGTTCCCTCATATTGCTATCGTAGCATATGCGAACCTTGGGCCTTGAGAAATAACCACAATTGGCACTAGAAACGATGCCTACCTCACCCGTATTAAGCTTAACCATGAGGCCCGAAGGATAAGTAGGCAATTGCTGGGTAAAAATCTTGACCAGGTCGGCGTCGAAAAGCTCGCCGCTATAGGCCACGATGAATTCCATGGCCTGATGCGGCCTGAGGAAATCTGCATCGTCCAGATCGCCTGAAAAGGCGTTAACAAATTCCTGCGCTTCCTTGGGCAATATGCAGCCGCGATGCGGCCTTTTAGATACCAGGGCAACGATGCTGTCGGTGATGCCCAGTATGCGGGCTCCGTGGCAGATACTCCGACCCCTTAACCCCTGGGGGTAGCCGCTGCCGTTCCAGCGCTCGTGGTGTTGCTGGATTATCAGGGCCGTCTCTTGAGCAGCCTGTCCATAGCGTTTTACTATCTCAGCACCGTAGGAGGGGTGCTTCTGTACCGTCTGCGTTTCGACTTCGTCCAGGGGCCCCTCTTTATCAACCAGGCCGTCCGGCAAAGCTGCATAGCCGATATTCTGCAGAAGAGTAGCCATGCCCAGATTTATAAGCTCGGTCTGCCCCATTCCGGCAGCCTTGCCCATCAGCAAAGAAAGGCTCGTCACCTTTACGGGATGCACGAAATCATAGTCTTTCATGGAATGGCATCCGACCACTACCGGTTCACCCATAGCCACCGGGAACAGCTGCTGCACCATCTCAAAAACACCCTGCCGAATTGATGAAAGGTCTATCATCTGTGCCTTGCCTGAACCGATAATATGCTGGGCTTTATGCAATACCTGCCTTAAAGATGCCGCAATAGAACCCTCCAGTTCAGGCGTTATCAGCGGCCAGGCCACCACATCATCCACCCGTTTATCCATAATAAAGAGCTCGCCCACTCCCAGTTCCTCCAGATTTTCCACCTGCGCGGCTGAGAGTTTGGTCCCCTCCTTCAGTAGCAGTTTACCGAAACAATCATATAATGCCCGGCCTAGGAACATGGTTGGTTTAGCGTGTTTAGCAGAAATTCTTCTCATTTTTTTACCTTCCATAAGTATTCTCTATCTTAAACTTTTGCCAAAGACGCTGAGCTTTTCTTCTGATAAAAGCCCGACCCCGATTTGCCGAAACCTAATTTCGCAGCGTTAATCATAAATTCAGTGGCGCCCACGAAAAGGATGCCATTCTCCCTCAAGGACTCATAAAACCTTTGATTGAGTTTTTCCTTGGCTTCCTCCGTAAAATAAATAGTCACGTTGCGGCAGGCAATCAGGTCAAAGCCCGTCTCGAATTTATCTGCCAGCAGATTATGACGTTTGAAAACCGCCTTTTCTTTGATCTCTTTCTTAACCCAGTAGTCACCGTTCTCCAGCGTGAAATATTTGGTGACCAGATGTTTGGGGACATTTTTCATCAGATCATCTCTGTACGGCCCACCCGCTGCCGCCCGTGCCAGGCTGAGTTCATCCATGTCCGTCCCCAGTATCCTGTAATTTACTTTTTTATCAGCCTCGCACAGCAGCATAGCAATAGAGTATGCTTCGGCCCCGTTGGAGCATCCTGCGCTCCATATATTGATGTAGTTCTTTTTCTCCAATAACGCCGGCAGTACATTCTTCTCCAATTCCTGGAATACAGCGGCATCGCGGCAAAATTCCGTCACATTTATTGTGATAAAATCGCACAGTTTTTTCAGGCTGGGTTCGTCCTGCTCAATAATCCGGCAGTAATGGACGACGTCTTTTTCATTGGTATTTTCTATGAAGGCTGACAGGCGCCGGCGCATCTGCTGGCTTTTATAGCTTTCCAGATCGATGCCGGTCATAGTCAGCACTTTCTTTTTTAGAAATAAATATTCCTGATCAGTCATAGTTTAGATTCTCACCATAGATTCGCTGGGTTTACGGCAGGCTGCAGTTATTTCTTCTACTATCCTGTTTAGCGGTACAACTTTATCTACCAGGCCGGCCTCGGCCACGCTTCTTGGCATGCCGTAGACCACGCAGGTTGATTCGTCCTCGGCCAGGATCATCCCACCTCCCGCCTTGATCATGGCAGCGCCTTCGGTGCCGTCGGACCCCATCCCGGTCAATATAACTCCCAGGCAACGCGATCCATACACTTTGGAAGCTGATTCCATGGTTACATCCACGGCAGGGCGCAGCCCGCAACGCGGCTTATCCTGGTTAAGGCTTATCTGGCCATTGGGCTTCATCACCATGTGAAATCCGCCTGGCGCGATTAGAGCCTGTCCAAGCGAAACCCTGTCTCCCAGCTCCGCTTCCTTCACATGAATTTGGCTTATTTCATCAAGCCTTTCCGCTATAGATTTAGTAAATTTGGGCGGCATATGCTGAACAATTAATACCGCCGCCTGTAAATCGGCGGGTAAATTCGGCACGACCTCGTATAGTGCACGGGGACCACCCGTTGAACTGCCGATGATTACCACCCTGTTCAACTTGCCCTGCCCGGAAGAGTTGTTAGCCGGTAGTTTTTTCTTGCTCCGCTGAAGGTCTGCAACTATTCTCTGAAGCCTGGAGGTAACCTTGGCCACATCGATCTTAGACGCCTGCTTGATTTTCTGAATCAGTTCCGCATCCGTTTCCAACGAGCCAGTCGGGTTAATCAGCGATGGTTTCAGGAAGAAGTCTACTGCCCCGATCTCGAGTGCCCTGATAGTAACATCGGCCCCTTCCGCCGTCAGGTTGCTCAACATCACCACCGGAGTGGGATATTCAGCCATTATGCGCTGCAGCGCAGTCACGCCGTCCAGCTTGGGCATTTCCACGTCCAGCGTTACAACATCCGGCTTTAACACTTTAATTTTCTCGATTGCGTCAAGGCCGTCACGGGCTGTGCCCGCAATTTCTATTTGTGCGTCGTTAGCCAGGTGTTTGGCAATCATAATTCTGGCAAATGCCGAATCGTCGACTATCAATACCCTGATACGTTTACCAGCATCTATCATTTTTCTGTGCTCTCCAGCCACCAGGAAATAATTCCTTAACTGATCATCTTTTTTACGGCCGCCAGGACGCGGTCTGCATCAAAAGGCTTGACTACGAAATCCTTAGCGCCCGTCTTGAGCGCCTCCATTACCATGGACTGCTGGCCCATAGCCGTCACCATGGCGACCCTGGCTCCGGGGTCCATCTTCATCAGCTCTTTCAATGTAGCCAGACCATCCATGTTCGGCATTGTGATGTCCAGCAGAACGCCATCTGGCCTGTTTTCCTTATACTTTTCGATGGCTTCTGCACCATCCGCCGCTTCGGCAACCTCAAATCCGTTATCAGCAAGCAGCTTCGTGCATCTCATGCGCATAAATGCCGCGTCGTCTACTATAAGTATCTTCGCCAAGATTTACCTCCTTCCGATTTGTTCGTTAGGACTTAACCACGGACTCCCGCCCGGGTGTTTGTCGAATCTATTCTCCTGGTTATCAATTTTCACCATCTTGCCTTATTTCCACAAGTGGTAACAGTTTATTTTTGTTGAGCCAATAAGCTATTGTTGTTCCTCGCTTAATTTGTACTTGGCTACCGTGTCTTTAAACTCGTCGGCAACCTGGGTAACCTTGTTACCTGCCTTCACAACCTGCTGAATTTGCGAGCCAACCTCCTGGGAGGCGGCCGAAACCTGCTCGGTGGCAGCGCTGTTTTCTTCGGCCACACCGGCCACTTCTTCGACGGATTTGGATACTGTTTTGGCCGTGGCGGACATCTGCTCGGTAGCTGCGGTATTCTCCTCAACAATGGCGCTGATATTGTCGCTTAATTTCACCATCTCGGAGCTCATAACATTAAGCTGCTCTGAAGCAGCGGATATCTGTTCCACCTGATCGCCCATTTCGCGCGATTGTTTCAAAATCTCTTCCAGCGAGTGACCGGCACTGGTAGCCAGTTGGTAACCACCGGCAATCTGTTCAGTGCCCTTCTCCATAGCCGTAATCGTCTGGGACACGCCGGTCTGGATGCCATTGATAAGCTCGGCTATCTCTTCGGTGGAAGAGGAGGCCCTTTCGGCCAGTTTTCTCACCTCATCGGCCACTACAGCGAAGCCCCTGCCCTGTTCACCAGCCCTGGCAGCCTCAATAGCCGCATTTAGCGCCAGCAGATTTGTCTGGTCCGCTATATCGTTGATCGTTGCAACTATCTTGCCGATCTCGCGTGAGCGTGTGCCCAGACCGCTGACCTTTTCCGATGCAGCTTCAATAGTGCTCTTGATTTCCTCCATGCCTTTTATTGTTTTTTGCACCATCTCCGCGCCTTTATGAGCAGTATCCATTGCTAACCTGGCGCTGGTTGTTGCGTTTACAGTGTTAGATGAGACCTGTGTAATAGCGCTTGAAACCTGGCTTACTATCTGAACATTTTTCTCTATCATAGTGGCCTGTTCCTGCGCGCCCCTGGCTATCTGGTCGATGGCCCTGACCAGTTGCTCAAGGGCTTTCAAGGTATCCTGCATCGAGGTTGCCTGGTCACTGGCGCCGTTAGCTACCTGCTGGCTGGCGCTAGAAATTTGATTAGTCGATTGGTTTGCCTGTTCTGATGCCTGGCCCAGTTGTTCGCCCGCCTCTATAAGCTCCCTGGACATCCGTTTGAGCATGCGTACCACGGCTATCTGGCCATCTCCAGACTTGTTTACGGCCGCCTTCAAATTGGCAAGTTCACCCTTGTAATCTCCTGCCACTCTGGACGTTAAATCCATCTGCGATTGATCATCCATGACCGTCAATACTTCATTAATTGGAGTTACTACCGTATCAAGGACATAGTTGATGCCATTAATCATCTCTGCCCAGGCCCCCCTGAATTTAGAGGCATCTCCCCTGGCGGCGAGGTTCCCTTCTCCGGCTTCTTTGGTTAGTTTATCAACCTCATTCATGACTCCGTTTATGCCGTCAATAAACTCGTTAAAAAGCTTATACTGCTCCTTCCATACACCGTGATTGGTCTCTTCCCGTTGTTCCCACTTAGGCAGGTTTCTCTCGCCATTGGAAATCTTGACAAAATATTCATGATGCCCGATATGCAGGCCCAGCAACCCATCCAGGCATAAATTCGTTCCCTTGGCGACCTTCCTCAAGACACCGTCGAATTTAGTGTGGTCTACCCTACCTTCGAGTTTACCTAGTGAGACGCCTCCGAAAACGCTGCCCATTTCAAGGGCTAGCGTCAGCTCCCTGGTAGCATCGATAAAATATTCCATGGCAGCCGTGATTATGCCGCCGTCATCTTTGACAGGTATGGTATAGCAGCGGAAGAACTTATCACCCTGTGGAGTCTTAATGACAACTTCGCTACTGTATGTATTGCCGTCGGCAAACACCTTGCATGCCTGGCACTTGGGAGTATTGCAGAGCGGGAATTTAAACAGGTCATGGCATTTCTGGCCGATGCAGTCCTCCTTGCTACGGCCCAAAGCCTCAGCGCCAGCCGCATTGGCATACTTAATCGTGTATTCCTTATCGATAACCACGACAGGCGCAGGCAGCACATCCATGTAATCATAGGATTGTGTTTTTTCCTTGCCACTTCTGTGAAACAATGGCCTCCTTTTGTCTTTGTCCAGCGCTATTCCGTGGCTTCCGTTGCCGTTGCCGGACCCGTTATTTTTTTTCTTTTTGTCTATGCTGATCATTTCGCCCACCTTATATAAAAATTATTTTTTTATAATCTCTTTATCTCTCAACCTATTTATACCGTTCAGTCGCCTTCCGGCAGCTTATAGGAAGATAGAAGCTCTTTGAATTCGCCGGACATGGTTGAGAGCGCAGAACTCGACTCCACCACTTCGTGTGACTGAGCGCTGATCTGCTCGGCGGCCGCGGATACTTCCTCTGTTGAGGCGCTGTTTTCCTCCGATACGCCAGCAACTTCCTGCACCGATTTGGACACCTGTTTGACCGTCTCATCCATGCTCTCGGTGATGGCCGTGTTCTCTTCCGCGATGGCGCTAATGTTATCACTGAGCTTGACCATCTCGGTGCTCATGTTAGATAGCTTCTTAGTAGCAGCAGATATTTGCTCGATCTCCTTTCCCATCTCTTTGGATTTTGTCAATATCTCATCCAGGGAACAGCCGGCCCTGGTAGCCAGCTCATATCCGCTGGCGACCTCCTCAGTGCCTTTGGTCATGGCACTGATCGTATCCTGCACCCCATTTTGTATGTTGTTGATGAGCTCTTCAATTTCCTTGGTGGAAGACGATGCCCTTTCAGCCAGCTTCCTGACCTCGTCGGCTACTACTGCAAAACCCCTGCCTTGCTCCCCCGCCCTGGCCGCTTCGATGGCAGCGTTGAGGGCCAGCAGGTTAGTCTGGTCAGCTATATCGTTGATGGTGGCAACGATCTTACCTATCTCCCTGGAACGATCGCCCAGCCCGCTGACTTTTTCCGAGGCGCTATCAATGGTCTTCATGATATTTTCCATACCTTTAATGGTGTTCTGCACCATATCTGCGCCTTTCTGGGCCGCTCCCGAAGTGTCTTTGGAGCTGGTCGTAGTCTGCCTGGCGCTGGCGGAAACCTGGCTGATAGCCTCGGAAACCTGGTTTACCGCCTGTACATTCTTCTCGATCATCTCAGCCTGTTCCTGTGCGCCCCTGGCTATCTGGCTGATAGCGGAAACCAGCTTCTCCACGGCAGATAAGGTTTGCTGCATTGACGTGGCCTGGTCGGATGCGCCTTTAGCCACCTGCTGGCTGGAAGCAGCAATCTGTTGGGTGGCCTCACGTGATTGTTCGGCCGACTGTTTAAGCTGTGCGCTGGCGCCGGCAAGGTCGTTCGAAACCTTCTTCAGTGTTTTCATTACTTCGATCCTGCCGTTGACGGACTCATTGACAGCATTCTTGAGCCTGCCAAGATCACCTTTGTATTCACCGCTTACATTGACGGTCAAATCATTTTGCGCTTCAAGATGTAGCACGCGGAAAACCTCGTCTAAGGGCTCTATGATTGAATCGAGAATCAAATTGATGCCGTTTACCATCTCAGCCCAACCACCCTTGAATTTGGAAGCATCGCTCCTTACATCGAGTTTGCCCTCAGCTGCGGCTTTTATTAGCTTGTCTATTTCTTCCATAAGAAAGTTTATGGAATCGATGAATTCGTTGAAGGCTATAAAATTCTCCTGCCAAACTCCGTAATTGGCTTCTTTTTGCTCCGGCCACTTCTCCAGTTTTTCTCCCCGTGATATCTTAATGAAATATTCATGGTGCCGCATATGCAGCCCGATCAGGGCATCCAGCAGCATATTGGTGCCTTTAACATGCCGGCGCAGCACTCCGTCAAATTGCTTATAGTCCGCCCGTGCATCCGGTTTCCCCATGGCGATATTGGTGAATAGATTACCCATCTCGAGGCCAAAGGTCAGTTCCCTGGTTGCGTCTATGAAATATTCAATGGCTCCGATAATTTCACCCTTATCGTCTTTAACCGGCACGGTGTAGCAGCGGAAAAACACATCGCCTTTAGGCGCCTTGACTACCACTTCGCTGCTATAGGTGTTGCCGTCGGCAAAGGCCTTGCATGCCTGGCAGTTAGGGGTGTTGCAGAACTTGAATTTGAACAGGTCATAGCACTTCTGCCCGAGACAGGATTCCTTAGCGCCGGTTAGGATCTCCGCCCCGGGGCGATTAACGAACTGTATTGTGAATTCCCTGTCAAAGAATACGACCGGCACAGGCAAAAGATCTATGAAACTGAGATTATATATACTTTTAGCTGCCTTACCGTTTTTCCCGGACGGAGCGGTTTTGGACCTGCCACGACCGAAGAGTGACCCTGTCAGCCCATGGCCGCCATTCCCGTTGCCTTTCTTTTCCTTTGCCTGAATCATCCTGTTTCCTCCTTAACTACCTGGCTCGTTAACAATGGTGCTTGTTAGCACGAAAATCATTTTTCTTCATAGTTCAACTACCTGGCTGGCCGATGTCCTCAACCTTGTAACACCGGTATCGATGTTTAACCACATTGAGCGTCCCAGCGTACCCCTTATATCCTCGGCCTTAATGGAAAGCTTATTCTCAGCGGCGGAGCCTTTAACGGACGTAATGTTGCGGTCGCCGATATCCAATATGCTTCCCACTGGAACCGTATGGATAATTTTGGCTCCTCCCGCGATTTTAATCACGATCCTGCTTTTAACAGCCCCCTTGCTTTCCATTTGATTTATCATAGACGGTAAGGCCGTATTGGCATACTTGGTGGGGGACCTTCCACAATCAGCAACGTTTCCATGCGGCAATACTACGTGCACCATAGCACCGACCCGTGCTACGGGATCATAGGCGCTTATACCTATGCATGAACCCAATCCCAGGCAGGCGAGGACCATGTTGGGATCATTGGAGACCTGCATTTCTCCTAGACCCACAACTACCATCTCCTCATTTTTTACTGAACTGAGTGTCAATTGACTCCTCCGGCAGCAGTGATAAGGGGCAATTTCATAAAGCTGGCGTTGGGCATGATTAAAAATGTGCCCTGTATAGTCTGGTCACTGACGCCGAAAGATGTCTCGGCGATAAAAACGTCGTCACGTTCTGCCAGTATTTCCGCCAGTGCGATATCCAGGATAGCCCCCGCCATTTCAAGCAGCACCACCGGTGGAGACGGTTCAAGCAGAATACCCAGGGAGTCTGCCACGGCATTCAAGAAAAATGTCCCTGTTATGTTGCCCATTTCGCCCAGAGCCGATTGCGTCATTTCGTCCAGGCTTTTGCAGGTGCCCGGGGGGTCGCCCATAAGCAGGTCCAGGATGCTATAGGCAAATTCAGGCTGGTGGGCCAGAAGGATATGCCCGTTGCTGGCCCCTGAAAAGGTAATATATACGCCGATAACCATTCGCTCGGGGCCGCCCAGCACGTAGGGCATTTCTTTGGCAGGGATCTTGCGGATACCGATAGAATTGATTTGAAAATCCCGGCCTACCATTTGAGAGAGACCATTAATGGCATTGGTCATGCCCTTTTTAACTAAACCTTCCCAGACGGCGATTTCCTGGTTTTCTGAGACCTGATTATTATCCATACTTATTTTTTACCTCCTGAAGTCACATTTCGTATCACGCATTCACGGTTAAATCAAATTTGTTGGAGCTGCGTCCCTGCTGCGCATACATCCTGATCAAGGTGGGTATATCGAAAATTAAAGCCACCTCACCGTTGCCCAGGATGGTAGCTCCGGCTATCCCTTTTAATTCACCCAGATATTTGCCGAGGGGCTTTATAACAAACTCCATCTGTTCCTTTAGCTCATCCACGACGATACCGGCAACCTTCTCTCCCGCTTTGACAACCAGTACATATGGGTCATCCTTTTCAGTTACGGCATCACCCATGTCGAGCACCCTGTTCATCCTCATGAGCGGGACGATGCTATCCCGCAAAAGCATGACCTCCCTGGTTTGAATTGTCCTGACATCCGCCCGGTTGATTTTTATGGTCTCCATAACCGATACCAGCGGCACTATGAATGTCGAGCCGGCAGTAGTTACAACCAGACCCTGGAATACAGCAACCGTCAGCGGCAGTTTAATGGTGAAGGTTGTTCCCTTGTTCAGATGGGTGTCCAACGTCACGCTGCCATTGAGGCGCTCGACATTATTGCGTACTATATCCAGCCCTACGCCCCTGCCCGATACTTCCGTAGTTTTTTCGGCAGTGGACATGCCTGAAGAGAAGATCAGGTCGATCGCTTCCGCGTCGGTCATCTTGCCGGCGGCCTCAGCGGAAAGAAAACCTTTCCTGACAGCGGACTCTTTAACTTTCTTAGGGTCGATGCCCCTGCCGTCATCCTCCAGCTTAATTACGATGTGCCCTTCTTCCTGGTAAGCCGAAAGCCTTAATATGGCCTTCTCGGGCTTGCCCTTGGAACTTCTCTCTTCCGGCACCTCGATCCCGTGGTCCACTGCATTCCTGAGCAGGTGTATCAGGGGGTCCTGGATCTTTTCTATGATGGTGCGGTCCAGCTCCGTGCTTTCGCCTTTGATAACGAAATCCAGGTTCTTATGTTGTTTTTGTGCTAGGTCCCTTACCAGCCGGGGAAATTTACTGAAGACCAGGCTGATCGGCACCATGCGCACTTTCATTATGTCCTGGTACAGCTCGTTGATAACTTTGACGATATGGTTGGAGGTATCGCCCAAATCGTGCACGAGGTCATCATCGGGATATTCCATCTCCAGCATTTTGCCAACCTGGCTGATCCTGGAACGATCGATTACCAGTTCCTCTACCATATTCATGAGACTGTCCAGCACCGTGACGTCCACACGGATGCTCTGCATAACCTCGGCTTTGATATCCGGGCCAGCCAGCTTTATCTCCGAGGCCGGAGCGGCTTTAGCGGTTTCGACCGGGGCAGCCGGCTGAATCTCATCCAGATTGCCAGCCGATAAAAGCTTTGCTCCTTCAGTGGACCCGTAGGGTGCGACTATAACTTTCTCAATGTCTGAAATCAAACTTAACCCGGTAACAATCTCATCGTGGCGCCTTACACAACAAACTATGGCTGTAAATTCGGGTGATACCTTTTCCTGCTCAATTTCCTGCAAGCAGGGATTGGAAGCAATTAAATCGCCTATGGTGGTCAGGTCGTTATAAAGCTGGAGGCAGCGCACAGCCAGCCATTCGCTTCGGCGGTCAATGAGCGCTTTTACTATATAGGCATTCGAGCCTTTCTTGACGGCGTCGGCAATTTTTTTCTCGGCATTCTTATTCAGCGTGATGAGCTTTGTACGCTTGTTATCCCTATTGTGACGCTCGTTTTTGGCCGATCCAGTGCCCTCTGCCGCGCCTCCTTCGGCGGACTGGTTGAGCTGAGCGACTATTGATTCAATATCAATGTCGCTTTCCTGGCGTGACACCACTTCGCCCTTCAATACTTTGAGTGCATCAAGCCCGAAAAGCAGGGCGTCAATAATCTTGGCGCTTACAGTAATTTTATTGTTGCGCAGCTTATCCAGCAGGCTTTCCATGGCGTGGGTGACCTCTGCCATGCGCTCATGTCCCAGCATGGCCGATGAACCCTTGAGGGTATGTGCTGCGCGAAATATTTCCTGCAGTAGTGCCTGGTCGTTTCCCTCGTTTTCAAGTTTGATGATATCTTCATCTAATAGTTGAATGTGTTCCTCGGCCTCATCCATGAATACCTTGAGTTCTTCGGCACTGATTTCACAACTTACAATCATCTTTTGTTTCCATAACCCGGCTCATAATTCGCAAAACCGGAAACTCCTTCTATATTGCTAGGCTACGGCATATTCTTTGCTATTGTTGTTGTTCTTAACATCCCCTGATTTTTTCTTGTTATGGCCGTTCTTGGGCGCCACAGGCACATCGTCCGTCTTCCCTGCAGCCTCTTTGGCGCTTTCGCTCAAAACGCGGGAAATCGCTTCGACATCGGCCTTGGAGGACAATAACTTGCTTAAATCCAGCAGGATTATCAGGCGGTCAGCCAGTTTGGCTATGCCGCGCAGATAATCCGCATTGCCCTGCATAACCATGGAGAACGGTGTATCGATAGCAGAATTTCGCACCCTCAAAACCTCCGTGACAGCATCTACTATGACGCCTACTTCCCCTTCAGCAACATCGATAATAACGATGCGGCTTTCTTCGGTCTGCTCGCTTACCGTAAGGCCCAGACGCTTCCTCAAATCTAGGACGGGAAGCACTTTGCCGCGCAGATTGATTACGCCTTCGACGTAAGACATGGCGCCCGGCACCTTGGTTATGTTCTGCATGCGCATGATTTCGCGGACGTCTGCGATATCGAATCCATAATGTTCCGAGGCCAGGTCGAATACTACCAGTTGAATTTCGTTCATTGCATTGTTATCTGCCATTTTTATTGGCTCCTTATTAAAAAGTAATGCTCTCTTTGATAATTCCAGGCGGCAGCAATTTCCACACTCGTCCGTCCGGACCTATAATCCGGTGCTAACCCCCTTTTACTATCGAATTTTTTATTTAGTAAATATGTCTCATTGTGTCAGTACCCCCAATCGCAAACAAGTCGCTACGGGCTAATTTTGATGAGCCAATCGGGTCTCTAATGATTGCGCCATCAGACAACATGTAGCCTGCTCGTTAGCTTCCGGCGGGATGCTACCTGCAACCGGTGGAGGGGGAAGAAAATCCATATTCTCAATGCACTTTATTTGTTCAACCGCAGGCATCAGACAGATAAAAATAGCCACAATTACCAGCAACACCAGGGTGCTCTTCTATTGGATACCAAATTTAAATTTTTGTGATTTTGTACGAGCGGACGCCTATTTTAAACCGTTCGCAGGTATAAAAAACCCTTATATTTCCCTTTATTTTTATTATTCGGGCAATTCTGGCATTTGTGCAGAAGGGAGAACAAGGGATTAGAAGTTCATATAGACGAGCCAATCAGGTCATACATGACTGAAGCTTAAGGCAAGGGATTGCGGGTATGATCAATCTTGTCCTATAAAGGAAATACAGTCAAAATCAGGTATTATAGGTTCCACTGTGTTTATGGAGTCGAAAGTGGGGACAGGTACCATTTCAATATCTCGGTGCCCCATAGGAGCGCCACCATCCCACCCAGACATAAAAACGGCCCGAAGGGCATGGGATCTTTGCGTTTCCTGAGGCGGCTCAGAAGCAACAGGCCGGCTATCAGTCCGCCGCCTATGATACCTACAAACAGCGCCACGAATATGTTAGGGAACCCGGTCATCAGGCCGATTAAGCCTGCCAGCTTGACATCTCCCAGTGCCATCCCGCCGCGCGAAACCACGGCCACCAGCAGCAGCAGGATAAAGCCTGTCAGTGCGCCAAGCAAGGCGCTCACCAGATAATTATTGAGTATCGAGAAGAAGCCTGTAGCAGGGATATGAAAGGCCCAGCGAGGCTCGAAATTAAGGGCCATCACAGCAACGGAAAGGACAAAAACAATTATAAACCCGGGGTAGGTGATGACATTGGGCAACAGCATCTTTTCCAGGTCGGTTACCAGCAAAATGAGCAGCACCAGACAATAAATAGCCGCCAGCGACAGCTCCCATGTCAAACCAAATCGCCAAACGAGTAAAGTAAATAGAACCCCGCAACCTATCTCGACTAGGATCATATGAAGGCCGAGCGATTTGCCGCATTGGGGACAGCGGCCTCTAGTCAGAATAAAGCCAAGGATGGGGACCATGTATAGCCACTGCCACCCCGCGGTACATTCACGGCAGCTGGAGAATATAAATGACCGCGGCTCACGCGTAACGCCGCCGCCCATATAGTTGACCAGGCTTCCGCAGAAAAGCCCTATTATAAAAACCAATATATATATAAGGTACATAAGTAATTAAACAACAATACTATACCGGCGCAGATCAGCGCCTAATAATTGATCGACCAATCAGAGCTGAAGAACTAAGGTTTTTGTACCAGGTCCCTCCAGGCGGCCAGGGCAAACACCAGTGCCAGCAAGCCAAACGCTATCGCGATATAAGGAGAATTGTCGAGGAATGAAGCGGCAATAGCACCGTAAATAGCAGCAATGGCTCCAAAAAACCAGATATATTTCATGCGTGGCACCTCCCTTTTCTCTAATAATGCCCGAATACAAACCAAAGGTCAATAGCTTTGGATGATTTCTTCAATATTTTATGCTATTATTAGTAAAAGTCACGATAATCTTATTTTTAATGTGACCATATATATGAAATATTCACATATTTCACCGTTCCTCAAGGAGATAGTCAGCGACCGCTACGCCTTTTTCTGGGAGGTCCCTGAGGGTAAATTCAACTTGTGCCGCAATACGGCGGCCCGGCTGCAAGTATATGCGCCCGGCGCCCATCTCGAGAAAATGGATGAAACTTCGCCCTTCATCGTCTGCAAGACTACGGGCAAACGTTATTATGCTCCCTTAAGGAAAAACCCGGCCCTGCACCGTACGTTTTGCAGCGTCATGGATGATTCCGGCATTCTCAAATTCGCTTCTACCTACGGCCTTCTGGGATTCACCAGGTCGCATGATATCCGCTCTCGCGACAGGCGGTTAAGGACAAAGCTGCTGATTGAATCCGCCCAGAGGTGGCAATACGAGCTTTCCGAAATGAAGCGCCTTATGTACCTGTGGGATATCCTAAAAAACCGCAGGTACTCGCTGCTGGCTGCCCTGATGGTACGTGAGGAGGACGGAATCTATATCATCTTGAACAAACGACGGGACCTTATAGCTGCGGTGGATTCCGATCTGGAACGCAGATGGGATCAACTCGGAGAACGGCCCGAGGAAGCGGCCCTCCTATATCTTACGAATTGCATTAACGCTAAAATAAGGGGTGGCATATATCCCCGTGTCCTGCCAACCTATAAAAAGAGGGTCTATCTCTTCCCGGATAACCTGTTAACTGCCATGTGGCTGATGTTCCTGTGGGAGGTCATCGGCGAGGTGAGGCCATATCTTTGTCCCGGATGCAACAATTGGTTCGACCCCAGGAGGAGCACACGAAAAACCTGCAGCGACAGGTGCAGAAAGAGGGTCTCCAGGCGGAAAGGCAAACTTAAGCGATCAAGCTAGTTTGGGGACAAATCACCCGCGGAGATATTTGTCCTCGCCCATGCCGAAATAATCTTTGATCTCCACCTTGCGGCCGCTGCGGTCGGTTATTGACCCGCTGCAATAGCCGAAAGGCCCCCTGTAGCGCACTTTGAGCACCAGGTAGTTTATATTGATCTCGCCCATGACAACAGGCCTGAATGTCAGGTCGACCATGCCATAGGAATCGTTTATCTGCCATTCCCCCTCATCGCCCTGGGGCCTGTTGAACTTCACGGGCGGCAGCAGGTTCAGTTTCCCATCGACCCACAGGCAGTTCTCGTTATATTTCTCCGGGTCGACGGACTGGTTGTCCGTCAGGTTAAAACCGATTAATTGCTTATTGTCGTTATAAGCAGCGGCGGTAAGCCAGTCATACCTCATTCGGTAAGGGTAGAAACCCTTGTGGTCGTCGATAATGGCAAAGCTCGTGTTGCGCAAAAATACCGTTTTCTCGCCGCCGATCGTCATGCTGCCTTGCATGGGCATCAGGCATTTGTGAGAATACATGCCACTATTGGTACCAAAAGGTATCGATACAACGATGGGTTCCACCAGCCCTTCATCGTGAAACATTTCAAAATGGGCCTCAATATCCGGCATTGCGGCCTGACCGCTGATCTTTACATTTATATAAAACCTGCCCCTGGCCAACTGGCTGACTATTTCAATAAAACTGTTTTTATCCTGGTAGGACTGCCTGGCCTGCCATAGAGAGGCGGGGACCTTAACTATCAAGGGAGGCAGTACTTTTTCAAAAACGTATTTCTTGTTGTTTTGCCTGTCGTAGGCAATGAACTGCGCCAGCGCCGATATTTTGGCGCTATAGAGCACTGCCAGCAGAAACCAGCGCTCGTTGCCCAACTGAAAGGCCTGCCATTCTTTGAGCCGGAAGGATAGCACCGGTTTGGGCAGCCACATGCCCAGAGGCCTGTCCGCATCCAGCGGGTTGACCTCCTTGAACTGGCTGCTGAAGGTGCCAAAATTGTATTTGCCCTCTGACACCAGGCTGGGGGGCGCCGGTAAAATAGGCCTTGCTAAATAATCTTTCATATCCACACCACCTTATTAATTAACGCCATTGTGCAACATCCCCTGCAAAATATCAAAACCGGCCGGCCATGTAACTTTATAGCTGCTATATGGTGCTGCCCACGGCGTAGCCGGCCTTGGTGGCCTCAAAGACGCCGCCAATGCTGAAAGAGTCCCCGATATTGTGTATTTCAGGGGCTATGCGCTCCCTCAGGCATACCTCATACAGGCTGTCATCCTGCTTTAGCCCTATGGCCAGGATAACCAGGTCGGTTTCCAGCTCGATCTCTTTATTTTCAACAGCGATTTTTCGTGCCAGGGGGTTGGGGATATTTTCGGGCAGCACTGCCGACCACGTGTTATAAGGGTCGGGCACGCTGCGTGATACGTTCTGCGCCACTATAACCGAGCCCTGCCCTATTTTTACCAGGCTTGTGCAATTCATCAATTTGACCCCGGCTTTTTCCAGGTAGTGGATCAGTTGGCCACGGTTGGCGGTGCAGGCATCCTTCATGAGGTAGGGGAGCATTTCAATAATAGTCGCCTTCTTTCCCATCTCATAGGCCAGCATATAAGCGACTTCACACCCCAGTGACCCTCCGCCTATCACTACCGGTCTCTGCGCTTCCCCGGCCAGTGCCGGGTTGCGCAGGAAATCCACCGCCTGCACTACGAAAGGCTGACCGACACCTTCAATGGCAGGCCGGACAGGCCGTGCCCCCGTGCAGGTAACAATGGCATCGAAACCATGCTCCTTCAAAGTCTCCGGCGTAACGGCCGTACTGAGATACAGCTTCAATTGGTAGGTGTTGTGTGTCTGCTGTAAGAGATTCTCCAGGTACTGCAAATAGTTGGCTACTTCATATTTGATCTTAGGGATAGAGCCCAGTACCAGCTCACCTCCAACCTTATCCAGTTTTTCAAACAGGCTGACGTTATGCCCCCTCTCGGCCGCCGTACAGCTGCAAATTATACCGGCGGGACCCGCTCCCACCACTGCTATCTTCCTGGGCCTGGCCGCCGGTGCCGGCCTAAGGCTGAGCACATCCTCGAACCCGCAGTGGGGGTTTACCGCGCATTGTATATGGCCGCCGTGTATTAACCCATTCAGACAGGCCTCCTGGTCGCCGATACAGGGCCGGATATCGCGCACCAGGCCGGCATAGGCCTTGTTGGGCCATTCCGGGTCGGCCAGCAGCGGCCTGGCCAGCATTACCATATCGCACATGCCGGAACGCAGCGCATGCTCGGCCAGGTCGGGATACCCCAGTTTGCCTACCCCGACCACCGGGACCTGCTTGCCGGCATTGGATTTAATATCCTTGGCAACAAAATAGTCTTTTACCAGTTTGGCAACCGGCAGGAAAAGTCCGGGCGGCATGGGGCCGGGGGGATGCGGCAGCCACCAGTTGTCATAGCAGCCCAGGTCGACATCGAAGATGTCCACTCCCGCTTTGACCAGGTTGGACATGTAATTCAGTGTCATCTCAACGGTACGCTCCCTGCTGAATTTCTTCAGGGAGCCGACCTGCGCCATACGTTTTCCATAGGTCTCGTTCAAAGCCAGCGAGAGGTCGATGCGGTACATGATGGGATAGCGGTCGCCACATCGCCGTCGGATCTGCCTTATCAGCTCTATGCCAAATGCCTGCCAATCAGAGAACCGTCCCAGCCTGCGTCGGTTGAAGGCCGTGTTGCTCATCTGCTCCAGCAGATAGCCTTCGTGTCCATGCAGGTAAACACCGTCGACCAGTAGGGACTGGGCATCGGAAGCAGCCTGGGCCGCATTTTTAATGATCTTGCGGCATTCGCCGTCCGTCAGCGGGCGGCAGGGAATAGCGGGCATATAGAAATTGGGGTTCCACGATGCCGAAACCGGCAGTTTGAACTTTTTCACCAGACATTCGGGGGAGCCGACGCGCCCCAACCCGGGGGTGAGCTGGATAAAGAACCTGGCGCCGTAGGAGTGCACTCCCTCCGCCAGTATCCTCCAGCCGGAGAAGACCGTGCGGGAACGGTCGATACGAGGCAATATGGTGAGGTCGCCCGGCTCAGTCAGCGACGGGTCGACATTGAAGCTGACCGGCACCAGGCCGGAGGTAATCAGTCCCGCACCTCCGCGGGCACGCTCTAAAAAATAGCGGATCATTTTATTATTGGGCCGGCCAGTCTCGTCACACATACAGATATTTCCCATGGGCCCCATGACAATGCGGTTTTTAATTTTAATGCTGTTGATATCAATGGGAGAGAATAATTTATCGTAGGGAAACAATTTATCGGTCATCCTCCCTTCGTCCAGCCGCTTCTCATCATTGAACCAGTCCCCGTAGCCGTCAATCAACCCTTTTACTTCATCTTGAACTTTTTTTGCCATATCTCCCCCCTGGGCAATATTTCAACGGTTATTTTAATTGTAAGCCGGGGAAATTACTATATCCTGTGCAGTCAGCTATATTTGTAAAATCGCTGCATACAAACCATAATTTATGCCGGTACAACCTCTGGTCCTCGCCCGCTGCCGTAAGCTTTGCGCCGGCGCTGTTTTGCCCGTAAAATTGCATGATACAGTATATGAGGGACCGCCATGGAAGATGTATATGAAAGGCTAAGGCAGAAACTAGACGGCATGACCAAGGGCTATCCCAAAACTGCCAGGGGCTCTGAGTTGGCCTTCCTGAAAAAGAGCTTCAGCGAGAAGGAAGCCGAGTTTTTCATCAAGTTCAAACCGGGCCTGCAGTCCCCGCAGCAGGTGGCCGAGCATATGGGGATCAGCCTTGAGGAAGCCCGGGACCGGCTAGAGTCGATGGCGAAGAAAGGCCTGTTGTACTGGGAACGGGACGGCAGCGAAAAGAAATACCGCATCATACCCTTCATCCACGGCCTGTGGGAATTCCGTGTTGACTGGTTTGACCGGGATGACGCAGCCCACATGGGGCAGTTTTACATTGACGGGTTCGGGAAAACGTTGCTGGATTACCGTCTCCCCATAGCCAGGATCGTCCCTATTCGGCCCGATACGGTGAAGGATGGAAAGCTGCTTCCCGACGATGATATCGAGGCCATCATAAAAAGGCAGACACTGATCGTAGCTAATGACTGCGCCTGCAGAAAAATAGCCCTTTTCGCCAAAAGGCCCTGCAGTTGCGCCGATAATATCAACGTCTGCATTGCTTTCGGCCGGCTGGCGGAATTTATGCTGGAATCCAATATCGGAAATCCCCGCGTCCTGACGGTCGAACAAGCCCTGGAAATCTTGCACAGGGACGACAGTGCAGGGATGTTCGTCCAGGCCGCGCATGCCAGGGAGTGCTCGGGATTCTGCAATTGCGCTAAATGCCATTGCGGCATACTGATCGGCGCTAAAATCGAGCAGGGCACCGGGTTCGAAACCTGGAGCAATTATAAATGCGTCAAAGATGAGACGGTCTGCATCGGTTGCGGAAAATGTGCGGAACGCTGCCCCATGAAGGCGATGACCGTCAAGGATGAAAAGGCCATTTATAATCCGGCCAGATGCTTTGGCTGCGGACTGTGCGTTACAACCTGCCCCAGCGGGGCTTTGGTACTTGATAGAAAACCCGATGACCGGTTGACTATCCCGCAGGATGATAAGTTTTTCGATAACCAGGAAAGGATGGGACGTGAAAAAGCGGAGGCCGACAGGATCAGGCGTGCGCAGTCCAGTTCGTAACACAAACTTAGCGGTCAACTATGCATGAGCTTGCATTGACGCAGGACATACTGGATACCGTGGTGAAGTATGCCGGGCAGACCAACTCGCATAAGGTAGTAACCATCGTCTTGCGACTGGGCGCTCTGCGCGATATCCAGAGGGAATGGCTTCAATATTACTTCAACTTTATCAGAAAGGGTACGGTGGCGGAAGAGGCTGAAATCCTTGTTATAGTTAATCCCATCGTTTTTAGCTGCCGTGCATGCGGCCGGGAATTCGAAATCGAGAGGGACCGACTGTATGACGAGGATATTGCTTGCCCTGATTGCTCCTCAAAAAATTATATTCTTATTTCGGGCACCGAGTTCCGCATAGAAGGCATCGAGGTTGTTTGACATTGTTGTGATGGTCATTTTAGCTTCAAAAACTGGAGCCAGCGGTCAGAGTCGAACTGACGACCGGCGGTTTACGAAACCGCTGCTCTACCACTGAGCTACGCTGGCGTGCTCCAATTATATCCAAAGCTGAATTATTTGAGCAATATTTTTGCTTTCTGGCTTTTTAAACTCCTACACTGACAACATGAAGGAGCGGCGCTGTAAAAAGCGGCGTCTCTCCCTATTTATTGCCTCATAACATCAAAGACAGGGCAGATTAAAGGACGAAACCTGCAGCCGGAAGGCAAACCTGCGTTGTTTGACAGCACAAGGTAAAGAGTTTAGAATTTCCAATCGACAGTTGCCTATCTGTGTCCCAGACGGGCTGCCAGTTAGAATAAAAAGGAGTTGATTTTTTGTGCCCGAAGTAAGAATAGGAGAAGGGGAAAGCTTTGAAAGCCTCTTGAGGCGCTTCACCAGAAAAGTTCAACAGGAAGGTATCATCAGCGAGGTGCGCCGCAGGGGCTTTTTTGAAAAACCCAGCATAAAGCGAAAGCGCAAAGAGGCAACCAAGCGCCGCAAAAGCAATAAAACAGCATAACTATGTCACTGCAAGAAAAACTTAATACCGATCTCAAAACGGCCATGCGCGCCAGGGATGAGGTGCGCATGCTTGTCCTGCGTTCGCTGCTCTCGGCCATGAACTACGCTGAGATCGCCAAGCAGAAGAAGCTGGATGACAGCGGCGTTATCGAAGTTATCTCCAGGGAGATCAAGCAGCGTCGCGAGAGCATCGAGGCCTATGAGAAAGGCAACCGGCCCGACCTGGTCGGCAAAGAGAAAGCCGAGATGGCAGTACTGCAAGAATATATGCCTGCCCAGATGGGCCGCGATGAGATCACAGCCCTGGCCCAGAAGGTAATTGAAGAGGTAGGCGCCAAAGCCGTCGGCGATAAGGGCAAAGTCATGCAGAAGCTCATGCCGCAGGTCAAAGGCAAGGCTGACGGCGGCGAAGTTAATAGCATCGTCACCGAGTTGCTCGGCAAATTATGAATCCCGTTAGTTCACCATCCCATCCCGCTACACGGGATAATTGAAAGTATTCTGCGCCACGGCCCAGCGCCGTAATTAGTATCTTAAGAGAGTTCAAGTGAAATTCGGCATAGTAGTCTTCCCCGGCACCTGGAGCGACCGCGACTGCTATTATTCCATCAGCAATATACTGGGTCAGAAGGCCGCCTATATCTGGCATAAGGATACCGACCTGTCCGGCTTCGACTGCATAGTACTTCCGGGCGGCTTCTCCTACGGCGACTATCTGCGCACCGGCGCCATAGCCCGCTTCTCACCCGTTATGGAAGCGGTGGCCGATTACTCGCAAAAAGGAAGGCCGGTTATTGGCATCTGTAACGGCTTCCAGGTTTTATGTGAAGCTCATTTGCTGCCCGGCGTGTTGCGCCAGAACGACCACCTGCAGTACCGCTGCCAGTGGACCTATCTGAAAACCATAAATACCTCGACCTTATTTACGTCTAAATGCAAACAGGACCGGGTGCTGAAAATACCCATCTCTCACTACGAGGGCCGCTACTATGCGGATGACGACACACTTAAAGAGCTGGAAGATACCTCACGTGTGGTCTTCCGTTATGCCACACCGGAGGGACAGGTTACGGGGGAGGCCAACCCCAACGGCTCCCTGAACAGCATAGCCGGCATAATCAATAAGCAGGGCAACGTACTGGGCATGATGCCGCACCCGGAGCGCTCCTGCGAAGATATCCTGGGCAGCACCGACGGCAATTTAATCTGGGAGTCGATCATTGCCAGTATCTAAAGAACAGCTTGAAGAAATAGCGCTCAGCCGTAAGGAATATAACCTGATCGTGCAAAAGATGGGGCGCGAGCCGACCGAGGTTGAGCTCGGCCTTTTCGGTTCTCTTTGGAGCGAGCATTGCGGCTACAAGCATTCCAAAGCCTTGCTCAAACTCTTCCCCAATAAGGGCAAATATGTGCTGGTCAAGCCGGGCGAAGAGAATGCCGGCGTAATCGATATTGGCGACGGTCAGGTAGTCGGCTTCAAGATGGAATCCCATAACCACCCATCCTACATCGAACCCTACCAGGGGGCAGCTACGGGCGTGGGCGGCATTGTTCGCGATATTTTCACCATGGGCCTGCGGCCAATCGCACTGATGAACTCGCTGCGCTTCGGCCCGCTCTCGCAGCCTCACAACCGTTATCTCTTCGGGGGCGTGGTGGGCGGCATCGGAGGTTACGGCAACTGCCTGGGCATCGCCGACGTGGGCGGCGAGATCTATTTCGATGATTGTTATACGGGCAACCCGCTGGTCAACGCTTTCTGCCTGGGCACAGGCAAGGCCGGTGAGCTGGTCAAAGGCCGTGCTTCGGGCGAGGGCAACCTGATCATGTTGGTGGGATCCGATACGGGCCGTGATGGCCTCCACGGGGCCTCGGGACTGGCCTCCCGCACGTTCGAAGAAGTGCGTGAATTACGCTCGGCAGTGCAGGTGGGCAATCCCTTCATGGAGAAATTGCTGATCGAAGCCTGCCTTGAGTTGGCCAAAACCGATTGGATCGTGGGCATGCAGGACTGCGGCGCAGCCGGGCTGACCAGCGCTACTGTAGAAGCCGCCGATAAGGGCGGCTCAGGCCTGGATATAGATGTGCAAAAGGTCCCCCGGCGCGAAAAAGGCATGACGGCTTATGAGGTGATGCTCTCCGAATCGCAGGAGAGGATGATCGTCATAGTCAAGAAAGGATACGAGGGCAAAGTACGGGCGCTTTTCGACCACTGGGAGCTTCATTCCGATATTATCGGCACAGTCACTTCGGACCGCATGGTAACCATCCGGGATGGCGGACAGGTAGTAGCCCATGCCCCCGTAGAAACACTTAACACACCACCCGTCTACCGCTTCCGTCCCAAGAGGCCGGCCTGGCTGGACGACCTGCAGAGTTTGAATTTAAGCAAAATCAAGGATATTCCCTCAAGGCAGGCCGGTAAAATACTGTTGAAATTGCTGGCTACGCCCAACATCTGCAGCAAACACAAGGTTTACCGTCAGTATGACCACCAGGTGGGGGATAATAGCGTGGTGCTGCCCGGCAGCGACGCCGCCGTAATACGCATCCAGGAAACGCCCAAGGCTATATCTATGGTATGCGACGGCAATGGACGATATTGTTATGTAAACCCGTTCCTGGGCGGAGTGATCGCAGTGGCCGAGGCGGCCCGCAATACTGCCTGCAGTGGCGCAAGGCCAATGGCCATCACCAACTGCCTCAACTTCGGCAACCCCGACAAGAACGATGTTTACTACCAGCTTCAGGAATGCATCAAGGGCATGTCGCAGGCCTGCAAAAAGCTAAAGACGCCGGTGATCAGCGGCAACGTCAGCCTCTATAATGAGACCAGGGGAGTCGCCATCTTCCCCACACCCGTTGTGGGCATGGTGGGGTTGATCAAGAACGTCGAGCATCACTGCACGTCGGCGTTTAAAAATAGCGGCGACATAGTTTTTCTGTTGGGCAACCCGGGGGACGATGCCGGGCTGGGCAGCAGCGAATACCTGGAGTTAATCCACAGCAAGGTCGAGGGCAGCCAGCAGATAGACCTTGAGACGGAAAAACAAGTGCAGGACTGCGTGATCAAGGCCATCGAGCGCGGCCTGTTGAATTCCGCCCACGATTGTTCGGACGGCGGCCTGGCCGTGGCGCTGGCCGAGAGCTGCATACAAGGCGGTATCGGTTTCAGCGGTAACCTTAATGCAAAAGGCCGGCTGGATACGGCCTTATTCGGAGAATCACAATCGAGGATCATCGTCTCGGTCAGCCCGGGCGCCGCCCGGCGGCTGGAAAGCCTGGCCTTCAGGTTTAATGTGCCTGTTACCAGGCTGGGCATTGTCGGGGGCAGGCAATTCAGCCTTAAGGGGCACATAGATTTGCCCGTAAGCGAGCTTCATCAGGCCTGGTGGAACGGCCTTTAAATACCGCATAAATACAACAAATTCCGGAGAAAACTAAATTGGCAGAAATATCTGAATTCAGGGGCGTTAGATATAACCCCGAAAAAATCCGCCGCATGGCAGACGTCATCTGCCCGCCTTACGATGTGATTTCACCGTCAGAGCAGCAGGCGCTTTACGATAGAAACGAATATAACATGGTGCGTCTCGAATACGGCCAGGAGATAAAGGGAGATAATGAGCGCGCCAATAAATACATCCGATCCCGCGACACCATGAACCAGTGGCTCAAAGAGAACATTTTGCTGCAGGACTCAGTACCCACCTACTACGTTCATGAGCACATCTTCGAAATAGGACAGTCCAAGAAAAGAAGGCTCGAGCTCTATGCCTGCGTGCGGCTGGAACCCTGGGAGCGCAAGGTGATATTCCCGCATGAGTTCACCATGCAGAAGGCCAAGGATGACCGCCTGGGCTTGATGAAAGCCTGCGCAGCCAATTTCAGCCCTGTTTTCGGTCTCTATGAGGACCCGGGCAGCAAGATCAACCAGCTTATCGTCAACCGGGTGAAAGCCACCCCCACCTATAGCTTTGAGCACGGCGACAGTCATAAATTCTGGGCCGTAAACGAGCCGGAGTTCGTCCAGCGGGTGGGACATTTCCTCATTACCAAGTCTATCTATATCGCTGATGGACACCATCGTTATGAGACGGCCCTGGCCTACAGGGACTACCGCCGACAGATGGACCCGCACGGCAGTGAAGCGGCTGCCTACAACTACGTTATGATGGCGTTGGTATCATTCTCCGATCCCGGTATCGTCATCCTGCCCATCCATCGGCTGGTGCACGGCGTATCCGCCCCGGTTATAGACAGATTCAAAGACGGGCTGGCGGAATATTTCGAAATCCGTGAGTCTGACAGCGGGGCCATCTACGACAGCAGGCCGGGAAATATAAGGATTTACGGCCTCGACAAAGACAGGGTCATGAGCCTGAGCCTGCTCCCCAAGATCAAGGTTAACGACTTCCTGGAGCATAAGCGTTCACAGGAATATGGGAAACTGGATGTCAGCGTAGTACAGCATATTATCTGTGAAAAACTGCTGGGGCTGCCCTCCGGCGACACAGATAAACTGGCCTATACGCCCAGCGGAGAATCCGCCTGCAAGCTGGTCGATAGCGGACAATATCAGTTTGCTATTTTATTGAACCCCATACCGGTTACTACGATCAAAGGCATAGCCGATGCCAACGACCGCATGCCACGTAAGTCCACCTTTTTCTACCCCAAGCTGCCCTCCGGACTGATCATGCACAGGCTGGACGGAGAAGTCTGACCCCCTCGGGGAAGTTCTAAAGCCCAAAATTACAAATTTAAATATAGAGTAAAAAAGGCGTTGAAGAGGGAACCCGTTCCCTCTTAGAAAAAACGAAATCCCTCTCCTTGGGAGAGGGGATGGGGCGAGGGATAAATCTTCTAGAACTTAGAGCTTAGAGCTTTATCCTATTTTTCTTCAAACTCGTATACCGTGCTTGAATACGCTTGTTTTACGGCTTCTTCAAAGGATGAACGTTTGGGTTCACGTACCGTAAGCAGCCTATGGACTGCTTTGCCCTCCAGCGAGCGGAAGAAAGCACATTGCCGCCACATTGTCAGCAGCGTATCCCGAGTGCCGCCGTATAGGATATAATCAATCTCTTTAAGGTGCGGTTCTAACAAATCCCGGGCGTGTCCTTCGATACGGGTGAATAATGTCTCCATCTGCTTCTCGCGGTGCCGCGCGAAACGCTGAGATGAGGAGCCCCCCTTATGATGGCGGGCATGGACCAGGCCTGTACCGGCCTTGGCGTCAATAAGTTTCTCCCCCTTGAAGAGCCCGATGGCATAGTGGCCCAGCCTGACCAACACCAGTCCCAGCCTCCAGTCATGCTTCAGCACGGCCAGCAAATTTGCAGGGTCATAACATCGGGCACTGGCAGTTGAGTGAAGAGGAAACGGCGGCCATACCACATATGCCTTCCCTGAAACATAGAAAATGACGGCGCCGGTCGGCGATTTTGAAGATTTTTCCACTATTTCATCCAGAAAACTGCCGCGGTCCAACAGTGACCCCAGCGTCTTCTCAATCTCCGTCTTACCGGTCGACGGGGCTATGTAGACCGTGCAGACTGGGGACTCGCCCCTTAACTGCTCCAGCCAGGCAATAGCTTTGGAACGGGACAGCGTAAACTGCTTGCTCATCACTAATTCCTAAGTTAACGTTACGATGGTTACTCCATCTCCACCCTCACCCTGTCTCCCCGGTCGAAACGATTTGACCAGTTGGTGGGTGGCCAGCGCCTCGCGCACTACACTGCGCACGGCGCCGGTGCCGTATCCGTGGATGATGCGCACCTCGTCCAGGTGCGACATGAAAGCATCATTGAGATACATATCAAGCTCGGCCTCAACGATATCAGCCCGGTGTCCCCGCAGGTCCAGCTCAAGCGCTGCCGGCCTTATAGTCCTGGGTCTAACCGTAGTTTTTTCAATATCGATTTCGGCGGCCGACCCCTCCAGTTTTTCCACTGCATCGACTCGCAGGGTCAGCCGCACATCTCCTACCAGCGCCTCCAGCCGTCCCTGGTCTTCATCAATCGAAATGACCCTGGCCACAGTATCCATATTCCTCAGCCGTATGCTATCGCCCACACATAATTTGAAATCCGCCGGCTCCTGTAGATTGAGCTCAGATAGCCTATCGGCCAAATCCCTGCTCTGCCTGTCAGCATCCTCACCAATGGTTTCCAACTGCTTTTTTGCCCGGTCTATCCTTTCCCTCGACCTCTGCTTCTTAAGCTCGTTTTCAGCTTCTCGGATGGAGCGGTATAGTCCGGCTACCTCGCTGTTGAGATTATCCTGGATCTGCCGCATCATTTCCTTCTCACCGGCCTTTATCCGCTGGAGCTCATCTTCCAGCTTGCCGGTTAATTCAACGGCGGAGGTTTTCTCTTTTTCCAGCGACCTGCGCAGTTCTTCGAGCCTTTTCCTCTCGGCTGCCAGGTCGACCAGCATGGCCTCGACCTCCTGCGAGCCCCTGGACATGATGGTGCGTGCATTGCTGACTATCTCGTCCGGCAGGCCGTAGCGGGTAGCGATATTCAATGCATTGCTCCCGCCCGGGATGCCCACGGTCAGGTGATAGGTAGGAGAGAGGGTGATGGGGTCGAAGTCCAGCGAGGCATTACGCAGCCCCTTGTTGAGATGGGCGAAGGCCTTAAGCTCACTGTAATGGGTGGTCACAACGACATTGGTGCCCTTGCCTACAAAATGCGCTAGAACGGCATGGGCCAGGGCGGAACCTTCGCCCGGGTCGGTGCTGATGCCCAACTCGTCCAGCAGCGCCAGGCTGTGCGGGGTGGAATTCTTAACTATGCGCGCGATGTTGCTGATATGGGCGCCGAAGGTGGAAAGCGTCTGCTCGATGCTCTGCTCATCGCCTATATCGGCAAACACTTCATCGTAAACCGGTAGCAGCGTGCCGTCCGAGCAGGGAATAGGAAGCCCGGCCTGCGCCATCAGAACCAGCAGGCCAATTGTCTTAAGGGCCACCGTCTTGCCGCCTGCATTGGGCCCGCTGATGAGCAGGATGGAGAAGTCCCGGCCGATCTCCACGTTCAAAGGCACGGCCTCTCCTCTTAATAGCGGGTGCCTGGCATTCACCAGGTTGAGGGACCGGCCGTTGTCATCGCCCATATAGATCTCCGGCTCCACGGCCCTGGCCTTCTCGGCGAACAGAGCTTTGGCCAGCGCCAGGTCCAGCCTGGCCAGTATCTCGATATTGCGGACAATATCTTCGGCCGCTATGCCAACCGCTGCGCTCAGCGCACCTAATATTCTTTCGATCTCCTGCCTTTCCTCAACCTCGAGCTGCCGCAGCTCGTTGCCGGCCTCGATGGTCTCCATAGGCTCGATAAAGACCGTGGCCCCGGTATTGGAGACATCATGCACGATCCCCTTCAACTCACGCTTCGAGTCTATTTTTACCGGCAGCACGTACCTGCCGTTGCGCTCGGTGACAATCTGCTCCTGCAGCATGGCCTGGCCTTTTTTCGACTTCATGATCGAAGCCAGCCGGTCCTGCAGGTGCCTGCGGGTATCCTTCAGCTTCCAGCGCACGTCAGCCAGGTGCTGCGAGGCCGAGTCGAGCACCTCGCCGGCCGGTGAGAGGCAGTTGCATATATCACCTTCCAGTCCTGAAAGCACTGCAATGTCCTGAGCGATGCCCCACAGGGCCGGCAGGTCGCCGGACAGCTTGCTCAGGCCGTTGCGCGCCAGGCGCGAGGCGACCACGGTTTTCAGAATCTTGAGCAGGGTCTGGGCATCCAGGGAAACGCCTTTCTCCGCCCTGGTCACATCTTCCCGCACATCGAAGGCCTCGCTGATATGGAAATCGGGCCTGACGGACAACAGGCGGCGCGCCTCGGCGGACTGCTTGAGCAAAAGCCGCACCCATTCTGCGTCGGAGACCGGCTCCAGCGACAGCGCCAGCTCGCGTCCGGCTGAAAAGGATGTGTAGTTGGCCAGCCTTTCCCTCACACGGGGGAATTCCAGCATCTCGATACTGTTTTTATCCAACTCTAAATACCTCGAATACAGCAGGTAATTGTACTCGAATCAGCGCACTTCTGCTCTTCGCACTGGCCGGCGGCGTGATCTTCATGGCAACCAGAAGGCCCCGGTAATAGCTATTTAAAGTTGAACAAAGGGGCCGCAGCCTTAAAGGCTGCGGCCCTTAACTTTACCCCGTGGGAGACATTACAGCTTGACCACTTTAACGCCTGTGATGCCGGGAACCTTCAATATCTGTTTGACCTGCTCCTCGCCGGCCGGCTCATCCAAAGTCAAGATCATAAGGGCTTCGCCGCGTTTTTCAAGCCTGGCCACTTGCATGGCGCTGATATTGATGTTGGACTTGCCGGTGATGGAGCCGACGGCGCCGATCAGTCCCGGTTTGTCCGTATGATAGCAGAGCATGAAATAGCCGCCTGCCGGGACTATGTCCAGCCAGAACTGGTTGATCTTCACTATATGGAGCTCGTTGCGCAGAACAGTGCCTGCTACGTCAACCGCACCGTCGGAGGCAGCAACTTCCAGCGAGATCAGGCTGGCATAGTTATCAACATCGGTCTCTTTTTGCTCGGCTATTTTCAGCCCGCGCTGCTGGGCGATCAGCCCGGCGTTAACCAGGTTAACCCTTTCCTCGCTCACCGTCTCCAGCAGGCCGCTCAGGATGCTCGCTTTCAAGGCGGCGGTATCGTATTGAGCTATTTCACCTGAGTACTTGATCTTAAGGCTTTTGATCTGGCCATGCATAAGTTGCCCTGCCATCCTGCCCACAGTACTGGCTACCGCCATATAGGGACGCAGCACTTCCAGTACCTCTGATGAAATCTGTGGAACGTTGACGGCGAAACGGGCGGGCTTGCCGTTCAGCACGTCCAGTATCTGGTCGACTACATCGATACAGACATTGGTCTGGGCTTCCTTGGTGGAGGCGCCCAAATGCGGCGTAACTATTATCTTGTCGTTCTTAAATAATATGCTCTCCGTGGTCGGCTCTACAGCAAATACGTCGATGGCCGCTCCGGCCACCCCGCCTTCCTCGATAGCTTTGACCAGGGCTTCATCATCGATCAGGCCGCCGCGGGCGCAGTTGACGAGGCGGACGCCTTTCTTCATCATGGCCAGCTCCTTGGCGCCGATCATGCCCTTGGTCTGGGGCGTGAGCGGGAGGTGCAGGGTGATGAAATCTGACTCTTTATAGAGCTGCTCGATGGGCATAAGGGTAATGCCCATGGATGAGGCATAGTCCGCTGAGGCAAAGGGGTCGAAGCCGATCAGCCTCATCTCAAAGCCCTTGGCACGAGCCGCCACAGTGGAACCCACATTGCCCAGGCCAATGATACCCAGCGTCTTATTGCGCAGCTCCACGCCCACATATTCCTTGCGGTTCCATTTGCCGGCTTTGAGTTGGGCGCAGGCCTGCGGTATATTCCTGGCCATGGCCATCATCAGGGCGATGGTATGTTCGGCGGCGGCCACCGTATTGCCGGTGGGCGCATTGACCACCATAATGCCCTGCTGGGTAGCAGCATTGACATCCACGTTGTCCAGTCCTACCCCGGCGCGGGCGATGATCTGCAGCCTGGTGCCGCACTTAATCACGTCAGCGGTTACCTGGGTCTCGCTACGCACAATCAGGGCATCATAATTGCCGATTATTGCTTTCAGCTCATCCGGTTTGAGGCCAAGCTTAACGTCAACGTCGGTCTTGGCCTTCAGGCTTTCCATGCCCTCGGGAGCCAGAGGATCAGCTACAAGTACTTTCATATGCAAGCCTCCAATAATTCAGTTGGATAACGCTTAGAACTTTCAAAACCCTAATCTCTAAGTTCTAAATCCTAAACAAGTCCAAATTCCAAAACTCAAAACTGGCTTTGAATTTAGTGTTTGTTTAGAGTTTAGTGTTTAGTATTTAGAGTTTTTACCTCTTGGCTTTGAGCAGCGCTTGATCCATGGCCACGGTTATCTCGTCCATATCCTTATCCGTGATAAAACCGAGGTGTCCGATGCGGAAGGCCTTGCCTTTCATGGCGCCCTGGCCTCCGGCGATCTCCACTTTATACTCGGTCCGCAGTATGGAACGGAACTTGGTCTCGTCGATATCTTCCGGCGCGTGCACCGCCGTCACGGTGTTGGAAGCGAATTTCTCTTCCGGAACCAGTTTAAGTCCCTTGGATTTGACCCAGGCCCTGGCCTTATTGGCAATACGTGTATGGCGCGCGAAAATGTTCTGCAGTCCCTCTTTGAGCATCATGTCCAGGGCAACATCCAGGCCG
Organism: Dehalococcoidia bacterium UBA1162; assembly: GCA_002311135.1. GTDB lineage: Bacteria > Chloroflexota > Dehalococcoidia > GIF9 > UBA5629 > UBA1162. The sequence goes on from DBZK01000034.1 coordinate 113,240, forward strand.
AAGTAAATCGAGACGGCCGGCGTCCAGGGTGTCTGGCCGTCCGCCGCGAATTTCTTGGCACGGCTATAATCGAAATAGAACCTGGGCATCTTGGCCTCTGCATGAGCCTTCCAGGCTTTCTCACTGATGCTGACGAAGGCCAGCCCGGGCGGGACCATCCAGCCTTTCTGTGAGCCGGTGACTACCACGTCAAGGCCCCAGGCATCGACCGGCAGATCGATGGAGCTCATGCTGCTGACCGCGTCCACCAGGATCAGCTTATCGAACTCTTTGGCCACCTTGGCGATCTCCTTAAGCGGGTTGGTAGTGCCGGTAGAAGTTTCGTTATGCGTGACCAATACGGCCTTGATAGCCGGGTTCTCCTTCAAAGCCTTCCTGATATCATCGGGGTTGGCCGCCTGGCCCCAGGCATATTTGAGCGGGATAACCTCAGCACCGTATATAGAGGCGCAATCAGCAAAGCGGTCACCGAAATAACCGATGGAAACACCCAGCACCTTGTCTTTCGGCGAGAGCATATTAACAACTGCGGATTCGAGGCCGCCGGTACCGGCAGTAGTCAGGATGACGAGATCGTTTTTGGTCTGGAAGCACTCTTGCAGCCTGGGGACGATCCGGTTAGTCATCTCGGCAAATGCCTTGCCGCGATGGTTGATCATCTGGCGGCCGACGGCCTTCAGTACGTCATCCGGGCAGGGGGTTGGGCCGGGTATTCTCAATTGCATGGTTCAGCCTCCAAAAAAATTAGTCCGTAAATTATATATGATTTAGCAGACGATTGGAATTTAAATATGCGCGTATATTTATCAACGCTGAGCGATTTATCCCTCACCCCTACCCCTCTCCCATGGAGAGGGAATTTCTTTTTTCCTAAGAGGGAACAAGTTCCCTCTTCAACGCCTTTTCCCCTCTACTACACATGGAGAGTATTATATTTAAAAGAGGGGCTAAAGCCCCTCTTCGACGCCCCTTACCCGAACGACCTTGCTGTTAGAACACATGACCCGCCTCGTTGGATATGAGGAGGAGCTAGTTCAATCTTCAATGCCTTCCTTTTTTAAACCCTAAATACTAAACTCTAAGCTCTAAACAAGTTCAAAGCTCAAAACCCAAATATATTGAATTTAGTGTTTAGAATTTGTTCAGTATTTAGATTTTGGGGTTTAGAGTTTATTCAGCTATCTTTAACAACCCTAAGCCTACTCATTAATAACGTCATTGCGAGGAACGAAGTGACGAAGCAATCTCATGACATTAAGCCTAGCCTTTCGCCTTCGATCAAAGGATTGCCACGCTTCGCTCGCAATGACATGGGTTCACTCACTCTTTTTATTTCTCTCTTACAATTTCAAAATAATGTCTTTTCCCTACCTTAATAATACTTCCGTCCCTGATTTCATTCTCGCTAATATCAATTGTTACAGTCTTACCATCTATATCTACTGCATTCTGTTCAATGAGTCGTCTCGCCGCCGCTCTACTTTTAGCCAATCCCGCATCAACTATGAGAGCACTTAGGGTCCTTGTGACCTTATATTCTAACGAGACCTGCAGACCAATTTTAACCTTTGTTATATCCACCGGCAGCTCTTTATGCTGAACGGTGCGGGCGAACTCGTCGGCAGCCTCACCGGCAGATTTAGCATTCCAGAAGTCCTTGACCAGCTCGTGAGCCAGCAGTTTTTTAACTTCCATGGGGTTTATCTTGCCCTCGGACATGCGGGCGCTATTATGCTCGATCTCAGCGTCCGGCATATCGGTTAACAGCTCGAGGTAGGGAATTATCATTTCATCGTTAATGGACATGGTCTTGCCATACATTTCATTGGGTGGATCGGTGACGCCGATATAGTTGCCCAGGCTCTTGCTCATTTTTTGCACCCCGTCCGTGCCGATTAAAAGCGGCATTAGGAAAACCTGTTGGGGCCGCTGCCCGACCATCTCCTGCAACTGCCGGCCCACCATGCAGTTGAACACCTGGTCAGTGCCGCCGAATTCGACGTCCGCTTCGATCATAACCGAATCGTAACCCTGCATCAGCGGGTACATCAACTCCGTAATAGCTATGGCATGTCCCTCGGCATAACGTTTGGCAAAGTCCTCGCGGGCCAGGAACTGGGCTACGGTGAATTTTGCCGTCAGCCTGATGACGTCCTCCAGGCCGAACTTGCCCTTATCGAACCACTCGCTCTGCCAGCGTACCTCGGTCTTTTCCTTATCGACGATCCTGAAAAACTGCTCCATATAGGTTTGGGCGTTGAATTTCACCTGCTCGGCGGTCAGCATGGGACGGGTCAATGAGCGCCCGGTGGGATCGCCGATCCTGGCCGTCCAGTCCCCCACGATCAGAACCACCTGGTGCCCCAGGTCCTGGAACTGGCGCAGCTTGCGCAGACCCACCACATGGCCCATATGGATATCCGTGAAGCTGGGATCGAAGCCCTGCTTCAAGCGCAGCGGCTTGCCTGATTCCAGCATCTTGATCAGCTCTTCCTCATTGATGATCTGGGTTACACCACGTTTTAACAGCTTTTTTAGATCAGATTCTAACAATTTTTTCATAAAAGTACCTTTAAATTATTAAATTCTAAATACCAAATACTAAACTCTAAACAAGTTCTAAATTCGAATACCTTAATTTATTTTGCTTTCTCAATAATTGATCCGAAGATTTTCATAAGTTCAGTAGTCTCTTTGGATAAGGTTCCTTTTGCATCTGCGATATCACGATCGCCGATATCAACCAGGCGTAGCCAGTACCTGCATTCCTTGGCTTCTTTACGACATATTTTTATATGCAAAATAAAATCTTTTTTGCCCAAGGACTCACTCGCCTCAATATAGTTTGCCCCAACAGACCCGGCTGCTCTAACCAACTGTTTAACAATTTCTGCGTTCGAAATAGAGCGCGGTAACAATTTAACAAACTGCATGACATCACTTGCAAACTTAAATGTCCTCTCATCAAGATCGTACTGTTTTGAACTATCGAGTTTATCCATTTAATTTTTGAGTTTTGTATTTGTTTAGTACTTAGAGTTTAGTGTTTAGGATTTTTATTGAATATTTCCCTGGCCTGCTGCACATCTATGTGCATTTGCTTTTTCAGATCTTCTACGCCGTCAAATTTGATCTCGTCCCTCAATCTGGCTATCAAATCGATCCTGAGGTACTGCCCGTAAAGGTTGCCGTCGAAGTCCAGAATATAGGTCTCGATAAGGCGCTTCAGCCCGTCGAAAGTGGGGCGCACCCCGATGTTTGTCACAGATTGAAGCTGTTGGCCCTGACGGTGCGCAACAGACACATAGATGCCGTCTTTGGGAAGGGCCTGCTCGGGCTGAACCTTGAGGTTGGCCGTGGGGAAACCGAGCGTGTGGCCGCGGCGATTCCCCTGCACAACGGTGCCTTCCAGGCTGAAATGCCTTCCCAGCATCTTCTCCACCTTTAAAAGGTCGCCCTCGATCAACAGCCTGCGGATGGCGCTGCTGCTGATGACCTCGTCGCCCAGCCTGGCCGGCTTGACCACCTCCACGCGAAAATCCAGCTCCTGTCCGATCTCACGCAGGTGGGCAGGGTCGCCCTGTCTCTGTTTACCGAGGGCAAAATCGGGGCCGAGCACCAGGTCGCACATTTTCAGATATTTTTTTAGCAGCAGGACAAATTCCCTGGCGGTGAGTCCCGCTACGCTGCTGGTGAATGTCACCGGCACTACCACGTCAATGCCAATTGCCTTTAACAGCCTTACCCTTTCTTCGAGCGTGCAGATCCAGGGCAGGGTGTCCCGCCTTTTTAAAACTTTCTCGGGGTGCGTTTTAAAGGTGACTACGCCCGCAAGGCAGCCCTTCTCCCTGGCCCTGGCTACCAGGTGGTCCAGCAGGAATTTATGGCCAAGGTGCACGCCATCGAATACGCCTATCGTCAGCAGCGTCGGTTGCGCAGGTGTAGAGGCGGATAATTCGTCTTCTATATTCATAGCGTCGATCAGGCTAATATTTTAACATTATTGCCGCTGCCATTCATAGCCGTTGTCACGCAATTAATAGCGGGGCCGCCCTTTATTCGTGAGAAATCAATGGGGACGGGAACCTTTTAGCTAGCAGTCCGGCCTTCTCGGAACCGCTTCTTTTTACACCTTAGCCGCTGTGTTATAATAGCGCATAATCACTTTACTCAAGGGGGGAAGGAATGAAAATCAAAGATATTATGACCTGGAATGTGGTTACCGTAACCAGTGATACCCCAATCATGGAAGCACGAAAAATTTTGGAGACACATAAGATTCGGCGCGTGCCCGTGGTGGACAGGGGCAAGCTTGTCGGCCTGGTCACGCTGGACCGCATCATAGGCGTCGGTCCGTCTCAGGCCACCAGCCTCAGTATCTGGGAGATAAACTACCTGCTGGCCAAGATGAAGGTCGGCGAGATCATGCAGAAAGATGTTGTTACGATTGAGCCCGATGCCTCCATTGAGCAGGGCCTTTCCCGCGGCTTCAATAAGAAGGTCGGCATTATGCCCGTAGTCGAAAATGGCAAAGTTATCGGCGTGGTGACAACCACCGACTTCATGCTTAAAGTACTGAATGTGTCGCTGGGGGTGGGCCTGCATGGCATCCGCCTGAATATTGCCAACGCCAGCCAGGCCAAAGATATCAGGGAAGTCATGGAAATAGTTGAAAAGAGCGGCCTTAAGGTGATTGCGGCACATACCATGCCTCCGGCCGAGGACAGCCCCATGGGCTTCTCCCTGCAGCTCGATACGGACGACGTCAAAGACCTGATGAAACAGATCGAAGCTAAAGGCCACAAGGTGGTCATCGTACCCAAGTAATTGCTGCCTGGGTTTAAAAATCGGGGACAGGGCTTCGGCCCTGTCCTTGTATATAAGGATTAAATACTAAATACTAAGGCGTAAGCTCTAAGCACTAAATTCTAAACCCTAAACAAGTTCAAAGCTCAAAACCATAAAAATTGGGATTTAGAATTTTGTATTTGTTTTGTATTTAGTGTTTGGGGTTTAGGATTTCCCCCAGTGGTGTTTGGAATTTGGAATTTTAAATGATATTGCTGGTTCTGTATGGTCTATTCGTTGTCGCTTCCTACCTGCTCGGTGCTATTCCTTTTATGATTCTGGTAAGCCGCGCCAGGGGTGTTGATATCTCTCACGAGCCTGACCTGCACCATGCCATGTGGTACAAGGTAGGCAGGAGGTGGGGGCTCCTGGCTGTCCTGCTGGATATCCTAAAAGGGGTAGTCCCCGTCGTAGCCGGCCTACTGCTTCAATTTCCCCTTCTGGTCACGATCATGGCCGGGCTGGCCGCCGTTTGCGGGCAGATGTGGCCTGTTTTCCGTAAATTCGACGGCGAGCGGGGCAATACCACAGGGGGAGGCATGGCCCTCATACTAACCCTCCTGCTTAACGGCATCCCGACCTTAATCATCGCGGTCTGTTTTGTCCTTCTGGGCATCATTCTCAGGACAGTTACCAGGTGGCGGGCCAGCGGCGCTACGCTCAACGAGCGCCTGCGGTTCCAAGGGAGTCAAAGCATGGTGCTGCCCCTGCTGGTAATGGCCGGCTTTGCCTCGTGCCCGGTAACAGCGGCAATATTCGGCCTTCCTATCGAGATAACCCTTGGCTTCCTGGCGCTTGTTCTGCTCCTTCTCATCCGGCGGGTGACGGCCGGGCTGATGAGCGACCTGGCCGACGGCTTCCGCTGGAGCGTGATCGTAAACAGGCTTCTCTACGATAGAAGCGAAATCTAAACCCCACGAGGGGAAATTCCAAAAGCCAAAAGCCAAATTCCAACCCCTCTGGGGAAAACCCTAAACCCCAAACACTAAATCCCAAATAAACACAAATTGTTTTGGGTTTTGGGCTTTGAATTTGTTTAGAACTTAGAGTTTAGTATTTAGAATTTAAAATTTGTTTGGATTTTGGAACTTGGAGCTTGGAATTTTTTTAATGGGGTTGCATCCCCGCGGGTCATAGTTGTTGACCTAATGGTTATTGCCCATAGTGATTGCCTGGTGTATGATGTTACTAAAGTACCGGTACGAGAGTTCTATTGACAGATGCAGGGAAAATAAAAGTCATCATTGCGGACCAGCAGCCGCTCTTCCGCAAGGGCATCGAGTTCTTCCTCAAGCAGGCGGACGATGTTGAGATCTGCGCCGAGGCCAGCACGGAAGCCGACCTGGTAACCGCGGTCGTGAGAGATACGCCGGACGTTGTGCTGCTCGACATCAGCCTGGCCAGCGACGGAATGGAACTGGCCAAGGTGGTAAAGCAGCATGTGCCCAGCGTGGCCGTGATCGTCATCTCACCGTCACCCAATGACGAAGGGCTTTTCATGGCCATTAAAGCCCGCGCCGCCGGCTATGTCAGCCGCAATATAGCATCTGACGAACTCTTATCCATTATCCGGCGCTCGTCCAAAGGCGAATACCCTCTCAACGACAACTTCCTTTCGCAGCCCAAGGTAGCGGCGCAGGTGATGGAACAGTTCCAGGACTTCTCCTGGGGCAAGGGCGTTGAGAGCTTCATCTCCCCTTTGACGCCGCGCGAGACCGAAATACTCAACTATATGGCTAAAGGCTATCTCAACAAGCAGATTGCCAATATGCTGGATATCAGCGAGCAGACTATCAAGAACCACGTCACATCCATCCTGCGCAAGCTGGATGCCAATGCCCGCACTCAGGCCGTCATCACCGCCGTCCGCCGCGGCATCATCTCACTGAGCTAACGTTCAGCGTATCCATAGTGAATATCCCGGATCTGCCAGCTATAGCCTCGCATATAAATCGCCGTCATTAGTCGAATTCTTGCAATGTAAAAATGAATCAGACGGCCGATAAATCAAGCTGATGCTGATACTGCCCGGCCCTCACATCGTATTCCAGCGAATAGCCTGACACCCGATAGTTGCCCGACTGATCGGCTCCGGTGTCCACGACATTGAGCACGTCCCAGAGTTCCAGGGCACAATGCGGCGGGATGAGAATCTTCCCTTTCTGGCCGTCGAGGCGGTTCTTCCCCAGCACCGCTATGGCCACATCGGCGGCAACGGCGGCGGTGATGGCGGCGGGGGTATGCTGAACCTCCAACCTTTCACCGACCAGGTCAACTTCTGCCTGAAGGATGGCATTGCCGGTGACCAGGGACCCGGCCAGATCCTCACCGACAATAAAAGCACGGTTGACCTGGGGGATATCGATTTCATAAGCCGCCTCCCAGATAATATGAAAAGGCACGGTCAATGAGACGGTGTAGGCCTGGGATGAAACGACAGCGGCCGGCGGTGAGACGGTTACACCCGTCATGGGACCGGCAACGACAATATAGGCCTGGCTGGTTAATGTAGCCGCCGGCGGGGAGCTGGTAACATTCCGGGCTGCCGTGACCGTGGGGGCATAGGCCTGGCTGCTGACAATACCTGCAGGTGCATTGACCGTGGCATTAGTGCCGACCGAAACGATGGGGGCAAGGGCTAAACTGGTGACAGTGGCAACCGGCGGGGAACTGACGGCGCCGCCGCTGGTGGTGGTGGCATACGCCTGGCTGCTGACGGTGGCGGTGGGGGCATTGACGTTAATATCTACTTCTAATATACCAAGCCCGTCAAAGCTAGTTGTATAAGTAGAATCGGTTGTGTACCCGGTAGGGCCATCCCAAGAAGACGGATAAGAGAAGGTGGAGTAAGTTAATCCCGTTTTATAGTAACGTTTTTGACTGCCGGTTGAATTGCGAACGGTTACTCCCAGGGTATCCGTTATATATACAATCCAGTATTTAGTCCCGTTCGTTACTGGTACTGAAAGGCCAGTCAGTTGATTCCATTGATTAAGGGTACACGCTTTTGTCCCAGAAGCTAATAATGTACCAGGTTGATCGCTTCCATTATCTAAATATATGGCTAATTTAGCATTGCCGGAAGCAACGCTGTAAACCTCCAGGCCTGTCAATGTCCCGGTCGCGGGGGCGATATATTCCCAATAAATAACAGTACCAGCGCCTATACTACTGGCTGAATATTGAGTGTGATCACCGACAAGAACTGTCATTTAACTCTCTTATGCTGCGGTAATGGTAAAGATGCCCGAAGCATTCCAGGTGATCTGAAAAGTTCCGGAGCTGGACACCTTATCTGCGCCGAAATCGACATAGGCCAGCAGCTTCTTATCTGCGGCCGCTGACGGCGTCGCATCATAGATGGCAGCATAGCGGGCGGTGATGGTGCTATTGGCCCAGGACACATCATCGGCATCGAAGGTCAATACCGTTGTGCTGGTGGCCAGCGTCTTATTGGCGAGTGTAGCGCCGCCGGTGGTATAGCCGTTGCCATTAGCGACCTCGTTGGTAAGGTCCGCATAGCTTTCATGCGTATTTTGGTTGGGGGTATAAGACGAGGTATGCAGGCTGACCTTGACGGCGGTACCTGCGGCGCTCAAATCGGTAATGAGCTTTTTCAGGGCATTAAGGGGCATCTTGGAATAGACTTTCGCTGATTCGGCCATGGTTATTTTCCTCCTTCGAGCTGCGCCCGGATATCCGGATTAACGCAGGCGGGGTCAACAAACGTGCATTGTCCGTCGTGGCAATAAACATACCTGATGGGGCCGTCAAGCTTGCCGGCGGCGTAACCCATGCGGTGGCTGACAAAGCAGCCGGCCACCAGGATAAACAGGACCAGAAACCATATATAAAAATCCTTTTTCATTCTTACTCCCTTAAATACATTCAAAACGGAAAAAACTGGACATGCTTGATGAATTTAGGTTAGTCTCTCGCATATAGAGGTAACCGAAATGAATAATTTTTTAGACTGGCTAACGCTCATTGCTCCGGCATTACCCACCGTAGGTATAGGTATTATTTTTTTATTCCAGTCCTTCAAATGGTGGAAATCAAAACCACTACCCAGTAGAGCACTTATGCTATATGGCACCTTTATTATTGTGATTGCCTTGGTATTTTTTGCCATAAACTCAGAGATTAAACTGACGCCGGGACTGCAAATAGCGAGTTTTTCACTTATTTTTATTTTCGAAAGTTTTCTATGGTTTGAAGAAGGAAATAATAAGTTCATTGCCTTGATAACTTTTACAGTCGGATTTTTGCTATTAATAGCCGGAATATTCTTAAGCTGTTTTGCAGCTAAAGAATACTGGTGGATTCCAGCGGTTATATACATTGCTTTTTTCGTAAGTCCCCTCATCATATTCAGAAAGCTCTTTAAGCGAACCTCAAATAGTAAGAAGGCCCATCCGTAGCCTGGGGGTAGACGATATAGCCATCGAGGCCGACGAAGAAGATCACGTCGGGGACCAGGGCTAAAAGATTGCGCAAGACCACTGCGCCATTTTCGCCGGCATTGACGGACAGGTGGGGGTAGATGGCGGTGATATAGGAGCTGCGGGACTTGTAGGTCAAAGTACCCCCCACGGCCGCTATGACCTTGCCTATCAAATCATATACTGAGAAATCGGAGGCGGCGGCGTTCCACTCCGCAGGCCGGTTGAAGGCATACCTTTCCAGCAAGCCCCATGCGTCCACACAACGGACGGTAAACAGGCTTTCGCCTGGCTTTCTGGAATAGCCCACGGCCTCAATAAAATACTTGCCGGCAACCGATAACAGATCGGTGCTGGTCCGATAGCCGATGGAAAGCGTCACCTGGCTGCCGCGCTTAAGTGAAGCGATAAGTGAAGAGCTGCCGGTCCCTGGGGCATTATAGATTCCCCTGGAATTATCAAGAGAAAATTCCAGAGATCCAGGCGAAATATCTTTGACCTTCTCCTTTATCAAAATCACATCGGCCGCCGGCACGGCATAGTTTGTACCGGCTCCGGACCCTGCCGCCGGCGGTGACCAGCTCCCCGGCAGGGCGGTGCGCCATACCTGGTCGGGGGCTGTGGCATAAAGATAGACGCCGTCGCTGCCCAGGGCAAGGCCATAGGTGGCGGTAACATTGAGGGGGTAGGCTTTATACCAGTCCATATCTTTGAACTCGGTCCCCGGGCGCAGGCGGTAGAACCACGGGGCATTATCCTTGGTGAAGGAATAAAGAGCGCCCATAGAGGACTGATAACAGAGAAAAGGATCGTCGATGCCAAGGTTATCAACCGCCCTGGCCTGGTTAACAGCCGATACCTGCTCATAATAGGTGGGGATATACTTACCGGCCTTGCCGGTCTTGAACTGCCGCATAGCCATCTGGGTCGAAAAGTCGACTTTGGCCTTGCTGGAATTGATGAACTGCCATCCGGACCATACCCCAACGGCGTACTGATCACCGTCCCCATAGATGCCCCTGGCCAACCTGATATATGTCCCGTCCAGCATGAGGGCGAGGATATTCCAGTCACCATTATGGTACAGGGCCAGCGCCGACACGAGATGATCACCGGCTATCTGGCCGCCGCCGGTGGACCATGTTCCGCTTACCCTTTTCTGAATATACAGGGAGGTCGGGTCGTTGACGTCGCTGGCATGCACAACGGCCAGGTCACCGTTAGCCTTGAAGGCCGCTGAGCATCCCCGCTCGCATGGGCGGGCGCTGGCCATCTTAATCCAGGCCCCCCAGGTTGCCCCATAGTCCGAGCTTTCCTTGCGGTAAAGGTTAGTGCCATCGCTGCCGAAGGCCACGACATTGGCGCCCTGGGCGGTGATGGCGATAGGACCGGCCACCACTGAACCAAAATTTGATGCCCAGGTTGACCAGTCGGAATTGACCGACGGGGAAGCGACCCGCTGATAGTAAAGCGTACCTGCAACATTGCGCAGCCGGCAGACCGAGCCGTCACCCGGCACGGCAAGGCCGTGGAAAATTGAGGCGGTGGCATCCGATATCGAGGTCAACCTTTCCCAGACGAAGTCCTGCCACTGCAGCTCGGTGGCTGCCACGGCGGCCGGATGGCCGTAGGTGGCAACCTCCAGCTTGACCAGGGGGCGGTGGCTGGCCTTGATCTGCTCGGCTAGAAGAGCGGGAGAAAGTGCTCTCATATTTTTCCTTTTCAGATGTCATTGCGAGCGAAGCGAAGCAATCCTTTGATCGAAGACACCTGGCCTGACCCAATGCCAAGGGATTGCCACGTCGCCCTGCGGGCTCCTCGCAATGACATGGTTAAATCGGCTCCTGACAATGACATTTTTGGATTCATGGAGTTATAAAGGGAGCCGCCAGGACCCTGGCGGCTCCACGATCAAAACTCAAAGGAGTTTGGCGAAGTCCCAACCGACCTGAGTCGGGCCAACAAAACCGGTGCCGTAGATGCTCCAGTCGATGGGCTTACCCATCAGCTTGCCGAGGCCATCGGAAGCCGAATACAGGTCATTGAAGTACGTCACCATGCTGCGCAGGTTTTCGAAGGTCGAATCGGTGCAGGTCAAGTTATTGGCCTTCTCATAGGCCTTGCGCAGGTCCAGCATATAGCTGTTAAGGTTGGCCGACTGCGCCGGCGTGGGGGGATTATCGAGCTTGGAATAAAACTTGAAAGCATCGACGAAGAGGGCTATGCCCTTGTCGACGATGCGCTTACCTTCGCTTATGCGGTATTGCCGGGGGATAGGACGCAGGTCAAAGTGGGCAATGGCGGGCCAGAAGTAATACGCCTTGGTCAACGGTGTCACCGTCTGGCCGTCCTTGCGTATGCCTTCCTCGGCGGCCGCCTCGTATTTGTCGAGGTCAACCGGCGTGTAAATCTCAACATCGGCAGCCTGGGCAATTTGTGCTACGGCAGGCTGCACAACCGAAGCACTCTCAGCTTTTGGGGATGCGTCCGAAGCGGGAGCCGGGGCCGGGGGAGCTGCAGCCGCTGTGACACCTGCCGATATGGCTTTCTCCTTATCGACGCCGCCCTGCACCACGGTATAGACCATGCCGACTATGACCGGCACCATGGGAATGATTACGCTGCTCCAGAACTGCGCCAGTGTGTCGGCATGCGCCGGATCCTTGACGAAAAACAGGATAACCGTCAAGAGGGTGGTAAAGATGGTGACCGAGATTTTCTTGTAACCGTCCAATGGGGTGGAAGTATCCATTTGTTTTTTCTCTCCTTTCATTTATTTATTTTTTCCGCATGTCATTGCGAGCGATAGCTTTATTAGGTCATTGCAAGCGCAGCGAAGCAATCCTTTGATTCGAAGGTATGGGGCTGAATGACAAAAGATTGCCACGTCGCCCTGCGGG
>DBZK01000034.1:125439-126681 GCA_002311135.1 Dehalococcoidia bacterium UBA1162
TGCGGGCTCCTCGCAATGACGTGAATAAATCGGCCCTCGCAATGACATGTTTAAATCGTTCCTCGCAATGACGTGGATAAACGATCATATCAGGACACAAAGGGCGTCAGGGACACAGCGGCCGGCTTTCTTATAATGCCCGGCCAGATGCCTGGCGCCCTGGATGATGAGCTCGGGGTCAGCGGTTACCCGCTTGCCCTCATCGCCGAAGCGAGACAAAAGCAAGACAGCCTTTTCCAGCAGCAGCCAGTCGACCGTATGCTCATAGCCGACCTTGCCGATGGCCGCCCGCTTCACTTCCCTGGTATGGTGGGGGAGTTGCCAACCGGCCGGGTCCTGCTTATCCGGGACGATGGCGAAGCCCTGCCAGGGCAAGCCATCCTTTAAAGGCGTTTCTGCTTTGACGGAATCGTTTAACTTTTTCTTCAATCGAATCTCCTTATCGATAAACCCTAAACTCCAAAATCTAAGTTCTAAACAAGTTCAAAACACAAAATACAAATTATTTGAGATTTGAGCTTGGTATTTGTTTAGTATTTAGAATTTAGGATTTTCATTTTTATTCCTCGGGCACTAAGCCGCCCGTTTTCAATTTCTTGGGGTTGTAACCTTTGATGCGATCCAGCGTCGCATAGAACTGCGCAAAAGTAGTTTTGGCCCAGACGATATAATCCTGGCTGACCTTCTGGCCTCCGAAAGTCTGGGTGACCGAATACTGAGCCTGCGAGCTGATGGCGAAAGCCGCCGCTCCCAGCGCAATGATATGCTCATGCGCCGTGGGGACGGTGGAGCTGGATGCGCCGATGCTATGCTTCTTCAGCCAATAGACATTGCAATCGGTTCCATCTCCGAAATAGCCGTCCAGGAAGGTGAGCAAATCAAGCCACACAGAAAACCGGTGCGACTGGTAAGGCTGGTCGATTACCGGATGCTCCACACGCAAAACGTCAATGCGATCCGTCAAGGTGGAGATATCCACGGTATTGTCGTCGTCGACAGTGCCCAGGACGTTCATAACCTGCAGGGGGCAATACTCGGAATATTCGAGCACGGCCTTATCGATGGCACGGTCGATCTCGGCGTCAACCCAGCGATAGTTAGCGTTGTCCTCATCTTTCAAGTCCCTGCGGACTAAAGCCCTGATTGTGGTTATTGTTGTCATTGATTTATCACCCATCCCCTGGCCCCTTCCCTTAAGGGAAGGGGAGACCATTTTTTTCTAAGAGGGAACAGGTTCCCTCT
>DBZK01000041.1 GCA_002311135.1 Dehalococcoidia bacterium UBA1162
CCACGCGGCTGACCAGGCTGAGCTGCTGCCCGAACTGTTTGTAGTATTGGCCCTCCAGTAGTACAGGGTGTTCCAGCTAAGTCCGCTGGCAACAGCATACTGGGTAGAGCTGAGGCCCCTTTGATTCACTACAGTAGTAGCAAAAGCAGGGCTGGTTGACACTTGCACTCCATAGCTAGCAGCGCCGCTAGCAGTATTCCAGGCCAGCGTGGGAGTGAGGGTACTGATTACTGAACCTACGGCTGGCGCAACCAGGACTGGCACTGGTGGCGTGGCTGCCGTGGTGGTTATATTAGACGCGCCCGTCGCATTGGTGACGGCCGGTGCCACAGGAGCAGGCGCTGAAGTGGTGAAGCTGGCGCTGGCCGGCGCCCAGGCGGAACCGGCTGAATTGGTGGCATAGCACCTGTAGTAATAGGTAGTACTTGCCGTCAGACCAGTAATGTTGTCTGTGAAAGCACCCACAGATTTAGTGCCCACGGCGACATTGCCGGACCAGTTTGCCGCTGTAGTACCGCCGTCTTTAGCGCCCCAATAGACGCTGACCGTGGTAGCGGCCCCGCCGTCCGAGGTCAGATTGCCATTAAGCGTGGCTGCCGTAGTGGTTATATTAGACACTCCCGTTGAATCGGTTATCGTCGGCGCGGTGACTGGCGGAGGAGCAGGGGCGGAGGTAGTGAAGCTGGCGCTGGCTGGCGCCCAGGCGGAACCGGCCGAGTTGCTAGCATAGCATCTATAATAATAGGTCGTGCTTGCCGTCAGACCAGTAATGTTGTCTGTGAAAGCACCCACAGATTTAGTGCCCACGGCGACATTGCCGGACCAGCTTGCCGCTGTCGTACCGCCGTCTGTAGTGCCCCAGTAGACGCTGACCGTGCTAGCAGCCCCGCCATCCGAAGTCAGGTTGCCGTTAAGCGTGGCTGCCGTAGTGGTTATGTTAGACGCTCCCGTGGAATCGGTTATCGTCGGTGTGGTGACCGCTGGAGGGGCAGGGGCGGAGGTGGTGAAGCTGGCGCTGGATGATGCCCAGGATATCCCCCCAGAGTTCTGCGCCATGCAGCTATAATAATATGTAGTTCCCGCAGTCAGCCCCGTTATATCCGTGTAGAAAAATGAGGCACCCTTGGCCCCCAGGTTCAGGTCATGTGCCCAGTTGGCGGCAGTCGTTCCACCGTCGGCAGGACCCCAATATACATGCACCGTGGGGTTCTCATTGCCCGTGGCCGTCAGCTCGCCATCTAAGCGGGCTGTCGTGGTGGCTATGTTAGACGCTCCGGTGGAATCGGTTATCGTTGGTGTGGTGACCGCTGGAGGGGCAGGGGCGGAGGTGGTGAAGCTGGCGCTGGATGATGCCCAGGCGGAGCCGGCCGAATTGCTGGCATAGCATCTATAGTAATAGGTCGTGCTTGCCGTCAGGCCGGTTAAGTTGGCAGTAAATGCGCCCACGGATTGCGTGCCCACGGCGACATTGCCGGACCAGCTTGCCGCTGTCGTACCGCCGTCTGTAGTGCCCCAGTAGACGCTGACCGTGCTAGCAGCCCCACCGTCCGAGGTCAGGTTGCCATTGAGCGTGGCTGCTGTAGTGGTAATGTTAGATCCTCCTGTGGAATTGGTCACGGCTGGTGCTGTGACTGGCGGAGGAGCAGGGGCAGAGGTGGTGAAGCTGGAGCTGGATAATGCCCAGGTCATCCCACCAGAGTTCTGCGCCATGCAGAGATAGTAATATGTAGCCCCGGCAGTCAGCCCAGTTATGTCCGTGTAGAAAACTCCGGCGCCTTTGACACCCAGGTTCAGGTCATGCGCCCAGTTGGCGACAATCGTTCCACCGTCGGCAGGACCCCAATATACATGCACCGTGGGGTTCTCATTGCCGGTGGACGTCACCTCGCCGTTCAGTCGGGCTGCCGTGGAGGTTATGTTAGACGCTCCCGTTGAATTGGTCACAGCTGCTGCCGTGACTGCTGGAGGGGCAGGGGCGGAGGTGGTGAAGCTGGCGCTGGATGATGCCCAGGCGGAGCCAGCCGAATTGCTGGCATAGCATCTATAGTAATAGGTCGTGCTTGCCGTCAGGCCGGTTAAGTTGGCAGTAAATGCGCCCACGGATTGCGTGCCCACGGCGACATTGCCGGACCAGCTTGCCGCTGTCGTACCGCCGTCTGTAGCGCCCCAGTAGACGCTGACCGTGCTAGCAGCCCCGCCGTCTGAAGTCAGGTTGCCGTTGAGCGTGGCTGCCGTGGTGGTTATGTTAGACGCTCCCGTAGAATCGGTTATGGCTGGCGCGCCGGACGGAATTGCGGTTTGCCATGTGGCCATATTATTTGTCAAAAGTGAATCCGTATTTGCCGAAGGTACGCCATGGGGATTGAAAAAACTCATACTTGTCCAGTAATCATGCAAGGCACAGTACATCACTGCAATGGTTGCTCCACCTGTAAATGCATTATCAATAAAACTAGAGGAGAAAGCAGTATTATCTACATAAGGTACTGATTGTGATGCCTGGCCTATCTCCTCCATCCAAAAGTTATTTATGCCATAAGTAGATTTGATTTTCGATATTAAAGTAGTTACATCACCAGCAGTTAGTGCGTAGACATCAAAACTAGGAAAGTCCAGTAACGGTAACAATGCTTTTGTAAATGGTGTGCCGTAAACAGTAACATCACAAAAATTATGTGTTATCATAATATTTGGTATAGATGCCTTAAATTTATTTTTTAAGTATGTAAAATGTGCTACTGCATCCGCCACAGAATAGTTCTGTTTGGCCGTGTAGGTTATGCCACTGACAATATTCGCAGAGAAAGCCGATGCAAGTGTCATTGTAGTGCCGGCTAGAGACGAACCTGTTCTGCTCTGTCCACTACACGCGCCGCTTGTTATTGTAATTGTCCACCCGACAGGATTTTTATTATTTGCACCTGTACCAAAAGCAGTATCAATCATAGTTGTCCCGCCCACGTTGCCACTTGAGGTCGTGGTACTGGAAAATTCATAAGGTCCATCAAGCTCATTCTCGCAATTCATTACAACAATATTAGGATATTGTGCAACTATAGGTACTAATCTATTAAGCCATGTGTCAAGTGTATCGCCATTTGTTCCTCCAGGAATTACAAAATTAGAAGTTGGCTGTACACAATTAAAACCAGTGAACCATTTTCCCACCAACCACCCCACAACATACATCTTATGCTTCGCAGTTAGGTCGAATAATGCCTTATAAGCATTTGCTTCATCTATTGTCGAAGCCAGATAGGTATAAACGAGGGGAATGCGTATTATTCTAACACCCTTGCTCTGAAGATAACTCAACATATTATCAAGAAATGCAAGGTTTTCAGTTGTCCAGAACTGTGTTTTGCTCCCCGTTGCGCTGGGATTCCATTCCTCATCATATTTTGGGGTAGGTACACCGAAATGAAATCCTACTAATCGCTGTTTGACTCCATTAAGTAAAAAATAACCATCAGACTCTAAACGCAAATCTTCTATAGTCCCATCTCCCCAGGTGATGTTTTTCTCTTGTAAATAGCCGCCACTGGATTGAGCATTATCCATATTGTTGGTGTTGACAGCTAAAGCAGCGGAGGTTCCTGTAAATTGAGCCACTATGATCAGGCTGAAAATTATTTGAGAACCTAACCGAAAAATGCTCTTCTGATGTTTCTTACTGTTGAACCAGTCAAAACATCGTTTTGCAGAATCTATATACCGCTTTATCTTCTTATGAAAGCGCAACACGGTTTTTCTCCCTGTATTCCGCTCCGCCAGCGAAGCCTGCCAAGCCCCAACGGAGTTTCAATATTCAGGCCCTTTATTTATCGGGCTACAATCAATATAACTTGCATCGTATTAATAATGAATAGCGTTTTAGTCCCTTTTCTATGGTCTAAAAGTACTATTGGCCGCAAAGTACTATGTTTAAGCTGGTAAGAAAGTACTATTAGCTAATGAGTACAAAAGTGCTATGAATTGATGAGATCTGAACGATATTGGTTGAGTTGGCTATGAAGCTTTGTTAGAATAGACGGCAAGCACGGGTTTTCTCCCTGTGCCAGACTCCGCCAGTGAAGCCTGCCAAGCCCTGGCGGAGTTTTCTGTTTAGGCGCATATTGGCCAATCGGATAACTAATTTACCGTCTCAGGCTGTTTTGAGGTCTCTGAGAGAAATTCGAGCACATCATCCCGGGAAAAACGACGATCACCGCGGGGACCAATCCGGTAGGACTTAAGTATTCCCTGGTCGCTCCATCGCCTCACCGTATTAATGTGCACATTCAGCAGACGTGCTAATTCACGTGTCGTAAACAGGCTTTTGTGATGGTTTATATTCATATTATTACCTCTCCATAAATATCAAAACGTTCATAAATAACTGTAAATATACTATTACCTAACTTTATATCACTTCTTGTAGGATGTGAATCACCGGATAGTCCCACTTAATATGGGACAATAGTCCTATCCACAGTCCTATCCACGTTGTAAAATAACAATATAAATAGTTACCATTGGTTATGAAAATGCAGTTGACAGAGACTGGGCTATACTGTAATCTTAAAGTCTTAGATTTGCACAGGCGATAGACGCATAACAAAAATATAACATCTTTACTATATATAGACCTGAGCAAAGGGGAGCGCGGCGAACAATGTCCAAGAAAAATGGGAAAAAGACAATAAGCGTAATCGGATTAGGGGTTGTAGGCCTCACAACGGCGGTTGGCTTCGCGTTAAAAGGCCACAAAGTTATCGGCATAGATATCGATCCGGAGAAAGTACGAAAAATAAACGACGGTACCTGCCCCATCTATGAAGAGGGCTTGAGCTCTGCATTAAAGGATGTTAATTTATTTGCTACAACGGACCACAGGCAGGCTTTAGACACGGATATCACCTTTCTTTGCGGAGGTACTCCACCAAAAGCGGATGGCTCCATTGATCTCTTCTTCCTGGAAGAGCCTGCTAAGCAATTGAGAGCAGTGCTGAAAGAAAAGAAAAGCGATCACCTTGTCGTGGTAAGAAGTACCGTTGTCCCCGGCACCACCGAGCAAGTTATCGTACCGATTTTAAACCATAATGACTATGTGGGGATCTGTGTAAACCCGGAGTTTTTACGGGAAGGAACTGCGGTCGAGGATTTTATGAAACCCAGCCGGATTGTCATCGGCGAGAAAAATGAAAAATGGGGCGACATGCTTGCTGAGGTCTATAAAGATTACAAAGCGCCCATTATGAGAACTGACTTTAGCACCGCTGAAATGATAAAGCAGGCATCCAACGCCTACCTGGCAACCCGGGTTTCCTTTATTAACGAAATAGGCAATATATGCAAGAGCCTTGGCATGGATGTTTATGAGGTGGCTAAAGGGATGGGCTTAGACTCTCGCATCGGTAAAGACTACCTAAATGCCGGGATAGGATTCGGCGGTTTCTGTCTGCCCAAGGATTTATCGGCATTAATATCAAGTGCAAAGGATACCAATTACCGTGCGCGGATCCTGGAGGAGGTCCAGAGGCTGAACCATAATCAACCCATGAGGATGTTGGCCATACTTAAAAAGCATATCCCGGTATTGAAAGGCGCGACGATTGGCATACTGGGATTAGCCTTTAAAGCGGATACCGATGACGTCAGGAAATCGAAGGCCATCGAAATAATTCGTGCCCTGCAAGAAGAGGGAGCCAGAGTTACCGCTTATGATCCCCAGGCAATGCCGAATTTTCGGAAAATATTCCCCGACTCGGTAAAATATGCCACGGCTGATGAGGTTCTAATGGCAGACGCCGTAATGATATTAACTGAATGGGATGAGTTCAACACGCTGGATTACCGCGGCAAGATAGTCATAGATGGTAGAAGGGTGCTCAAGGCCAGAGAGGCTAAGATATACGAGGGAATTTGCTGGTAGTAAAGGGTGAATGTCTTATAAAATAAAGGACGATTAGGGGCTAGAAATCACAAAGCATGCGCTTGAATAATTCGTGTTGCCGTAGCTAAGCAGCAAAGTATTTGGAGGTAATTTGAATTCTTTTCCGAGGATAACCGCCCTGGTTCTAACATTGAACGAAGTGAATAATCTTCAATATGTATTGCCCAAGATTCCCCCAGTTGTCGATGAAATTCTCATTGTGGACGGACACTCTACGGACGGTACAATTGAAACCGCCAGGCAGTTGTGCCCGAAAGCTAGAATTATATATCAAAATAAGAAAGGAAAAGGCGATGCCATAAGATGCGGTTTTGGCGAGGCAAACGGAGATATCATTATTACCCTTGATGCCGATGGCTCCATGGACCCGGAAGAAATACCAAGATTTGTTGAGCCATTACTGAGTGGCTACGATTATGTAAAGGGCTCGCGTTTTCTTGACGGCGGTGGTACTTCGGATATGCCACTTCACAGATGGTGGGCAAATAAGTTCTTTGTCTTTCTGGCTAACATGTTTTATGGCACAAAGTACACAGACCTTACTTATGGATATAACGCAACATGGAAAAACATCTTCAAGACACTCCCCATCCGGTCTGACGGCTTCGACATGGAAATTGAGATGAACATTGAGATAGGCAAAGCGAAATTAAAGGCAAAGGAAGTGCCAAGTTTTGAACACCAAAGAATGAGCGGGGTGGGAAAGCTAAGAACCTTCAGGGACGGCTGGAAAATCCTCAGAATTATTTTCAGGAAAAAATTCCCTGAGACCAATGAACGAGGCATGCTAGCTATTCAAAATTCTTAAAGAACGTTGCAAGAAATAGTGGCTAAAGAGGATCCGGAGATCTCCGTTATTATATGTGCCTATACGATGGAACGCCTCGATGACATCCATGCGGTCGTCAATTCGATTCTCAACCAGACATTGAAGGCACAAGAGGTCATTTTGGCTATCGACAACAACAAAGAGCTTTTTGGAAATCTTCAAGCATTGGTGCACAATTCAAAATCAGGCGTCGCTGATGAAAAGGCAAGAACCCCGGCTCGGAATTCTCAAGTAAAGATTACCCTCAATACTGGCCCCGGGGGAGCATCTGAGACCAGAAATGTTGGCATTCGGGCCGCAACGGGGAACATTTTAGCCTTTGCGGATGACGACATTATAGCGGAACCGGACTGGCTTGAAAATCTGGTCCGACCCTTTGAACACGGCGAAATTATGGCTGTGAGCGGGCAGGTTGTGCCCACATGGCCAAATGTTGAAGCTCCCTATTGGTTTCCCGAAGAATTTGACTTTACTATTGGTTGTACCGCCCATAAAAAGTTGATTCTCCAGGCAAATAACGAGATCAGGAACGTCGTATCATGTAATGCGGCCTTTAGAAAGGAAGTATTCGCAACAATAGGAGGTTGGGAGACCGCTCTTGGTCCCAATAGGAATGATCCATGCGGAAAAACTTCTAAGCACCCCGGAGGGGAAGAAGCTGAACTTTGTCTCAGGATCAAGTACAAGATACCTGGGGCATCAATCGTGTATGAACCACAGGCTATTGCACACCATAAAGTTACAGCTGAACGCGCTACATTGAAATATACGCTTAACCGATGCTATAGGGAAGGCATTATGAAAAGCGTGATGGCCAAGGTGGCTTCCCGCTATGCGGATAATCCCCTTGCTACTGAGGATCTCTTCCTTCGCAGCCTCTTGACTATATCATTGCCACAAAGGTTAAAGAAGCTATACAAACCGGCAAATTTGGCTCAGATAATCGTGATTTTAGTAAGCGCTGCATCAACAGGATTAGGATACTTTGTGGGGAAATGGCGATATAAGGAAGGCAATAATTGATTAAAGCAATGGTGCAGAAGTGATCTGGATTAAACTAAGCTTTTTCATGTCGGTTGCTTAGATGTCCTGCCTGCTGGTGATTCACAATTAAACCATGACATATTGTGTAATATTTATATAACATTTAGGCATGATGATATATGGATAGGGAATTTAAGGTAACGGCATTAGTGCCACAGAAAGATCACAGTGAGCGCATACCTGGCAAAAATATGAGATCCTTCTGCGGACGTCCCTTGTTTCATTGGATACTCATGAGTTTGAGGGGCAGTAAATATATAACCAATATAATTATTGATACAGACAGTCAGATAATTTCCGAAGATGCATTACGGAATTTCGACCGGGTGAGCATCATAGAGCGGCCAGAGGTAATCAGAGGGGATTTTGTATCTATGAATAGTATCATTGCCTATGATATCTCGCAGATTGAGGGCGAGTATTTTTTACAGACACACAGCACAAATCCCCTATTAACTACGGCGACCATAAATAGGGCCATTGAACGCTATTTCGCGAGGTTAGATACATATGATTCACTTTTCTCTGTAACGCGTCGTCAGGTTCGCCTCTACTGGCAGGACGGGCAGCCGGTTAATCACAATCTGAAAGAACTGCTCCGAACGCAGGATCTCCAACCTATCTACGAAGAAAACTCCAACATCTATATCTTTTCCAGGGCGTCCTTCAATCAAAGTGGGAAAAGGCGAATCGGACTTAGGCCGCAGATGTTTGAAATGGATAGGTTTGAGGCTGTAGATATAGATGATGAGCAGGACTTTAAGCTGGCAGAGCTACTCAAAAGGTTAAAGTGTACAGAGGGAGGCTTATGATAATGAGCATAGCAACTGCCCCAAGGCATCGATCTAAAATCTATGTGCGAAAAGCGGTAGCCTATGCTTATTGCGGTGCCATACAGTTATTGAAGTTAATGGGTGGGGACGCTGCTAAGGTTGTAAGATGTGTTATCTACTATCCGGTAGTCAGCGATGCAGCAACTCTGGCTGACTTAGTAAACCGGGCGTCATGGTATCTTCCTCAATCCGAATTTTCGCAAGTGGAGGTTTCAATTCCAGTATCCAAAGAATTCTTGAGTGCGGACTTAAAAACCCTGGTCCCACCGGCATCTCAGTTCAACTATATCGGGCGATCCAACAACATTCATCTTGTTGATCAACGAGTTGTTGACCTCTCTCAAGCCGACGTCATCTTACTCTGGAATAAGACTAGCATGCTAGAGCCTCGTATTTTACGGCATTTAGCGACTGTAAGCGTTGTGGATCCATTATTCTACGGTACGGTTGAAGGTACAATGGCCAGAAAGATGTATTCTCGAACTCTGGATAGCAGGCAGAAGGAGCGTTTCTCCGCTCTATCAAAAGCAAATTACCGATCTTTACTTGGCACTGCGGCCGGCTGTAAGGAGGGATACGTATTCGGAACTGGGCCCACAATAGAACGGGCGGAGGAATTTAACTATGATTTGGGATTCAAGGTTGTATGCAACACCATTGTGAAGAACAAAACGCTTTTACGCCATATACAGCCCCAGTTACTTGCTTTTATCGACCCTGTATTTTTTTTTAGTCCATGTCGCTACGCCGCGGAGTTCCGCAGGATGGTTCTTGATACAGTGAGAGAATTTCACTGCTATATTATGGTTCCTGACTATAATGTGCCATTGCTCATGGCTCATTATCCTGAATTAGAAAGCTATATTATCGGAATGCCGGTGCCGGATATCTGGGATATGTCACTATGGGAACTTGTGGGGATGGCGTTGCGCAGGCCGGGCAAAATGGAGTGGACTGATAAAATAGCGGGGCACAAAGACAAATATAACTTTCCTTCTGAGAGCAAGTTTTATGTGGCAGCATCAACAAGTATATTGACCCAGTTTATGTTACCGATCGTATCATCTTTCTGCGAGAAGATTTACGTCATTGGCGCCGATGGTCGCAAGCCTGATGAAAATTATTACTGGACTCACAGCTCGGCATCACAACTTGGCGATCTTATGCAGACCATTTTTGATACTCACCCCTCATTTTTCAGAGATGCTTTATACGTAGACCAATATGAAGAGTACTGCGCGTTTTTCGAAGGACTGGTAGAATATGGGGAGTCTTTGGGAAAAAGGTATTATTCTTTAACCCCTTCCTATATTCCAGCGTTAACTAAGCGACCAGCACCGGTGAGAGACAAATGAATCAAATCAAGAACCTGAAATCGAAACTGCAAAACAGAGAGCTAACCATAGGATCGTGGATTACTATGGGGGAACCTGCTATCGCTGAGATAATGGCAAAGGCCGGATTTGACTGGCTAACAGTGGATATGGAGCACAGCGCCATCGATATTAACCAGGCACAGGAGTTGATCCGGGTAATTGAACTGAGCGGGTGCATCCCGCTGGTGCGGGTGGGAGTTAATGATGCTACCATTATCAAACGGGTTATGGATGCCGGCGCACATGGAGTTATCGTTCCGATGGTCAATAACAAGGAGGATGCTGAACGAGCTGTTGGGGCTGTTAAGTATCCGCCACAGGGATTCCGTGGTGTTGGCCTTGCCCGCGCCCAGGCCTATGGTGTCGATTTTGAGGGATATAGAAAGTGGAATGAAACGGGGAGCGTGGTCATCGTTCAGATAGAACATATTGAGGCGGTTGAGAATCTGGAAACTATTTTGTCGGTAAAAGGTGTTGACGCTTTTATCATCGGCCCCTACGACCTTTCCGCTTCCCTTGGTGTCCCCGGACAGTTCGACCATCCGGCAGTTGTAAAGGCGTTAACTTCGGTGAAGAACACGGCAAGACGGCTTGGCGCTGTAGCAGGCTATCATGTTGTTCCAGATGATCCAGCCATGGTGGTAGAAAAAGTTGGCCAGGGTTATCGCTTGCTGGCTTTCAGCGTGGATTTTCTATTCCTGGGAAATTCATGCCGTGGCGGGATCAACATTATTCGCAATAAGCTGGGGTGGGAACATGCATAGGGTATTAATCACCACGTCCGCCTTTGGAAAGGAAGACTCTCTACCGCTCAGTATTCTTCGAGACGCTGGCTATGAGGTTATCCTTAATCCGCACGGCAGGAAGTTAACTGAAGATGAGGTAATTAATCTTCTTCTAGAAATAAAACCAGATGGAATGATTGCCGGGGTAGAGCCACTTACAGCTCAGGTTCTGGAAAAGGCTAAAGACCTGAAAGTAATTTCTCGTTGTGGAATCGGGCTGGACAATGTGGATTTGAAAGCTGCCAAACGGAAAGGCATAGCTGTGCTGAATACGCCGGATGCCCCCACAGTGGCAGTGGCTGAACTTACGGTCGGGCTGATCTTCGATCTGCTGAGGCGAATTTCCTTTCTTGATAGAGAACTCAGAAAAGGTAATTGGAGGAAGGACACCGGAAGCTTATTGCAAGGTAAGAGAGTTGGCATCGTTGGCCTGGGACGTATCGGCAAGAAGGTGGCCGAACTATTGTTGCGGTTGGGTACAAACGTGTCCGGGGTTGAAATAGAACCTGATTTTCAATGGCTCCAGTCAAACCACGTCCAATTAGTTAACATGAAAAAATTGCTAAAAGACAGCGAAATCCTATGCCTGCATATTTCGTATAGTGAAGCTAATAAACACATGATTGGAAAAAAAGAAATGGAGCTTATGAGAAAAGGGGCATATCTGCTAAACCTCTCCAGAGGGGATGTTGTTGATGAGGAAGCTCTTTATCTACAGTTAACCAGCGGGCATCTGTCCGGCGCTGCACTTGACGTTTTCGGCAAAGAGCCATATTCCGGACCTCTACGCCAGCTTGACAATGTTGTGGTTACACCGCATATCGGGTCATACGCCAGGGAGGCTAGATTGGAAATGGAAATGCAGTCCGTGAGGAACCTGTTAAGTGTTCTTAATCCTCATTTCAGCCATGGTTGTGAATAGCATCCGCAACGAAAATAGTGATTTTGGGGAATATAGTTAATGAGGATACAGATGAATAGGTTGGAAAAAATATATTCAAATTCGCAATCTGGAAAAGATTACGCCCGTGGGTATCTGTCTTACCTGACTGAACTGTGTGGGACTCTCGATCTTGCGGCAATCGAAAAAATGATTGGGGTATTTGAAAAGGCCAGGGATAATGGAAAAACCATCTTCATGGCCGGGAATGGCGGAAGCGCGGCCACCTGTTCGCATTTTGCTGAAGATTTGACCTACGGGACTATCGTGGATGGCAAGAAACCATACAAGGCACTAAGCCTGGTTGACAACTCCGCCTATCTAACGGCGGTTGGCAATGATGAGGGATACGAGAACCTCTTTATGGCGCAATTGCGGCCCCTTTTTAACGCCGGGGATGTCCTGGTAGCCATATCCGTAAGCGGAAATTCTCCCAATTTACTTAGAGCAATTGACTATGCCAACAATAAAAATGGCATTACAGTTGGAATAGTTGGCTTTGATGGAGGCTCTATGAAAAACGCCTGCCATCATTGTGTTCATGTAAGTACTCTGAAAGGCGAATACGGGCCTGTTGAGGATATTCACCTGATACTTGTTCACCTGATTACAACATATCTGGCATTTAGACTGGGAAAAACAAAACGTGACTAGCCTATTTCAAGGAAACGCCTTGTGAATTATGTGGACCTTAATAAATATCTCGCCGTAGCCGAGCAGGCTGCATTATCCGCCGGTGCATATTTGGGAACTCACAGGACCGGTGTCTTGGTCCAATCTGGGCACGACAAGGATGTGAAAACAGCCTCGGATAGGGAGACTGAGCGACGTGCTCTGGACAGAACCTTATAGGGAGATTCTTTTCCAACTCGATACATCAATATTTTTTACGACTTCACGTATAGTTAGTAGGACTGTTAATTTCTTAACCAATTCTGTTACTGATATTCAAGAACTTCTGAGAGAATTGGAGAATTAATATTAGCAAAAAGCCGAATCAAACATTGTTGAGACATAAATGCCAGATGTGATTTTGGAGAAGTGAGCGTAATGGAGATTCATTTTGAAAATAAAGTGGTTCTTATTACCGGCGCAACGCATGGGATTGGCAAGCAGTTAGCGCATGATTTTGGGAAGCTAGGAGCCGAGCTTATTCTAACAGGTACAAGACCGGATGAAATAAAAGAATTAAACGAGAACCTGATAAGGAACAATAGAAAGAACATCAAATATTACTGCGCGGATTTTTTAAGTGAAGACTCTCTGTTTAACTTGACTCATGAGTTGAGAAAGTTTAGTAAGATAGACGTCTGTATTAATAATTCTGGGATCAATAGAATTGATTATATCTACGACACTTCGCTGACCGACTGGAGTGATATTATTAACGTAAACCTTAAGGCACCCTTTGTGATATGTCGAGAGGTAAGCCAAATCATGAAAAAAAATGGCTACGGCAAAATTATCAATATTGCTTCCATATTCGGTGTGATCAGCAGGGAGAAAAGGTCAATTTATTCATCAACTAAATCTGGATTAATTGGGCTGACCAGAGCTGCCGCAATTGACCTAGCACCATATAATATATTGGTGAATTGCGTTTCCCCTGGTTTTGTTTTAACCGATCTGACAAAAAAAACATTGAGCGAAACCGAAATTAAAGATTTAGTAAAGAGAATACCGATGGGAAGACTTGCTACCCCTGAAGATATATCGAAGGTCATATTATTCCTATCAAGTGAGCTGAATACTTACATTTCGGGGCAGAATATCATCGTGGATGGTGGTTATGTCAACACTTAAAGAGCTAAAAGTGAAGTCTAATATAAAAGACTATTCCATTATATTTGTAGATGATTTCTCCGAGGCTTTGATTAAGAACTCGTCAGAAAAATCCTTTTATATAATTGATCAATCTGTATTCTATCACTACAAGGACAAGCTTCATAGTATATTAGCAAAACAGAAGCATCTGATAGTTGAAGCAAGCGAGTCGCATAAGACCCTCGACTACGCTCAAACTATCATAAAGCTCCTTATAAATAATAGTATTAAAAGGGATGACAGGCTAGTGGCAATTGGTGGAGGCATCATCCAGGATATAACTGGATTCGTATCATCAATACTGTTCCGGGGAATAGCATGGATTTTATATCCCACTACTCTATTATCACAGAGTGATAGCTGCATCGGAAGTAAAACTTCAATCAATGTAGGTGAGTTTAAAAATCAGCTGGGAACTTATTATCCACCAGACCATATAGTATTAGATTTCAATTTTCTCAAAACTTTATCACTAATCGATATAAAATCAGGCTTAGGGGAAATAATTAAGGTTCACCTTTTAGATGGGGAAGACAGCCTGGAATATATTCTGTCTCATTATACTGAGTCAGCTTCAAGCCCTGTACTCAATGAGCTAATACTTAGAAGTTTATCGATTAAGAAGAAAATAATAGAAAAGGATGAATTCGATAGGGATTACCGAAACATATTAAATTATGGTCACACATTCGGTCATGCTATCGAGTCTATCACAAGCTATAAAGTATGCCATGGTCAGGCAGTTACAATAGGAATGGATATGGCAAATTATATATCCTTTAGGCTTGGGATTTTGCCAGAGAAATCTTACCAACAGATGAGAAAAGCATTGGAAAAGAACTACCCTGATATTCGCCTTGAATCTGAACAAATGGAGCCATTTTTAGTTGCTTTATCTAAGGATAAAAAGAATGTTGACGAAAATCTTAGTTTTATATTAACTAAAGGTCCCGGTGAAATGCTAAAAAGGAAGCTCCCGATAGACGATAGCTTAAAACAATATCTCAATGATTATAGGAGTATCCAAAATGCATCATAAAGCAGGTATTCTAGGCTTTGGAAAGATGGGTAGAATAAGGAAGGACAATATAAATTCTATCCGAGATTGTTCAGTGAAATATGTATGTGATTCCGTGCCTCAAGAGGGTAACTTCAAATTTACCAAAGAGCCCAATGAAATATTTAACGATGATGATGTTGATATTGTTTTTGTCTGTACCCCGAACTATTTGAACAAAGATTTAATAATTCGTGGACTGGATTCAGGGAAACATGTTTTCTGCGAGAAACCGCCCGGCGTCAATTCGGCCCAGATTTTGGAAATAATCGGTGCTGAAAAGAGAAATCCCGGATGTAAATTCATGGTTGGTTTCAACCATCGGCAGCACCAGAGCATTATTGAAGCGAAAAGGCTGGTCGATTCTGGTAAATACGGGAAAATATTGTGGCTGAGAGGGCGCTATGGAAAGAGTGTAGATAAAGATTTCTTCAACACCTGGCGCGCCAAGAAAGCCTATGCCGGTGGCGGGATTCTGATGGACCAGGGCATACACATGCTCGATCTTTTCTTAATGTTCTGTGACTCGTTCGAAGAAGTAAAGGCTGTTTGCTCGGATCTGTACTGGCACCTGGACATTGAGGATAACGTATTCGCAATCCTGAAGAATTCACGGGGGCAGGTCGCATCGCTTCACTCCACGATGACACAATGGCGACACATTTTTTCCTTCGAAATGTTCATGGAACGGGGTTACATCGTCATTAACGGCTTGTTAACACCCTCGGGGACATATGGAAAAGAGGAGATGTCTGTAGCTGAAAACCGAACGGAGGCCCCGGAAGCAGTCTGGACAAAAGAAGAGAGGTTTGCATTTTCGATTGACAATTCCTTTGAAGAAGAGGTAAGAACATTTATTCAATGCATAGACACGAATGCCCCGGTAGCGACAGCCAACTCGGCTGATTCCTTAAAAGTAATGAGATTGATTGAAAAGATATACCAATCAGGATAACTATTCACTACCGGACAAAGACTATCATTGATGACTAGACAAATACCGTGGGCAATTCGGATACACGCCGATGTAATAGAGTATGTTCAGTGATAGAATGGCTTTGATAAATCTGATAGTCTGAAAGGGAGTTGATTGTGACAGTGACTGAAGTAAATGTAAGTATAATAGTACCAACGTATAACAGAGGGTACATGGTAGGGCGAGCCATTCAAAGCATCCTTAATCAGACTTATGAGGATTTTGAAATACTTATAGTTGACGACACCTCGACTGATAACACATCTGAGATTGTACAAAGCATTAGTTCTAAAAAGATCGCGTATATTCGGCATGAGAGAAATAAGGGACCAGCGGCTACGCGTAATACTGGGATAATGGCAGCAAAAGGCGAGTATATAGCGTTTTTGGATAGCGACGATGAATGGCTCCCAGAGAAACTTGAGAAACAGATGAAAGCTTTTAGGAATGCATCGCCTCAAGTTGGCATAGTATACACTGGTCTGATACAAGTAGAAGGAAATAACAAAACCTATATACCACCACCTTATACAGCTAATAGAGAAGGCAATATCCATTACAGCCTCTTTGTAGACCCTCTTATTGTGTATCCTTCAACCGCTGTCATACGAAGAGAGTGTCTTTCAAAAGTCGGGATGTTCGATGAGTGTTTCCATATCTCCGAAGACAGGGAATTGTGGATAAGAATTTCAAAGTACTACGATATTAAGTTAATCGACGAGCCATTGGTAATACATAATTTCATGCCCGACCATCTTACCGCAACTAAGCCAGCTTCTTGTACTAGAGGTCTAGAAATGATCTTGGAGAAACATTTTGAAGACATCAGGAAAGACAGACGAACACTGGCAAGATTCTACGTCAACCTGGGGGCTAGTTTGTGCTCCGAGGGAAAACTGAGCGAAGGAAGAGGCTATTTTTTTAAAGCTGCCATCGCAAATCCTTTAGATATCGTTTCTATGCTTGCTTATCTAGCTTCCTTGACTGGGCAAAACGGCTACGACAAAGCTGTGATAAGCTACAAGAAAATGCATGAGCGGGGGGTTACAAAAAAGCATGGATCTATCTTGTCTTTGCAATAATCTTTGGAACGAATAGCAGCAGCGGGAAATGATGGCTGACCCTCTTCAGATAAACGACTGGGAAATCAAGAAATTCCTTCTCGTAATCTCTATTGTTCAGTTCATTGTGCTGGGCCTCCTGGGATTGAGTGCTTTGGGCATCGATATCCCGGTTTTGAGGCAAACCGTTGGTCTTATCTACCTCACCTTTATTCCAGGGATTATTATCATTCGGATTTTCAAGCTTCATAATTTGGGCTCGGTTAAAACGTTAGTATATTGTGTTGGCTTAAGCCTTGCCTTCGATATGTTCCTCGGATTCCTCATAAACGGGTTCTACCCGTATATCGGCATTTCACGTCCGATTTCAACCTTGCCTCTAGTAATTACATGGACGGTTGTCCTGGGAATCCTCTCTTTGATAGCCTACATCAGGGATAAAGGTTATGCCGAATCCATACGTATAGACTGTAGAACTCTATTGTCTCCTCCGGCGCTTTTACTATTCTTATTGCTGTCTGTCAGCATTCTCGGGGACTGTTTGCTCAACGCACATCAAACCGGCGCTATTCCTGTTCAGCTATTGGTGCTAGGGTTGGGCGCCGTTGTCGTAGCCCTTATTGTCTTTGGCAAATTCATCCCGCATGAATTATACCCCCTGATAATATTCTTACTTGCACTGGCTCTGCTTCTTCATTATTCTTTATCATCCTTCGACGTGACGGGGCGAGATGCTAGACACGAGTACTATCTATATAGCCTAGTAGCAGCCAACGGGGTCTGGAATTCAGCCGCGGTGACCGACCCATATAATGCTATGCTCAGCGTCACCATTCTACCCGCCATATTCTCTAACATACTAAATCTTGATGGAAGATGGTTATTTATTATCATATGGCCCATATTTTATGCCCTGGTGCCCTTAGGCTTGTATACGGTCTACGAGAGGCAGGTAGGCAATAAGAACGCGTTTCTTGCTGCTTTCTATCTGATAACAATCTCGGTGTTCTATGCTACCATGACAATATTGCCGAGGCAAGAGATCGGCATGTTCTTCCTTGCACTGATAATATTAATCATTGTGGACAAACAGGTCAGCCAGCTCAATAGAAGAATTTTGCTGATCACTTTCGCATTTGCGCTGATAGTATCTCATTATACCGTATCGTATGTTTTCTTAATTCTTTGTCTGATTGCATTATCCTTATGGCTGGTCTTTAATAAACCAAGAGGCGCCCTGATGACGACGACCTTTGTGTTACTTTTCATAGTGTCAGCTCTTGGCTGGTATATTTATAATGCGCAGTCATCAACATTTAGCGCAATTGCGCATATAGGTCAACATCTTACGGCAAGCTTATATAACGAGTTATTCAATTTAAATACGCGAGAAGCGTCCTTCATATTGACCGCAGGACAACCTGGCGCTCTGCGTTACATTCACATTGGTCTCTTATTGCTGATGCAGTTCTTCATTGGCATCGGTATTTTGAAGCTGATCATTGCCCGGCCACGAAAAAAAGTTTATGGAGAATACGACATCTTTGCACTGGCGTGTTTTTCCTTTCTGCTTGTTTGCATAGTGGTTCCTTTTTTAACGGATTATTCAAGCGTGGAAAGGCTCTATACCATAGCATTGTTGTTTCTGGCGCCGTTCTGTATCTCCGGTGGTGAATTATTTCTGGGGCTGACATGGAAAAAGCTAAACCTGGGCTGGAAACGACTTGGTTTCAGGTTCCAGAGGGTATCCAGGCTGACAACAAGTGACGCGACGGCACCACCGACCGGCGTTAGCACAGATAGCCTTCCCCATCAATTGAATCAGACGCAGACTTGGCAGGGTATACTGGCTTTGTTGTTGATAGCACTATTCTTTTTTGCCAGTGAATTCGTCTACGCTATAGCTGAACCAGGAACATCTTTTATAACGCATCCTCTTGACGCCGGCAGTGATTATCTATATTCGTGGTTCAGCCCGCCAGAGGCTAGCGGAGCATTATGGTTGCTGGACCGGATGGACAGCAAAACACAAGTATGGTTTGATGACAGTGGAAGAAGCCTCTTTGCCGCGTATAGAGGTTACGAATTTGGACACTATATCACCGTGCAGGACAAATCTCTGAAGGGAAAATATCCGATACCCGACGGTGCCTATATTTTTCTCAGGAAGTACAATATAAATCATGGGGTAATAATAGCGATTATCCCCAATGATCTATCATGGAAGCGGCAACAAACCGTAGTAAATATAGATGATATAGTATCACTGGATAACAGGAACAGGATCTATTACAACGGCGGTGCAGTGATATATAAGGATGCGCAAGGGAATATCAAGTAGAATCAGGCATGATGCTCAAGCGGCAAGTAATTGAAACCCATCTCTGACCCCTCTTAGGAAAGACATAAAGCTTTCCTGGCTTCTACGACGCACCAATAAATGACCGCTCATCATCCAAACTGAGAACGTAAAATAGTATAATAGAAATGTGGCCATCTGAAGCTTGCCGGCATGCTTTCTCATAAATAAAAATCTGTTCCTCTCCATGTAATATACAGCCTCAACTCTCTTAATTGATGGGAAACCTTTATCCCACATTCTTAACCAACCTTTATGCCATATCCTGGCTTGAGGACAGCAAACGATGCGAAATCCTTGCTTGCTTGCTCTCAGGCAATAATCAATCTCTTCCCAATACTTAAAATAGCTGGCATCAATCAACCCTATACTTTGTATTACCTCGCGCCGGACCAGAAAGCATGAACCATCACACCAGGCTGTATCCTGAACGTCCTCAAATTGCCCCGAATCCGCCTCTTTAACAACTGCCCAACCGGCTTTGCCCCTATATAAGTCTATTTTTGCCGTGGTATGCTGGGCTTCGTTAGGATTATTATAGAAATAAATCTTCGGGCCGGCTATGCCGATTGAGCAGTCTTGCTTGGTCACTTTCACAAGTTCATCTAAGAATTGCGGGGCTACCACTGTATCATTATTGAGCAGTAAAACATATTTAAGCTCAGATTTGCTTAAAACATGTCTGATCGCAATATTATTCCCCTCAGCAAAGCCATAATTCCTATCATTCTGGATCAGATATATATAGTCCCCGAATTTTTCCCTTAGTATCTGGGCTTCGTTGTTTGCGGAGGCATTATCGACCACAATGACCTCGTAATTTGGATAAGTTATCTTTTTGAGTGATTCAAGACACTCTATAGTATCCTCCAGCCCATTCCAGTTTAGGATTATGATAGAGACTCTCGGATATTCCATTCTTTACTCCTATTTGTATATAAAACCCCTCACGGGCCTGTATTACTTCGCCATTGCTGCCGTTCAATTACGTCTATTTCTGCTTCTTTGAACCATAAGTAATAGATCACGCAAGTCAGTGTGAAAAAAACCAAAGCTAATTACAAGGAAAAAGCCAGCATAAATCAACATTTGCGCTATAAACCAGGAATTGAGGAATGAAGCAATCCAGAAGCAAGCGAAATAGCATCCCATAATTATAAGGCTTTTCCATATCGTCACGTTGCTTTCTCCTGTCACGGCTTTCAAGCTCAACTCATTAATAATATACCATACGAAGGAACTTATCAGTATAGCCATTGCCACACTTTCCAAAGTGCCCATCACTTTTATGGCTATCAGCACCAGCAGGACTGCAAGAGCCAGCGCGGTTATCCCAATGCCGAAGTATTGCCGCTGTTTTCGATATAACCGGTAGTAATTAACGTGAAGAATTAGTATAAGGCTGCTCAAGCCCATCGTTCCCAGCACGATCTTTACAATGGGCAGGCTGCCAGTGTAATGTGGAAGATAAAACTGAATCAACGCGGCGAGCGGGAAGTAGGCATCTATTGATACAGCCCAGCAAAGAATCAGCACGCGCTTACCCAGTTGATAAGCCCTGGTCCTTTGTTCCGGCGCCGCCGCTGATAAATGGGGGAAAGAGACATCGGCTATCGCTCTGATAAAGACGAAGACAATATTGGCCATTGCTAGGGCAAAGGCATAAACGGCAAACTGTTCAATAGTAAAGGAGGAGTTCACCAGCAGGCGGTCCAGGGACCAGAAGATGACGAAGACGAAGTTACCGAGAAGTATAAATATACCAATATTAATATTTTTTTTACTATAGGAAGCCAGTGATGGAGCAGAAGAGTTATTGCCCTGCAGATACCGTCGGTAACTGACAGCAAGAGCAACCATAAAGAGCAGATAAGCTGCTAGCGCAGCAATAATAACATATTGGTATTCAAGGTGGCCTGAAACAAAAATAAGGACGACTAAAGCCAGGAAGGCAAATCCTCTACCCACATTTAACACGGTGAGCAACCGGAACTGCCTAATAGCCTGCGTTGTAAGAATGAAAAAAGTCGCTAGGTTAAAGATAAAGGCATATATGCATACCATTAATCCTATCAATTGGAAAGGTGGTTGCAGCAGCAAGTAAGTGACTAAGCCCAGGGGAATAATAACCGCTAATTGCTGCAGGACGAGAAACCTGATGGCTGGTTTTATCTCTCCGCCTATCTGGTTGAGGTCTTTGCCGGCCCAGTGCACCAGCAGGCCATCCAGAAAGCCCAGGTGTAATATACCCACATAAGTGATATAAAGATTAAAAAGCTGCCAGTAGCCGTAGCCAGCTACTGAAAGATATTTGGGAATGATCAGGGACTGTAAAAACGTGAAAAGTAGAAGAAGCCCGTTACCCGAGATATATACCAGGATATCTTTTCCGAAAGCGCGCACTTCAAAACGGCCTGTCTCAGCTACGTTGTGGTCATCCATGCTGGTGTAAATACAATTACATCTTTATAAATCGGTTATGTAAATTTCATGTAGAAATATCAATGGGGGGGGAGATAATATATCTCCACATAATTCGTTAGCGTTCATTAGTGCTTCTTATTATAGGTGCTACAACTTGAAACAACTTCTGCGCGTAAATCTCATTCATTCTAGAGTTCGGATGTCTATCGTATCTATTGACTGCCATAATTTCATTAGGTAGTTGCCTGGCAAACTCCTCTTTGAAATTTACGGTTGTAAATCCGATTTTTCTTGCCGCGTTCTCGGCTTGATTATACCATCTAAGATAAAGAGCGAGTTCATCGTCCGGATTATTGTAGTCAGTCGGTGTATCATATCTCCATCCCGAGTTAAGCACGGCGAATACAGGAGATGGAAGACCAATATCATCTGACATCGTCTTTATATCCTGTAGAGCTGCGACAAATTGCTTCCAATCGGGTGACTCTTCCTCGTATGTTCTCTGCAAAGCTACTTGCCACGAGGGTATATAACCCAGTTTAGTCAGCACAATCTGATACCCGGAATGGAGTATGCCTTTTACTTCTTCAAGGCCGAATAATGAGAGACTATCAATTAAGTTAAAATAAATATCATATTTGCTTTTCTCGATTGAATAGTCCTCGGCCCTTGGCTGAGTATCGTTTTGGCAAAATCCCACAATTATTAGATCTGGCTTGACAATGTCTTTATATTTCATAAGAATATTCCTCTCATCGACAGTCGCAATACCCCAAACGCCAAAATTCAGAACTTCGATTTTCTTAGCATGAAACTCGGTAGCAAGCAAAGCTTCTAATCGATCAGAATACCGCTCCTCTTCTGCAAGTCCAACTCCCTGTGTGAATGAGTCACCGAGAACCATTATACGATATACATTTTGTGGCTTTGGTATAATAAATTCCTTTTCACGAAATCCCAGGCTGTTATTTACTATCTTATGTCCCCATGTATAACTATATCCACCTTGGCGACCGTTAAATCCTAGGTCAGCTTTGCTCACTCTAATGAGGCCTTCTACGGCATAAATGGTTATTAGTAGGGAGAGAAACATAACGAAAATACGTGCCATCCAGCTTAATAGCTGCTTTTCAGATTTAGCCAATATTAAAAGAGTCGCAAACAGTCCAACTGTCCATACGAACAGTAAAATTGCTACTGAATAGTGTAAAAAAAGTGCAACAATGAGGAGTATGAAAACGTATATTACGGCCACAGTTAGCACCCATCGATTTCTCAGGCATTTAACCAGCATTTCGCGGCGATGGCGGGAGATCGTGACCAATATCAGTAACCCTGATGCTAATAGGTATCCCAGAATAAAAAGAACACTATAAATTGTGAATATCTGGGCAGAATACTGCGCCCCCACAGTTACTTCACGAACGCGAAGGAAGGCTGAACCCTTAAAAAGCACCATTGCCGAAATGCCGAAGAGAATCCACAGCGCAGCCACGATGGTGATCCTTTTCTTTTGCTTCTGGTCCATGGCGCTCATAGCAATATCATGGAATCGATTTTAGAAAATCGTATATATAAATGGGGCTAACGGAGAACCAGCGGCGAAAATGAATAATAAACCAAATAGTACTAACATGACTATCATAGGGATCATCCACCAGAGTTTTCTTTGCCATAGGAAGGTTAATAGCTCACCGAATGTCCCGGATTTAGATATAAAATTCTTCCATATGCTCATCTTCTTCTCTTTTTAAATAAAAACTTACTTTCGGACCATATAATCTCCCAGAACCAGGACGTCTATGCCACTTTTACTGAAGGTATTGAAGGCGTTGCTCGGAGAGGTAACAATGGGTTCACCCCTCAGGTTGAAAGATGTATTTAATAGTACAGGCACACCGGTGGCCTCGCCAAATTTCTTCACTATATTATAGTATCGTGGATTCCATTCTTTCCTAATGGTCTGAAGCCTGCCTGTTCCCATGTGATTTACGGCATTTACGCTGTCTGCCTTATTCTCTTTAAACGGTAAAACCATAAGCATATACCTGGCTGGAAATTGTTTGGTGGCGTCCGCGCCACCCTGAAAAAAGTCCTCAGTTTTCTCTTCAAGAATTACGGGAGCAAAAGGCCGGAAGGGTTCACGGAATTTGATTTTCACATTCACCAGGTCCTTCATTTCCTCACTGCGCGGATCCGCCAGGATACTCCGGTTGCCCAGTGCCCTCGGACCCCACTCGAACCTGCCCTGAAACCAGCCAACGACTTTTCCATCAACGAGATCATCTACCACTCGATCAAGCAATTTCTCCTCATTTGAAAAATACTCATTGCCGATATTATTACTATCTAAGAATTCTTTTATTTCTCCGTTGGTATACTCCTTTCCCAAATATGCATGTTCCATTATGAATGATCTCGGTTTTCCCAGAAGAGCGTGGTATGCATACAGCGCAGCACCTAAGGCCCCACCGCTATCGCCTGCTGCGGGTTGAATGAAGAGTTCCTCAAAAGGAGTTTCCCTCAAGATTCTCCCGTTAGCTACCGAATTTAACCCTACACCACCAGCAATGCAAAGTTTTTTCAATCCCGTTTCTTTGTGCAGGGCATTTGCCATCTTGAGCAGTATTTCTTCTGACACAGTTTGAATACTTGCTGCTATATCCGCGTAATGCTCATTCTGCTGACAAAGTTCGCTGAAGTTCGAGGGTTTTTCGCCAAAATAGGATGGAAACCTTGTAGTAGAGGTAAAGAAATGCATCTCAGTTGGCCTGGGTTCTCCGAATAAACCTACGAATTTGCTATTGAAAGTTTTGCTGTCCGAATAGTGGTAGCAGAAATAATCCATATCTGTCCAGAATGACCCGTCATCAGCTACCTTGACCAGCTTATCGTATATCTTGTCAATATACCTAGGTTTACCATAGGGGGCCATGCCCATAACCTTGTATTCGCCCTCATTAACCTGGAAACCCAGGAAAGCGGTGAAGGCGCTGTATAACAGGCCTAATGAATGGGGAAACCTCATTTCTTTAATCAGTTTTATATCGGTTCCTTTGCCTATTCCCATGGTTGCCGTCGCCCATTCACCAACACCATCCACAGTTAGGATTGCCGCCTCTTCAAAGGGGGAACAGTAAAAGGCACTGGCTGCATGTGAGACATGGTGGTCGGTAAAGAGAATTTTATCGAATTCAATACCTATTTTGTCGCCAATAATACTTTTCATCCAGAGCTTGTCGGTGATCCATATTGACATTGCTTCCCCAAAAACCCTCCAGGACCTGGGGAATGTCTGCAGCGTTGTCTGAAGAATACGTTCGAACTTGTGGAAGGGTTTTTCATAAAAAACAACATAATCCAGATCATTTGCGTGTATGCTGGCAAAATCGAGACAAAATTTAATTGCATTCTCCGGAAAGCCAAAGTCATGTTTTATCCTGGTGAACCGCTCTTCCTCTGCGGCTGCCATTAAAATGCCGTCTTTTATTAGTGCGGCTGCGGCATCATGGTAAAAACAAGATATTCCCAGTATATACATCAAAACTGCCTCTTGGATTGATCTAGATCAACTTTGGTTTCTATCCTATCAAGCCATTGAGTTTTATTATCACGATATTTCAATCCTAATGGGTCAGCGCTCATCTTTAAAATTAATGCAGCCGGGACAATTACAGTAAAAAAGAACAATGCAAGGTCTATTCCCGTTTGGAAGCTTCCTACTCTGGCAAAAAATTCTTTATATTTATTCCATAGTCTTCTAAACAAGTTCATTGATTTATTATCTTTGTTCTCACCTGTTCCAATAGCTTTATTTGGAACCACTTTTGTATTTAGTTTTCGAGGCATTACTGCCAACATTCCTATTATAATACTGGCAGCTAACCAGATGAAAATCATGATCCATCTATTTAGATTAAGACTGAGTCCCAAATATATCCCACCGGCCCAAATAGCCAATAATAATAGCAAATCCATTATCTGCGGTTTCAATTCTTTTTTGCTTGCCATTGCCACAGCGCCAATAGAATAACCAAGCTGCGAGAGAAGAATTAAAATAATAAAAGCAACGATATTCATACTATAATATACCTAAATTTAATCATATGGTACATTACGTAAACGCACTTGGCAAGTGCATTTTCATCATCAAACATATAGTAACCTATCTCGCATCTATTATTGTCATCAAAATGTCCAGCAGTTACTATATTTTTTGATGGTGTTTTGCTACGATGTTCTCCATTATAAGAATTCAGGGCAAAATCAGAAGATTTAAATTTACCTCTATAAAACGGCGAAAAAGAACCTTATTTCGAGGAACGTTTATACCCGTATCTTGACGTGATTAAATAATAAATTAATCCTTTATCGCATCTCTTCTAATTCATTGCTCTTTGAATACCATATCATCAAACCACGCAATGCCTGTACTTCCGCTTATCGAGCAGCAAACGGTGCACGCGGTTGCCCCGAGTGGAGCAATTACTTTTCCCTGATAATACATCCAGTCGTTAGTGCCCTTGAGTTGTTTCATAATTGGGGTCGCCCCGAGAAAAACATTCCCGGGACCTTTCCAATCAGGAACAATTGAAGCTCCATTCTCACCGGTGATATTATCAGTTTTTATCCAACCCCCTATAATATATGATTTGCCTGCCTCAACCGGCACATTTTGTGTCCAGATAGCTTGAGGCCATGGGTTAAATGATCCTATTTCTGATATTCTAATAGCTGCACTGGTACCCCCGTTTCTACCCGGCTGTGGAAACAGGAATAATGGCTGGCAATTCTGTAACCATTGACCCCAGTACGCAGGCGGTGTGCCATAGACGGCCTCAAATCCGCCATTTTGCAGATCAGCTTTCACAGCAAAACTGGTTGATATATTGGGATTGGTGAGAAAAATATTATTGCTCACTTCTATCAGATCGGGACTACTACATGGCAGCCGGTTATAGACGAAGGATACTTTATTGTCTTGAAAAAAAGTGGTTCCGCTGCCTCCGCCGTTCAGAAATTGGTATATAGAATCATCGACCGGCTCCTGGTTCATCCATATCCTATGCAGGGCATTTTTCATAGCGACCGCGCTAAAGGCTGTTGCTTTCCACGGATCTAACATGGCAGTTGAGTAATCCTCGGCGACGTTATCTTTTATCCATATGAATGCCCGGTAGTCTTGATCGTCGATCATGTGGTAAAAAGATGCGTTGAGCCTGGTGGGGATGGCGACGGCAAGTACGACGGCCAAGAGCAACACTGAGACGACGGGCGCGGCGACCGTGAAAATTGTTGATCTGTATTTCTTAAGAAACGCAGCAGGTAGCTTTAGCTTCCTCACCCAGAACAATCCTGCGCCTGCTATAATGCTCAACATTAACAGCATAGCTGTCAGACCACGTTCATATACTGTGGACAAACCGTAATGGAACCTGATAAATAGAAGCATGATGAGGAGCAACAAAGCCAGCCCGAGCACCAAACCAAGATTCTTCTTACCGCCCTTTATTACTAATATGACGGTACCGATGAAGCTGAAAGCGACCGGTATCAATCCGTACTTCCAAAGAAGATCAGGCAACACAATATAAGGCGAGAAGTACTGGGGTACCAGCAATTGCCGGGCGGTCTGAACCGCTATCTGGAAAGTCCAGGGCAATGACAGGGCAAATGGCAGAACGAGGCCAGACAACACTCCCGCAGCGTGCCGGATGTTCCCCTTGATATTTAACAGGATGTAAGGAGCGAGAATGATACACAGCACTATGGCAGTTGTAGCGTGGGATACTAATAGGTAAGTGGTAAAGAGAAATATCAACAGATAGGACGGCCACGTCTTGATATTAAAGGCGAGAAACATCGATAGCGGGATGAAGAGCATGCCCAGAGCCATGGGAACCATGAAGGCGGGGCCAAGCAAACCGCCTGTGGTAGGTATGAGGCAGGTAAAGAAGGCGGCCTCCAAACCGTAGCCCTGCCGGGAGGCTAAGATATAGACAGCCAGGACGGTGAACATGAATATAATGGAAGGGAAGTACCTAAAAAGGATGATCCAGTCTATGCCGCTGACCTGCTGGAAGATGGCCCAGAGTATGTGATAGCCCACCCAGAGGTTATCCCCCAGGTTTATCTCGGTGAGCCCGGTAAAGGGATCGGGAAAAGTGATGGCGCCGGTCCCGGCAATGGTTTCAGCATAGGTCATATGCATCCATTCGTCCCCATGAAGCGGATAGGCATAGCCGATATGGGGGATAAAGGCCAGATAGAAGGCCAACGCCAATATCAGTAAGAGTCCGAATATCCTATACATTTAGCCCGCCATCCTATGTGTCAATTGTAGATAATTCTATCACGGGTTACTGGCGGTTGATAATAATGGGTTGTGACCGCATGCCCGACGTAGTAAAATAACGCTGGAAGTGGAAAATACACATCAATGATAAGCGTTGGGTTAGTTTAGACGATAGGAGGGTGATCATTTGGAATTAACCACTAAAAGAACATCCATTGATGACGTGGTCATAGTAATTCCCGAAATATTTCGAGATGAACGGGGGTTTTTTACCGAGGTCTACAGGCAAGATCAGTTTAAGAATCTGGGACTTCCAGAAGTGTTTGTTCAGCTGAATCAGTCTGGTTCGATAAAAGGAGTTTTGCGTGGGCTTCACTTTCAATGGGATCCTCCAATGGGGAAGCTCATGCGTGTTACACGTGGAAACGCATTTCTAGTCGCGGTCGATATACGAAAGGGGTCTCCCACGCTTGGAAAATGGTTTGGAACTGAGGCATCCCCAGAAAACGAAATCCAGGTTTGGGCTCCTGCCGGATTTGCTCGTGGGTTTTGCGTATTGAGCGACTATGCCGAGGTCCAGTACCTTTGCACAGGTGTCTACAGCAATAAATGTGAATCAGGAATTCGTTGGAATGATCCTGAGGTTGGAATCGATTGGCCAATAAAAAATCCAACCTTAACTCAGAAAGATCAATCTGCACAAACATTGACAGAATGGCTAAAAAGGCCGGAATCCAATAGTTTTAGTTATTCAAAAAAACGCTTGTAGTTCTTTGTGTCCATGTCCTTTACAAATCTTAAGCGATCATTAAGTAGGAAAGAAGCACTTGTGAAAACAAAACAATGTACGGAAGCACAGGTAGTTTCTCTGCCTAAGGGATGGTTCAAAAGAAATAATGTGAGGTTTTTATGAAGATTCTTGTTGCAGGCGGAGCCGGTTATTTAGGTTCGGTATTGGTTCCACAACTTATTGAGCGTGGTTATGAGATCGATGTAGTTGACTTGCTATGGTTTGGGAACTATATGCCTGATGGAGTTAAGGTAATACCGAAGGAAATTATGACTTTGGAGGAAAAGGATCTTACAGGATATGATCAGGTCATATTTATTGCCGGGCTTTCTAATGACCCTATGGCAGAATATTCTCCAGCCGCCAATTTCGTTGACAATGCCGCATTGCCAGCCTATCTCAGCTACATTTCCAAGCGAGCAGGTGTTAAAAGATTCATCTATGGGTGCTCATGTTCGGTTTATGGTTATTCTGTGGACGTACTATGTGATGAGTCCGCTCTCGCTACTTCAGACTACCCTTACGGAATTTCCAAACTCCAGGGTGAATTTGCCTGTCTCAGACTTCAGGACGATAAATTCTCAACAATTGCATTACGAAAAGGGACTATCTCCGGCTACAGCCCGCGGATGCGTTTAGACCTTATTGTGAACGCCATGTTCAAGAGTGCTGTCACTGAGAAAGTAATTACCGTTAACAGCCCCTCAATCTGGAGGCCCATCTTAGACGTCAGGGATGCAGCCTCAGCATATATACGTGCCATTGAAGTGGATCAGAATATATCAGGCATATTTAATGTAGCATACGGGAATTATACGGTGGGTGAAGTGGCTGATTATGTCAGAGAGGGGGTTCAAGAACATCTCGGCATCACTGCCAGAATTAATATTAAGCATGTAAGCGACTTCAGGAACTATAAGGTAACCTCTGAGAAAGCACGCAATGTGCTGAGTTTCAATCCTAGATTTAATATCAAGGATACAGTTCGAAATCTAGCGGAAAATATGGATAAGTTCAAAGACATGGAGAACCCGAAATACTATAATATAAAAATCTTTAAGAAGCTGAACAGAGTAGGCCGAGCCTAAAATCGGATAGCAGTCACGTATCATTAGAGTTGAGGGTTAAGTGCTATGAGGGTTGCAGTAACAGGCGCCAACGGACAATTAGGATGTGATATCTGCACAGCGTTTTCAGATAGTGGCCATGAGGTCATCCCGCTTAATCATGATGCTTTGGATATTACTGATTTCAATTTGGCAAGGACCAAGTTTGAACAAACCAAGCCCCAGGTGCTTGTAAATACTGCAGCCCTGCACAATGTCGAGGCATGTGAGACGATGCCGCTTAAAGCATTTGAAGTAAATGGGGTGGGAGCAAGAAATCTGGCTCTGCTGGCTAATGAGCTCGATTTTGTATTATTCCATATTAGTACTGATTATGTCTTTGACGGTAAGAAAAAGACTCCATATATTGAGACTGATTGTCCATTCCCGATCAATGTCTATGGAAATAGTAAACTTTGTGGAGAGAATTTCGTACGCGTGACTGCAAAAAAACATTTTGTGGTTAGGGTTTCAGGATTATACGGCACCAATCCGTGTCGGGCCAAATCCGGGACCAACTTCGTGCAGCTTATGTTGAGACTGGCGAAGGAAAGAAAGGAAGTTCGGGTCGTCGATGACGAGATATTAACCCCTACATTTACAGAGGATATCGCGCAACAAATCGTGGTACTGAGCAAAGTAGAAAAGTATGGGCTGTACCATGTGACAGCGCAAGGAAGCTGTTCCTGGTACACATTCGCAGCGAAAGTATTCGAGCTAACGGGAGCCAAAGTCAATCTTCTGGTTGCAGACCCGACTGAATTTGCAAGCAAGGTAGCGAGGCCAAAATACTCGGTTCTGGAAAATAGTAATTTGAAAGCCTTGAATGTAGATATAATGCCCCACTGGGAAGAAGGACTACGAAAATATTTGAAAAAAATTGACGTATAATGTTGAGGCCTGACCCGCTCAGCCTTCAGCTCACGGCAAGCTCTACATTGCAGAAGAATTGCGCCACCCGCCATCTTTGCCTGCTTTGACCCACCAATAATATTTCGTCCTGTATGAAAGGCCCGTAACTTCCCGATTGGTATTATTACCAACTTCTGTGTTAAACAGAGCAGTGCCTTCAAATGCCGGAGCCGTATTGACCTGTAGCCTGTATTTGGAGGCACCTGTTCCACGTCTCGCTGTTGTTGTGGGA
The DNA here is from genome assembly GCA_002311135.1 of Dehalococcoidia bacterium UBA1162. Classification (GTDB taxonomy): domain Bacteria; phylum Chloroflexota; class Dehalococcoidia; order GIF9; family UBA5629; genus UBA1162. The sequence continues at coordinate 30,779 of DBZK01000041.1, forward strand.
GATGGCGAAGCTGAATAAAATCTACCTATCCTTTCTATATTTTTTATTTCTATTTTGCTATGATATTCGTTAATTCGATATTAAAGAAAATTTAAATTTGCTGAATAAGATTTTAACCGTCGTATTTGCTGTTTTGATAGTTGCGGCGATAGCTGCAATAGTCTGGTTAGCCATCGTGCCTGAAAAAGGCGACCGTTTCAGCGAGTTTTATATCCTGGGGCCGGATGGCAAGGCGGACAATTATCCTCATGATGTGAAGGCCGGAAGGGCCGCGACTGTCATAGTTGGCGTTGTTAACCATGAGCATGAGCCGGCCAGCTACCATGTCCTGGCTGAAACCGATAATACAACCATTGGGGAGGCCGATAATATAACTTTGGCAGACGGCCAAAAATGGGAAGAGCCGGTAAATTTTACACCTAAAAAGGCCGCGGATAATCAGACAATCGAATTCTTCCTGTATAAAACCGGGCAGGCTGCCCCCTATCTATCGCTTAATTTGTGGGTCAATGTGAAATGAGGGCAGCAATATCAACTGCTTCCAGAGCAATCGCATGGCCTTTCTGGATGTACCTGGTTGCAATCATCGCCGCAGAGCTATTAACGATTTACCTTTACCCCCTGGCCGGCGTGATCAGCTATAGTTTAATTTTGACAGCATTTGTGGTTCAGTCCGTTTTCATAGAGGATGCGGGCAAAAGAAACCTGGTACTGGCGCTGGGCCTGGTGCCCATGGTAAGGATCATGAGCCTTGCTTTACCACTGGGACAGCTCTCGATCGTCTTCAGGTTTCCTATAATTTATGCGCCTCTGCTAGCGGCTGCCATCGCGGTGATGCTGGTGACAGGCCTTAAGCCCGCCGAGGCCGGACTCACACTGCGCTACTGGCCCTGGCAAGTCGTCGGGGGCATTATCAGCGGCGCCGCAATAGGACTACTGGAGTATCTTATTGTCGGCACAAGCCCCTTAATAAATACTTTCTCGCTGCAAAGCGTATGGCTGCCCGCGCTGATCCTGGTTATCACCACAGGCCTGGTAGAGGAACTGATATTCCGCGGCATATTACAGAAGCTGTCGGAAAGGGCAATGGGACGGCAGGGGATTATCTTTGTCAGCCTTATTTTTGCCGTCCTGCACTCCGGCTTCTACTCGTGGGGCGACGTTGTATTCGTCTTCTTCGTGGCTTTGTTTTTCGCTGCCGCCGTAAAAAGAACAGGATCGCTGCTGGGAGCGATCCTTGCGCACGGCACGGCTAATGCCGTTCTATTTTTGATAGCGCCGTTTATCCTAAACTAGTATCTCGGCGACTTTGAGGGCGACAATGACGATGAAACCAATCAAAAGCGGGACAATGCCAATCAGCAGCGACCGGGCCAGAAGCTTTTGCCTGACGCCGCCGTCGGCATGCAACAATTCGCGTGCCGACAGAAAGCCGATCAGCAACACCGAGGCAAATATGCCAATACCCACCACTATGCTGGCGGCGGCGACGACCGTGATTGTGCTGATGGTTACCGTCGTTATCATATATTTATCCCTACAACCTACATACTGTAAGATAAGATTATAATATATGATATTCTTTGTCAAGTCATTAAGGTAACTAATGATAACTAAGCGGCAATATTTTACAGATATTTTATGGGAGGCTGCGGCAGCCAAATGGTATTATTAGGCCGATACAGTGTGTTGATCTCAGCGGAACAGGCCATGGCGGCCGAAGTACAGACCGCGCTGATAGCTGCCAGCATAATTGTTGTTATAGCTGCGCTGGCGTTTGCCGGATACATACTGATCAGGAATAGCAGCAATAAGGAACCGCCTGAAGAGCGGTCGAGCCCGGGGGATATAACGGCCGTGGCGAATGAGGATGCGAGCCCAGCCAGGAAACCTGATGTTCGACCCGCTGAAGAAAACACAGCAGGCAAAACACCGGTTTCGGTCACAATAATAGCAGTAATTCCCTTAAAAATAAGCGATCTCAGGATCGAGCCACCGACGGCACGGCCGGGAGAGATGGTGGACATCCAGTTCAGCGCCAGCAACCTGGACAGCTCTCAAATCGGGCATCAAGTCGTATTAAAAATCAACGGCCAAATATTCAACGTGCGGCAAATAAGCATAATGCCGAACACCATAATGCACCTGAGCTTTAAGGTGATGCTAACAGACCCGGGAAGCTATACCGTCGATATCAACGGGACAACCGGCATATTCACTGTAATACAATGAGATTAGATAACCGAACAGTACTGGCGGCAATTGTCGTTTTGACGCTGGCGCTAATCCCCCTGGCCCTGTTCACCTCCGGCCCGGTGCGAATTATCGTGAGTTTCCTGTGCCTGCTCTTCTTCCCCGGGTATGCGCTGCTTTCTGCTTTGTTTCCCAAACAGGGTAATTTAGGACTTGTCGAACGCATCGCTTTGAGCTTCGGGGTGAGCATCGCCGTCCTGCCGATCATCGGCCTGGTCCTGAATTTTACCCCGTGGGGCATAAAGCTGGCGCCAGTACTGGTATCTGTGGCGGCATTTACGTTGATTGCCGCCGCTATTGGATTCATCAGGGAACAGGCGCTGCCGGTTGAAATGCGCCTCCGCGTGTCAATGGTTCCTCGCTGGGAAGGGTGGCATAAGCTGACACGGGCAAGGAAGGTTATCTGGGCTGCGGTATTGCTGGCGGCACTGGGCGGGGCAGGCACTCTAATCTATTTTGAAGTTGCCCTGCCGCAGAAACCGGCGCCAACAGAATTCTATATACTTAATGCTGAGGGCAAGGCGGAGAACTACCCGAGGCAGGTTAAGGCCGGAGATAATGTGACCATTACGGCCGTAGTGATAAACCACGAAAGCCTCCCAGCCACCTACTCAATTAGAGCAGTCACAAATGGAAATGTAGCCGGAGAAACGACGACGCCTGCGCTGGCCACAGAAGCAAAGTGGGAAGGAAAAGTGGATTTTATCGTGGCAAAAGCCGGCACTGGCCAGAAAATTGAGTTTTATCTTTATAAAGAGGGCGAGGCACAACCTTACTTCAATGACCCTCTATATATTTATATCGACGCGGCGGAATAGGGAATTGCCCTTGTGGAATGGTCGTGGAGGAATATTTGCAGTTACTCCGTACGCATCCCCGTGTCAGCCATTGACAGGTATCCGGCCGGTTGCTATAATCGCAGTAGATTATAATATATAATAAAAGTGGTTCAGGTGCACCCGGAAGGGTGCACCGGAGGTGCAAAGATGGCAAAATTTGATTTTAAGAAGTGGCAGTCCAAGACGATACTGGCGATAGTAGTGGGCCTGATCATAATTGTTGGGGTGCTGTCCGTTACACCTATTTACGGTTTTAACATCACACCGCAGAGCGCGCAAGGGGCGTCTTACGCGGGAGGCTCGTTCGGGAATTTGGTGCCCACTACCCAAACCAACGTAACACAATCGGTATATGAATAGGGTGCCTCGCCCGCGCAGGCAGGCAGTTTATTGGATTGGATTTAGTACGGGGGAGAATCCCCGTTTATTTCTGGAAGAGGGGTCAAGCGGCTCTCACATCCGGCCAGAGGCACGGGTAATCTTGTAGGAGAATGAGGTGTAATATGCGCATCGGGCTGAACGTACTTCTTGCTGTATTTCTATTGTCCTTTGTGGCATGTGCGGCAGGTTCAGCCGCCGACCATATGTGGCTGGGGGACTCAAATGCCAAGCAGGGCAACTGGGATGCTGCTATCACCGAATACCAGAAGGCCATTGACCTGAAGTCGGACATACCGGAAGCCAGTATGAAGCTGGCCACAGCCTATAACAACCGGGCGCTGACGCGCATCGATAATAAGGATTTCAGCGGAGCCATCGATGACCTGAATAAGGCCATCCAGCTGGATCCCAGCCTGGCCGAGGCTTACAATAACCGGGGCTGGGCCTATGACGGTGCCGGCAATTACGACCAGTCGATCGCAGACCTGAACATGGCCATGCAACTGGGTTTTAATAGCACAGTAGCCTCCCAAAACCTGGCTAAGGTTTACAACAACCAGGGCAAAGCTCTAATCCTGGACCAGTCCTATGATGCAGCCATCGTATCGCTGAACCACGCTGTCGACCTTGACCCTACACTGGCGGATGCCTACAGCAACCGGGGCTGGGCGCTGGACAGGATGAGAGATTGGGACCAGGCGCTCACCGACCTGAACAGGGCACTGGCGATTGACCCGAACCTGGCCTTCGCCTATAACAACAGGGGATGGGCCCTGTATGAAACGGACAAATACGATGCGTCCCTGGCAGACCTCAATAAGGCAATTTCACTGGATCCCACCATGTCGGAAGCTTACATGAACAGAGGCATACTCTATATTCTTACAAAAAAGAGTGACCTGGCTGTAGTTGATTTTAAGAAAGTGCTGGAACTGACACAAGACCCGGTTGTAATTGCCCAGGCTAACAAGAATATTTCTATAGCCTCAGCAGGTGATACTTATATCTTGGACCGCTAGCTGTGCGGCCGGCTCTTAACGTACTGCATTACCCCATCACCCTGACTGGTAATACGTTTATAACAATCCACTACCGCGGCATCATACAGGATTCCCTTGTGCTCTTCCAGTTCGTGCACGACATCATCTATCCCCAATGGTGGATGGTAAGAGCGGCTAGTTAGCATGGCCTGGACAACATCGGCTACGGCCAGGATCTTTGATTCCAAGCTTATCTCATCTCCGGTAAGGCCATGAGGATAACCGGACCCATCAAGCCGTTCGTGATGCTGGAGGACGGCATTTGCCACAGGCCATGGGAAATCAATAGGCTTCAAAATGTCATAACCGACCTCGGGGTGGCACATTACGACCATCTGCTGGACATCATCAAGCTTGCCCGGCCGGGAGAGGATCTCTGATGGTATGGCAATCTTACCGATATCATGTATCTGTCCGGCCAGGAAAACGCAGTCCACTACGTCCTGTTCATTTCTCATTTCCTCGGCAATAGCCCTGGCGAGGAAGGCTACGTCCGTCTGGTGGCCGGCAGCAGTGGGATCGTGGAGGTTGACCATGTTGTTTACCACCTGCACCAGGCTGTCAAGCATCTTCTGCGCAGCATTACTTTTGGCTGACATTATAGACACCTCCCAGGCGGTGCAGCTTTGTACCGGTCATGGCATTTGAAATCTGTGTCAAGCGGGATACTTATTTGTGACCTTCATTAACCGCAATCTTTTTTAAATTTTAACATCAACCGGGCCGAAATGAAATGGGTAGAGCTAGTTCCATGACACTTCTACTAAGGTACCGCCTCCGTAGTTGATCTGCTTAAGGACACTGCTTCGAGAGCTGTCGAAATTGTTCACGATGCTCTCAGTAGGATTGACCCGTTATTAAGCTTATAACGGCCGCCAGGCGTTCCGGCCGGTCGGAGCCAATGAGATATTTTTTACCGCCCGCCATGCCGATCTTTACACCGCTGTCGCCCTGGAGGTAGTAGGCCTGTGTGCCGGCATTGAAACGTATTCCATATCCTCCGAAATCATGTAATGGCGAGAACGTCAGCACTTGCAATGAAACTATCTCCGCCGTTTTTAACCTGACCAGCGGAATGGCCAGGAGCCCCATCTTCAGCGATATCGTATCCCTGGTTACTACGGTACGAAACCCCCCGTAAGTTAGAAGGAAGCTGATCCCTATGATCCCTAATAAAACCGACAGCCAGGGAATCGGAGACCAGGTAAAATAGGCCGATACGAACATTACCAGGGCAACGATAACAGCCAGAGCGCCGGCGTACGCAGGATTTTGAGATTCCCGATATCTGACAGGTCGTCCACTTTTTATCAGGGCATTTATTCCATCTTTAAATGCGCTTATATCTTCTGGCCCCTTGACCGGGCCCTTTTGGTAATGTCTGTAAGGCCTGACAAGCTCCAGCAGGACAGCCAGCAATATAGCTGCCCCACAGGTTATGGCAAGTATCATCCAGGGAAAAGGAAATCCTTTAGCGGAAGAGGCGAGCATATTGAGGTAGGCTATCTGTATGCCGCAAAGATCGCCGACAGCCAGTTCGTCAAATAGCGATATCCAGTTGAAAGTCTTTCTCTTCTCCTGACGCGCCCAGAGCTCATCCAGCCAGGTCGACAGCAGCAGGAAACCCAGAGAGAGGCCCAATAATAAAATCGAGTTAATAAGCGGAGACCCGTAACCATCCGGTTGGCCGTTTATATCAAAATGCACAGGAGCCTGGCCGGGCAAAGGCAAGGAACGGGCAGTAAATACAATGGCGATTAGCAGTACAAGCAGGGCCGGCGCATGTGTCCATAGCGGATGTACAAGTTTTAGTTTCATTGCTCTTTAACTTCCCGATGCAGGACGTAAGCTGAGCCTCACGGATTAACCTGCTGCGCCTCGAAGCCATTCTCAGGATTTTCCCGGGCGATACCGAGTGCGAACTCTTTTCCGCCCTGTTTTATGATCCTGGCCCTGACTTCCATATGAATTTGCGAGCCGTCCTTCCGAACAAGAATAGTCTTATACCTGGCCTCCTTGTGTTCTGAGATCTGTTTCATGCGTATATTGAACTTCTTCCTGAGATCAGGCGCGATAAGATCGAGCACATTGGAGTCCATAAGTTCATCTTTTAAATACCCTATTGATTCGCATGCAGCATCATTTACATATGCGATCTTGCCGGACATGTCGACCAATATAACATGGTCGTTAATCGAATCCAATATCTGGGCGCGCATTATCGATTCATCCAATATTTTTTTAGTCTCCGTTACATCATAGAAGATCGAGACGATGGCCGGTTTCTCCCGATAGATAACGCGATAAGAGAAGATACTGACATGCCTGACCAACCTGTCCTTTCTGTAAACCGGCCATTCCTGAGGTGTATCGATAGGATCACCGGCCAGAACCATGTTTATTCTTGCGATAAGCTTATCGCGATGGCCGGGCAAGGTAATATCTGCTACGGATAAAGCCAGCATCTCGTCAAATGTATAACCCGATATCACGCAGGCAGCCTTATTTACCCAGACAAACCTATTGTCTTGAAAAAGTACAACGCCTTCTCTGCTTTTATCAGCGACTGTGTCCATCAAGGCCTGTAATTCTTTAATTACAGTGCTCAGCCTTTTTAAATGGGTCAGGGAACCGTCCAGGCTGGCGATGGTCTCAGTCAACTCTTCCACCTGTGGCATCAGGCTCTTTAAATTTTTAGAAGTATTGGGTCCATGCTGCTTTTCTATTTCAGGCATTGTTGCTCCTCTCGCAGACGGGCGAAAATTTATTGTACCACGCAGCAGTCCTGGCCATGGCAAGGGCTGCTTTTTCTATGGAACGGAAGACAGGCAAGCCCGCGGCGACAAATGCTTCCTGTACCTTGAGAAACTCCTTCATGGCCGGCATATCCGATGCCGGGCCCAAAGCCAGTAGTACCGGCTTTTGCATTTCGTCATGCGCCCTGGCCAAAGCGTCTACTGCCGGTTTCAAAAACATATCACTGGAAACAAGGCCTTCTCCCCACCTGGTAACAGTATGGAAGCCCATGTGATACATTATCATATCTATAGCCGGTGATTTGCCGAGCACTTTCACCGTCCTGTAAATAGCGTCCGGAAAGATCAGACTGGTGGCATCCAGGGGGTTGGTGAATATGGCTCCTGCACCCGGCAGGAAACCCCTCAATTCTTCGCTCACTGCTGCCGGGAAGGCAGGCAGCTCTAATCCGGCAGCTTCCATGTGGTCTCCGGCCTCCACGCTCGGCCCGCCTCCGACACCCAAAACTGCAATATTTCTACCTGTTGGATAAGGGATAGCAAAACGTAAGGCAACCAGGGCATCTATCATTTCCTGAACGTCGGTGACCTTTATGGCGTTGGCCTGGCGGCAGAGAGCTTCGAAGACCCTAACCGAAGAAGTCATGCTGGCAGTATGGCTCATTGTCGTCCTCAGGCCGGCCTCAGTGATACCGCCTTTGTAAATTACGACCGGTTTCCTGGCAGCCGCCTTTCTAAGAATGTCGCGGAAACGGTGACCCTCTCTAACACCTTCTATATAAATAGCTATGATTTTCGTCTCCGGGTCGGCCGCAAAATATTCCAGCAGTTCGCATTCGTCAATATCCAGCGCATTGCCGTAGCTGATCACCTTGCTGAACGTCAGGCCCCTCGACCCTGCGTGAAGCGGCATATCCTGCGAGTGGCCTCCGCTTTGAGACATAAAGGCGATGCCGCCCGGCGTCATAGGCATTCTTGTAGCCAGAGTAAAATGTGCCCTGGGGATGAAAAGCCCCGTGCAATTCGGACCAATGATACGAAAACCTCCCGCCCTGGCTTTCTTAAGCATTTCCAATTCAAGTTCGGCCCGTGCTTTGTCGCCACTCTCGCTGAAACCGGCTGTGAAGAAATGGACGGACTTGACGTGTTTTGCCGCACAGTCGTCCAATACCTCCAGCGACTTCTCAGCAGGTATACATACGACTACATGGTCCACCGGGCCGGGTATAGCCGACACGGAGGGAAAGCAAGGTAATCCGTATGCTTCCGTGTGATTTGGGTTGACGGGATAAATTACTGGAAAGCCGGCATCTTTGAGGGAAATAACCGCGAAGGTCGCAAAAGATATTGCATCCGGCGAAGCCCCTACAATAGCAACGCTTTGAGGGTTAAAAACTTCATCCAGCGTAACGCCAGGTCTCTGCGACATGTCATTTATCATATCAACAGGTCACGTCATTATCAATAATTAAGGACATACATGACGATTAACCTGGCCCTGTTTGACAAAGCTATCAAATGGTATTTAAACTGTCGTGACCTTGGCAAAGGCGAGGTCGGTTGGTCCTTATGAAAACAGTTGTAACCGGGGCGTCGGGCCACGTCGGCATTAATCTCATACGTGCTCTTATTTCCAAAGGCAGACAGGTACGTGCGCTGTCGCATCTCAGCGACAAAGGGCTGGAAGGCCTGAAGGTCGAGTACTCCAAAGGGGATGTCGGCAATATAAGTTCTCTTCTAGACGCGTTCGAAGGGGCAAACATTGTCTACCATCTGGCCGCTCACATTTCCCTGATGATGGACGACTGGCCACGTTGTTCGGACGTCAACATAACCGGGACAGCTAATGTGGTTGAGGCCTGCCGCCTTAGCCGCGTCAGGCGGCTGGTGCATTTCAGCTCTATTCACGCCCTGTGTCAGGAACCATTTAGCAAACCTGTGGACGAATCACGTCCGCATGTGGACTCCACTAAATCTCCGCCTTACGACCGCTCTAAAGCAGCCGGAGAAATAATAGTGCGGAAGGCAATCGAAGACGGGCTAAATGCCATCATAATTAACCCTACCGCCGTGGTTGGCCCATACGACTACAGGCCGTCGCACTTCGGGCTGGCGCTTTTGCAGATGGCCAAAGGTAAATTGCCCGTGCTCATCGAAGGAGGTTTCGACTGGGTGGATGTACGGGATGTTGTCGATTACGCCATAAAGGCCGAGGAGAGAGCTCCGGCTGGTTCCAATTATTTACTGTCCGGAGAGTGGCTTTCAGTTAAGGAAGTGGCCGACATAGTAGCGAGCGTAATGGGGAACAAAGCTCCCAGCCTGGTATGTCCTATGTCCTTGGCACGTGCTTGTTCTCCTCTTGTAACGCTTTCCTCCCGATTGGTTGGGGCAAGGCCGATTTTCACAACGGCCTCCTTGAATGCACTGGTGAGCAACCATCATATCCTTCACGATAAGGCCACCCGTGAGTTGGGTTACAATCCACGGCCATTCAGGGAAACCATAGCGGATACTATTCAATGGTTCAAAGACAACGGCTACCTTAATCCAAAGTAATTTATGCTTATCGAAAGAATATATTACATTGTCTTAATAACCTGGCTGATGCTGTCGGCGGCGATTTTTATCAGCCTGTTTTTCATCGTCGCTCCTTATGGCCGTCATGTCAGGAAAGGGTGGGGGCCTGCGCTCGATAGCAAGCTGGCCTGGATTATCATGGAAGCCTGGTCACCCGTCATATTCGCGCTGTGCTTCGTCCTGGGAAAGGCCCCTGTGTCTATCCCATCGGTGATTTTCTTGCTGCTCTGGGAAGCACATTATATTCATCGTGCTTTCATTTACCCTTTCAGTTTGAAGAGCTCCAATGACAAAATGCCTTTATCGGTGGTGCTGTTGGGCGTTTTCTTCAACTTTGTCAATGCCTCGCTGAACGGATACTACGTTTTTACCTTATCGGGCGGATATTCCAATCAATGGATGGCCGATCCGCGTTTTATCATAGGAGCGGTCATCTTCGTATGCGGATTCATCATCAACAGGCAGGCCGATTTCACCTTGAGTAAATTGAGGAAGTCCGGAGAGAAAGGATATAGCATACCGCGGGGCGGCCTGTATAACTATATATCCTGTCCTAATTACCTCGGGGAGATCATGGTGTGGCTGGGATGGGCCTTATCGACCTGGTCACTGGCGGGCCTCAGCTTTGCGCTCTGGACCATCGCTAACCTGGCTCCACGCGCCAGGTCCCACCATGCATGGTACCATCAGACGTTCCCGGATTACCCGAACAGTCGTAAAGCCCTCATACCCGGCCTCTGGTAATAGCAGTCATTTAATGACATCAACAAAGACATGGTTGGAGGTAAGTATGCTGCCGGGCGCCAGCTTATACCTTTTACCATTCTTAACCAGCTTTTTTTGTCCGGCCAAAATATTAAGCCGCTTTTCAAGGTCTTTAAACTCGTTCAAGCCATATCGCATGGTAAGCTGTCCAGTATCCAAGCCCTCTTCCAGTAGCCTGAGCCGCAGCATGGCCTCTTCGGCCATTTTAGTTTCTGCATCGACGATATCTTCCTCGATCCCTGCAGCCAACGGATCATCCATATAAGCATGCAGATTTGCCTCGTTTTTCCACCGTCTTCCACCGACATGGGAAGCGGCCGAAGATCCCAGTCCTATATACTCGCCACCCCTCCAGTAATTGAGATTATGTAAACATTCTTTCCCCTGAAGGGCAAAATTGGAGATCTCATAGTGGATAAAGCCATACTCCTTCAAGATGCCGGCCACACGTTCATACACCGACGCCTGGAACTCGTCATCGGGCAAATCAGCAGGAGGGCAGGCTGCAAAGGCTGTCCCTTCCTCGATTGATAGGCAATAGACTGATGCGTGAGTCAACCCAATCCCCACAAGTTTCCGCAGTGTATTATCCAGGCTTTCAACTGTCTGACCGGGAAGCCCGATGATTATATCGGCTGAAACATTATCAATGCCGCAATTAAAGGCAAGTTCGATAGCCTTCAGGGCCTGTGTACTGGAGTGCACCCGCCCGGCTTTCTTAAGTTCATCATCGTCAAGAGACTGGACCCCAATGGAAATCCTGTTAAATCCTATATCCCGCACCATCCTGAGAAAATCCTCATCCGTTGATTCGGGATTAGCCTCGATAGTAGCTTCGAGAAGACAATCGATCTGTAAATGGCTCCGCAGGCCGTCCACGAGGTCAGCCAGCCTTCGCGGCCCCAGCAAACTGGGCGTACCACCACCCACGTACATGGTCTTGAAGGACGTGCCGCCGTACTTCTCAGCTTCCCGCACTACTGCTGACACATAGCCCTCAATCAGGTCTGTCTTCCCAGCCAGCGAATAAAAATCGCAATAGCGGCATTTGCTGATGCAGAACGGGATGTGGATATAAAGACCCCTCATTCGGACAACTACTCCTCTATTTTCATGAGTGACAGGAAAGCTTCCTGAGGCACTTCCACAAAACCCACCATCTTCATTTTCTTCTTGCCCTCTTTTTGCTTCTCCAGAAGTTTCCTCTTGCGGGTGATATCGCCGCCATAGCATTTGGCGATCACGTCCTTTCTCATGGGGAAGATATCCGCCCTGGCTATTACCTGTGAGCCTATAGCAGCCTGTAGAGGTATCTTGAACTGGTGCCTGGGAATGACCTTGCTCAGTTTATAAATCAGGGCCCTGCCTTTGATGGAAGCCCCTTCTTTGGGAGATATATAAGACAGGGCGTCTACGGCGCTGTTATTGACCAGTATATCCACCTTGACCAGGTCTGCCGAACGGTAGCCGTTCATTTCATAGTCCATACTGGCATAGCCGCGGCTAACGCTCTTCAACCTGTCGTAAAAATCGGTTATCATCTCGGCCAGCGGCAGGTCGTAGACCAATATAGCCCGCTTGTCGTCAGGATGCTCAATGCCGACCAGCGAGCCACGTTTGGCTTCGGCCAGCTCCATGCATGGTCCAACAAAACCGGAAGGCACGATAACGCGGGCACGGATCATTGGCTCTTCTATATGCTCGATCTGGCCTTCGGGAGGGAATTTTGAAGGGTTATCCAGCATCAACGTTTCGCCATTTTTAGTTGCAACCTTATATATGACGGACGGCATCGTGGCAATAATATCCTGTTCGTATTCCCGTTTCAGCCTTTCCAGTGCAATTTCCATATGCAACAAGCCCAGGAAACCCATTCGGTAGCCATAGCCCAGGGCAGCCGAAGTTTCTTTTTCAAAAGTAATTGACGAGTCGTTAAGCTTGAATTTCTCCAGCGCTGCTCCCAGCCTGGCATAATCGCTGGTGATAATGGGATAAACACCACAATAAACCATGGGCTGAGACATCCTGAAACCCGGGATAGCCGGGACCTCGGGATGGTCGGCGGATACAACCGTATCGCCGACATGGATTTCACCGGCATTTCTTATAAGGGCCACTACGTAACCTACATCGCCGGCGTTCAAACCGGCAGCCTGCGTCAGTCCCAGGCTGAAATAGCCAACCTCCTCCACTTCGAAGACCTTCTCCGTGGATTTAAGCATGATTTTATCGCCTGCCTTCAGGCTTCCGTTAAAAACACGCAGATGCGGAATCACCCCCCGGTATGCATCGTAAAAGGAATCAAATATCAGGCATTTCAGCGGATCGGATGAGCTGCCCTGTGGGGGGGGAATCCTGTCCGCTATGGCATCGAGCAGCTCCAGCACGCCGGTGCCCTCTTTGGCTGATACATGCAAGATATCTTCGATATGCAATCCCAGCATCGAGTATAGCTGCAGGCTGCAGTCGTCCACCATGGCATTAGGAAGGTCGATTTTATTGATAACCGGTATTATCTTCAGTCCAGCATCCAGGGCAAGGTTGGCGTTGGCGATGGTCTGCGCTTCGACACCCTGCGAGGCATCTACCAGCAATACTGCTCCCTCGCAGGCCATAAGGCTGCGAGATACTTCGTAATTAAAGTCGACATGGCCCGGCGTATCGATCAGGTTCAAGATGAATTCTGCGCCGCCAGCCGATTTATAGGGGATCCTGACCGACTTGGCCTTGATGGTAATGCCCCGCTCGCGCTCAAGGTCCATGCTGTCCAGCATCTGCTCCATGCTGGCCTTTCTGATCAGCCCTGTAAGCTCGAGTATCCTGTCGGCCAGGGTCGACTTTCCGTGGTCTATGTGGGCGATTATGCAAAAGTTACGGATGTTGTTCATTTCTATTATTATGCCGGAGGGAATGTCCCTGAATTAATCTTAGTGGCTTTCGACCCGGGAGCAAAACAATCATTGTTGCAGAGATATAATAACAGCAGGACAACCGCCGTGCCAGTGAGCAGTCGTCCTGCTGTTGATTACCTTAGAAAAATAGGATCAGCTAAGTTCCCGAGTTCATTTTGCGCATCATTTTAAGCAGCATGCGCTGTTCGGCAGCCGCCACATTGTGCCTGGTTACGTTAATGACGTCGGGATTCACCGATACGGATGTAATACCCCAGTCCACAAGTTTTTCCGCAAAGTCGGGGTAGTTGGACGGCGCCTGCCCGCATATCGAGCAGGTGATGCCCATCCTTCGGGCAGTCCCTATAATTTGCCGGATAGCGTCCAGGACAGCCTTGTCCCTTTCATCATACAATGGGGCACATACTTCGCTATCCCTGTCCACGCCCAATACCAGTTGTGTGAGATCATTGGAGCCAATAGACACGCCGGTTATACCCGCTTTAACGTACTCTTCCAGCCAGTAAACAACCGAAGGTACCTCGGCCATGACCCATAGTTCCATCTCCCTGTCATCAGCCAGTTCGCTTTTATCGATCAACTGCTTGCATTTCTTGAATTCCCACAAGGTTCGCACAAAGGGTATCATGAGGTGCAGGTTTTTATCCTGTTCCCTTACTTTAGCCAGCACTTTCAACTCGAGTTCAAACAGATCGGGATTCAACACATACCTGTAACAGCCGCGGAACCCTATCATCGGGTTTTGTTCAACCGGCTCATATTTATCGCCGCCGCGCAGGTTACGGAACTCATTAGTCCTGAAATCGATAGCCCTGTAAATCACCGGCCTGGGATAAAATGCACGGGTGAAAATACGTAGGTTCCTGACCATGGAGTCGATGAACTGGTGGCTTTTGCCGTCTTCCATGAGCTGCCGTGGATGAATGCCGTCGCAGGCATCTATTACCATAAACTCGGCCCTGAGTAAGCCAACGCCATCCACGTCCTCTTTGGCAATCCTTTCCGCCTCGTAAGGCATTGCCAGGTTGACATACAGCTTGGTTGCCGTGACCAGGGGAGCCGGCCTGGGCATAATAGCCATGGCCACTTCTTCCGCACTCTTGTTCTTTTCCTTCAGTTTTCCTTCATACACAGTGCCATGAGTGCCATCTACGGTGACCAGCATTTTGTCCTTTAAGACTTTAGTGGCAGTCCTGGTACCCACTACGCAGGGAAGGCCCATCTCGCGAGATACGATAGCAGCGTGGCAGGTCATGCCGCCGCCGTCGGTAACGATAGCCGATGCTTTCTTCATCAGCGGCACCCAGTCTGGAGTAGTCATTTCCGCTACTAGCACGTCACCACTCTCAAAACCATTATCCTGCATAGGAGATGAGAGCACCCGCACCTCTCCACTTCCTCGGCCTGGGCTAGCGCCAAACCCTCTAATCAGCTCTTTGCCTTCTTCTTCTGCAACCTCCTCAGCGGTTTTAATCAAAGTTGTTATAGGCCTGGACTGTACCATGTATATCTTGCTGCCCTCAATGGCCCACTCAGTATCCTGGGGGCTGCCATAGTGCCCTTCGATCTTAAGGCCCAGGTTGGCCAGATCCAGAATCTCAGCTTCGCTCAGCACCTGCTCCTCCGCTTCCTTCTTGGATAGCTTAACTTCCAGGTTTTGCCCCTTGTCGTCACGTATGATTTTAAAATTCTTGTGGGACAACCTCGTATCTTTAACTTTGAGGGTAGATTTCTCTACTTCATAATAATCGGGTGATACCAGCCCGCCGACAACCACTTCACCCAGTCCGAAAGCGCCTTCGATTACCAGGCTGGCCAAATTATTATTGCTGGGATTAACCGTAAACATTACACCCGCTTTGTCCGAGTTGACCATTTTCTGTACAACTACGGCAATAACAGGCTCATCCAGAAACTCTTTTTTAGACCTGTAGAATATAACTCTGGCGCCGTATAAAGACGCCCAGCATTCCTTTACTTTCCTGATCAGATCTTCCTTCCCACGTACGTTCAAAAAAGTGGCATTCATACCGGCAAAGGATGCCTGTTCCGAATCTTCCATGGTGGCAGAGGACCTGACGGCAACGAACTCCGCCTTGACAGAATCCCTTTTGGAAAGTTCCTCGTATGCCTTGATAATCTCACTCTTTATTACAGTGGGCATATCCGCGCTAACTATCATTTCCTGTATCTCTTTGGCTTTAGCCTGCAAGGCCGCGGTATCGTCGACATCCAGGCCTTCGATAGAGTGCGATATGCTTTGCGAGAGGCCGCTCTCGGTAGTGAAAAGCAAATACGCCTGTGCGGTGATCACAAAACCTCCAGGTACCGGAAGCCCGGCTTTGACCAGTTCTCCAAGGTTAGCGCCTTTGCCGCCCGCTTTGGCCACATCGGCTTTACCCAAGTCCTCGAACCATTTAACTATCTCCATGGATAAACCTCCTGCAAGAATCGGACATATTTAACCTTTATATAATACTGATGATTTACAACAACCGCCCCGGAGATGGGAAATTACTACAAGCACAATTCGACTCTACGAAGATAGTATCGGCATAATCTTAAGAAACCGATGGTCTATTTCCTTTTTCTTTTCCCAGGTTTCCTTAAATGGAGTAAGGATTATCCTGCCCTTCACCTCACCCACCGCCTGATCGCTCTTGCCTTCCAGAAGAGCATCGATAGCTGCAACTCCCAGGAAGCTGGCAAGTATCCTGTCCCTTGCCGTCGGCGAGCCTCCCCTTTGTATATGGCCAAGAGTACAAAGCCTGCATTCTATTTTCAATCTCAACTCAACATACTTGGCAATATTAATGGTGTCTTCCACCTGATTGCCCTCGGCGACCACTATTATGCTGCTCCTTTTTCCACGCTTGAAGCTTTCTCTCAAATTGTTGCAAAGCTTCTCCATATCCATTTTAATTTCAGGAATGATGATTTGTTCTGCACCGCCGGCCAGCCCCACGGCAACAGCCAGGAAACCCGACTTCCGCCCCATGACCTCTACGAAGAAAACCCTCTCGAAGGCGCTGGCCGTATCGCGAATGCGGTCTATAGCGTCCAAAGCCGTGTTAACCGCCGTCTGGTAGCCAATGGTGTAGTCAGTGCCCCATATATCATTATCAATGGTGCCCGGTACACCGATAAAGGCGATGTCACTCTCCTGACCCATTAAAGATGCGGCCTGGAAAGACCCATCACCCCCGACTACCACACATCCGTCAACATCTTCGCCTTTAAGGGCTTCAATGGCCTTCTTTCTTCCCTCAACGGAATACATGTCATTACAACGTGATGTTTCAAGTATCGTGCCGCCTTTCTGGATGATGTTGGCCACCGAACGCCTGTTGAACTTCTGAAAATCACGGCTGATTAGACCCGCAAATCCCCTGCGGATGCCCACAACCTCGACGCCGTGATAGGCTGCTCCTCGCACTATAGCCCTGATGGCTGCATTCATCCCAGGTGCATCTCCGCCGCTGGTCAAGAAGCCAATTTTCTTAATTTCCTTCATTATGTTAAGTTATCAATCAAGAAATCTAAAATTTAGCACATATTACACTGTCTTAAACAGCCCCGGCAACCCCATGACCATAATCATAACCTTTTATCCTGTTTTATTTATGCTGGTTATTTATGGCATTAAGGTAAAACCGCTCGGTATATTCCTTAGCCATCCTCGATGTGTTAAATAGAGGGCTGTTGGAGCGTATAGTCTCCTTCATCATCTTGATCCATCCGCGAGGCAGGCCCTCAGCATCCCTTTCGTAATACATTGGGATGATCTGCTCCTCCAGCAGATCATAGATCGCTTTGGCAGTTTGACTATCGATGGCGTTCGGATCTCCACCACCTTTTTCCTCAACAGCCCATCCGTTTTGCCCATTATAACCTTCGAACCACCAACCGTCTAGCACGCTCAAATTCAGTACTCCGTTAGCCGAAGCCTTCTGTCCGCTGGTTCCACTGGCCTCCATTAATGAGCGCGGGGTATTAAGCCAGACATCCACCCCACATACGATATCACGAGCCAAATGCATATCGTAGTCCTCAATAAAGGCGATTCTGCCGCCGAAGTCGGGATCTTTGGCCAGGTTGTATATTTGCTGTATTAATTTCTTTCCACCCTCGTCGCTGGGATGTGCTTTTCCTGCAAAAATGATCTGTACGGGTTGAAGGCTGCTGTCTATTATCTTCTTGAGCCTGGGAGCATCGCTGAGAATTAAACTCGCCCTTTTATATCCGGTAAAGCGCCTGCAAAAACCGATAGTCAACGCATCGGTATCCAACAGGGCCCCCATGGCCAGCGGTTGAATGGGCGCCACCCTATCTCGAACCCACCTTCGCCGGGCTCTGTAGAGCACGGAATTAATCAGCTTTGATTTCAGCCAACGATGCATACCCCACAAGGCCTCATCGGGAATCAAGCGCACATTTTGCCACATATCGGGATCGTCCTGGTGTTTCATCCAGTCATTCCCCATATACTCCCGGAAAAGCAATTGGTATTGCGGCGCTATCCAGGTACGCTCGTGGACCCCATTGGTGATCGACTCGATTGGAACATTATCCTCTTCAAGGTCCGGCCACAGCCCATGCCACATTTTCCTGCAGACCTGGCCGTGCAGCTTGCTGACGCCGTTCCTGAACCCCGCCAGCTTCAGGCCCAGCACCGTCATATTGAATGACTCGCCGGGACCACTGATCATGCCCATCTTTAAGAACTGGTCACGGTCCATTTTCAACTGGCCCCAGTAATTATGGAAATACTTATCTATAAGCTCTGGCGCGAAAGTATCATTACCGGCCGGGACAGGCGTATGCGTCGTGAATACCGACGTTTCCTGTACTACATTAATAGCTTCTTTCAGCGCCATTCCGCTCTGTACTATTTCCCGGATGCGCTCTATGAACATAAAGGTAGTGTGGCCTTCGTTAGCATGCCAGACAGTAGGATTCAAACCGAGCGCCCTTAGTATCCTAACCCCACCGATGCCGATCACGAGCTCCTGCAACAGACGGATCTCACGGTCGCCGCCGTACAGCCGGGCAGATAGATTACGATAGGCCATTGGATTCTCATCCAGGTTGGTATCAAGCAAATAGAGCTTGACACGCCCCAAGTTCAGCTTCCAGGCCGCTACATGGATCGACACGTTGTCCAGCGGAACAGTCACTGTCAGCGGTTTGCCGTCGGCCGTGATGACGCGCGAGACAGCAACCTCATCGAAATCGATCTGGTCGTATACCTCGCTTTGCCAGCCATCTTGCGATATATACTGGTGAAAATAGCCCTGCGGATACATTAAACCCACGCCAACTAGAGGAAGCCCAAGATCACTGGCCTCTTTACAGTAGTCTCCTGCCAGCACGCCAAGGCCTCCCGCATAAAGCGGCAGCGAAAAATGTACGGCAAATTCGAGTGAAAAATAAGCTATTAGCTTATCAGCGAACTCAGGGTGGTTTCTCTCAAACCATGTATTGCCGGATGCTATACTGGCCTTGAAATCAGACATGGTCTTGTCGTATAGACTCAAATAACTGATATCACCGGCGCGGGCTACCAGGCGATAATAAGGTATGTCTTTCAACAGCTTGACAGGGTTGTGCCCGTAGGATTTCCACATCGACCTGTCCAGCACCTTAAAAACTTCGCGCGCATCCGGATGCCAACTCCACCAGAGGTTATAGGACAGCTGACCAAGCCCTTCAATACGTTCAGGGAGACTGAATCTATTGTGTGATTCCATTAATAAACTTTCGCCAATTACAATTAATACAAGCTACGTTTAATCGGGTAATGGTTTATTATAAGGAAAGCACCATTGACTTAGCAATGTACGTTCAAGGCCCCGATTCTTTGAAACGCCTATAATTAAAACAGTATACTTAAAAACGCCACTTCAATAGCAGACAGATATTTATCGAGGTAAAGCTATGAAGATCAATGTTATGCAGGATGTATTACAGGCCAACGACAGGATTGCTGAAGAAAACAGGCAACTGTTCCTCAAAAACCGCAACCTTGTGCTCAACCTCATGAGTTCACCCGGTGCGGGCAAGACTTCCCTGCTCGAGAAAACGGCCGAAAAACTGGCCGGCAAGCTCAGGCTGGGCGTTGTCGTGGGAGACCTGGAGACAACAAGGGATGCAGACCGGCTTAGCAAATTCAACATCCCGGCCATCCAGCTCACTACAGGTTCCGCCTGCCACCTGGATGCCAACATGGTGGCATCGGCTTTGCCGCACATGCAGCTCGATAAAATAGATATACTGGTTGTCGAAAATGTCGGCAACCTGGTGTGCCCCGCCGAATTTATCGTCGGTGAGGACTATAAGATCATGATCCTGAGCGTAACCGAGGGAGATGAGAAGCCGCTTAAATACCCCCTCATGTTCCACGAGTCAGCCCTGATGCTCATCAATAAAATCGACCTTGTGCAGTATACCAACTTCAACATGGGGGAAGCCCGTGCCAACGCCCGCAAGATTAACCCCAATATCGACATCATCGAGATATCCTGCACCAAGGGCACAGGTCTGGATGAATGGATAGCATGGCTGGTGAAACATCATCAGAAAAAACTGGGTGAGCTTTCCCATGCATGAGATGGGCATTGCCCAGAATATCCTCGAGATATCAGTCGAAGCAGCCAGGAAGGAAGGCGCTTCCAAAGTCATCCGCATCAACCTCATCGCCGGTGAGCTGCGCGGTATCGTGCCTATGCAACTGACCTTCTGCTTCGGAATTGTGGCCAAAGATACCATGGCCGACGGCGCTTATCTGGACGTCGAAGAGGTGCCTGTCGCAGGGCACTGCAAAAACTGCAACTCCGATTTCTCAGTCGAGGAATATGAATACGTGTGCCCCAAGTGCGGCAGCCCTAATATAGAGCTCACGGGCGGTACCGAGCTTCGTATAAAAGATATCGAAATAGAATAGCTACCCCGTATCAGGAAAGCTATTACTACTGTTTTTTAATCTTTCGGACGCTATTGGACTTACATTTGGGGCAAATCCGGTCCTTCATCTCACTTTTGGCATCCGGCTCCATTTCGTAAGTGTGGTCGCAGTGCAGGCATTTGAAGGTTTCTTTAGACAAGCTATATTCCCCCGCTAAAATTATCATCCGGCGGCCTTAGTGGCCAGCCCTTAAGCAGCATTATCTCTGCCGGTAAGTACTCTCTGAGTAAATTCTATCTCTTCACTGGTGACTGTTTGGCGCATCTTCTCCAGCTCGCGCATTATCTGGGCAAAGCGCGGAGCCTCCGCGGCGCTAATCCATTCAAGCTGCAGCCTTTCGGGCCTGATTCCCAGCTTCTCCATGGCATCCCACATCCTGTCAGCCCTCCTTTGGGTCGAATGGTTGGCTGTAATGTAATGGCAATCACCGATATGGCAGCCCGATAACAGCACCAGTGGCGCTCCCAGCTTGAAGGCATGCCAGATAAATCTCTCGGTCACACGGGCGCTGCACATGACTCTTATGAACCGGTTGTTGGCCGGATACTGCATCCTGGAAATGCCGGCCACATCACTTGCGGCATAACTGCACCAGTTGCACAGGAAGGTGATAATCTTTTTTTGCGGGTTATCGGCCAACGCTGAGCTGATCTGGGAAAGAACCTGGTCTTCCATGAAGTGGTGGATGGTTATAGCATCAAAACGGCATTCAGCCGAGCAGGCGCCGCAGCCTGCGCAGGCTGCGACAATTATCTTAGCCCCACTCTTGGCCTTAATGTCTACCTCGATGGCATTATAGGGGCAAACCCTGGCACATACCCCGCAGGAAGTGCACTTCTCCTGATCAACAAATGCTTTGACTCCGTCACCCTTGATAAAGTCCGCATTTAAGATTATAGAGCTGCGGGATACTGCGGCACTGGCTTGAGTGACGCTGTCTTTGATATCCTTGGGCGCCTCAACGGAGCCTGCGAAAAATATGCCCGGCGTGGGGGCATCTACCGGCTTCAGCTTAGGATGCGCTTCCATCACAAACCCGTCCGAGGTCAGCGAGATATTCAGCAGGTTACACAGCTTCTTGAGCCCGCTATCCTGGTGCAATCCAACCGACAGCACCAGAAGGTCCAACTCATATTCCTCCACCTGGCAGGTGGTGGTATTTTCTACACGCACCTTGATATTACAGTTGGCCGGGTCTTCGGTCACTTCTCCAGGGAATCCGCGAATATAATGCACACCTTCTTCCTGAGATCTTTTGTAGAGGTCTTCAAAACCTTTGCCGTAAGCACGGATATCCATGTAAAACACATATATCTCAGTATCCGTATAGTGCTCTTTAATCAGGAGGCTGTCTTTAATGGTATTCATGCAGCAGACATTGGAGCAGTAGGGGTTTCCCCGGTTGGCCGTTCGCGAGCCCACGCATTGAATGAAGCCAATGCGCTTTGGCACCTTGCGGTCGGTAGGACGTAAAATCTGCCCCTCGGTCGGCCCGCCGCCGCAGATCAGTCGCTCGAACTCCATAGTTGTGATTACATTTTCAAAGCGCGTATAGCCGTACTCGTCCAGGACGGTCGGGTCGTAGATATCCATCCCGGTGCATACGATGATGGCGCCAACCTTTATCTCGATTTCTCTGTCAGCCATATTCAAATCGATGCATTTCTTTTCGCAGACTTCCACGCATTTATTGCACCTGACTGGATTGTTGCCTAGGCAGTTTTTCATATCGATTATGTATGCCGGCGGCACGGCCTGCGGAAAGGGGATAAAAGCCGCTTTGCGCGAGGAAAATCCCTGCTGAAATTCATCTGGTACCACCACCGGGCAAACTTCGGCGCATTTGCCGCAGGAATTGCAATCCAGCTCGTTAACGTATCGGGCTTTTTTATTTATAACGACAGTGTAGTTTCCGATATAGCCTGAAACACTGGATATCTCACTGAAGGCTATCAACTCGATATTGGGATGCTTGCCAGCGTCCATCATCTTGGGACCCAGCACACATATGGAACAGTCCATCGTCGGAAAAGTCTTATCCAACTGGGCCATGATTCCGCCGATGGAAGGTTGACGTTCAATTAAATAAACCTTGTGTCCCGAATCCGCTAGGTCCAGCGCGGCTTGAATCCCTGCAACCCCACCACCGATGACCAGCGCCGCGTCCGTAACCGGGATTTTAGTCTCTTCGATAGGCTGCAGCAGCCTTGCTTTGGCTACGGCCACTTTGACAATATCCATGGCTTTTTCGGTAGCCGCTTTTTTATCATGCAGGTGAACCCAACTGCAATGCTCACGGATATTCGCCATCTCCAGAAGATAAGAATTCATGCCTGCCTTGCTTATACAGTTGCGAAAGGTCGTCTCGTGCATCCTGGGTGAGCATGAAGCAACCACCACGCGGTCCAGGTTGTGCTCGTGAATACATCTCTTAATCTCTTCCTGTCCAGGGTCTGAGCACGTATATTTATTTCTCATGGCCACTACGACACCGGGAACGGTGGAAGCCATATCTTTAACGGCTTCACAATCCACCGAACCGGCGATATTCATGCCGCAGTCGCATACAAAAACGCCTACTCTATTGCTTGCTTCTTCCAATTAATCGTTCTCCTTGAGAGCTCTCTCTGAGATGAAATGGTACATGTCAACGATTTTTATTTTTTCTTCGGCCTGGCCGTTTGACCGCTGGGCACATGTTAAATGGATCTGGCACTTGGGGCAAGAAGTGATCAGGAAATCAGCCCCGGTTGCATCGGCCTGCCTGAGCCTTTCATCCTGAATTTGTTTATTGACCGAGCCGCAGAACATCCAGGGATTAGCCCCGCAGCAGAGAGCATTATCCCTGTTATATTCCATCTCGATCAGTTCGGCATCAGCTAGAGTACGTAAAATATTGCGCGGCTCATCATATTTTCTAAAATACCTGCCCAGCTTGCATGAATCATGAAGGGTCACTTTTGGCCGGTTTCTCCCTTTTTCGCCCACATTAACCTCAATTTTAATTATATCGGGTACTTCTGCTAAATGTTGTACTTCCATATGCCAGTCCGGAAAAAACCGGGCGTAGTCTATTTTCAGCGTATAGTAACACTCCGGGCAGGCGGTTATTATTTTTTTTATGCTACGTTTATTTATCTCATGAATATTGGCCTGTCCCAGGTTAATAAAACCACTCTTATCTCCCGATAAAATCAAATCATGCCCGCAGCAGCGTTCGTTGGCCAGTACAGTAAAGGCAACACCGGCCCGGTTAAGGAGACGCATGGCGCCGATGGGGCTATCCGTTGATTTGACGCCGATATCCTTGAAAATAGAATCAAAGTAGGGAGCACATCCTACAAAGAAAGCCGTGTCCGCTGACGGGCTGACATTTATATCCTGAGGTATCCAGTCCAACCTGTCCTGCCGGGTCTCCTTTTTGCCCATCAAGTGCATAACCGACTCGGTCACACCACTGTGGTTATATACAGGTTCCATCCCATGTTCACGTGATTTCATACGCAGGTACCTGATGAAATCAACGAAGCTCACGTTATAATTACATCTGATCGTGCACATATTGCAGCCGATGCATGACCATATATTGCGGTCTGCGTAAATTTTCTCCGGATGACGCAACGCTTTGCGGACAATCAAGCGCGGGCTGAACTGCTGATCATAGCGGCTGACCGGGCACACCGCGGTGCATTTTCCGCAGTCCAGGCAGAAGTGCGCTTTAGTCTGACGTATTATATCTTTCAGCTCTGACACTTAATCTCCATCTACGGCTTGTCGGCTTTTTGTGCGCCGGCCGGTATGGCCGGGTTCTTGATCCCGTGAATAAATCCGTTAAGCTGTTCGATAAATCCCCTCCCATCGAAGGGTGCCAATCTTGCCAGCATGATTCTATCGCCTTTAACGCCCAGCATTTTAATGATCTCTCTGGCTTTGTCGCATTCTATCTCGATACTATTATCAAATTGACCGTAGCGGCACTGCTGATTTTGGCAACCGAGTAACATAACGCCATCAGCGCCATGTTCAAAGGCCTTCAGCATAAAACCCGCATTCAGGCTGGAAAGGCAGGTTAATTTAATTATATTTACCGAAACCGGATAACTCAGGCCGGCATTGGCGGCTGAGTCAATGCAGCTCCAGCCATCCCAATTGCAAGAGAATATCAATATTTTAGCTGTCACGAGTCACCTGTAATATCATATTTCCGCCGGACACAGGAATGATTTCAATGCTGTACCGATCCTACTTTTATCCTGGCCACTGAGGTAGATAGCGCCTGTGGGGCATACGCTGGCGCAGGCCCCACAACCCATGCACAGGAAACGTTCAAGATGGGAGTGCAGTAAGCCGTTGGCCCCTTCGCGCATTTCAATTATCGGGCAACGTTCTATACAGGTCCGGCAGCCGCGGCACAGAGCCGTATTGACCTGAGCCACCGAATCCCGGGCCGTAATCCAATTCGACCGGAGATACAATAATATGGCAGCCGCCAATGCAACACCCTGTGCACTTTCATCCCCTTTCTCACGGCCCGTCAACGGGGGGTTGATAAAAAGCCCGGCCCTGTTAAGAGCCGACGCATACTTATTGAGGTTTAATTTTGATCCGGCGTGATCTTTAACCATACCGGAAATTAAACGCTGAAACAGCCTCCCTGTATAGGTATAACCCAACTTATCGAGGTCAGCCTGCTTAAGAGACGCATCAATAATGATAGTTCCGGTCTTTATTACCTCGTTTCTATCCGAAAACCCCAGCTTTACATGGTAGTCGCCGGGCTGGCCGCCTATCTCAAGGGAATCGGGCACCTGCGTTACCTGAAACAGTTTGCAGCCCAGTACTTCCAGGGTCATGGCTGCAATCTTAGCGGTACCGGACTCCCCAATAAAAAGTGCCGCAGGGTTAATCGGGTGGCGCTCGTATTTTTGATGACCAGAAGGAGGGAGGAGCACTGCCGCCTCCAGAATTTTAAGCGCTTTGTCAGTCGCCGACTGCCGGTCGTCACCATGCGCCCAGGCGCATAGTTCCCTGATATTGACATACTCGATATCTGAACTGCTTTGACCTGGAATATTACGCCTAAGGTAGTGACTGCTGAGGATGCGCCTATCGTTGCAGCTATAACAAATCTGGTCGTAATTGCAGCACCTGCAGGCGGCTACAACAGCACGGTCCAGGCCGGCTTCTTTCCAACGTTGTGCGATGACCTGCGCCCCTTCTTCTGTACATGCTTGCTCAATCTCGGATATATGTGCGATATTTAGTTTCTGAGCACCGAGGCTTAGTCGCCCGAAATCTATGGCCGAGCTATTCTCCCCATTGCAACGGCAGAGGAATATGCCCTGCTTGCTTTCCGGCAGGGTATGATCCTCAAGATAGTGGATTGGATCATGACTGCCTTCAGCTTGATCGTCGCAGCCGAAACGGCCTGTTGACAACTTATCCAAAAATTCAAGATCCGAATCCAGTATGGTCTGCATTACGGCTGCCATGAGTTTTACATTAACATCGCCTTCCGACCGATCGGTCCCGTGGCTGATTGTATATACACCGCTCTTATCGGCCGCCGGACCCTCCTCCTTTACGCCCATATCTTCAGCAGGAAATTTCAGGATAACATCCGCTTCTACGTCCTTATGCCTAACGGTGTCATTGTGCCTGATCGCATTGGACTTACATACCTTAATGCACTCCATACACTCACTACACAGAGCGCAACTCAGGCACCTTTGCGCCTCTTCGACCATGGTCTGAGCAGGGAACCCCGTCGTCGTTTCCTCATAGGTATTTTTCCTGCTTTCCATATCCAGGTACGGCATCTCCGCCCTCTTGACAGGAAAGGCCCAGACCGAGTCCAAATCCACTTCCGCTACCTTTTTAGACGCAATTTGCCTGCCCTCTTCCAAATCGGAATCGGACAGATATCTGTCAATAGACTCGGCGGCTTTCAGGCCGTCGGCCATGGCTTCGACGACATTGTTGGGACCACGCATACAGTCGCCGCCGGCAAATACGCCGGGTAAATTAGTTGCCAGAGTGAGCGGATTGACCCTGATCGTGCCTGACGCTTTCTCTATGTCGAGGCCTTCGAGGTTCAACTGGGTTGCATCCGCCGACTGGCCTATGGCGACGATAACATGGTCTGCTTCGATAATAAAATCAGTCCCTTCCACAGGCTCGGGCCTATGCCAACCATTGCGCATCAACTCATCAGTCAACTTCGTTCGGCAGAAGCGCACCCCCGTCACCTTGTTCTTATTTCCCAGTATTTCCACGGGGTAGGACGAATACTCGATGGAAACGCCCTCTTCCCGTGCTTCCTGAATCTCGTCTGCAGATGCCGTCAATTCTTCCGGCACGGTCCAGCTCACGATTTTAACGCTGCCTTTATTTTGTCTGATGGCAGCGCGGGCCGAATCGACAGCGCTGTTGCCATCGCCGATAATTACAATGTTGGATCCGATGAAAAGGTCGTCAGTAAGGTTGAGCAGCAATAGAAAGGACATGCAATCTATAACACCCGATAGATCCTCGCCTTCTATACCCAGTTTATTGTTCCTGGATGCGCCGATGGCCAGGAAAAAGGCCTTATAATCACGTTCTTTCAGGTAAGCAAAATCGATATCAGGGCCCACCGTGATACCGGTCCTGATCTTGATCCCCATGTCCAATAATTGACCGAGTTCCCGTTCCCGGATTTCCCTGGATAATCTAAACCTGGGAATGCCCGTGGCCAGCATGCCGCCTATAACGTTATGGGATTCAAAAATAGTTGGGTCATACCCCCTGCGTTTGAGGTCCCAGGCGGCCATGAGGCCTGCAGGGCCGCTGCCTATAATGGCTATTTTGCTAGTGGAAGCAGGCCCAGCCGCTACCAGGTGTTTTCCGGCAGGACTAACCACATTATCATAAGCATAGCGGTGCAATGATCTGATTGAGACAGCACTATCAACTTTAGCCCGGCTGCATTTGCTCTCGCAGGGATGCTTGCACAAGCGCCCCAGGATACCTCCCAAGGGAGCCGATCCGTTGATCAGGTCGTAGGCCTCCTGGACCTTGTTATTGGCCAGCAGGGATACGAATCCCTGGACATTTATGCCCAGCGGGCATGAGGCACGACAGGGCGAGATCCCGTTTTTATCGATGACCATGGTTGACGGCACGGACTTATTGCCAGGATACGGCTTGTGAACTGCATTCAATATTACGTTTTTACCGTCGCTTGTCTTGGTCAGCCTTGTGGAACAGTTCTCTTCGCATTTCTTGCATCCCGTGCACAGGTCGCTGTCAATGTATCTTAGTTGTTGCGTGGTCTTTATATTGAAATTGCCCTTTTCACCGCATATATCGACGGTGGAAGTGTTGTAAACGAATTCGATGTTCGGATCCTGAATGGCATTTAACACTGTAGACCAGAACAGCCGGGGATCAACCCCGCTGGATTCAAAGAAGGCAAAGGCGGGGGCATCCGTGATGAACTTTACCTGCGTGCCTATTTTGGCCAGGTAGAGCGCCGCCTGCAGCGCATCGATGGTTCTGCCTATAACTGCGGCGCGTATGCTTTTCCCCATGTTACGCAGGCCTTTCGTCGGGTGATGAGTAATTGAATCCCAGTTCGAACGCCTTCATATTGAAGCTCTCGGTACCGGCGGGGATAAAATCTTTAACTGCCCGCTCCAGCGCCTCACGCGACACAACATCGCTATTGGCTGCCAGAAAACCAAGCATGATGATATTGGCCACTACAGGTTTCCCCATCTCCTTAGCGAGCCTGCTGGCCGGTATGGAAAGCATCCTTGCGGCAGGCGGGGTATCCATCTTAACCAGTTCCGAATCGACGATCAGGAGAACATGACCCTTAGCCCCGGCGCCAAACTCGTTGTAGGCCTCTTGAGATAGAATAACCAGCACTTCGGGGTCGGTTATATATGGATACTCCACGGGGGAGTCGCTGATGATAACTTCGGCACGGCATGAGCCGCCCCTGGATTCGGGGCCATAGCTTTGGGTAAGCGCTGCATAAGAATTATTGTAAATGGAGGCAGCTTTGCCTATGATATTGCCCAGCAGGACTATGCCCTGTCCGCCGAATCCTGCCAGTCTGATTTCAGCTTTTTTCATTTAAGCTTCCTGGAAATTATCTTCGCTTAACTATTTTTAACCTGTTTCTTGGCCCTTTCGGCGACCACCGCCAGGTTGGTGTGCAGGGTAGGACGATCTACATCGATAAATTTTCCTACGATTATAGGGCCGTTCTGAGTTATACCAACGTCTTTGGGGTCTGCGCCGTTCTTGATAATGCTCCTCTTCTCATAACTCTTGAGCGAATCAAGCCCTTCGGGCTCCTTGTTCATCCTGCCGTAAACGGCAGGGCAGGGACTGATGACTTCGACGAATGAAAAGCCTGGCTTCAATAATGCCTCTGTCATGGTGTTTTCAAGCTGATGCAGGTGCAAAACCGTCCATCTGGCAATATATGTTGCACCGCTGGCATAGAGCAGCAACGGCAGGTTGAAAGGCGATTCAAAATTTCCGTAAGGTGTGGTGGATGTGCGCACATCATAGGGAGCGGTGGGGCCCACCTGGCCTCCGGTCATACCGTAGTTGAAGTTATTTATGCAGATAACGGTCATATCTACGTTGCGGCGGGCGGCATGAATGAGGTGGTTTCCTCCTATAGCCGCCAGGTCACCGTCGCCCGAAAAGACCACTGCCTTCAATTCCGGGTTAGCCAGCTTCAAACCCGTTGCGAACGGGATGGCGCGGCCATGCGTAGTATGAAAGGAATCCAACTTAACATATCCGGCTACACGTCCCGAGCAGCCTATGCCGGAGATAACTGATATCTTATCCGGATCCAGTCCCGATTTATCTATTGCCCTCAAAAAGCAGTTCAAAGCCGGCCCTATTCCGCAGGCCGGGCACCAGATATGCGGAAGCCTGTCCTGCCTGAGATATTTGGCGATTATTGAATGTCCGTTGCCCTCATGATCAGGCATGGCACTCCTTAATGGCAGCAAGTATCGTTTCCGGCTTGTGCACGTCGCCGCCCGAATGCGGTACGGACAGGCTGCGGGCTTTGCCGCAGGAACATCGCTCCACCTCGTAGACAATTTGCCCGCGGTTGATCTCGGGAACTATAAACGTCTTAACACGGGAAGCAAGCTCACGGACACGTCGTTCGGCGAAGGGCCACAGTGTGATGAGCTGTAAAAACCCGGCCTTGATGCCCTGCTGGCGCGCCAGCTTGACAGCATACCTGGCAATACGGGAAGTAATCCCGTACGCGCATACCACTATTTCGGCATCGTCGGTCATATATTCATCGTACAAAATGATATCATCGGCATGGGTCTTGATTTTATCCACCAGCCTGGTGATGAGCCTGTCTTGAGCAGCGGCCGTCATCGCAGGATAGCCGCTCTCATCATGTGTTAGGCCCGTAACGTGGAAACGGTATCCCTGCCCGGCAATTGCCATGGGCGGTACCAGGCTCTCGTCCGCTTTATAAGGGTGATAGGGGCCGCTGCCGATTTGCGGCATTTTCCTGTAAATAAGGTCGGCGGCAGAGATCTCGGGGATCACTACCTTTTCGCTCATATGCCCTACGACCTCATCGGACATGATCAATACCGGCACGCGATATTTCTCCGAGAGATTGAAAGCTTTGACGGTCAGGTCGAACATATGTTGAGGCGAATCCGGGCTAAGGGCTATGATCTCATAGCTGCCGTGGGAGCCCCACCTGGCCTGCATGACATCCTGTTGGCCGACAAGAGTAGGCAACCCGGTGGAAGGGCCCGCACGCTGAATATCAACCACTACGCACGGCGTCTCCAACATGACTCCCAGCCCGATGTTTTCCATCATAAGGCTGAAGCCGGGACCGGATGTAGACGTCATCGATTTAACACCGGCCCAGGAGGCTCCAAGTATAGCGTTCATCGAAGCAATCTCATCTTCCATCTGGATGTACGTACCACCCACTACAGGAAGGCGGCGGCTCATCCTCTCAGCTATCTCGGTGGCGGGTGTGATGGGATAGCCGGCGAAGAACCGGCAGCCGGCGCTTATCGCTCCCTCGGCACAGGCCACATCGCCGTTAATGAAAAACTCACCTGAAAGGTGTCCATTATCTGTCATATTGTTCTTTCAAATAAAAACACGCCAGAATTACATTCAATATTTAACCTGCAGCTTTATCCCGGCGAAAATCCTGGTCGCGGCAGATTATGACTTAATTTCAGAATGGACCTTATTGTTGATGGTGAGCTTGACGGCGAATTCCGGGCATATCAATTCGCAGAATCCGCAGGCGAGGCACTTGTCGCCATCTTTGACAACTGCTAATTGGTAGCCCTTGGAGCTAAGCTCCGAACCCATCTTGAGGACATCGCATGGGCAATATTCGGCGCAAAAACCACACCCCTTGCATCTTTCCCTGTCGATAAATACGTAGGCCAGAGGTTCGGCAGAATGGTTATGGTCGAAAGGTGTGCGCCACAGCTTCATAATCGATAGAGTAGTATACCATTCAAGCCAGCATCAGACAAGATTCACATAAATGACGGCCAGGCTGGCACGGCTTGCGAAAATTACCCCGGTTAGTGCATTTAGGCGGCCGAGGCCATACCACGAATGCTGTTCAAAAGCAATACCATTTCTCTCTGGTATTCATCTTCACCCAATTTATCCAGGTATGAGAGGTCGCGGTCCCTCTCTCTCAATACAGACAGGATCACTTCAGCGCTTTTGCCCAGGCCAGTTTCGTCGATGACTATTTGCTGCCAGGTTAATAGTTTTTTTCTATATTGCTCGAGCCTTGCCAGCCCGTTGTCGTAGCATCCGAAGTGTCCATAGCACAGCTTGATCGGTTTTAGTCCTATCAGCTTATCAACCGAAGCCAGCATTTCCTCCAGCTTGAAAGGAGGCGGCGTGGCAGGCCTGACCTTCCCGTCGGTACATACGCCAGCTGCTTCACCCGCCAGGAGAATGCCGTGTGCCCGATCGAACAAGCTTAAATGATGTATGGCATGCCCGGGCGTAAAATATACTTCCAATTCTATACCGCCCAGGTCCAGCTTCATATTATCCTGGGCAGCAACGATTCTCGCTGCCGGCACGGGCTCTATCTCACCATATTTGATCGCCAGGTCGCCCAGGGTTCGCAGGCTGGCAGCCCATAATTTTTCAGGGTTAACCAGGTGAGGCAAGGCCCTCTCATGGACAACGACCATGGCATTGGGCATTGCCCCGACAGCTTTGCCGATGCCGCCTGCATGGTCTATATGGATATGCGTCAGCACAATATAATCGATCTCTTGCGGCTTTGTGCCTGCTTCGGCCAGCGCCTTGAGCAGTCCATCGATGGCGATGGCCGGTCCGGGATCGATAACGGCCCTCTTCCGGCCTATAACAAGATAACCGGATATGAACTTGCCATAGCCGGGTATCGGCGGCTGCAGGTCAAGCAGTTTCAGGTTAGGAGATATGTTGGTTACTCTGATAGAAGCACCCCTCCGCGTTTATGAAAATGTATACTTTTTAAGAGAATTTGTGAAGGGTAGCACACAGGCAATGCCGTCATCTCATTATAGGCATGCTGTCTATAGTATCCATTCGCTTGATTGAATTCAGCTTCAGTGAACTGAGAAAATCCAGGCTTACCGGCCTGTAATTGACCAGTTCCGGGCTGATATTGATGGTCTTTTTATCCCCGTTGATAAAAGGATAGTTCTTCATATCATTATTGTGCTTGTGCCCGTGGATAATCCAGCCGTTCCAGTCAACAGGGAGCCGGTCGGGGTCATGCACCAATAGAAAAGTATACCTTCCGCCCTTGACTATTTGGTATTCTTTAGCATACCTGACATCAACATCGTGCCACCCTCTTATAAAGTTAATTTTCCCTTTGAGCCTTTCCAGCCAGTAACCTGCAGGCCTTGCTCCTCTTCCAAAAGATAGATCGCCCAGGAAATAAACCTCGCTAGAACCAACAGTGTTATTCCAGTTCTCCACCAGCACTTTATTCATTTCTCCAACGTTCTCGGATGCAAAAGGCCGGGCACAGTAATGAATTATATTTGAGTGATCCAGGTGAAGATCACTACTAAGGTATATAGACCCGCGTTTATCACGAAATCCATACCCTTCGATGCCTTTAGCTATTCTAAACAGCTTTAAGGTACGGCTCCAATCGTCACTACTTAGCGCCTCACCCCTGGTGAGCAACCTTTGCTGTAAAAAATCATATTCGCAAACTATCTTCGATTGGTCATTCAGGAATGTTACCCTGAGAGAATTCAGCAGTAAATAGAAATATCTCATGTGGTAGTCTTCAGTATTTTCCATGTGGGTTGAATATTTCTCGGCCAGAACTTTATCGATGGACACACACGACCACATCTTTTCGAATTCCCGGCTGTCCAATTTATAAGCCAGAGTCGAGTGGAATAAAAAGTCTTCCGCTTTATCAAATGGCTGTGTCCTGGGCACAATTTTGAGTAGCCTCTGCGCCAGCTCCTGCCTGAACTTTTTAAATTCGGCAGCAGCAACTATGTTGAAGTATATGACCCGGCCGTGTTGACCGTTGATCCAACGAAAACCGTCGATGAGATAAGGCAAGAACGAATAGCGCCTGCCGACAGTCAGGAGGGCCTCCTTGACCCGATCCACCTGCTGATAGTCGGCAGAAAAACTCCCGTATAACGAAATATGCGGGACCCTGTGTATTTTATTCAGCGGCGTCCCGCAAAGCCGGCTGACCCTGGCAATAGACTCGGATAATTTTCTTTTGCCCGGACCTATGCGTACTTCTATAAGCATTTATATTAAGTATAGCATGTGGTTTGTTCGTTTATACCAGTAGAATTCATGACTTAAGTACTATATTTTCGGTACTAACTAGCCATTGAGAATTTCCTTTGAGCAGATATAATAGCTCTAGCAATACTAGCATCTATCTATATTGAGGCCAAATAGGTCTTTAGATGGCTGGAAGAATAGACAGAACGTTTATGAGTCTGACCGGTTGGCAGAGAGGGTTTCAGGGGCTGGGATTGGCCGTGTTACTCATGGCAGCCATTGCGGCGACCATGACTTTTTCTTTCTGGGTTTGCAGAGCCGGCCCCTTCTGTGCCGGAAAAGACTCAGAGACTATTAATCCAACGCGTTTTCACGCTGTAAACAATCCAGGAGCGTCTACTTTTCCCACCGCCGGCAGCGAAAATTACAGCAGCTCCGTTACCCAGATACTTAATAAATTAAAGAATTCTACCGATACTCCTTCACAGTAGTATTTTTCCCTGCACCTAAATCTATAACTTTCATACAGGAACTATTAAGGCCTAAAAGGTTACAGGTTATTACCCGTCCCTCTTCAAAGCTTTCCAAACCATATATTACAGCGGGTATGAAATATTACTTCCTCAATGGTATGATTATTACCTATTTGTTCGTATACAACGAGGTCAGTTTCTATCATGAAAGTCCTGGCATTTAACAGCAGCCCTCACAAAGATAAAGGCAATACGGCGCTAATCTTGAATCCCTTTCTTAAAGGGATGAGCAGTGCAGGCGCAGAGGTAGAGCTATTTTATACCTGCGACTTGGACATCAACCCATGCCGGGGCGAACTCAACTGTATGCTGAAAACCCCCGGTAAGTGCCTCCAGAACGATGATATACAGATGCTGACTCCCAAACTGGGTGCAGATGTGCTGGTGTTGGCCAGCCCGCTATATATCTGGACAATGAACGGCCAGATGAAAAACCTTCTGGACAGGATGATACCTCTGCTCCCAGCTAATAAAGGCCGTATAATACTGGTCTCAAGCTGCGGGTTCTGGGGGTTGGAAAATTTCGACCCTTTGATTTCTTATATGGAAACCGTATGCAGCAAAGTCGACCGTGTATTTGCAGAGGCGCTGCTCAGACCGCATGCAGTGTACTTGAAAATGATGCTCGAGGCCGGAGCCCCCGTACAAGATATTCCTGCAGCAGTTGAAGAAGCCGGACGCCAGCTAGTTGTGGATCACATTATAAACCCCAAAACCCTGGGCATAATCAGTCGCGAACTTGTATCACTCCAGGTTTGGAATGAGCGAGTGAAACAACGATTCGGTACGGGAGTAGATTCATAAAATAGGGCAATTGGTAATTTGATATGGACGCTTCTGCCAGATCTCTTCAAGTGCCTTATCGATCCCCAATGCCGGGCAGTACTTGGGCACGAGGGCACTTTTATTAACGAACTGGTGCAGCGCCCGCTGCGCTCTTCTCTCGCAGGATGTCCCTCAGGTAACGTCCGGTTGCAGAACCTTCTATTTCCGCCACTTGCTCCGGTGTTCCCGTAGCTATGACATAGCCGCCCTCATCCCCTGCACCCGGCCCGAGGTCGATTATATGATCGGCATTTTTTATCACGTCAAGATGATGTTCGATGATGACCACTGTATTGCCGGCATCAACCAGCCTTTGCAGCACCCTGAGCAGGCAATCTATATCGGCAAACGAAAGCCCGGTGGTGGGCTCATCCAGTATATAGACGGTCTTGCCCGTAGATCTGCGCGATAATTCAGTGGCCAGTTTGACGCGCTGCGCCTCGCCGCCCGACAAGGTGGGAGCCGGCTGGCCCAGCCTCATATAACCCAACCCCACATCCTGCAGTGTTCCCAACTTATTCTTTACCTTGGGAAAGTTCTCGAAAAAGGCTGTAGCTTCCTCGATGGTCATGTCCAGCACATCTGATATGCTCTTACCCTTGAACTGAATCTCCAGAGCCTCACGGTTGTAACGTTTGCCCTTGCATACCTCGCATGGCACTGTTACATCAGGCAGGAACTGCATCTCTATTTGAATATAACCCTCGCCCTGGCAGGCCTCACATCTGCCCCCGCGCACATTAAAGGAAAACCTTCCCGGCCCATAGCCGCGTACCCTGGCTTCAGGCACCGATGCAAACAGCTCTCTTATTGGAGTAAACGCACCCGTGTAGGTGGCTGGATTGCTGCGCGGCGTGCGGCCTATAGGTGACTGGTCGATGTTAATAACCTTGTCTATGTTCTCCGTCCCGGTGATTGCATCGCATTTACCCGGCTTCTCCCTGGACTGATAGAAAATCTGCGCCAGCTTCTTATAAAGCACGTCGTTCATGAGGGTGCTCTTGCCGCTGCCGGATACCCCGCTGATACATACCAGCTTGCCCAGAGGTATCTTGACATCGATGTCCTTCAAGTTGTTTTCGGCGGCTCCCTTGATCACCATGTATTTGCCGGAGCCGTTCCTGCGTTTCCTCGGCATGGGAATCTCTTTGGCCCCACTCAAATACTGACCCGTTACCGAGTCGCGGCTTTTCATCACATCATCGATTGTGCCGGTGGCGACTATGGAACCACCGTGTTCGCCTGCGCCCGGCCCGAGATCGACGATAAAGTCCGCCGCCCGCATCATGGCCTCATCGTGCTCCACACTGATTACCGTATTGCCCAAATCCCTCAACTTCTTGAGGGTATTTATCAACCTGTGGATGTCAGCAGGATGCAGCCCGATGGTTGGCTCATCACAGATATAGAGAACACCCATCAAGCCGCTGCCGATCATGGTCGCCAGCCTGATACGCTGCGCTTCGCCACCGCTTAACGTCATCGAGGCGCGTTCCAGTGTCAAATAGCCCAGGCCGATATCTTTGAGAAACCCCAGCCTGGCGTTTATCTCTTTGATGATCTGCTGGGCGATGGTCTTTTCATTTGCACTCAATATAGACTTGCCGTCCCGCATACCCGTGACAGCCGTTATCCAGGAACCTGCCTCCACCGCCGACATGACGGTCACGTCCATGATATTCTTGCCGTCGATCTTTACCGCCAACGATTCCGGCTTCAGCCTTTTACCTTCGCAGGCCAGACAGGGCGACGCCGACATATATTTTTCTATCTCTGCACGCCTGTTTTCCGATTCAGTTTCCCTGTAAAGCCTTTCGAGATTGGGTATGACGCCCTCAAAACCCACCGCATATTCACGTACCTTGCCGAAGCGGTAACGGTACCGGTGTTTTTCAGGGTTTTCTCCATACAACACGAGGTTCAAGTGCTCTTTACTGAGCCTTTTTACAGGCACCCTCAGTGAGAAGCCGTAGCGGTCTGCTATCTCTTCAAGCTGGCTTATATACCAGCTGTAGGTAGCCCAGGGCCTGATGGCCCCTTCCGCAATGGTCAGGTTTTTATTGGGTATCACCAGGTCCGGATCGATTTCCAGCTTGAAACCCAACCCGGTGCAGGTGGGGCAGGCGCCGTGAGGACTATTGAAGCTGAATGTCCGGGGAGCTATTTCCCCCAGGCTGATCCCGCAATTCACGCAGGCGAAATGCTCGGAAAAAAGCAGCTCTTCACCCTCCAATACCGAGATTAAAACTACTCCACCACCCAACTTAAGCGCAGTCTCTACAGAGTCAGCAATCCTTGCTGTGTTACTTCCCTCGCCGGTTACGATGCGGTCCACCACCGCTTCCACGTTGTGTTTCCTATTCTTGTCGAGCTTAAATTCCTCCGACAGGTCACGGACATAGCCATCCACCCTCACACGTACGAAGCCGGCCTTGCGCAGGTCATCAAATATCTGCTGATGCTCGCCTTTCCTGTCCCTGATCAGCGGCGAAAGTATCATAATCCTCTTGCCCGGCTCGATATTCAGAACAGCATCCGCGATTTGCTGCACGGTCTGGCGGGCTATCTCACGGCCGCACTGCGGGCAATACGGCCTGCCTACGCGAGCAAACAACAACCGCAGGTAGTCATATATTTCGGTAACGGTACCCACAGTCGAACGCGGGTTGTGTGAAGGGCCTTTCTGATCGATTGAGATCGCCGGGCTTAAGCCTTCAATGTAATCGACGTCCGGCTTATCCATGCGTCCCAGGAACTGACGGGCATAGGCCGATAGGGATTCGATATAGCGTCTTTGTCCTTCAGCATAGATGGTATCGAAAGCCAGAGAACTTTTGCCGGACCCCGAGACGCCGGTAATCACCACCAGCTTGTCGCGGGGTATGGTAACATCTATATTCTTAAGGTTGTGCTCGCGTGCTCCGCGCACAACTATATTATTGAGCGTCATAAATTTCCTTTGTCTGAACAGACCATACTATTGTAGCACTGCGGATCGCAAGGTATAAAAAAGCAGGAGGCCGGCTTATAAGCCGGCCTCCTGAATAGATATTGTTTAGTTAACAGGAAACTATTTGGCTACCGGCCCGATGGGCCAAACAACCTTACCGTATACCTCGTTAAGTACCTGCGCCAGACCAGCATAGATAGCTGAAAAACCGCAAATAATCCCTTCGTATCCGGTGATCATGCCTACGACCGCATTGCCTGTTATGTCAGTAATTGCAAGCAGGAAGAAAAGTAAAGTAAGCGTTCCAAATACAACCTGCAATGCCCGGTTGAGCTTTAAGGTCCCCACGAATAAAACCAGGGTGAAGATACCCCACATGATAAAATAGGCGATCATACCCCCACCATCCGTTTTATCCCACC
The DNA here is from genome assembly GCA_002311135.1 of Dehalococcoidia bacterium UBA1162. GTDB lineage: Bacteria > Chloroflexota > Dehalococcoidia > GIF9 > UBA5629 > UBA1162. The sequence goes on from DBZK01000041.1 coordinate 68,800, forward strand.
AACCGATTTTGGGCATTACCAGCAGCGCTACGAGTGAAAGCCAGAAAAGTCCATATGACGTGAACGCCGTTGCGCCGAATGTATTTCCCTTTTTCCATTCCAGTATACCAGCGATCACCTGCGCGATACCACCATAGAATATGCCCATGGCCAGGATCATCGAACCCAGAGTGAAAATCCCTGCATTAGCCAAATTAAGGAGAACAGTGGTCATGCCAAATGCAACGAGTCCCAGCGGTGCTGGATTTGCCGTTGTGTCTTTAATCGACCTTAAAATCTCCGTGCCTTCCTGTTGTGCCAAATTGATACCTCCTCTTAATTATTAGTGAATGAAAATACTGGCTCGTTATTATACGTGGCTGCCGCAGAAGGTGTCAACGCACGTACTCACGATCAGCCCAGGCCATATCCGCGTCATTATCAGCAAAAAGAGACGGCGCTGCTTTACCGGCAGCGCCGTTTCTCAATTGCTTGAGATTAGATCCTGTTCTTGACCAAATCGTCGACAACGGCGGGATCAGCCAGGGTAGAAGTATCACCCAGGTTGGACACATCATTGGCAGCGATCTTGGTGAGTACCCTGCGCATGATCTTGCCGCTGCGGGTCTTGGGCAGGCCGTCGGCCCACTGGATCTTGTCCGGGAGAGCGATGGGGCCGATCTCTTTGCGCACATGTGCGATTAGCTCTTTCTTGAGATCGTCCGACTTCTCGACACCGGACTTGAGGGTTACGTAGGCATAGATGCCCTGGCCTTTGATATCATGGGGCATGCCGACCACGGCAGCCTCTGCGACCTTGGGATGGGAAACCAGAGCGCTCTCGACTTCAGCAGTACCGATCCTGTGGCCGGATACGTTGATAACGTCATCAATACGGCCCATCAGCCAGTAGTAGCCGTCCTCGTCAACCCTGGCGCCGTCGCCGGTAGTGTACACGCCCGGGTTCTGGACGAAGTAGGTATTCTTGAATCTCTCGGGATCGCCATAGACCGTGCGCATAAGGCCGGGCCATGGTTTCTCGATGATAAGCGAGCCGCCCTCGTTGACGCCTGCAGTAGTGCGGTCTTCCCTGATAACTTTGACTGCAACGCCGAAGAACGGAAGAGTCGCAGAACCTGGTTTCAGAGGCCATGCGCCGGGCAGCGGGGTGATCAGGATGCCGCCTGTCTCGGTCTGCCACCAGGTATCGACGATCGGACACCTGCCGCCGCCGATCAAGTTGTAATACCACATCCAGGCTTCGGGATTGATCGGCTCGCCGACCGTGCCGAGGAGCCTGAGTGAGGACAGGTCATGCTTCTTGACCCAGTCATCACCGTCTTTCATGATGGCGCGGATGGCGGTGGGGGCGGTGTAAAGGATGTTGACCTTGTATTTCTCGACGATGTCCCAGAACCTGTCCGGCTTGGGATAGTTGGGTACGCCTTCGAACATCAGGCTGGTCGCGCCCATGGCCAGAGGTCCGTAGACTATATAGCTGTGACCGGTTACCCAGCCGATATCGGCTGTGCACCAGAATGTATCTTCATCTTTGTAATCGAAGATATAGTGGAACGTGGTCATGCAGTACAGGAGATAGCCGGCAGTAGTGTGCAATACACCCTTGGGCTTGCCGGTGCTGCCGCTGGTATATAGGATGAACAGGGGATCCTCGGCATCCATTTTCTCAGCTTCGCATGGTTTTTTAACGTCGTCTGCGGCCATTTCATTATTCCACAATACATCGCGGCCGGCCACCATCGGGGCATTGTTGTTAGCGCGGCTGACTACGATAACCTTTTTCACAGTGGGGGCTGATTGCAGAGCCTGGTCGGCATTGGCTTTGCTGTTGACGACCTTGCCGCCGCGATAATAACCGTCAGCGCAAATGAGAAGGGAAGCCTGACAGTCAACTATCCTGTCTTTCAAAGCATCGGCGCTGAAGCCACCGAATACTATGCAGTGAATGGCGCCGATCCTGGTGCAGGCCAGCATGGCAATAGGTAGCTCCGGTATCATCGGGAGGTAGATAGTGACACGGTCGCCTTTCTTGACGCCGTGCTTCTTGAGCACGTTGGCCATCTTGTTGACTTCGTACCACAGTTGTTCGTACGTATAAGTCCTGGAGTCTCCGATATCGCCCTCGAAAATGATGGCGGCCTTGTTCTTGCGCCAGGTGGTCAGGTGCCTGTCGAGGCAGTTGTAGGACACATTGAGCTTGCCGCCAACGAACCATTCATGCTTGGCATTCTTGAAATCGCTGACAAGGACCTTGTCCCATTTCTTGAACCAGTCGATCTGCTTGGCCTGGTCGGCCCAGAAACCTTCCATATCATCTATGGATTTTTTATACAATTTCTTGTATTCGTCCAGGCTTTTGATAAAAGCGTTCTTGGTGAATTCCTTGGACGGGGGGAATTTTCGGTTTTCGACCGACATAGAGGTGATAGTTGCTTTCTTCTCTTCGGGTTTGTCTGCCATAACTTGCTTTATTGATCCTCCTTAAATTTGTTTTTTATCAGGGTAAGTCTCTATACAAAGGCTTTTACTGGGAAACCCATCACAGACTTGTCAGAATTGATCAAACAAAAAATTACCGATTTACGGGCATAGTACAACCAAACGAAAATGATACATTATGAAATTTCGACTGTCAAGCTTAAGTCAAGCTTCTATGATTTCCGCCTGCTGCTGGCTGCGTATGTACTTAAATATTTCCCAGACAGTAGCTGCCACTGGCAAAGCCAGGATCATACCCCAGAACCCACCCACATATCCTCCTACCACGAGAAGGACCATTACAATCGCCGGGTGGATCTGCATGTATTTACCCTGTATCCAGTTGACAAAAACCGTATTCAATAACACCTGCACGGCAATAAAAACCATTAATACCCACAGTATTTTATCCGGTGCAAGCGCCAGCGTAATAATTACGATTATCAGCCCTGAAATTACCGGCCCAATAATGGGGATGAACTGCGTAAGTGCAGTGACCACGGCCAGTGCCGGTGCATAATCGATCCGCAGGGCCAACAATCCCAGGAATACTAATGTTCCCGCTATCAGCCCCAGGATTATTTGAGAGCGCAGATAGCGGCCCATAGCACTGGCGATAATGGTGAGTACGCTTCCCGCATGCCTGGCTGCATTGGGCGGCAATACATCATAAAAATACTTTTTGAATGATTCGTAATCCATGAGGATGAAGAACAGAAAGAACGGCATAACCATGAACCCTATTACAGTGGGCACGCTGGCCGGTATAAGCGCAATGCTTCCTAAAATAAAATCCTGCACAAATTTACCTGCCGCGGGGCCGAGATTATCTATAAACGGACCGATTTGTAAAGCAATAGTCTGCGGCAAGCTGCCTTTGAAGTTCCCTACCCAGGTCGTAACCTGGTTGGCGCTCATGGTCAGAAAGTCCGGCGCTTTGACGATCAATATATTGGAAGCACTCACCAGCGCCGATCCGATATAGGCCGTAAACAGTATCAGCAAAAGTATGATAACAACAAATAAAAGGACTACCGCTACGATACGTTTGGCTTTCAGCGCTTTGCCCTTGGGAGGCAGGATGCCCTCAAACCAGGTAACGAGGGGCATCAAAATATAAGCTAGCAAAATACCCACCAAAAAAGGGATAAGCACTGCCATGGAAACCACCATCAACCACAGCGCGATAACTAAAACAACCAGAATTAGAAAAGGCTGCCAGTATTCCCTCCGTTGGCTGACGTTGGCCATATCTTCTTTACCTCTTTATTTTATGCGTTCAATTACTAAGCCGGGGATATATAAAAAGGCAGCCGTGTCTATAAGGCAAGACGCGGTATGACGTGGACCGCCCGTTCGCATCGTGATGCATCCGGAGAGGCTCAATTATTCCTGGCCTGCCATTTTGCTGGATACGGCGTCCTTCACGCGTCTGACAGCTTCGGCAGCCTTATCTTTAGCTTCCGACGCCTTCTCTTTCACCATGCGGCGCGTTTTCGAACCCGGTTGCGGTGCATATAGTAAACCCACAGCCGCACCGATTATCGCCCCGATAATAAGGCCTGCAAAGAAACCTGAACTGGAATCCCTATTCATCTTCCCCCTCCTTCTTCTTAAATAGGTTGCTGAATAAGCTTATGCCCTGGACTATACCCTGGATCATAGTGCCCAACTGGGTAACCGGGCGAATAACTTCCTTGTCGGCATAGTCGACTATATCGGCCACTTTGCCAACCACCTCGTCGGCCGATTCGAGCAGTGACATTGTCCTCCTATAAAATAAATAGATTATTACAGACATGAATATTACAGCTATTGTAGCTATCAAGCCCCAAATGATGATGACGAGGTCACGCCATGCTGCCAAATCCATAAAGCTATCCTCCTTGTATTAAATATGTTGGTCTATCACAAATTTAAAGTGAGATAGTAAATTCCCGATCCGCTGCTGACAATTTTAAAACCTGCTTTGTCGAAGACCGACAGCATGGGTTTATTTTCATATAGTACCTCAGCAACGAAAGCCAGCAACCCATTCCTTTTCCCAAGGTAAATAAGGTAATTAAGCAGCTCGGTCCCGATCCCCTGCCGTTGGTCTTTATCCCGAACGGCAAAGGCCACCTCAGCGCTGTGTACGTCCTGGCCTATACCGTACTGTCCTACTCCCACTATCTCCTCTTTATCTTCCTTGGTTATGGTGGCCATGATAACCGTTTCCTGTGTATAGTCTATAATTACGAATTCCTGCAGCCGCTCGTGCGGCATATCTTTCCTGCTTGAAATAAACCGGCGGTATAAACTTTGATCCGAAAGCGAGTAGAAGAAATCCTTTAATAGCGGCTCATCGCTAATTTTGACCGGCCTGAATAAAAGCTGAAGACCGGTTTTGGTAGTTCTGTACGATTCCAGCGCCTCTGGATATTCCCCTCTTTTGCCCGGTACAAAAGCCTGATCTTTGAAAATTATATTCAGTTTCTTGGCTTCCTCGATCAGCCAGGGCCGGAATTTGGGGTGAGCTATGCCGATAAGTTCCATAGCTCGCTCACGAATGTTCTTGCCATGTAAATAGGCGATGCCGTATTCAGATACCACATAATGTATGTCACCGCGCACCATACTGACTCCGGAACCCTCCGATAAAAACGGCACTACCCTCGAAACGGAGTCGTTTTGAGCAGTGGACTGGATGGTGAGGATTGTCCTTCCATTGCGCGACAACATTGCGCCTCGCATAAAATCGGCCTGCCCCCCCACCCCACTGTAGAAGGTCTTGCCAATCGATTCGGCAGTAGCCTGGCCGGTCAGGTCGATTTCCAGCGCGCTGTTGATAGCTACCATATTGTCGTGCTGTGCGATAATCAACGGATTGTTAGTATAGTCAATAGTTCGAAATTCGATGGAAGGATTATCGTCGATATAATCGTAAGTCTCTTTCTTACCCATGCAAAAGGTGGCCACCGTTTTCCCGTGATCGATCTTTTTCCGGGAGTTATCTATAGCCCCGGTTTTCATCAAATCTGCGATACCGTCGGACATTAATTCAGTGTGCACTCCAAGGTGTTTTTTACCACTCAAACACCTTATCATTGAATTGAGCCGGCTGCCATACCCAATTTGAATGGTGTCGCCGTCCTGCACAAGGCGCGAGACGTAGTTGCCGATACGCTTGGCAATTTCGTCATCCACCGGCACGTCAAACTCCAGGACCGGCTCATCGTGTGCAACTAAATAATCTATGCCGTTTATATGCAGGAAGCCATCGCCCTGCACGCGAGGCATATTGGAATTGAGCTGCGCAATGACCAGGGATGCTTTCTCAATGGCCTCTTTAACGATATCCACGCTTATTCCCAGGCTCACATAACCATGGCGATCCGGTAAAGATGTCTGTATCATGGCCACATCTATGGGCACTATACCACGCCTGAAAAGATCGGGTACCTGTGATAGAAAAATCGGTGTATAATCCGCTAATCCGGCATTTACTGCATTGCGTGTATTATCGCTAATGAAAAAAGAGTTATGCCTGAAATTTGATTTGAATTTTTCCTGAGTATATGCCGCTACTCCCAGGGTCCACACCTGCAAAACCTCGGCATCGAAGAATGCCTTGGGGTTGGACTCCACGTAATCGGTGAGCGATTTGACCAGGTATTGCGGCTCGGCGCAGGCGGTACTTATAAATATACGGTTGCCGGGATGAATATTTTTGAATATTTCCTTTTCATCGGCGAATTTAGCCGGATATGCCTGCCTAAATTGCTCCAGTCCCGAATTGCCGCCCTGATCACCCATGATATCCTCCGATGAACTCAATTATAATCAAATTCTACATATGAATTGTATCATAGGCTAATCTGGAATAATAAAAGGGAAGCCTTGCGCATGCGCAAGGCTTCCCACGTGCTAAGATCGATATAATTATTTGAAAGACAGTGTCTGGCAGATCTCTTGAATCTGCTTCTTGGCGTTTCCACCGCCGATAGTTCCACCCATGACGTTCACTGTCTTGTCGCCCTTGGTTGCAGAAATGGCATAGAAGTAGAAGTTATAGATTACAATTTTAGCGGTATTTTCTGACGCAGTGGCAGTTGTAACCGACCCGGCCAGGGTGAACGGCGCAGTAGAGGTCGTTTTCGCAGTTACTTTATACTGCAGGAAAGCTGCACTACCATCAAGCACGCTTTTGGCAGCCGTGGAGAGATCCGTTACAGCGGGTATAACATCAACGTAAACTGTATCTCCTGTCGCATTAGAAGGATCTACTGCTACCGTCAATACATTGTTAGCGCCTACACCGCTGGTTACTACCTTCCACTTGGCAGGATATTGGACGGTGAAGCCAACTGCATCGTTGGTGTAAGTGGCTGAATCACCCCAGGTATGAGTTCCTGCGGGTGCTGCCGGTGGCGGGGTTGTCGTGGTAGTAGTTGTTGCCGGTGGCGGGGTTGTCGTGGTAGTGGTAGTAGTGGTAGTGGTTGTTGCCGGTGGCGGGGTTGCCGCCGGTGCACAGGATGAGGCAATAACTGCCAATGCAATGACCAGGATTGCTACTACGAATAACACTTTGCTTTTGAACATTTGTCTGGGCTCCTCCTTAAATAATAATTTATTGAAATTAAATGAAATTAAACGCCTGCTAATTTAGGAGAACTCCTCTCACCTCCTTTTACACGATCACTACCATTAGAATGTAGCAATGCGTTGTGCTTAAAATACAACAAACGCCGTTCTAAGTCAAGCATATCAAGGTAATCAGGTTTCCGTTGCACTAATTTTGGTCGATCAGCCAGTCGATAGCTCCTTTTTATATGCATCCTTGTACTTACAATGGTTTTGCCTGTAAAATACCTTACTGTGCGATGCGTAAAGCTCCCAACGCACTAAGGCAGCTCAACAAATGGGATTTAAAATAGTAATCGCCGATAGCAATGCCAAGTTTATGAGCATGCTCGGACGGGCACTGCTCGATTCCGACTACTCTCTTTATCCCGCTGAGTCCAAGGAGACCGCGCTGAAACAGATAACCCAGTATGATGTGGATGCCTGCATAATCGATGTAGACCTGCCGGGAGGTATAGAAGAGATATTACAGGCGTGCATGAGCAAGTCGAAGCCAATTGTAGCTATGGGCGCCTCCGCCCTTAAAGAAACCGAGAAGCTTATTGAAATAATGTACTACGGCATACCTTATGTAAAGAAATTCAATGCCGATGGTGATGCTAAACTCGACCATATCATAGCCCGTATGAATGTTTTATTAAGGACACTGCTTATCTTCAGCAAAGACGGCGAGTACGAACGTGGTGTTGTGGCCGGCCTTGAAAGCAAGGGTTACAAGGTTTTTACAACCGAGAATGCCGAAGACCTGATGCATACATTCTTAATCAGTGAACCTAAAGCAGTTCTGGTCTATTTCCCAACGGCCGAGGACGTAGATGAGCTGGCCAAGATAAGAAAGCTTGATAACCGGCTGCCGATCGCAATAGTGCTGAACAGCGTGCAGCCTGAAATTAACGATCTCCTGAAAGATAAATCTACAAAGCTGCTTGAGCAGGATGAAGTTTCAGACTACCTGGACAAACTGTAAGCTAGATTTCGAGCGGCACGCTGACCCTGACCTCAGTTCCCTTTCCAGGTTTTGACTTTATAGTGAGAGAACCATTAAGCAAGGAAACCCTTTCCTGCATGCCTACCAGGCCCAATTTACCGCTGGGCGAAAGATCTCCCACGGTCTGGGGTAACTCGAATCCTTGCCCATTATCGATAATGGATACATCGACTCGGGAATCTTCAAACCCAACCTGGACCTCCGCTTCTGAAGCCGAGGCGTGCTTGCTGATATTGTTCAATCCCTCTTGAATAATCCTGAAAAGTATCAGCTCCATTTCCGGCAGCAATCTTTGTTCTTTACCCGATATTTTCAATAAAATCTCGATGCCGCTTTCTTCCGACTTTTGTTTAACCAGCCATTTTACGGCAGGCATGAGACCGAGGTCATCGATAATTGAGGGGCGCAGGTCCTGGCTGAAGCGCCTTATACCCTGCAAGGTTACTCCAATCCTTTGCCTGATATCCTGCAACAAAGTCCTCTGCCTCTCCGACAATGTCACATTATCCCTGATAAAGTTGTCCATCTGTCTGGAGATGGCAAACAAGGCCTGTGACGTATCGTCATGCAGTTCCCGTGAGATCCTCTTGCGTTCTTCTTCTTGAGCCCTGGTAATTTGATTCAGATAATAGCGGAGGTTATTCTGCATCCGCCTTTCCTCTGATACATCTCGGCCGATATGCTGAAAACCTACCGGCTCGTTGTCAATAGTCATTACACTGGATGTAATCATTGCCGTCTTCCTCACGCCGTCTTTGGTCACGGTCTGCTGTTCATATGGCTGCGTAAAGGGTTCGCCGTTTAACAGCTTCCGCTTAACCTCGGCTGCGAGTTTGATCATCCCCTCGTCCATGAACTCCTGCACCCTTCTGCCGATGAATTCCTCGATGGGATAACCGGTGAGGTCCTGGGCGGCTTTGTTAGCGGCCAGTATCCTTCCATCGATATCATGAAACCAGATGGCGTCATGGGCATTTTCAAACAGGTTTCTGTAGTCACGAGCCGATTTATAAAGCTGGTCCGCTATCTGCCTGGCTTCCTCATATAATTTGGCATTGGTAAGGGCCGATGCTATCTGCCCGGCTATGGTACTTAACAGGTCGATCTCGTCAGGCAAAAAGGTCCGCGGCCTCCGCATGGCTACGCACAGGGTACCTATCACCTCACCCTTGGATTTCATAGGAACGATCAGCATGGGATGAAGCTTATTGCGAACAACAGCAGGCCTGGTCAGGCGAGAGTCGACTGACGCGTCGGGCACAAGCATAACTTCACCGGTGGCTGCCACCTGTCCATTGAAGCCTTCTCTCAGCTTGACGTGATCGAGTTCCTTGGCAGAGTCCGCCGAAATGCCTTCATAGGCAGTCAATACCAGTTCGCTCTGGCGAGGCTCGATAGTGTAGACCAATATGACTTCTACCTCCATAACCTCGCCAACCATTTCCACCGCCCTCTCAATAACTTTGGCGGGCTCCAGAAACTGGCTGAGAGCATTGGAAATCGTGTTCAGAGTCGCCAGTCTGCGCGCATTGGCCCTGGCTTCCCGGATTCTGGCCTGTAATTGCTCCTGTGTATTTTCAAGAGCAGCTACGGCCCTTTTATATCGCCTATCATCGTCCTCTTTGATACGTACGAAGTATACGAATGCCAGGCCGGCTACCGTAACCAAAATTACTTCGAGTATAGAGTCATTTACATTGGGGGTATAGAGAAACGCCTGAGGTAACATTACAAGCAACGACGCTCCTATAGCGATCAGTGTCGGGAGAATTCCAAATACGAAACCAGTATAAATAGCTATAAGCAGAAACAGGTTTCGCTCAATGGTGTGGCGGCTAAGGTTGAAAAGAAAGAAATTGGATGTTATACCATGCGGCCATATCACGTCCCTGTACAGAAAAATGGTTACTAAAGCGAAAAGGACAATGATAATCCAGAAATGGTATCGGGTCCAGATCTTATTCGGGATCTTCATAGCTGATGGACTTCAGATTGTTTTCTTTGAAGGCTGGGAGCAGCGTAGGTCACGGCAGTTCTTCTAGAGTCAGCCATCCCTTCTTTAAACCATGAACGATAGCTTCAGAACGGGAACCTACTCCTAATTTGTTAAATATGCTGCGCAGATGAGTTTGCACAGTCCTGACGCTTAGAGTCAGGCTATCGGCTATTTCCATATTGCTCATGCCCTTGGCAGCCAGGCGCAGGACTTCCATCTCCCTATCGCTTAAGACCTCGCCGGGCACCTGAGCCGTCTGTTCTTCGACAGGTGATCGCAGCCGGTTCAGCACCTTTTTCATTATCCTGGGATGAAGTACAGGTTCACCCGCCATAACCTGTCTGATGGCTTCTATTAGTTCTTCCCCGCTTGATTCCTTCAGCAGGTAGCCGGCAGCTCCAGCTTCAAGAAGGGCGAAAACATATTCATCATCGTCGTAGCCTGTGAGAACAAGGATGGCCATATTGGGGTACAGCGCCTTTATCTGCTTGGTAGCTTCTATGCCGTTCAACCTGGGCATGGATACATCCATGATAATTATTTCAGGTTTATACTTCTTAGCCAGCTCCACCGCCTCAATCCCGTCACTGGCTTCGCCGACTACTTCAAAATCCTCCTGGGATTCAAGAAGACGCCTTGTACCCTCCCTGACTACCTTATGATCTTCGGCAAGAAGAATCCGTATTTTCTCCATTATTTATATCTCTGCCACATTGGTGATTATATACACAATAAATATACTATTCAAGCCGGAGCCACATCTGTTTCAGTACAAATACGTAAGTATTTTAGGTTAAAAGCGTTTGATTAACGATTTCCTTCTGCAGATACAAATCCTTCGTAAATACCGGGTATATTCCCTCAAATGGAAATTAAGCTTTGAGGCGGATGCAGGGTCAACTCATTTTCTTTACATTTAATAGTTGGTCTGTATACCTCATATATTATCATGAGTGTTTCCAATGGACCGGAGGTGAGTCTCATCTCACAAGATATTGTTGAAAAGCTAAACCAGGCGACACAATCAAACCTAGAAGAGCATGCCAGTTTCTGGACGGATAAGTCTCCCTGCTGGGAGATGTGCCATTGCCCGGCTATGATCCGGGAGGAATGTCCTTCTCCCAAGTATCTATTTTTGCCCTGCTGGCAAATAGAAGGCACCTATTGCAAGCTCGATGACTACGGCGAATCAGGCGTGGATACCAGCATCTGCGAGGTCTGCAGAGTCTATAAAAAGTATGGAAACGGTGAGCCTATCAAGCTTAAACTATTCGGCAGGGGTCTGGATAGTTCCCTGAAGTCTCTGGAGAAGGCGGCCGGACTTTGACTGAGTATCTGAAAAAGATTAAAATTAACATTCGGTTGGGTCAATATCTTGTGGTCTAAAAAGGGGAATACGGTTTTTCAACCTTATTCCCCTTTTTTATGTTTATAGCCTGAGTTAGGAGGATTTTTATGACAAAACAAAAATCAGCCCCAATACCAATTTCTGACACCGGTAGAGGCTTCGCAGGCAAGGCATTCCAGCGAATCCAGGGCATCATAGACGATACCGGTGGCCAGGCCGGTGCTCCGATCCGTGTTTTGCAACAGGCACAGGGTATCATTGGTTACCTGCCCCCCACCGTGTTAAAGACCATCTCGAGGGACCTGAAAATCCCGCTGGCTGAGCTATACGGAGTCGTAACGTTCTACAGTTTCTTTACCATGCAGCCCAAGGGCAGGCACGTCATACAGGTTTGCCTGGGGACAGCTTGCTATGTGAGGGGCGGCCAGGACATTCTCGACCTTATGAAAAAGGAATTCGGACTTGAGCCGGAGGGAATCACCCCGGACGGGAGGTTCTCTCTCGAAATAGTCCGCTGCCTCGGCTGCTGCGGCCTGGCTCCGGTTATTGCCATTGGCGACGATATCCACCGCAAGGTCAAACCCGGCCAAATAAAAGATATCCTGAGAATGTACCATTAGGAGGTAAATGAAGTGCCCAAGATAACCTCTATTGAAGAGTTAACTAAATTAAAAAAGGCAGTCGAGCCAAGGCTCGCAATTCGCCAGGATGCGAATTTCAGTCATTTCAAAGCCACCCCCGAGATCTGCATTCAGCAGTGCAGGGGCATGGGCTGCACCGCCGCCGGCGGCGACAAGGTAACAGAGCTATTTGAAGACCTCATCAAGAAGAAGGGCCTGGATAGCAAGATAAATATCGTCAGGACCGGCTGCCTGGGCCCCTGCGAAATGGGCCCCACGGTCATCGTCAATCCCGGCGATATCCTATATGTCAGGATCAAACCCGAAGATGTACAGGAAATATTTGATAAGCACATCATGAAAGGCGAAGTGGTGGAAAGGCTAGTCTATCATGATCCGACCACCAATAAAGCTGTACCCGAGCGCCTCAAGATCAACTTCCTGGCCGACCAGGAGTTCCGCATACTGCACAACAATGGCATAATCGACCCCTGGAATATCGAAGAGTACATAGCCCGCGGCGGTTATGAAGCCCTGGCTAAAGCCCTGTATAAAATGAAGCCGGACGATATTCTGGAAGAGGTCAAGAAGTCAGGACTGCGAGGCCGAGGCGGCGCAGGCTTCCCAACAGCTACTAAATGGGGCTTCCTGAAGAGCTCCCCCGGCACTGTTAAATACCTGGTTTGCAATGGCGACGAGGGCGACCCCGGCGCATATATGAACCGTGCCGTGCTGGAAGGCAATCCTCACTCGATTATAGAAGGTATGGCACTGGGCGCCTATGCCGTGGGCAACATCAAGCAGGGTTTTGCCTATATACGTGCCGAATACCCGCTGGCCATCGAGACCCTCAGCGCTGCCATTGCCCAGGCACGTGATTATGGGTTGCTGGGCAAAAACATTCTCGGCACCGATTTCGAGTTCAATCTGGATATCTTCCCCGGCGCCGGCGCTTTCGTCTGCGGCGAGGAAACGGCTCTTCTGATCTCCATCGAAGGCAAACGCGGCATGCCCAGGCAAAGGCCCCCATTCCCTTCCGACAAAGGCCTTTTCGGCAAGCCAACCGCTATCAATAACGTTGAGACCTGGTCGATTATCCCGCGAATTATTCGCGAGGGTTCCGACTGGTTTGCGAGTGTAGGCAGCGAGAAGAGCAAGGGTACCAAGTCATTCAGCCTGGTAGGCAAAGTTAACAACGTAGGTCTGGTGGAAGTCCCGCTGGGCACCAGCCTCGGCAAAATAGTATTCGACATCGGTGGAGGCGTCCCCAAGGGCAAGAAATATAAGGCCACTCAGATGGGCGGCCCATCTGGCGGCGTCATCCCCATCGAGCACATCAATGTCCCGGTCGACTATGAGTCGGTTACGGCCCTGGGCGCCATTATGGGTTCAGGCGGCCTCGTCGTCATGGATGAGGACAACTGCATGGTTGATATCGCCAAGATGTTCCTGGGCTTCACCAGGGATGAATCCTGCGGCAAATGCGTCCCCTGCCGTGCCGGCATCCCCAAGCTGCTGGCCATCTTGAACAAGATCACCAGCGGCAACGCTAAACTGGAGGACATTGATACCCTGCAGGAACTGTCGGAGATGATCCAGAACGCCTCTATATGCGGCCTGGGCCAGACGGCTCCCAATCCGGCAATTTCCACCATCAGGCACTTTCGCGAAGAGTACGAATCACATATCATCGATAAAAAATGTCCCGCTTCGCTGTGCCAGGCCCTGTTCAAAGCGCCCTGCCAGCATACCTGCCCAGTAGGATTGAACGTTTACGGCTACATAGCCTTAATCAAAGAAGGCAGGCCGGCAGATGCATACAAGCTTATGAGCCAGCGGCTTCCTTTGCCGATGACAGTCGGTAGGGTCTGCCCGCATCCTTGCGAAAGCAAATGCCGCAGGGGTCAGGTTGACGAGCCTATTTCCATCAGGCACCTCAAGAGGTATGCAGCCGACTTTGCTTATGAGCACAATCTCTCATATATCCCTGAGATTAAAGGAAATAAAGCTGAAAAGGTAGCCGTCATTGGTGCAGGCCCGGCCGGACTATCGGCAGCCTGGGACCTGGCAGTCGAAGGCTATAAGGTTACGATCTTCGAAGCCTTACCCGTAGCGGGCGGCATGCTTGCAGTAGGCATCCCCGAATACAGGTTGCCCAAGGACATCCTCAATAAAGAAATCGAGAATATCAAAAAGCTGGGCATCCAGATCAAACTTAATAGCCCCGTTAATGATATCGATGCCCTGTTCAAGGACGGATTCAAAGCCGTTTTTATAGGTATCGGTGCTCACAAGGGCGATAAAATGGGCATCCCCGGCGAAGATCTGGCAGGCGTTTACGATGCCATTGATTTCCTGAGGAATGTCAACCTCGGCAAAGCAGTCCAGGTCGGCAAGAAAGTTGCCGTGGTCGGCGGCGGCAACTCCGCCATCGACGCAGCCCGCGTTGCGCTCCGCAAGGGCGCCCAGGAAGTACACATCGTATACCGCAGGGAGAAAGTTGATATGCCCGCTGAAGCAGAAGAAATTGCTGCTGCAGAGGAAGAAGGAATTAAATTGCATGTCCTGGCAGCTCCGGTCAAGGTGATCGGTAAGGACGGCAAGGTCGCTGCTATCGATTGCTCCCGGATGGCGCTGGGAGATTTCGACAAGAGCGGCCGCCGCTCACCCAAACCCATCCAGGGTTCTGAATACACTATCGAAGTAGACATGCTCATTGAGGCAATAGGCCAGAGGCCCGATACATCCTCAATGAAGCTCGGCGCTGCTAAGATCGGCAAGGACGGTACATTAGTCGCCGATAAGAGGACCCTGGCAACCGAGCAAAAGGGTGTTTTCGTAGGCGGCGATGCCTTTACCGGCCCCTTCACGGTCATAGAAGCCATAGCTTCAGGCCAGAGGGCGGCTTCATCGATCAAGAGATACTTGAACGGCAAGGACCTGGGACCCAGGGTAGACCGTCAAGATCCTGAAACCGTCGATTACAACCACATTCCTCCCACCGACGAAGAGACGAGTGAAAGGCCCAGGATTAAAATTTCAGAGATCCCGCTGCCCGAAAGGAAGTCTTCCTTTAAAGAATGCATCGTCAACTATAACGCCAAGGAAGCCAAAGAAGAATGCAGCAGATGCCTGAGATGCGACATTGGATAGGAGAAAAGGCAAATGAGTGAAATAACATTAACCATCAACGGGAAACAGGTCAAAGGGAACCAGGGCGATACCGTTCTGGCCGTATGCGAGGCCAACGGCATCAAACTGCCTACTCTATGCCACTATAAAGGCTTGACCGATGTCGGCGCTTGCAGGCTGTGCCTGGTCGAAATCGAGAAAGAGAGAAAACCGGTGCCAGCTTGTTTATACCCGGCCCGTGACGGCATTGTAGTCGTAACCAGCAACGAAAAATTAGAAAGATACAGGCGTTTGGTGCTGGAACTGTTATTTACCGAACGCAACCATCTTTGCGCCTACTGCGTGGCCAGCGGCGACTGCGAGCTGCAAAGCCTGGCTTATACCTACCAGATGGATAGCACCAGGTACCAGTATTCCTGGCCCAATTTAGTCGTAGATTCCTCCCATCCCTACGTGGTGTTCGACCATAATCGCTGCATTTTATGCGGACGCTGCATAAGGACCTGTGACGAGATCACCGGTGCTCATGCTCTGGATTTCGGCAAGCGCGGATGGAAAACCACCG
The DNA here is from genome assembly GCA_002311135.1 of Dehalococcoidia bacterium UBA1162. Taxonomy (GTDB): domain Bacteria; phylum Chloroflexota; class Dehalococcoidia; order GIF9; family UBA5629; genus UBA1162. Next base: position 84,550 of record DBZK01000041.1, read on the forward strand.
TTTCCGCAGATATAAACCAGCCTCTTGGCGAATCATCCTGCATATCCTGCGGGGGATGCTTCCAAGCCTGTCCGACGGGCGCCATCTTCTCCAAAGGCAGTGCTTACAAGGGGAGACCCGACGAGTGCGCAGTTGTGGAATCATCGTGCGCCATTTGCGGCATCGGCTGCGAGGTCAAAGGCCTGGTCAAGGACAATAGGCTGGTCAGGATCGACAGCCCGGATTTATCAAGTGATCGCGGACTGCTCTGCGATATGGGCAGATTTGAGCCGCTCTTCAAGCCGGCTGAAAGGGTAACGAGCCCTATGAAACGCAATGCCAAGGGCCAGCTTGCAAGCTGCTCCTACGAAGAGGCCTTCGAAGCCATCGCCAAAAAGCTGGGCAGCCTGGATAATATAGCTGCGATCGCCTCCGGAAAGGCCAGCAACGAAGCCCTCAATGCTTTTGCAGACCTCAACAAAGCGCTGGGAACCAAGTTGGTCGATACCCTTGACGGCGACGACTTCCGGACAATAACGCAAGGCATCGCAAAATTTGATAACAAAGCCGGACTCGCGATGGAGGCAGGTCTGGAAGATATCCTTTCTGCCGATGCCATCCTGATAATCGGTGCACATCCGGTAAAGACCCACCCCGTTATCGGGTCCTATGTCATGCGTGCAGCCTCTAAGAACAAGGCGCAATTGATTGTTCTGGATCCCCTACGCAATCCCTTCACTTTCCGCGCCAGCGTATGGCTGAGACCTTCCGAAGGCAAAGAGGACCTTGCCATCAAAGCGCTTGGTAATGCCATCCTGGACCACGGCAAGGTATCCGGCGATAAAACCAAATTCTCGGCGGAGTTCAAGGAAGTTGAAGCCAGGAAAGCCGCCAAGACCCTGGGTATGGATGTCAATGATATTTATAAGGCAGCCGAGGTTTTGGCTGAATCTAATAACAGCGTTATTATCTACGGTAGAGGCATATTGCAGTTCAAGGACTCCAGCATGGTCGCTACCATCCTGAATCTGGCCGGACTAATTAGCAAGAAGCCTAAGGTTATCTCTCTGAAACGTAACGGCAATAGCCGCGGCGCCTGGGAGCTCGGAATAAGCAATTCCAAGGGCTCTGTGGTAACCGAACTATCCAAGGGAAAGATCAAAGGCCTGTATCTGTTGCTTGCCGATGATCTGGCGGAATCCCGGGCTTTATCAGATTCCATGAAAGGAATCGGGTTTGCAGTAGTTCAGGCAAGTTACCTGTCACCCATTACCGATAAAGCCGATGTAGTCCTGCCTTCACTGCTCTGGACTGAATCGAAAGGCAGCTATACAACTCTGGATGGTATCAGCAAATCGACGGCCCCGATGGTTAAAGGCCCGGCCGACATTAAGAGCGACGCCGATACTATAAAGGGGATCGCCAAACATCTTAAAAAATAACGCCCGTAAGGAGTGAACAAATGGCAAAAGTAAAAGTAGCTACTGTCTGGTTGGAAGCGTGCTCAGGGTGTCACATGTCATTCCTGGACATAGATGAATTTATTATCGATGTGGCCAAACTGGTTGAGTTTCACAGGAGCCCTATAACTGATATTAAAACATTCACTCCAGTTGACGTGGGCATAGTAGAAGGTTCAGTAGGCAATGAAGAAGAGAAAGAGATCATTGAGGAATTACGGCATAACTGCAAGATTTTAATGGCCTGGGGCGATTGCGCCTGCTTTGGCGGCGTCTGCGCTATGCGCAGTTCGCTGAATAAAGATGACGTACTCAGGTGCGCTTATATAGAGACGGCCAGTACCTACAAGGGCAAGATCCCCCAGTCACCGGGAGTGCCAGCCCTTCTCGATAAGGTATATCCGGCCAATCAAATTGTTAAAGTTGATTGCTACATTCCCGGTTGCCCTCCGGAGCCTGAGGCAATTAAATACGGCCTTACCGAATTGCTGGCGGGCCGCATCCCGGTTCTTCCCAGCAACATAATGCGCTTTGATTAAAGAGGTGAAAAATGGCGAGCAAAATAATTGAAATTAACCCGATAACCAGGGTCGAAGGACACGGAAAGGTAACCATTCAGCTTGACGAGGCCGGCAATGTGGCTTCAGCAAGGTTCCACAATACCCAGTTCCGCGGCTTTGAGAAATTCTGCGAAGGACAGGTGTTCTGGGAGATGCCAACGCTTACCCCGCGCATTTGCGGCATCTGCCCGGTTAGCCACCAGCTAGCTTCGGCCAAGGCCTGTGATACCATACTAGGTGTTGAGTTGACACGGCCTGCCACGCTTTTAAGGGAGCTCCTGCACCTGGGACAGTATATCCAGTCACATGCACTCCACTTCTTCCATCTTGCCAGCCCCGACCTTCTGCTGGGCTTCGATTCAGATCCGGCATTGCGCAACGTCATCGGGCTCATTGGAGTAAACCCGGAACTGGCTACCAAGGCAGTCAAAATGCGCAGCCTCGGCCAGACTATCATCAAGAAGCTGGGCGGCAAGAAGGTACATCCCAATGCCGCGATACCCGGCGGTATGAGCACTGCGCTTTCTGTCGAGGACAGGGACTATTTCCTGAGGCAGATGGATTGGGTCCTGGCCGATGCCCAGGTAGCACTTAAGATCTGGAAGGATTTTGCTGCTAAGAATGCAGACCTGGTCGAGAATTTCGGCAAATTCCCGTCCGGCTATCTCGGTATGGTCGACAAAGATAACAACCTGGCCCTCTATGACGGCAAATGGCGGCTGGTCGATTCCAAGGGCGTCGTTCTGGAAGAGCAGTTCGACCCGGCCAACTATTTGGATATCATTGCCGAGTACGTCGAAGACTGGTCATACATGAAATTCCCCTTCTATAAGAGCCTGGGATATCCCGGCGGCATTTATCGCGCCGGCCCGCTGGCCCGCCTTAACGCCTGCACAGGAATTACCACACCCATCGCCAATGCCGAGCTGAAGCTATTCAAGAAACTTAGCAAATTCGGTTTCGTGGAAAGTTCTTTATACTACCACTATGCACGCCTGATCGAGCTGATCTACTCCATTGAAAAGACACGTGAACTCCTGGAAGACAAGGATATAACCTCCACCGACATCCAGGTCAACTCCAATAAGTACAATGAGCAGGGCGTCGGAGTCGTAGAAGCTCCCAGGGGCACGCTCATTCACCACTATTGGAGCGACGAAACCGGCAAGATCACCAAGCTTAACCTGATAGTTGCCACCGGCCACAATAATGCTGCTATGAACCGGGCAGTATACGAGGTGGCCAAAGAATACATCAAGAAGGGTAATGTCACCGAGGGCATACTTAATAGGGTCGAGGCTGCCATCCGCTGCTATGATCCGTGCCTGTCCTGTTCTACACACGCCCTGGGTCAGATGCCACTTCTCATCCAGCTACAGGCTCCGGACGGCAATATAGTCAAGGAAATCTACAGCTAATACGGAATAAACAATAGTTGAAGGCGGGTTACAAATTTGTAACCCGCCTTTCTTTTTTGTTATCGTTGGTACATGCTCAGCACAATCCTGATCGAAGGCAAGGAAATCAGAGCTCCAAAAGACTCTAATTTGCTATGGGCGGCACTGAATAATGGTATCTCTATACCCAATCTGTGCAGTATCAGGGGTAACAGCAAGCCTTTCGCATCTTGCCGCCTGTGTTTTGTTGAAATAGCCGGACTCCAGGGCCCGGTAACTGCCTGCACCGAGAAAGTGAAAGACGGGATGAAGGTGACTGTAAATACTCCAGAGGCAACCAAGTTACGCCGCAGTTCTTTTAACCTGCTATTGAGCCACCATCGGCTTGACTGCGGCCGCTGTCCCAAGAACAGGAATTGCGAGCTTCAACACATAGCCGGCCTTGAGCATTTCAAACTGAACGACAAACGGTTGAAAAAAATCGATATGAACTATGAGGTGGACTCCAGTCATCCGCTTTTTGCCTTTGATAAAAATAAATGTGTGTTGTGCGGCAGATGCGTGTGGGTGTGCCAGGGTGAGGGGACAGGTGTGCTGGACTTTGCTTACAGGGGACTCAGTACAATGGTCTCCACTTTTGCCGGCATCCCTCTTGAGGAAACAGAATGTAACTCGTGTCTGTCATGTGTAAACGTATGTCCCGTGGGCGCCCTTTACACAAAATAGGGCGCTCCCTACTCCTGCCAGGCGTCTTTGCCAATAAGTGGGACGAACCTGCAGCCGCCCAGATTCTCGATCTGGTTACCATGCTGCCCTTTGCGCACCTTGATAAGTTCCTGCTCCCATCTGGATCCCACGGGAATTATCATGATGCCGCCTACGGCAAGCTGTTCCAATAATGAAGGGGGTACTGACGGGGCTGCTGCAGCCACGATTATGCCATCATAGGGGGCGTGTTCCTTCCAGCCTAACTCATCGCCCGCAATCCCGATGGTAATATTCTTATAACCCATCCCGCCGAGCAATTTTTTTGCGGCTTCGGCCAGTTCGTGAATCCTTTCCACGCTGCAAACGGACTTCACCAGCTCTGCCAGCAGGGCAGCCTGGTAGCCGCTTCCCGTGCCTATCTCCAGAACCTTCTCCGGCCCTTTTAGTTCGAGGGCCTGGATCATGAGCGCCACAATATAGGGTTGAGAGATGGTTTGTCCGTAGCCGATAGCCAGAGGCTTATCTTCGTAGGCTAATGCTTGAAGCTCAGGGGGGACGAAGAGCTCACGCGGCACTTTGGAGATGGCCGCCAATACCCACCTGTCCTTTATTTGAAATTTTAGCGAATCCGTTAAAATTTCACGGGGCCTGTCAAAATCCACCGTTTTAACCTATGACTTTAATGCTGGTATAAAAGTCAATACAATCAGGATCAGGATTAATGAGCCGGCAATGATCACGATGCGGACCAGGTCGGATTTCACATAATCGTAACTCTTGGCCTGAAAGGTTGCGGCGGCCGTTACGGCTGGCTGCTTGAATGCAGCACGTGCAGGTGTTTGAACTACAGGCTGCGGCCTGCTGCTTGCAACCGGGTTGATAGGCTCTACCCTTCTCCTGGCCCTGGCTTTACGTGATTTCTTAGACATATCTAATTTCTCCCCGATATATGTGTCAATGAGATTAAACTATATAGACTTATTATACAAACCAATTACTAAGACTGCCTATAGGACTTGGTGGTAGAGACATGGGCATGGCCTAGTATTTCTTGAATATTGTGTATGTCAGAGCCGTTTTTAAGCCGGTGGACCGCAAAGCTGTGTCGAATGGAACGCGGGGTGACCTTAGAAATGATACCCGCCTGGTCGGCATAGCTTTGCACGATCTGCCAGAATCCCTGCCTAGTCAACCTTTCGCCGCGCTGGTTTAAAAAAAGCGCCTTTTCCTTATCCCTGGTTAACAATTTTATGCGGACGGAGTCGATATAATCCTTCATCAGGTCCTTTATACGCTTATCCATAGGGATGACCCTGCTTTTGCCCCTTTGATTGGTTATTTTAATATTATTTTGGTTCATATCGAGGTCTTCCACGTTAAGCGACATCAGTTCGCTGGCCAGCATACCGGTTGCATATAGCAACTCAAGCATCGTCCAGTCTCTCCTGGCATCTATGGTCTGCAGCCTGGCAGCCTCAGCCAGCAGCCGCTGCACCTCACCCACCGTCAGCGCCTTAGGCGCCGCTTTTACTACCCTGGGAGCTGCCAGTTTGGGCGCAAGGTCTTTGCTGACTTTGCCGCTGTCGGCCATAAATTTGAGAAAGGTGCGGGCTGCAGCAATTTTCCTGGCGACCGTAGAAACGGCATAGCTTTTCCCTTTGAGATAAAGCATGTATGATGCCAGATGCTCCTCCCCTAACTCTTCTACTTCATAGCCACCCGCCTCTTTGCTTTTAGCTGACGCTATATAGTCAGCCAACTGGCTCAGGTCGTTATGATAGGCATCCAGAGTATTTTTAGAGCACTTTTTCTCTTTTGCCAGGTAGTTTAGGAATAATCTTATGTCTTCTACCATTTCCAGCGACACCTATTTTAACATAAAATTATTACTTAAGAATAGAATTGTTGGTTATAGCTGCTACTTTGCTTTGCCGTATTCACAAGGCGATGCTAGAATTTATCTGCAGATGGTCAACCGCAACATTGAACTCTATTTAAAGCTCCTGCCAAACAAACCGGGCATCTATATTTTCAAAGACGCAAAGGGCGAGGTTATCTACGTTGGCAAGGCCTCCAACCTGCGCAACCGGGTGAAGAGCTACTTCAAGCAGACCCCCAACCTCCCCGAAAAGACTGAGCAGCTCACGGCCAGGGCGGATAAAATTGACTTCGTAGTCACCGAGTCCGAGATCGCTGCACTTATCCTCGAGTGCCAATTGATTAAAAAATACCGACCTCATTTCAACGTGCTGCTCAAAGACGATAAGAGTTTTCCATATATCAAGGTCGATGTCAAAAATGAGTGGCCTACCATAAGTATTACCAGGCGGCGTTATAACGATGGCGCCAGGTATATCGGCCGCATACCCAGCGCCTGGTCCGCCAGGCAAACTTACGACCTTTTACGGAAAATCTTCCCTCTGCGCTCATGCAATAAGGTCATTACAGGTAAAGAAATCCGGCCCTGCCTTAAATTCCACATAGGACGCTGCCTGGGCCCTTGCATCGGGGCCATCAGCCGGGAGGAATATGGGGAACTGGTCAGGCGTACCGTAGATCTACTTGAGGGCAGGGAAGAACAGGTTATCCGCGAACTGAAAGCCGGCATGAAGAAGGCCTCCGAGAATACGGAATTCGAGAAGGCGGCCAATATAAGGGATCAGATAAACTCGATTCAAGCCGTAATCGCCAGCAATAAAATTACCTTTAACATCCGGGGTGAGCAGGATGTCATTGCGCTGGCACAGGACAGGGATATCGCTTGCATACGCATTTTTTCCGTTAAGGATTCCAGGCTGATAGGGGATGAGCATTACATCATAGAGAAATCATCGGATGAAAGCGATGCCCAGCTCCTGGAAAGCTTCATCAAACTTTACTATTCGTCTATCGACCATATACCGGGGCTGATCTTAATTCAGTCGCCCATAAATGAGGCTGGCCTGCTAAGCGAATGGCTGGCAAGCAGTAAGGGGTCCAGGGTGGAGATCAGGGTACCTCATAAAGGGACCGGCTTGCGCCTGATGGAGATGGTAGCTGAAAACGCGCGCCAGCAGCTTGAAATTTATAAGAGTAAAAAAATGGCGCGGCCGGAATACCTCAACGTCCTAGCCAATTTGAAGGACGCACTCCACATCCCCGAGGTCCCGCACAGAATCGAGGCCTATGACATCTCGAATATCCAGGGCACTATCGCGGTAGGCAGCATGGTGGTGTTCGAGAACGGTGTGCCCAAACCCTCGCTTTACAGGCGATTCAAAATCAAACTGGTCGACCATACCGACGACTATGCCATGATGTGCGAGGTATTGCACCGACGCTTCAAAGGCTACGTCGATGCGGCCGAGAAGTGGTCTACGCTCCCCGACCTGGTCCTGATCGACGGTGGAAAGGGGCACCTCAATGCCGCCCGTTCTGCTTTAAAGGAACTGGCTGTCGACAACATACCCATCATCAGTATTGCCAAGGAAAATGAAGATATTTTTCAGCCCGGAAGGCAGGGGCCCGTACCCTTCGATAAATCATCCGAAGAACTGCACCTTTTGCAAAGGGTGAGGGATGAAGCCCACCGATTTGCCATTACTTACCACAGGCAACTCAGGTCTAAAAAGAGCCGCGAATCCCAACTCGACAGTGTGGCAGGCATCGGACCGGCCCGCAAAAAAGCCCTGATCAAAAAATTCGGATCAGTGCGCAATATAAAGGGTTCGACTATCGAGGACCTGGTCACTGTAAACGGGATAAACGAGGCGCTGGCCAGGACTATCCTGGAATCACTTCTCTAGATATTACGTTTGATCTACTTCATCCAGGTCGAAGACCATGCCGTCCCGCGCTGCTATTACCCTTACGCCTGTATCATCGCTAACTCTCTGTTCTATTTCCCAGGGTTTGACCTTCCACATGGTTAGCCCGAAGTGCGTTAGTAAGGCGATCCTGGGCTTTATCTCCTTGATAATCTTTTCAGCGTCGGGCAGCCCCAGATGATCGACCGGCAGGCGGCTTTCCAGGCTCAGTACATTTATAATGATCAGGTCAGCCCGGTAGTGGCCGGCCAGGGAATCGAATATTTTAGTGTCGGTGATCCAGGAAAATTTGTGCCGCGGGGTTTGAAAAACGAAACCGTAAGTATCCACCTGGTGGATATGTTTGACCGGAGTGGTGAACGATACGTCGCCCACCTCGTATTTCTTTTTCTCTTCAAGAAAATCTATCCTCTCAGGAAAATTCTGCAGATACGGTAATATCACTGCGCCATTGTTAAACGCATCAGCAGGGGCAAATACGCTGCCCCTCTTCTTCCAACCACCCTCGGTCATAGCTTCAATCATCACATTTATGTCTACTGAATGGTCGAGATGCTTATGAGATAAAATGATGCCATCCAACTTTGTCGGATCGCACTTATGCTTGATAGCGTAAACCAGCGAGCCCGGGCCGGGGTCCATCAGTAACTGTACATCTCCCAGGTTCATCCACACACCTCCCGTAGCCAGGAGCTGTTTAGCCACCGTGAACCTGGCCCCACCCGTCCCCAGGAAGGTGATGGTATCCTTAAGTAAATTCACAGGAATAATTATATCAGCATGATTGATTTATACTGAAAATTCCGTTTTCTGCTAGAATTCTTGAAGTTCTCTATACAGGTAAAGATGTATGAAGAAATGGGAGATGGCTAACGCCAGGCTGATTTCGGACTATCACGATAAGACAGGCACCTGGCTCACGTTGGGAACCGTAGAATCGGCCACGGGTGGAAGGATCGCGGATAAAATAACCAATATACCAGGCAGCTCCAACTACTTCAAAGGTTCGATAGTCACCTACAGCAATGATATTAAGATGCAGGTGGCCGGTGTAAAAGAGGACACTTTGAAGCTGCACGGGGCTGTCAGCCTGGAAACTTCCAAAGAAATGGCTGAAGGCGGACGCAAGCTGCTGCACGTGGATGTCTGCATATCCACCACGGGGATCGCCGGACCTGATGGGGCTACTCCCATCAAGCCTATCGGCCTTTTCTACATGGGACTTTCCACATCCAGGGGAACCATCCATCATAAGTTTATCTTCAGCGGAAAGAGGGAGGAGATTAAAGAAAAAGCTGCCGCAGCCGCACTTCAGATACTCAACGAGCATTTCCAGAAGCGGCTGGACGAAGTAATGGATGTGCCCTATGAGGTCAAGAACGTGGTCACCTGTTTTTTGGAACACCGCAATATGATCTTAATATTGAGACGCAGCCACCGGGTCGGTACCTATCAAAGATCATGGGCAGGCGTGAGCGGCTATATCGAGACCGATCCTCTGGACCAGGCCTATACCGAAATCAGGGAGGAAACAGGGCTTTTTAAAAGCGCCATCCGGCTTATCAAGCAGGGCAAACCGCTTGAGGTTATAGATAAGAAACTGAACCGGAAATGGATCGTCCACCCCTTCCTTTTCCATGTGACCGAGCCCGATAAAATTAAAACTGACTGGGAGCATACTGAGTCCAAATGGATCAAACCCGGGGACCTGTCAAAGTACAAGACGGTGCCGGGGCTTTCCAACGCCCTAAATAGCGTCCTCGATTGACGGGAAGCAGGCAACGCACGCCGTATGAGGAAGGCTACTGGCACCATATACAATCGTGCCACTTGCCTGACTGCACCTAGCCTGAATCCATGATTATCTGGAGAGCTGTCACTATCCGGTGATAGTGTGTGCAGTGCAATACTACTCAAGCTCCATCTTCATTAAAACTACCGTATAAGGCTTCCATAGCGATACCGTAAAATAAATCTCTTTTCCGTTGCTGCCGAAATTGTCAGGCATGATATAGCCGCCATAACAAGTTCCCCACCCTGGCTGCATCCAGGAGGCTGAAGTATCGCACGGGTAGAATCGTGTTGGTGCTGAATAAGGTCCATAAGGATTGTCCGCAGAAAAAAGCATGAATGAAGAGTTGTTATTTTGGTAATTCTTGAACATTAGATAGGATTTCCCGAGCTTATAGTTTCTTACCAAGGATATTTCTCCTGCTTGGACATCCTCCATTCCAGACAAGGGTTTTGCATAATTTATATTTTCGGACCAGATTGGTGTGTCGTTCGCGCCCAATCCTACCAAGTAACGATAGGCATTTTGATTTTCTATCTCACCAGGGCTCACATAAGCTAAATAGACCGGCGACGTGCGGTATTTACCTGTGATCGCCATAAAGATGACTTGCTGGCCATTCAATTCGCCCCACACCGGTGACGTGTTAACATGTTTTTCATTGACTGGCCAAGAGAAAATCTCTATAAATTTACCGTTCAGATTTTTAAAAAGGACCCCATGTGCATCCGTAGCATCTGGCCCTCCCCAATGGTCCACGCGCATCGCATAAATATAAAGTGTCCCGTTAACTTCTATAGCACCGGCTGGTACAGTGGACTCGTCGCCGGGCTGACGTTTCGATGTAAGAGGCTGATAATATTTCCCGCTAGGATTTGTCTTCCAGAAAGTATTGCTACAGTCAAATGGCGTTTCTGCCTGTAAAACAGCGCTCCCTCCTTCAGCTGTTTTTTCGCCATTAACATCACCGAACAAAAACCACCAGCTTTTCTGGCTCGGTAGCAACACTGGGATGCCCAAGTCGGTCCCTTTTATACCGACAGCATACGCTTTGCTATCTTCGAGATCACAAACGTATTGCGGCGTGGCTGGTGCAGGCTGAACGCTGCTATTAGGAACGGTGATATTCGGCATTGTTGGCGCAGTAGCAGCAGATTGACCTGTCGACGATGGCTGCGTATTTATATTTAAACAGCCAGTCAAACCCAATAATAGCATTGCCGATATTGAAACCACGATTATACAGAACTTGGTATTCATTCAATATCTCCTTTGATCTTGCGATTATCTAAATGCGAATCGTGGATAATAGAGCTTATTTTAAGCTGACCCCGTTACAAATTATAGTCCATTACATAGTAGAGTTTCTAGGTTTTCGAGGGCATGCCAAAGTAATGTTTGAGTAATCGGTCTAACCAATACTATGACCTGATAGTGTTATGAAGATGATAATTCTGACGAAACCGAGTTTAACATCATCGAATATAACATCTGGTTAGTGCTTTGTTAAACCTGGCCCGGCGTCCAGTGCATTTTCTGGCCATGATGTGACTCCTTGGATTATTTCTTGAAGAATATTTACTTGGTAGAGCTAAGTGTACGGTAGACAGAACTTTTTCACTAACGTTTGTACTAAAGAATAGTCAACTTGTGGCCATATTATGGTTG
>DBZK01000007.1 GCA_002311135.1 Dehalococcoidia bacterium UBA1162
CACCTTAGCTGATTTTAACACAGGGGATAGGGATTCGCATAGACTTAATTTCCATCGCAAGAAAGAAAGATGGGAATTAGGTAAGGATTGACAGGTGCCTGACTGCACCTGATCTGAGTCCACGAGTGCCTGAAGAGCCGTCACCATCCAAACAGTGTCACCTGAACTAGTTGCATTTTCGCCAATGGCTATGACCATATGTCACTAGCTATTGTGATTTGTTTTTGCAGGTTATTTGTACCAGGATTACGCGGTAATCAGCGGGCGTGTAACCAAAAATAACAGTGGTCAGATAAAGTGGTCATAGCTCCATCACCTTGACATCATCTGATACAGAGAGACGGGCTTCCGTCAAGGATCTGATCTCATCCACGCTCCAGCCGGGGGCAAACTCCTTAAGGATCAGCCCGTGGTCTGTCACTTCAATTACCGCCACGTCGGTGATGATCAAATTAACGCATTTCGCCGCAGTCAGAGGGTAGGTTAAGCTTTTTACCAGCTTGGGTTTACCCTCTTTATTCGTATGCGTCATAGTTACGATGACTCTTTTGGCCCCCCAGGCCAAATCCATGCTGCCCCCAATCTGCGGATACTCGTCATTGTAGCTGAGGCTATGAATGGCCAGGTCACCGGTTTCGGAAACCTGGAGACCTCCCAGTATTGATATCAGCCGCCCGCTTCGGATCATGGCAAAAGATGTGAGCATGTCAAAAAAGCTCATCCCGGGAGCAGGGGTATAGAATTTTGCTCCTGCATCTATCAGGCCGGGGTCGGCTTGCTCGACGTTGTCGGTCGTTACAAGCGGGCCGTAACCGATAACGCCATTCTCCGCCTGGACATGCACACCTTCCGGAAGATTGGCTGCACACATTTGCGGTATGCCGAGGCCGAGGTTACAGTAATCACCATGCTTCAGTTCCCGTACCGCACGCATTGCCATGACTAACTCATCCAATCTCTCTTTCATTTCACACCTACTTATTAACCAAAGCTACAGCCAGTTTGACGAGTTCTTTAAGGTTTTTGGCGCCTGCGATATCGCCCTCGGGTATTTTTACGAGGTAGTCCACGTATATTCCCGGAGTGACTATACATTCGGGATCCAGTTCGCCCGGCTCGACTATTTCGTCGACCTCGACAATATTCATCTTTGATGCCATTGCGATAACCGGATTGGCTGCCCGGGCCGAGCCATGGTAAACCAGATTTCCAAGCTTGTCCGCTTTGGCAGCCTTGATCAGTCCCACATCGGGGCGGATAGGGGTTTCAAATATATACTCCTTTCCATCGATAACCCTCGTTTCCTTTCCGGTGGCTATGATGGTCCCGATGCCTATCGGGCTGTAAAATCCTCCCAGTCCCATGGCGCCAGCATGCAGACGCTCCATGAAAACGCCGTGCGTGGTCGCTTCTGTTTCAAGTTTCCCGCTCTTGATGAGGTCGCCCAGGAAATCTGCTTGCATTCCCGTGCGGCTGTATGCACGGCCTCCAAGATAGGGTGTTACGATCTTCTTCAGATGGGAAAGAAGCATGGTCGGGTCGGGGAAGCCCCATTCGACAGTCCCGGGCGGACCTGGCAAGAAATTCTCGATATACAGGGTCAGGTTTTTGACGTTGGTTGCCGCCAGTGCACGGTATAAATGCCCGGGCGTACCGCATAGACCCCACATATGAGAAGCTACGTGGTCGTTATCTTTTACTACAGATATGGCTTCTGCGGCGCTACATATTTTAACCGTCATTTTATAATACCTCCTGTATGATTTAGAGTAGTTATAGCGCCTTCAGTATCCGCCAGTTCACTGATAATTACCAATTGCTTATTTCTGGGATTTAGGGCTTTATTCACTTATATCCCAACTTCTTATTTGACGGGCGCTCCGAACAGCCCTTGCGGCCGGATAAGCAGCAGGATGATCACCAGCACAAACAGCACTGCCTCGGAATAGTACGAGATGTAGAAGGCCATAATGCTGTTGAGGAAGCCGAGAATCAACCCGCCGATGATCGCGCCTGTTAGACTGCCCAGGCCGCCGATCACGATGGCCAACAGCGAAAAAAGCATGGGAGCGCGGCCGATAAACGGATTGATCGAATAGACCGGTGCCATAATGCAACCCGCCCATGCAGCCAGCGCCCAGCCGATGGCCATGACAATCAGCGAAACGCGGTCGACACGTACGCCATACAGGCTCGCCGCCCTTGGTTCCTGCGCCACAGCCCTTATGGACAGTCCAACCTTGGTTCCGTTCAACACGGCATACATGGCAACCAGGACCACAACGGTGAACGCAACCACGGCCAGTTTCTGATAGCTGATGCTGAAGATCCCGAAATCTATCGTCCCAGGCATAACCTCAGCCAACCCCTTGTCCTGCATCCCGAATACCATGCTGGTCAGGCCCTCCAGAAAAAAGATCAGGGCCAGCGTGACTGCGCCGACGTACAGGGCATCCGACACCCGGTCGATAATTACTTTCTTAACGAGCATGCCCAATCCGGCAATAATAACGCCTGCGATCAACATTGCCAGGGGGAATGGTATGCCCGCCGCCGTCACGCCGTAGTAGACGGCGACCGCTCCCAGCATATAATACTGTCCATGTGTCCAGTTCAATATTCCGAGGATGCTGAACACCAGCACCATGCCAAAGGCCATGGTTATATATGTGCTACTCTGAACCAGTCCGTCGATCCATATTTCAGCAGGTGGCATGAGGCTTCCCGGCTCTTAAGAGTTGCCGCTCCGGTCAACAAGTTGACCCCGTGGCAAGAATAGTCAAAGCATAGCTTACAGCCACAGAGCCTTTTTGTCACGGCGCACTCTCTGATCTGGCAAAGGCCGCAGATGAAGAACTTGCTACCGTCGCCCTTGCAGCCGCTGCAGTTGACCTGTTCCCGCTGCATGTCGAAATGGAACCCCTTGCGCCACGCTCGTCTGAAGCCTTCACGTAGTTTATTGCTGTCGGCCCGGGTCGCTGAATAGGTTGGGCGGGAAAAGACAAAGAGATTAAAAAGATCCTGCGGTTAGTATGCTTATGCAGCTGTTAAGCCCAAGCCGGTATTTTGCTAATAATTTGCTAATAGATCGAATAAAACGGGTTATTGCTGGAAAGTATTTTACGTTCAAAACAATTCTTTGACAACTATTACTAAGGTTCTAACTTGAACGTAGAATAACGGTTTGTACACCTACTGACAGATTTCAAGACCGTCACCATCCGGTGATAGTGTGCGCTATACTCCAAGTCTAAAGTCGTTTCAGATACGTTCAACCATGCTGATTTCCTCTTTGGTGGCGTTGATCTGACAGCCAAATTCGAACTTCTGCCAGTCGACGGTAATCTTAGGCCGTCCGGTAGGGCACCCAATGGGTTTTCTGGCCATGATGTGACTCCTTGGATTATTTCTTGAAGAATATTTACTTGGTAGAGCTAAGTGTACGGTAGACAGAACTTTTTCACTAACGTTTGTACTAAAGAATAGTTAACTTGTGGCCATATTATGGTTG